>JANLPE010000033.1:0-144755 GCA_031366985.1 Gemmatimonadaceae bacterium
GTTGCTGCGCGCGATTTCGCGCGCGCTCTGACATCGCTGCACGAGCGCCTCGCGACCGATAGTACCGCACGACCGCGCGGCATGTGCGTCGCCGTCGGCCCGGCTGACCGTGTCCTGATGCGCATCGCGGTGAGTTACGAAACGGCGGCGCGCGCGGCACGCGTACGCACGATGGACGGCGTCGCCGGCGTGATCGTGCGTGGTTCCGATGATGGGCGTGCGCCGACGGCGTCGTCACCGCTGGTTGCGGACTCGTCGCTCCTGCGCGGTGAGGGTGTGCGGCGGTTTCAACCGTTTCTCGGCACCGTCCCCGTTCTCGCCGAACGACAGGGTGCAGTCTGTCGCGTCGATCCGCATGAATCTTCTGCAGAACGTGCGCTCGTGGATCGTGCTGCCGAAGCAGGTCGAGTTCTCGTGGTCTGTTGATAGCACGACGTGGAGCCCCATCGTGGTGCGCACACACGGCGTGCCGGTCACACGTGATGCCGCGCTGAAGCAGCCGTTCGTCGTGTCGTTGCCGGGCGGCACCCGTCTGCGGTACGTGCGTGTCACGGGGCGCAACGCGGGCGTACGTCCCGCCGGGCATCCGAGGGCGGGGAAGCCGAGTCGGTTGTTTGCCGACAAGAGCGTTGTGCGAGAGTGACATTCGGGAGCGCTATCGTCGTGGCACGACGACAATTTCCAACGTCGTGCCGATAATCGGCACAGCTATCGCCTTGGTCTTGCCATTGCCATCCTGCACGCGCTTGCTCCACGGGATGTATCCATCGCGGTCCAGTCGGTCGAACTGCATCTCTGGCACGTCGGCGATGTCGTCGCCGTCGTTCCAACGCGGCGCAATCAGAAGCCAGTTGGTGCGGCTCGCGATGAAACGCATCTCGGTTTCGGCGTCGCTGAGGAAGACGAGCCGATACCGACCTGGCGTCGTCGGTGCGTGGAGCACGCGCCCGTCGGTTGCGTCCACCAGGGGCACATCGGCGACGCTTTCGCCATGCGGTGGGAGCGCGCTCAAAGAGATCCAGTTGGTCGTTCGATCGCCCCAGGTCGCGACCGCCCCAAGCAGCAGCGACGCGCTGTATAACTCAGTCAGCGTGCGGATGTGCAACTGCCCCGACATCACCGCGCCGGGTGAGACTTCAACATGCCGATGAGAGGAGTCCACCGTTTGTCCGTTCACTGTACCCGAGACGATCGTGACGCGACCGATCGGCTTCGTGCTCGGCGCCACGTACATGGTCTGCGTGCGGGCGCTGGGAAGCGTTCGGGCGCTGACCTCCAACTGGAACGCGCCGCCACCGCGCACGACGAGATCGCGAAGATCAGCCTCGCCCTTCGCGACCGCGCGAATGGTGTCGCCCTCCAGTCGCATACCCGATGGCGCATGGGACAGACGAACCTGCACACTGCGCGGCGCGTTGCGTGACGGCACGTCATTGGCATCACGGAAGCTGACGTGCAGTGGCACCGCATTACGCACCATCGAGTCGGGTACCACGCGTCGCAGCACGGCCGTGTCCCACAGAAACCCGCGTGATGTCGGCGGTGTCTCGATGGTCATGTGCGTCGCGCGCGGCTCCAGCAGCGGCTGGGCCGCAATCGCCAACAGGCTGCCGCCGACGGCGATCGTCATCATCGCGACCGCGGCCGCGAGCGCGGGATAGCCGTTCACCAACCGCGCCATTGCCGAGAGACTCTTGACCAAGCGCTGCGCATCATGCACGGACGCGTCGTCTCCCAGAAATGCACCGGCCGCACTGATCGGGTCACGCCAATAGTGCCGCTGATGCGAGATCAGCATCCACCGTTGGAAACACGACGCCGCGTCCGCGTCCTTCGCGCGGGTCAGGAGGCGGCCGGCGAGCTGCAGCACGCGTACGGGCGGGTTGGGATCGCGCAGAAATGCCCGAGCCAGGCCACGCGCGACCTCTCGCTGCAGCGCGTCCGAGGCAATCTCAAGTGCGGCGTCGGCCAAGGTGTCATGCGCGACATCCCATGACGTGCCCGTCGAAATGACCACGGCACGTTGCTCGAGCACGGTGATCAGCGCGTCGATGTCCGCCGCGCCGTTCGCGTGCTCGAGAGTCGCGGCGAGCAAATCGGAGGACAACGGCTGGCGGGCGAGCGCGAGCGCGAGCAGTACCGACAGACCGGCGTTCGGCAGTTCGAGCAGGATCTGTTCAAGCACGCCACCGTGCGCGAGGTTCGCGCGCAGCGTGTCTAGGTCCAGCGGCTCCCATCGATCGTGTGCGATGCGCAGCCACCCTCGATCGAGTGCGAGATCGATTGCCGCCACGGCGAGTAGCGGAATGCCCGCGGATACCTCGAGGAGCAGGCGCCCCATCGCGGACACCAAATCGGACGCGCCGGCCGCCAGACTCGAGACCAACAGGTCGAGTTGTTCCGCACTCAGCGGCGGTAAGTCCAGCACGACGGCGGTACGCGGGTATGGCCAGCTGGCGCGCCGCGGGCGAAAGCACACGACGATGAGGACGCTCATCGCCGCCACGCGTTCGCACAAACTGGCCAGCAGTTTGCGCGACGCATCGTCGGCCCAGTGCAAATCATCGATGAGCAGCGCGACGGCAGTCTCCTCGGTCACAACCTGCAGCAATTCCGTGAGTGCCAACGTTCGCAGCCGGATCGCTTCGTCCGCTTCGTAGCGCGCGCGCTCGGCGCGCGGAAATGCGCTCGACAACGCGGGAGCGAGTTCGACCAGCACGGACGCCGTGGCCGGCGCCACGCCCGCGGCGCCGGGGAGTCCGGCGAGCAACTCGGCCAGCGCGGCGACCAGTGCGTATGGCACGTCGCGGTCGGCCGGACGTGCGCGGATCATCACCGTCTGCGCATCCTGATTGTGAAGGCGAGCGCCGAACTCGTTCAGCAAACGCGTCTTTCCCAAGCCCGCCGCCCCGCGAAGCACGCAGACCGTGCCGTGGCCGCGGGCACTCGTCTTCCACGACTTGATCAGCGATGCGAACGCCTTCTCTCGGCCAACGAGATCGGGACGACGGGGGCCCGTGGTCGCCGCGAAGTCCGGCTCCCGATGGCGGCGGATTCGATCCAACAGCGCCCGCGTCTCCGCGTCGGGGCGCACCCCGTCGGTCTGCATCAGTGCCTGCAATGCGTCCGCATCGAGGGTTGCCTGCATATGCGCCCCATCCGCGAGCAAGGCCTCGAGCCGCGTACGCCAGAACTCGAGCCGTTCCGGGGCCTCATCGCAGAGTCGCTTGGCGATCGCGAGTGCATCACGGTGCCGCGATGCCTCGAGGTATCGTCGCGACAGCAGACCACCGACCGTCAGCCATGCGGCGGACAGTCGGTCGCGGCGCAGGTCCGCCCACTGCTCGAACGCGGCGCCGCCCATGACGCCGAAGTCTGCAATGAAGTGCCCGGAATACAGCGCCCACGCGCGCTCGAGGTCCTTGTCCGCGACGGCCGCTTCGAAGGCCCCGCAATCCGTCGTCACGGGCAACCCCTGTACGATGTCGTCGACCTCGGCCCGCTTCGCATCGTCGCAGAGGCGTTGTCGCAATGACCACATCGTTTGTCTCAACGTGCTGCGCGCACGGTCCAGATCCGCGTCGCTCCAGAGCAGTCCGATCAGCGTGTCGCGGCTCGCCCGACGTTTGGGTGCCAGCGCGAGGTACGCAAGCAGGGCCAATGGCTTCGCCGCTCCCATGATCCGGACCGGGTGCGTGTCGGGCGTGCCGTCAAACAGCTCGAATGAGCCAAGCGTAGCAAGGTGCATTGCAGGGGAAACTGCATCCATTCCGTCAAAGTGTCATCAAAAGATTTGAAACTCCTGAAGTCTCGGAGCAGAAGCGCCGATGCACGACATGTTGTACCGAGAGTGCCATCCCAAGGAAATGCACGACACCTGCGAAGGACGAACGAATCATCGGCCGAGACGACAAATGCCCCGGGAACGACCTCGTCCCGGGGCATGCGTATCGAACGTCACGCCGTTACTCAGGGCACGCGATCGGTGCAGCCCTTGAAGTTCGGGTTGTTCCGTTCGTCGGTGCTGACCGGCAGGTTCACGTCCTTGCCGTAGTTCCCGCCCTTGTAATGCACGCCCTGCGGGAACGTGTTCGCTTCCGTGCGAGCATATTGCCTGATGAGGCGGCGCATGTCGCCCAGTCGCTGACCGCGGCTAAACGTCCAAAACGCCTTCTCCCGGAAGTGCAGCGACAGCCGCGCATCCGCCGTGCCCGGATCAGCCAAAGGCGCCAGCGCCACCGCCTGAATATCGCCGAGCTTGGGCGGTGCCGACCGCAGCGCGTTGTGAATCGCCAGCCACTGCGTGGCGCCGCCGGCTTTCAGGGCCACTTCGGCTTCGATCATTCGCGCATCGACGCCGTTGGCGACATCGACTGCGGTCAGTTGGCCCCACATCGCCGTGGTCCGCGCATACGTCAGACCGTCCTGACCATTGATGGCGCCAGTGGTTGGGGTCGTCACCGGCAGTCGCGGATCCTTCGACGACGCGAACGGAATCGCATTCGCGACGAGGATGTCACGCTTGTTGCCTTCGACGCTGTCGCCGACGCTGTAGCGACGCGAGCTTAAGCCTTGCCCCCACAACGTGTTGGTCGACGTCGCCGTCGAAAACGTGTGCTGATAGGTGAAGGTCGACGGAATACCAGCCACGAGTCCCGCCGGCGTGTTGAAGTCGCCGAGCGCGATAGCCGTGCGCGCACGAACGATGCGTGAGGCACGACCGATGAGCACGCTCTGCGCGTCGGCACCATTGGCGAAACTGATCGCCGAGTCTAGCGAAGCCGCCGCCAATGTAAACACCTGCGCGGTGCTCAGCGGCACGCCATCCACCGGCGGCAGTGCATTGCCGTTGCTGATCGGAATCCCGTTGCAGAAGTCTGAGGCCAGCTGGAATTCCGCGAAACCTCGCGCGAGGTACATCTCCGCGATGAGACTGCGAAGGTCTGGTCGTGCCTTCATCAGCGCCGTGATGGATTCGTTCGCGCGCGTGCGCGTGCGATAGAGGTTCCGCAACTGGCCCGTGATCGATCCGTTGTCTTCTTTGATGACACGCTGGTCGGTCTCGTCGTTCTGAATGAACGTCGAGCTTGTGCTCCATTCGTCGACCAGCAAGCCGCCAAACATCCACGTGCTTTCACCACCACCCGTAATCAGCTTGAACGTCGCGATCGTGCCGTTCGCGACCGCCACCGCCGCCTCGGCGGAGACCACGTCGTTCGGGTTGATGATGTCGGGATCCGTCACCTGCAGCAGCTTGTCGTTTGCCGTCTGGCATCCCACGCTGGACAGCGTCAAGGAAAGAGTGAGCATCGAGGCGACCAGCTTCGGCATGGAACGCCGGCCCGTAGTGTGCTTGATAGTCATGGGTCGGTTCTCCTAGTAGCCAAGGTTGACGCGAAACGTGAAGTACGTCGCCGGTCCGATCGTCTGGAATTCCTGCGGCGCTTCGCCAGCTCCAGTCGTATTGAAACCGGACTCGGGATCGGTACCGCGATACTTCGTCCAGAGCTTGAGGTTGCGGCCAGAGAAGACCATCGAGAGTGAACGGCCACGCGTGATCTTCTCGGCCAGTGCCTGCGTGAAGGTGTACTGCACCGACAGTTCGCGCAGACGGACGAACGCGCCCGGTTGGAAGTACCCGTCAAGCGTACGGGCGGGCGTCTCGTTCGCCGCAATGTTCGTCGCCTGATCGATGAGATCCGCTTGTGTATTCATGCGGCCACTACAGTTCGGTCGCGTGCAGCGGATGCGCTCCGTGTTGTTGTACCACTTGTTGCCGCCGCGATAGTCGAACATCGTCGTCAGGCGCAGCTGGCGATTCAACAGCTCTAAGCCGTTCGAAAACGTGGCCTGCCAAGGCGGCGTGGCATAGCCGCGATACTCGGCAGTGTCGCCCGTGAAGACTTCGTTCTTTGCTGCGTCGGCAAAGTAGGTGAGCAGACCGTCGCCATTCTTGTCCTGCCAGCCCTTGATCGGTACAGCCCAGAGACCGGCGATCGGATAGCCGGCCACCGTGCGTGACGTGGTGCCGATCTGCGGCGGCGTGTTGCCGAGCGACACGACCTTGTTCGCGTTGATCGAGCCGGAAAGATTGAAATCCCATCCGATGTTTTTGCCCTGCAGGATCTGTCCTGTGAGCGTGCCCTCGAATCCGGCGTTCTTCACGGCGCCGAGATTGCGCAGCTGCGACGTCACCGAGCCGTACGAGGGCGGCAGAATCGCGCTGATCAATGCGTCCTGCGTCGTCTTGCTGTAGTACGTCGCGTCGAGGTTCAGGCGCTGCCCGAACATCTGGATTTCAAATCCAGTTTCATGTTCGGCAGATCGTTCGGGTTGGAGATTGTCATTGCCCAACGCACCCTGGATGACCGTCGGCTGGTCGACATTGGCGATGTTCGTCGTCGATGCCAAGTAGAAACGGAGTGCATCGTTCGGGCCCGGCTGCACGCCGGACTGACCGTACGCGTAGCGCAATCGGACCGCGTTGATGAACGACGGCGCTTTCCACCAGTCTTCCTGCGAGATCAGGTACGACATTGACGCTTTCGGATACCGGATGTTCTGAAAGTCCGTACCGAACGCGGAGTTCTGGTCGACGCGAATCGCCGCGGTCAGGAACAGTCGATCGCGAATGGCGGCCGCCTGCTCGATGTACACGCCAAACGTCTTCTGAATCGTCGTGGCCTCGCCGACGACGAGTGCAGTACCAGAACTGACGCTTTGCGATCCAGGCGCCAGTTGTGACGATCCCGTGATAGCACCGAACGAGCGATAGCCGATGTACTGCGCACCGACGGTCGTCTTCATGCTCAGCCAGTTGTGCCACGCATACTGCGCAGTCGATCCGAGATCGACCGTGAGGTTATTGATGCTCACGTTGTTGATGCCGCGCGAGCCCAAGCGCGTCGTCGCAGTCAGCGGCGGCCCTTCACCGCGATAGAGCAGGTTCTCGTCGATACGACCGGTCCAGTCGTTACCGACCACGGCGCGGTTGGACAGCCACGAGAACGGACGCCAGTTCGTATTAACCGACCAGATGAACCGGTTGACGTTTTGTCCCGTGCGCTCGGACCACGTGTAGTAGGGCGTCCACGCACGATACCCGTTGAGCGGGGTGCCAACGGAGCTAATGTTGCCGTTGTCCGTGGTGCCGGGGCCGCCGAATACCTGCGAACCGAGGCCAGCGGTGGCGTTCGACTCGAGCGAGTAGCGCGAATCGAGATTGATGAAGTTCGTCGCGAGGCCGACATCGAGCTTGGGCGTCAGCGCGGAGTTGAGATTCACGCGCAACGTCCGCCGGTCGAGCGCATTCGGACGTTTGGTCCAGTCGCGCAACGGGAGCCCAAGCGAATCGACGCGGCGACGCTCGAACTGCGGCAACGACATCACGCCGACCTCCCGTTCGTCTTCCACGCCGATGAAGTAACGCGTGGTTTCGGTGCCGCCGGACACTTGCACACCGAACTTCTGACGGTTGCCGTTATCCAGCGGCGTCAGGTCCGCGCGATCGAAGATATTCAGGCTGCTCGTGGAGTCTGCGACACACTCGCCCGTGCCAACACGCTGCAGATTGCAGAATCCGCGCGACGAGACCGTTTCACCGGGACGCTTGCCCCACGTGGTGTACGCGGCCGGATAGTAGTTGCGATCCTGCACGCGGCCGCCTTCACCGAAGACGCTCCAGCGAGCGGCGCCGGCGCGACCCTTCTTGGTGGTCACGAGAATCACGCCGTTCGCCGCGTCGGTACCATAGAGCGTGGCGGCGGAAGGACCCTTCACGACCTCGATGTTCTCGATCTCTTCAGGATTCAGATCGCCGACGCGGCTGGCGTTGTTGCCGCCCGTGGTGCCGCCGTTACCCGTCGCCGTGCCGAAGTCGGCTCGATTGCTCGTCATGCGGATGCCGTCGATGATCCAGATCGGCTCGTTCGACAAGCTGACCGAATTCATGCCGCGCACACGAATGCGCGCGCCCGTGCCCGTCTGTGTGCCACTGGTGACAGTTACGCCAGGTGCACGCGAATTGAGCAGATCGTTCAGATTCGTGACCGGCGCCGATTCCATCACCCTTGCGGCATCGATGTTCGCCGTCGCGTTGCCCAACTCGACTCGGCGCTGTTCACCGGTCGCGGTCGTAACGACCGGCTGCAAGTTCACGGCCGCCACGGTCATGCCGATGTCGATCGTGGCAGGTTGACCGCTGACGACCGTCACGCGCTTCGTCATCTCACTGTAGCCGACGCGGAGCAATCGCAACGTGTAGTCGCCCGCTGCCACGTTCCGCAACGTGACGCGGCCATCAGTCCCGGTTTGTGCCGCGATCGTCGTGCCCACAAGAAGCACGCGCACGGCTTCCAATGGGCGCTGATTTGCCGCGTCGCTCGCTCGAACGATCAGAGAGCCACCGGTGCTTGCTTGCTGCGCCCATGCGGGCGAAACGGCGAGCAGCAGAAGACCCGTCAACGCACACAGTCGTCGACACAGGTGATGCATGGGGAACTCCGGAGGGGGAGGGAAAGCGAGACAGACCGGCACAACATAACTCCGATCCGGCCACGGATCACCTCGGTTCCCGTCCCCCGCATTGTCATCCTGTCCCCCTCCGAATCATCCCGTCCCGATCAGCAGCCTCCGGCGCCGCCCGTACGTAGCGCCGGCACCGGCGTGCTGCCCGCCTTTGTCAGCGCGCTGTTGAGCGCGGACAGCTCGGTCGTGACCAGCCGCTGCCACCTCATCTGCACGGTTTTCAAATCCTTGCACGACGCCGCAAGCGCTGCCAGCATCGATGGGGTCGGTGCGAGATCGGCATTGTCTTGGGCGTTCAGCTGACTGCCGAACGCGCCGTTGAGCCCTCGGAACGTCGGTGACGCCGCACCACGACCGAATCCGCGGCCCCCTTCCGATCCCGTGATCGAATCGATCGCCGATGACATCGCCTTCACGCGCGCTTCGACATCCGACGCAGGCGACGCGCCGGCCGACTTCGTTATAGCGATCTTCAGCGCACGGGCCTGGCCGTCGGCGGCGAAGCTCGCGGTCAATGCCTCGGTCAGCTTCATCATCAGCGTGTGCTGCGCACGCAGTGCGATAAGTGTCGCCGTCGACCGTGGGTCATTGTTGACCGTGACCGACTGCGACATCGCCTTGCCGTCGACGGTGAGCGTGAGGGTGTATAGACCGGGCAACGCCAGCGCGCCTTCGGGCGACGTCGGCGTCAGCCCAGGGTTCGCGTTGATCTCGAAACTGTGATTGAACGTGGACGGGGCATCGTGACGAACATCCCAGTTCACGCGATTCGTGCCGACATTCGTTGTGAGCGCCTGCGGAGCCGCCAGCCAGAAATTCGGATGCGGTGGACGCGCCGCCTCGGCGACTGGTGCGCGAGCCGTGCTCGTCATATGTCGAACGAGCGTGCCCGCGGCGTCGCGCACGTCCAGCGTGAGCTCGCCCGCCGGCTTCGCGGCGAGCCAGTAATCGACGATCACCCCATCGGCCGGATTCACGCCATGCGGCATCTCGGGCGGCAGCGGCGTGTTCCAACTCACGTTACGCCGCATGCGGACCGATGCGCCGGGCGCGAACAGATGCATCGGCTTTGCCGCGATGTCGCCACCAATCTGACGCAGCATCGAGATGTCATCGAGAATCCAGATGCCTCGGCCATGCGTCGCGACGATCAGATCATTCCCCTTGATCAGGATGTCGCGATACGACGAGTTTGGAAGATTCTGCATCAGCGACTGCCACTGCTCACCGTCATCGAACGACACATACAGGCCGCTCTCGGAGCCGGCAAAGAGCAGTCCTTTCTTTTTCGTGTCTTCTCGAATCACGCGCGTAAAGCTGCCGCCGGCATCATTCGTCGGCAGACCGCCGACGATCTTGGTCCATGTCTTGCCGAAGTCCCGCGTGCGAAACAGATACGGTGTGTGATCGCCCATGCGCAGGTACTCGATGGCAACGTACGCCGTGCCCGCGTCGAAGTGCGACGCGTCAATCGCCGACACGTTGGCGCGCCGGGGCGTTGGCTGATTCGGAATGCTGACGTCGCTCCACGTCTTGCCTTCATCACGCGTGACATGAATGAGCCCGTTGCCGGTGCCGACCCAGATCACCCCGCGCGCGACACTCGATGCCGCCATCGATTCGATTGCGCTACGCCCGCCCGTGACATTTGCCGCCGCAGTTGAATCGAGATCCTTTGGGATGGCAAGTTCCGGACTGATGCGCGTCCACGTCGCGCCGCCGTCGATCGTGCTCGTCACGTAGTTCAATCCGGCGAGCAACTGACGCGAATTCCACGGTGCCCAGAGCAACGGCTGTGATGATACCGTGCGGGCTTTCGCCGCCGGATCGATCGCCGGGCTGACGTTGATCCATTGTTCGGTTGGATACGAAATCTTCACAAGGCCGCTGCCGCTGGCGTACACATTCAGCGGATTGCGTGGGTCCGGCAACACGGTGCCCCACTCCCAGCCGTTCACCGAGTTCCAATCGAACATCGTCACGGCGCCATTGTTGCCTCGGCCGCGCGTGCGGATCGCGCCGGCATCCTGCTGCGTGCCGTAGATCCAATACGGGAAACTGTTGTCGGCCGAGATGTGATAGATCTGCTCAGTCGACTGATTGTACCACGAACTCCACGTCGTGCCGGCATCGAGCGAGACGATCGCGCCCTGATCGTAGCCGGCCAGCATACGCGAGCCGTTGGTCGGATCGATCCAGACTTGCTGCGGGTCGTCACCGCCCGGCGCACCTTTCAGTCCGGTGAAGGTCCGGCCACCGTCCAGCGACCGATAGATCGCGGTATTGAGCGTGTAGACTATGTCCGGGTTGTTCGAATCGATATAGACGCCGCAGCTGTATCCGCCCTGACCGTTGCGAATGCGATCGTCGTCCGCCGCCATTCGCTTCCACGAGGCGCCGCCATCGTCGGAGCGATAGAGCGCGGTATTCGAAACCAGATACAGCCGCTGCGCATTCGTTCCGATTGCCACGGCGACCGAGGTGCGTCCTTCGAGACGGGGCAGGCCACTGCTGACGACTTCCTTCCACGTAATGCCGGCGTCCATCGAACGGTACAGCACCGTGCCGCTGCGTCCAGTGTCCGGCGTCTGAGCTAGGCCAAACTGAAAGGAGCGCAGGCGATCCTGCGAATACACTGGCGGTGTGTAGTGACGCATCGTGGTTGCGTAAATCACGTTCGGGACGTCATACGCGCGCGCTAGTTTGGCAATACCGATTTCGTCGCCAGCGGAGAGCGTGCGGGTCCATGACTGACCGCCGTCCGTGCTGCGAAATACGCCGCGCACGTCGCTTTTCTTTTGCGGATCACCGAGGGCGCCCACCAGCACGATGTTGGGGTCTTTGGTGTCGACCATCATCGTCTGGATATGCTTGCTCGCGTCCAAACCCAAGTGTTGCCAGGTCTTGCCGGCGTCTGTCGAGCGGTAGACGCCATTGCCTTGATCGAGGGTGCCACCAGTCAGCATGTCACCGGTGCCCACATAGACGACGTTCGGATCGGACGGGGCCACCTCGACCGCGCCCACCGACGACACCGACTTCACGCCGTCGAATACCGGATACCACGTCTGTCCGGCACTGGTCGTCTTCCACACGCCTCCATTCGGATAGCCGACGTAGAAGGTGCCGGGTGCGCCGATCGCTCCGGTGACCGCACCCACGCGTCCACCGCGAAAGGGGCCGACGTTTCGCCAGGTGAGCCCCGCATAAAGTCGCGGGTCAATCGCGGTGCGGCTTGCTGACGGCGCAGCAGACGGCGCAGCAGACGGCGCAGCAGACTGCGCTAACGTGGACGACGATGTGAAGCCCGAGAATACGACGGCGGAGAAGAATGCGAACGACGACAGCCGGAACGCGAAGGCGCGCTGCATGGCGAAAATCCTGTTGGCGGGAGGCACGAGCAGACGATGGAGGCGGCGGAGACAAATGCCGTCCGCAGCCACGTTCGCATGTAGAGTAACGTGTGCCTACGACTCCAGCGAGAACACCGCATTCAGCGGCAGGTAATCGCGAGGCGCTAGATTCCCCGCGTCTGCCACTCCACGCCCAGCCGCTCACCGTGCCTATCGATGTGAATCCCGACGCACAGCTGAAGCGCGCCTCGACGCTGTTGGCGGAAGGCCGACTGAGTGAGGCGCTGGTCACGCTATTCGATGCGGTCTACGTGAATCGCTCGCACGCCGCGCTTCGGCATCTCCTTGTCGATGCGCTGCAGGGCATCGCGCTCGGCACCGCCTCGGACAGCGTCCGCGAAGTCCTGCGCGACCTGATCATCGATCCGGGCATCTCGGCGCAGACGTTGGCCGGCGTCGTGCTCGGCCTGATACGCGGCACTCCGGCGTTTGGCGAGTTGATGCGAGCGGTGCAACTCAGCGCTGATCACACGGCGGCTCACGATCTGATTGCCGCGCACCCTGAGGCAGCGCGTTCCTTCATGCGCGATGATCTGCTCCTCCTCGCGTTGCCGCGCATCATCGTCAGCGACCCCGACGTCGAGCGACTGCTCACGCGCCTCCGTCATGACGTGCTGTTGTGCGAACGAGCGGCACACGATGACGCGATCCCACTCGACTTCGTCTGTGCGCTCGCGGGGCTCGGGTTCAACGAAGAGTATGCCCCTGCATGGACGACGGCGGAGCGCGCGCGCGTCGTCTCGCTGCAGTCTGCACTGGCGCGGTCGCTTGCCGAACCGCACTTCGAGCCGCCGTCGGCGACGTCCGCGTTGGCGTTGGTCACGATGTATCAGCCCCTCACCAGCATCGCCGGGTGGGAACGGCTGGCGGATGTATCGATGGCGCAGTGGCCGCCAGCGTTTGCCCCGATCGTGAGCGATCACGTGCATGCATATCGCGAGGAACGTCGCATTGCCGCGCAGCTACCCGTGCTGACGCCGATCACCGACGCCGTCTCGCAGTTGGTCCGTGAACAATACGAAGCGAATCCCTACCCGCGTTGGCTGACGTTGCAGCGACCGCCCGTAACGACGGTGTCTGCGTTCATTCGGTCGCTGCGACCGGAGCTCCGCAAACCAGTAAAAAACGTGCAGCTGTTGGTCGCCGGTTGTGGCAGCGGACAGCAAGCGCTGTCGACCGCGATCTCCTTCAGCGACGCGCAGGTCACGGCGTTTGATCTCTCAGCGGCGAGCCTCGCGTACGCAACGCGGATGGCGGCGCGTTACGGTGTTCGCAACGTGACATTCGGTCAGGGCGACATTCTGGAGTTTCAGGGGCACGATCGACATTTTGCAATCGTCTCATGCTCGGGCGTTTTGCATCACCTGCAGAATCCGCTCGACGGGTGGAGGCGACTCGTCGACGCCCTCGCGCCCGACGGCGTCATGAAGATCGGACTCTACAGCACGCTCGCCCGCCCGTCGGTCGATGCCGCACGGCGGTTCGCGCGCGATCAAGGATTCGCGACGACGGATGACGGCATTCGCGAGTGCCGCCAAGCGATCCTATCGCTGCCCGCCGATCATTCCGCGCACGGCGTGGTCGCGTTCGTCGACTTCTTCTCGCTCAGCGGGTGTCGTGATCTCGTCATGAATGTGCAGGAGCGAACGTATACGATTGCTGAAATCCGCGCGCACCTCGGCGAATTGGGACTGCGCTTTCTGGGGTTTCAACTACCGTCGGCCGCGCGCGCGCGCTTCGCCGCCGAGCACGGCCCGAGTGCCTGGCAGAACCTGAAAGCGTGGGCGCAGTTCGAAACCGCGCATCCCGACACGTTCGCGGCGATGTACCAATTCTGGTGCTGCAAGCGATAGCCGCCGCCGGCCGTCGACACGATTCGAAGTCGACGCGTTCTGCCGTCAGCGCGGCGGAGCTGACGTTCTAACGCGTACAGTCGGTGGACGCCACGTCGCGGTGTCGCCGGTGATGCCCATCTTCGCGCTGACGATTTCCAGTCGGTCGGCACGTACATCGATCAGCACGACGCTCGAATCGCGGTCCTTGTAGAAAACATCCCAGGTGCGGTCCCAATGCGCGTTCTTTGTAGCGCTATCCGTGACGATGCGCGCCTCACCGATAATCGTGACGTAGCTCTCCGTCGGCTTATCAAAGTAGTGCAGCGCTACATGGGCATCTCGCCGGACCTGCCCGACTTTGCGGCTACGCGGATTGGTGGCGAACCACACATGCCACGCCGAATCCGGTGCCAGCGGCTGCACCGTGCGCGCCTGCGGATGACCGGCCGCGTCGGTCGTGATGAACGTGGCATACTGCGCCGAGGCGATGATCGTGCGAGCCGCCGTCGGCAGGTCGGGGCGTGCGCGACCGGTGGCCTGTCCGTGTATGCATAGCGGCGTCAGTATGACCAACAGGCATGCCGCGCGCTGCGCCAAACGGATCAATACGCGTACCCAAAAATGATGTTCATCTCATCTGTCGAGGCCAGCCCGAACGAGATCACTCGATCCGTCACGTTGTTCCAGGTCACGACGCTCACGAGCGCGTCGCCCGCCTCGAGTACCAACGGTGTGTCGAAGTTCTGAAAGCCCGGATGCTCCCAGTCTGTGTTCGTATAGGCCGTGGTTTCGGTGCCATTTGCACGCCGTACGCGGATCTCATAGCGTTCGCCCATCGAGTGCATGTGCGACGTCAGCCCGAGAATTGTCGTACGCACATTCATGGCGAACACGGTGCGTATCGTCGTTCGCTGACGCGCCGGCAGCGTGAAGCTTGTGTTGGCGAGATTGAGCGTGCGCACCACCGTCGTTACTTGCGCCTTGTCGACGGTATACAGATTCGCGAACGCCTGACCTGGCAAACTGATCGGCGCGCGGTTGACGTAGTGCACATTGAAGTCGAGCGCACTGTTCGCCGGCAATTTCAGCGCGACGCCCGGCGGAAAGCGGTAATCGAAATCCGGTGTCATCGCGCCGGCGAAGTACACGTGACACGCCATCGGCAGCATGTTGATCACGTTAAAGGTGCCGTCGATGTTGCGAATGTCGCGCACAACATCTGGCGACGGCCGGGCGTTACAGGGGAACGATGTTTTCGAATCGTCGAACTGGTAGAGCAACAGGTGGTGACTTCCGGGGCGCATACGCGACTCGATGCGCGTCACGTACAGGTCGGTCGCGTTGCCCAATCGGCGATAGACGAAGAGCTCGCGCTCGGTCGTCGGCGTGATGGCAAAGCTGTCGACGGCCAGCTGAATACCGGTGCCGGCAGCGGGCGCCGCTAATGGCGTGAATGTGGCCGTCTGCGTCCGGTTGTCTTTCAGCACGAGCGTATCGGCCACGTGACCAGCACGCGGCGCGCCGCCTTCGATCCAGCGGCGAACGTATTCGAGCTGGCCGGCGGTCAGTCCCTGTGTCGTCCCCGCTGGCATGAGCATACCGTAGTCACGACTGTGGTGCCCCGGCACCCACGCGAGCTTGTGGAAGAGCAGGGAGCTGTCGGCGCGGAAGGCCTTGACCCGCTGCACGCCGTCGGCTTTTGCGATCTGTTGGACCGACGCGACGCCGACCAACTGCTGGTAGGCCGAGTCCGCGGTGAGCACAAGTTGTGATTGGCGCGCGCTGCTCGTGCCGGTCGTGTGGCATGACACGCACGACGGCTCGAGTATCTCCTTTTGGATCCGCGCAAATGTCCCATCCGGAATCTTCGGGGCACTCTGCACGGTGCCGCCGTTACCGGCCGAGTCGCCGCCGCACGCGACCACGGTGACGAGGGTGGCGAACGCGAGTACACGGGCGAGTGGACGAATTGAGATAGGCATATGATTGAAAATGGCGACGAACGGTCCCGCGTCCAGATCCCAGCGACATGTCGAGATCCGTGACCCGGGCTGATATCGACGCGGCGCCCTGCCAATCTCCGGTGGATCGATACATCCTTCAACCGTGACCCACTCACTTCTCAGCCTGCTCGGCTGGATCGCCGGCACGGCATTGGCCGCCACCAGCGGCGCGGTAACCGCGAAGAGCGCCGGCGAGTTCTACGGAAGTCTCGACCGTCCGCGCTGGGCGCCGCCGGCGTGGCTGTTCGGGCCCGCGTGGTCCATCCTCTATCTGATGATGGCCACCGCTGCGTGGCGTATCTGGAGTATCGCGGGATTTGACGGCGCGCGCGGCGCACTGACGTTATATGCCGTACAGCTTGTACTGAACGCCGCGTGGAGCTGGTTCTTTTTCGTCCGCCGAACGGGACTCGGCTCAACCATCGATGTGTCGCTCCTCTGGACCTCGATTCTGCTCACGTTGCTCGGGTTCTGGGCGCGCGATCCGATCGCCGGCCTGTTGTTCGTCCCGTATCTGACGTGGGTGAGCTTCGCGATGGCGTTGACCGTCTCGGTGTGGCGTCGGAATCCGACGCGGCTGTAAGCGCCGTCTTGGCCGCCGTTCGGCGGCGTGTGGCCACTACGTCGTGCTTGGTGTGCTCTGGTCAGACCGAGGCGGGATGGGCGAGCTCAGGCGTGGTCGCCATCGCAACGGCAAATCGGAGTTCAGCCGCGATGCCCCCCGAGGCATCCAGCGTGCTGGCGCACTGCGGTGTCACGACATCGACGCGCGTGTGCGAGCGAAGCGCGCGCTGCACCAGGGCCTCGATTTCGTTCAGGTGATTGCGCCACAACGTTTCGCTCACGAACAGCCGCTCGATGGCGCCCGCGGTGGCCGCAGCCGCCACGGCCTCGTAGCCGAACGCGGCGTTACGTGTCAGATGCGCGCGACGGTCCAGCAGCTGTAGCGCTTCCAATTCATGACGGGTCAGCAATTCGAGCAACGCCGCGTCTGCGAGGGTCGGGATCGCGGACAGCGCCGTGGTCATGTGCAGTGCCTCCGAGACCGCGCAGCGCGCCGCGAGTTCGTTCGGCAGCGTGGCGATGAAATGTGCGACGGCTCCACCGGTTCCGCCGACGACAATCCGAGCCTCTGAGCCGGCGATCACGGCAAGCGTTCGACGCGCGCGCGACATCAGGCGCTCGTGCGCCTCACGGCGCTGACGCTGCGCGTCGTCGGTGCGGGTATCGCCTCGCGTCCCCATGTGAAATCCCTGCCGTGGTGCGTCGCCCATATGCGAGCCGACTTCATCGGTATCGCGGTCGGCCGTCATCGACTCCAGCACCTGTACGACGCCACGATGCAAACGGGAAATAATGGCGTGATCAAGATCGACCTGCACGATGACGGCGTCATCGGTCCGGGTGGCCGCGAGGTACGGCACGATCGTCGCGCAATCTCCCCACGTGACCAGCGGCACCTGGGCAACGCTCAGTCGGGCGTCGACCATCTCGCCGTCTTCGGCAGACAGCGCCATCCAGCCGTGCGTACCGGCACCGCTCCATGGTGCGCTCCCGTGCTCCGCCGCATCGTCGGCGACAGGCAGCCGTTCCTCGACTCGCGCCACGCACGACTCGAATGCATCGCGATCGGCCGGCGGGAAACTCGCGAATCGCGCGCGCAGACTATCGATCGAATGGCGAAACATGGTGCGCCACTCGTGTCGCTTGGCCGGATCCGTCACGGAGCCATCTATGTACACGCTCAGCACGCGAACGTCGGCGTGCGACTTGATGAACCCGAGAATATCTGCGGGCACACTCATAAACTCCTCCGGGCGTGACATGTCGCGATCCGACGGCGCGCCGCACGGCCAAGCGCCGCGTGCGCGTACGTCCAAAAACTGCGCCGTGTACCACTCTGGCGGCGTCGGGGATTCCCCCTACCGCGCGCGTTTGCGGACAACAGACCGGCGACTGACGGGCGGTGTCCGTACGGCTCAGCGCGTCCAGACCGCGACTACGCATCGCGCTTGGCGAAAGGCCGCCTTGAACTCGAGCGGAATCTCTGACGGGCCCGTGTAGATCTCGATCGCGTCGACGGAGTTCACCGCGATCTCATCGAGCGGATTCGGCTTGGGCATCGGCACCGCCATGACGGGAGGAATCCCCGTCCGACCTCGCCCTTCGGTTGGCATGGATTTCACCGTATCGACGGTCTTGTCCGGGATGGGTGACGCCATCAGGACGCCGTCCACGAACAAAACCCCGTCGCCACAGCCCCATCCCCGTCCTTTGACGCGGCGCAGTAGCTGACTCAGCTCGGTGATCGAACGCTTTTCGAGATCGAATCGCGTCATGCGCTCCAGGGCCAGTCACTGTCCGGCTTGCATGTCATGTCCCTCGTCTCGCGTAATCACTGGGAGGTCATTGCAGGCGGAACAAGTAGCTCAGTTTCATGAAATACTGATCGCGCGAACGCTGCAGTTGATCCGGTCCAATCGGTTTGTTTGACGCCAGCGCGTCGCCGTAACCCACGTAGAAAACGGTGCCGGGCGTCGGCAGATACGAAAACAGCACGTCGAGTCGCGCGCGGCGTCGATCGTACACGGCGGCACGCGAGAAGGCGCCTGCGGACGACCTGAGGTAGATCGGAAGATTGGTGCGCGAATCGTCCCGCAATGAGTCCTGCTGGGGCAGCGTGTACTCGCCGATCACGCGGACGAAGATCTGGCGTGTCACCTGGTACTCAGCGCGCAGACGCTGCGTGCTGCGCGTCTGCACGCGAGTCCCGTCGGTTTGCCGATTGAAGGTGTCGTGCGAGAGCGTGCCCGCGAGTCGGAGCTGCTCAGTCGGGCGAACATTCAGCGTCCCCTGTAGGCTCGTGATGCCCGAGGAACTCCATTCGGGGAAGTTCTCGTCCTGACCGATAATGAAAAACGTGCTGAACGAAACGCTGCGAAATTCCGGCGTCACGACGGAGAGCACCCAGTCTAGGTTCTGCAGATGTGGCGTGCCGGTGTAGGCGACCGTGTCGATGGCGCTCGCGCGCGGTTTGAAGATGAAATAGTTGCGATACAGATCGCGATCGAATCCAAAGTCTTCGATCAGCGCCTGTGCACCGACCTGCCATCCACCACGATACCGGCTGTTTAGCTTGATGTGGAACTTCACATCCTGCGCCGGACGCCGATTCACCAGATCGCTGTATCGCCACGTGCCATTCAGAAACAGCTCCGGCGCGAAGGCCTCGAGCGTCTGGCCAGGCTTCCCCAAGTAGGTGTATCGGTGCGTCATCCCCATGTCGGCGATCCCTGAGCGCGCGATGAATCCGCTCTGGGCGTCGAAGTCGGTACCGATCGCGGCCGCGCTGTATCACGAGTAGTAGTGCTTGCCATTGAAGGTCGTCGCGAGATTCCAGAGTGGCGCGCGTGTTGTCTGACCACTCTGGTGCGTCGCACTGCCGGCCAACTGCCACTGCGTCGCGAAGTGACCACGCACCACGCGCCCATCCACGCCGAGCACGCGGTTCCATTGCTGCCCGTCGATCTTGTCCGTGTACGCGACGCCGATGCGACTGGTCGTGCCGAGGTCGCGCTGAAGCCGGACGATGTTGTACAACGGCCTTTGATCGCCACTCGCCGACGCATCGACATTGTCCACCGCGGACAGGACGCCGATGTCGAAGCCGTTGTGCTTCCCCGTCATTTTCGCGGCCGCAACGGGCTGTGCGATTCGACGCGTGTAAATCAGCTGACTCGGCGTCGTGAATTGCTCTTGACTTTCCAAGAAGAACGGGCGGCGCTCTGGGAAAAACACGGCGGTACGCGGGTCGTACGAGAACTGGGTCGCGTCGGCCTCGACCTGCGAGAAGTCGGGGTTCGCCGTGCCAGACACTGTCAGATTGCTCGTGACCCCCCAACGCGCGCTACCGCCGATTTCTGGACGAGCACTCGAGTACGCGAATGTCGACGTCCGTGCGTCTGGCAGTCCGACCGCCGACAACGTGATCGTGGGGATGATGTCCACCGTGACGCCGCGACGTAGATCACGCAGCCCCGAGAGATGACCGGACTGTGCAAGAAAGCTCGCGTTGGCGCGCAGGGCTGGCGCCCAGCCATCTTCATGTCCGGACGCCTGCACAATGCGAATGACGTGCAACTGCCATTGCTGTTCGTCACCGGCGCGATAACGCAGGCTCTCGAACGGGATCGAGATCTGCCGCCTCACGTGCCTTCGCCGTACCGCCATAGAACCCACTGCCCGCCTGCGCGCCGGTCTCCGTCAGTACACCGTCGCTCTGGATGCCGAGTGGATTTACGGCGAAGACGAGCGCCTGGCGACTATCGTCGTACGTGCCCAGAAAGAATTGCACGTGATCATCCGACGTGATCTTGTCGCGTTCGGCGAGCGTCGCCCGCACCGTGCCGGCTGGGGCATACGCGCGAATGCCGACGTGAAGGGCCGTGGCCGAATAGAAGACCAGCACCTCGGTGCTCTCCTTCGCCGCCACGCCGTCGGCCGGGAAGAATTGCGAGAAGCCGGTCAGCAGCGCCGCGCTTGACCATTCCGCCTCGTCGAGACGACCGTCGGTCACGAACGTGCCCTCACGACGCGGCGTCGCGACGGTCAGTTGGCCGCGTCGTCCGTCGAACACGGGTCCGGCATGCTTGGCAGCGCCTAGCGGAGTGCTGAGGACAAGTGCCACGGCGCTGGCAAGAAGCGGATTCACGACGATTTGATTGAAGAGGGACGGCCGGGCGGAGGGCAGAATCACTGCTCCAGAAACCATGACCTCGAGCAATCCGGTGCGAGACCAAACGCCCACCCTGAGCGTCTACTCCACGGGCCCCTCCCGACCCGCTCCTCTCCTCTCCCTGCGAATTCCTCGATGATCGCCTCGTTGATCCGATCACTTTTTCGCCGGCATGCTGCGCCATCGGTCGCGTCATCGGCGCCTTCGTCGCCGGTTCGCACAATCGACAGCGTGCGTCGCGCGCAAACCGAGAGCGCACGCATCGACGAGGCGAAGCCCGGCGCGCCGCCGTGGCAGCCTCGTTCAGCCGAATACTGGCAGGCGCGCACCTCGCGCGTGATTCAGCGCCTCGAGTATGAGTGGGCAGAGACTGGAGACACGGCCAAGTGGCCAGACGTGGCGGAGCTGCTCTCGCTTCTGGCGGCCGAGCCCGAGGCCGTGATTCGCCAGCTTCCAGCGGCCGCGCGCGACGCCATCACCATTTGCGACGACGCCAAGCTGTCTCGGAACGATCTCGCCGATCGGCTGGGCAACGACCCATCGCTCGTGCAGGGGCTCCTGCGACAGGCGAACGGCGCATGGTATGGCGCGGGCCTCCAGCCGGTTCTTCGTGTCGACGCGGCCATCGACCGGATCGGTATCGCTGGAACTCGCGCCGTCGTGCTGGCCAGCTGCGTCGACGGTCTGCTCGCGAAACCGGGCGGATCCTTCGATGGCATGGTCGGCGCCGTCTGGTCTCACATGGTGCAAACCGCGCCGCTCGCTCGGTCGTTGGCCCCACTGTTTGGCGCGGACGCGGAAGAGGCGTTCGCCGTCTCGCTGCTGCACGATGTCGGAAAGCTGGTGATGTTCGATCGCATCTCCGCGCTGCGCCTAGCCCGTCGACGGGCAGTCCTGCTTCCCGATCACTGGTTGTCACAGGCGCTGGAGCACCTTCACGAGCCGCTTGGTGCCTCCGCCGTCCACCAGTGGCGGCTGGGCGCGGCCGCGGCGGACGCCATCGGTCGCCACCACCGGAAGGAACGGCCGTCCTCGGCGCACCCACTGGCCGAAGTGCTTTTCTTGGCCGAGCGCGTCGACCATGCGCGCCGAAAAAAGACTGCCTTCGATGTCGAAGGCATCTGGGCTCTCGGGGAATTGAACGGTGATATCACGTCCTACCGCGCTCTATTAGAACGGCAGATCCGTGTTGCTGCCTAGCGTGTAGATTGTTAAAATCTGTGACTATTCTCAATACAAAATACTGCAGAATTCAAGTTTCCCCTTTCGCAAATCGTAATAGTTGAGCATGTTCGTGACCCGCTACCACAGTAGAGTGTTGGTTAAACCTTTTTGTGATGCTGCCGAAGGCATCCTCGACGCTGGTCGACTCGTATGGGCTATCTGAGATGTGAATCCTGCGGCGCAAAAGCGCTTTCTGCGGCCTCCAAATGCCCGCTCTGCGCGTCGCCATTCAGCCTCCACGACGGTCGTGGCGAACGCGTCGCGCTCAAGAAGTGCTCCGGATGCGGCATCATGCATCGACGTGATCGTACCTGTCACTGGTGCGGTGAGCGGAAAACGGCGGCGTGGCGTTCGCCGGCACTGCTCACGTCCGCGGCGGGGATTGCAGCCGTTTCGCTGCTCGCGATTGGCAGCTGGTCGCTGCGCGAGCCGGCACGGCAGGCGTTCGTGAACGCCTTCGACGCGGCGCCGGCGGGACGACTGGTTCAGACCTCCGACGTCCCTTCTACTGCGGAAGGCGCATCGACCCTCCCGCCGGCCGCTCAGGCGCCGGTGCTGGCGCTTGATAGCATGATGGTTGCCTCGGCAGAAGGCACGATGCTGGGCGACGATTCGACGCAGTGGGTCCCCGCGGTCGCCCGCACTTGGGTCAATGTGCGTCGCGATGCCAGTCTGGTCGGGGATGTTGTCGGGGTCATCAAGCCGTCGGCGAAGGCCATGCTGGGGATCGGCCGCTCGGGTTGGCGTCAGGTCAAGTCGCCGGATGTCAGCGGGTGGGTGGATCCGCGCCTGTTCGAAGCGGACTCGATTCGCACGCGCGGGTGACGCTGATGCACCCGCGTCGTCGCCGCGACGCATTCACGTTGATCGAGGTGCTGGTCGTGATCGTCGTGATCGCCATCCTCGCGACGATCGTGGCACCGAATCTGTTCCGCAATGTCGGCGACGCGCGCATCGCGACGGCGAAGACGCAGATCGAGACGTTTGGAACGGCGCTCGACGCCTATCGACTCGACAACGGCGCGTATCCGAGCACCGCGCAAGGGCTGGGAGCCCTGTGGCAGCGACCGACCGTCGATGCCCCGAGCAACTGGAAATCGCCCTACCTGCGCAAGGCGGTCCCGAAGGATCCGTGGGGCCACGACTACGTCTACGTCTCGCCGGGTCGCGTGAATCCTCAGAGTTACGACCTGATTTCCTATGGTGCCGACGGTCGGCCCGGTGGCGACGGCGAAAACGCGGATCTCCTCAGCTGGAAGTAGTTGGGCCGTGGTCGGTAAGGCGAATCCTTACGCACCTGTGAGCAAACCAGCCGGGAATTCGCCCCTTCACCTGACATTCAGGTGATGATGGGAATGCGATGATTTCATCAGGATGAGGAATTCACCTCGACCTGGGGACTCGATGCTATCGATCACTGCAGACCACGCCCTGCGCGCCGTGTTGTTGTTGGCCCGCATTCCCGCGGACCACGCATTGCGAGCAGATGCGATCGCGGAAGCCATCGGCGCTCCGCGTAATTACCTCGCCAAGACACTGAACGCGCTCGCCAAATCTGGTATTGTCCGCAGCGCCCGTGGGCCGTTTGGCGGGTTCTCGCTTGCGATTGCCCCGCGTGACCTGACCGTTGCACGCGTGACGCAGCTGTTCGACGCGCGGCCGCGAACCGGCGTCTGCCTACTGAGCCGACGGGCCTGCGACGCGCTGAATCCGTGTTCCGCACACACCAAATGGACCACCATCACCGAATCGTCGCTCCACGCGATCGAGACGACGACGATCGCCGAATTGCTCGGTGAAGCGACGGTCGATGGGCTCGATCCGCGCGATCTCCCGTCGCGGCCGCGCATCAGCACGCGACGACAGTTTCAGTCGAACGGTCTCACGCATCATGAGCTCCCGCGACACGAACTGGTCAATGGAGATCTCGTCCGGTAAATGCGCGAGTGCTGGGTCACGCCGTGCGGAGCCCCTGACACAGGGGCGGCGATAGGCTAGTCTGAGAACGATGCCAGCCAGTGTATCGCCGTTGCTCGTTCATGATCTTCGATGCTGAGCGTTTCGCCTGCCGTCAACATGTCGGCCAGCGACGCGCCCGATTGGCGTGCGCAGTTGGCCAACCGTTTACCCCGCGGTGCCTGGCGGACGCGCTTCGCGCCCGCCCCCACGGGATACCTACACCTCGGGCATCTCGTCAACGCGCTGCATGTGTGGGGTATCGCGCGGGCACATGGCGGTCATGTGCTGCTGCGTATCGAAGACCACGATCGCTCGCGCTGTCGCCCTGAGTTCGAACGGGCACTGCTCGAGGACTTGGAGTGGCTTGGCTTCGACGCGGCGATCGCACCGATTGCATCGTTTCGCACACAGGCCACACTGCATCCAGCGAGACAGTCCGATAACGAGGACCGGTACGCGCACGCATTGGCGTTGCTGGCGCACCGCGGCCTTACGTACGCGTGCGAATGCACGCGACGCTCTGTTGCGGAGGAGGCACCGCATCGCCCCGGCGAGGAGCCACGCTATCCTGGGCGCTGCGCCGATGGACATGTGGATCCTTCGACGACGGCCGCGCGCCGTGTACGTATCGCACCGGGCCGTGAACGCTTCGACGATGTGCGCCGTGGGTGTATCGAACAGGAACCGGCGCGGCAGTGCGGCGACGTCCTGATTCGCGATCGCGCCGGATCATGGACATATCAGTTTGCCGTGACGGTCGATGACATGGCGCAGGACATCGACGTCGTCATACGTGGTGAGGATCTGCTCGCGAGTACGGGACGACAGCGGCAGATCGCACGACTACTCGGTCGTGCCGACGCGCCCCAAGTGCTTCATCACGCGCTGTTGGTGCACGCCAACGGCGCGAAACTGAGCAAAGCGAATCACGATACCGCATTGCGTGAACGACGAGGACGTGGAGCGCGGGCCGAGGACTTACTCGGCGAAGCGGCCTTCCTCGCCGGACTGACCACGTCGTTCGCCCCGATCGCGGCGAACGACGTCGCCGCGTTGTTTCGCTGACGTCCGAGCGGATGCGTTACCTGACGCCGAGCAGACCCATCACGATCAGCAGCACCCACTGCGGCCCTTTGTAGCCATCCGTGCGATCGTCGTACCACTCGGACAACGAGTGAGCGCCGTCGCCGAAACCACCGCCGTCGATGGTCATCGCCGGCACGCCCAGACTCATTGCGACGTTGGCGTCCGTGCTATGGCTGCCGAGTGTCGAGGACACGTTCAGCGCCGTCGACGCCGCGAGCGCCGTACGAATGATCGGCGCCGTCTCCGCCGTACGGCCTGCCGGTCGGATTCCAATCGTGTCGATCTTGAGCGTCAGAGGTGCCTTCGATTTTGGCCAGCGCGCGCGCTCCTCGACCAGCGCACGAGTCAACGCCCGCTGCAGTTTCGCATCGATGGCGGCGAGTGATGCCGCCGACTCGCTGCGCAGATCGATGTCCATCACGCCCTTGTCGGCGATCGAGTTGACCGAGGTACCGCCGGACACGACACCGACGTTGAACGTCACCTTGGGCGACGCCGTCGCCTGGAGATCGGCGATCTTGGCAATCGCGCGTCCCATCGCGTGAATCGGGTTCGGCATGCCGAATGCTTCGTAGGAGTGACCGCCGCGACCAACGTAACTGACGCGATACCGATTGCTGCCGACGCCACCATTCGTGATGCTGTAACCGGTTCCATCCACCGAAATGAACGCGTCGATCGAATCCTTGAGCGGGCCCGAGAACAGCGCGCGCGCGCCACGGGAATTGCCCGCGCCTTCTTCGCCGACGGTCGCCACGATGAGCAGGCGGCCCGCGAACGGAATCTTGGCCGCGATGACTTGCCGTGCGGTCGCGAGCGTTACGGCGAGTCCCCGGCAGTCATCGCCGATGCCTGGCGCGCGGAGCGTCGTGCCGTCGCGCTTGACGGTGACGTTGGTGCCTTCTGGAAACACGGTGTCGAGATGACTGCTCAACACCACCGTCGGACCGGGGCGTGTCCCGCGAATTTCCCCGATGACGTTGCCGACATTGTCGACGCGCACACTCTGCACACCGAGGGCAATGAGGCGTTCGCGATACGCCTCGCCACGTTTCGTTTCCTTGAACGGCGGGGCCGCGATCTCGCACAATGAAATCTGCTGGTCGAGCGTCCACGCGTTCTCGCGTTCGAGCGCCGCAAACGCCTGTAGCACTGACGGCGATTTCGCGATGCGGGCGACGTCGCCTGGCGATGCGGTCGCGGCGCGCTGGGCTCCGGCGACCGGCACGAATGCCGCATGAATTGCGAGGGCTACGACGAGGGCTACGACAACTGACGTGGCAGCGGTGGAGGATCGAACAGCGCGCATGTTGGAGCAGGGCAGGGGAATGAAGGCGACGGGCCGTCTCGAACGCACAAGAGGTCGTCAGCGAGAACGCCGACGACCTTCTGAAAGCTACCGCGCGAATCTTCGGTTCGGGGGGGCGCGCGGCATCCGCGCCGGCGCGACCGCTACCCGACGATCGTGAGGGTGGCGGCCGTGCTGTTCGCAGTGACCGTGAACTCGTGCAGGCTTGAGGTGCGCTGCCCGCCGGTATTCTGCCCACTGGCGTTGAAGGCGGCCAGATGCCTGGGGCAGCGGAAGCCGGTTCCAACAATGCCGATTGTCGTGCCCGCGTGCGGACACACCATCGAGAATGCCCGGTATGACGAGCTATCGGACCGAACCACGGCGACCGGTGTGCTGACGCCGCTGATGCGAACGATTCCACCGACCGTCCCGAGAGCCGGATAGTCGTCTAGGGTCACCGTGGTATTCACACTACCCGGACCGGTCGCGCCATCTGACAAACCATTGCCGCAGGCCGTCCCGAGGAACGCGGCGACGGCCGCCAACGAACCCGTCGCCAAGAAGCGGCGTCGATCGAAACACCGAGGCGCCTCGGAACTGGTTGTGGCAATCGACGGCGGGTCAAAACAGGGCAACGAAGACATGCTGGTTCCGAAAGGAGCAGTGATGCGCGGGGTGGACGAAGCTATTACACCTTAACCAAGGCTGCCCCCCACTTCGCCGGGTTCGTGTCGCTCTCGAAAATGACGTCCGGATCGACGATCACGTCATTGCCTTCGCGTGAGATCGGCATGCGGTCCATGTTGCGGGTTGCTTTGCCGTCGATGAACGTGCCATTCAGCTGATAGCGCGACTTGTGACGCGGGCACTGAAATCCGGCCGTTCCCGGCAGGGCGCGGAGCGCCGTGTTCTGATGCGGGCACGACAGCGCGAAGGCCATGATCTCGCCGTTGTATCGGCACAGAATCACTTCGTTCGACTTGTCGATCGATACGCTGTCGGTCGCCGGTATCGGATATTTCACGGTGCGTTTGGGCACGCGCTCGTGCCCCGCGTGTACACGCAGCGGCGCCACGACGGCGAGTCCGGCAAGGGCTGCGGCGACGCGGATCGAGTCGCGAAGAAATGTTCGACGGCCGGGGCAGTGACCCTCACATGGCGATTCGTTTGTCGGCTGAGTCATGGTTGGGGATCGGCGAAGAGGTTGGCGGAACCGAAGCAGTGCCGGGGCACGCTCGTGTGAAGGCGACCATCGCTATTTGTTGGTCAGAATCATCCCGAGGATGACGATCGAAATCCACGTGATCACACTGACGACGGCCGTGCGGCGAATGGCGCTCCACTCGTTCCTCGCAAACGCGATCGGCATCTCGGACGTGTGAATGGGAAGGTCTCTCAGGGTGCCCATCACGCGGTCTTCCGCGCGCTGCATGCGCAGACCGTTGATCAGCAGCAGTACCAGCGCGGCCATCTTTACCCAGTACACCGCGGACACCGAAAACGTCGGGACATCCGACAGAAAAAGCGATATTCCGGTGATGAAGGACACCACGAGTGAGCCGATGACATAGGAGTGCGTGGTCACCAGATCGGCCATGACGGCCCGTGTTGCCTCCGCGCTGCCGGCCGGCGCCCTGAGGATGGCGCGGTCAGCCGCGATGGCCATGCCGCCGCCAACAAACATCGACAGCACGTGGACGGTCAGCACCGCGGTCGAAAGGTTCGCGTGCTTCGAGTACAGATCAGCCCACGGCTGAACCCATGTGCCGAGCGTTTCGAAAAAAGCGAAATGCATCGCGTCAATTACCGATCAACATGATGAGCCAACTCAAGGTCGACACACCCATCGACGCGAGCGCAATGTTCTTGTGCTGGACACGCTTGGCCGGGGATTGTTCGGCGTCGTCCGCGAGTTTTGTGCCGGCATAGACGAATCCGCCGCTGGCGGCCATGAAGAGCACGCTGTGCAGAAGGCGGCGCGTCCGACCGGTCGAGTTGCCGCGTCCTTCCCACAGGTTCCAAAAGCCGGTGATGGCGTTTGCGCCGAAGAGCACCGCACTGCCCGTGGCGGCAGGTCCATGCACGTTCCGGGCCCAATCCGGTGCGCGGGTTCCGTCAGCCGACGCCTTCAACAACGCATCGCCAGAGAAGTATGAGGCCGCGAAGAGCGGAAGCATGGCCCAAGACAGGCGCCGGTGAATCGTAAGCCGTGTCTCATATCCGTCGCTGTACACAAAGGCTTTCGGGCGCGGCTTGCGGACCGTGTCCGCTTCAAAGGTCAAATGCGGGATGGCACGAGTCGAATCGACGCTGGCTCCCGTGTCGTGCGGGATGACGCCAGCACCACCCAGATTATTCCACGTCAGAAGGACGGCGCACGCAACATCGGCCAACGGTATCATGCACAAGCTCCGGAAGTGTCTCGGGAAAGTGAAATCGGACGTCGGGACGACCGGTGGTGACGTGCGTTGCCGAAGTCTAGCCCACCCTGATGAACGGGCGATGAATGGGGGTGGCGCGCCCCATCGTGGTGTCCGCCGTCGCGCACCCGGCGAATTGACGCTCCGCCGTACGAACACTTCAATGCACGGCGAGCCCTAGGTACCGCCCGGAGGGTCATCGAACTCACGAGATAGGTAGAAATGGGTCGCACGCGAAGTTGGCTTTGGGAACGTGGTCCCGCGAGATTCAACGATTCATGACCTCCTGGGATCGATTCCGTGATTGGCGTCGCATGGGCGTAGCCCTGCTGGTATCGATGATGCCGCTGGGCCTCGGGCCGACGCGGGCGCTGGCGCTGGCGCAACCATCAACGCGGTGTGACAATGTCCGGCGCGTGCGGGGGATTACGTTTGACGGCAGCCCCCTCTTTGACGACGTCACGCTGTTGGCGAGCATCGCGACGCAGGCACCAACATTTGCGGCGCGGACCCTGCACCTCAAGGCGCTGCCGTGCAGCGATTCCCTGAGCGTGCGCCTAGATGCGTTGCGCATCGCCGTGCTGCATCGACAGGCGGGCTGGTTGCAGGCGAGGGTCGGTGTCACATCCGACACGGCACCGCGTGGTGTCAGACTGCGCTTCGTGATCACGCCGGGAGCTCCGACGATCATCGACACCATGCGCCTCACCGGGTTACCTGTGTCCGAGGTGGTCCGTCGTGCGGTCGAAGGTCCGCTGCGGGCGCTGGAGGGTCAGCGATTCGATCGCGTCCGGGTCGACACCACGATTTCCGCCGTCGTCGCCCGATTGCGCGATGCGGGCTTTGCCAGGGCGACGCGACCGGTCCTCGCCATGGTGACCGATACGGCGGCGGCGAAGGTCCACCTCACCGTGAACTTCGCGATCGGTCTCCCGATGACCGTTCGCGCCGTGACGGTGGACGTTCAAGGCTTCGGCGACGCCGTCGCGAATATCGATACGGTGGACGTGCGAAGACTGACGGCGCTTCGTCCCGGCCGCCGCTACAGCGCGGCCGATGTCTTGGGCGCACAGCGTGACCTCTATCGATCCGACGCATTTCGGCTAGTGCTCATCGACACGATGACCTCGCCCGCCGCACCGTTGGCCGGGATGTCCGCCGATACGTTGATCGACCTGCACATCACCGTCGCGCAGGCGCGCACACGCAACGCGCGCCTGGGGGCGGGATGGGCGACCTTGGAGTGTCTGCGCACCCAGGCGCGCTTCGTGGATCGCCGATTCCTTGGCGTCGGACGGCGACTCGAACTCACCGCGCGTGCGTCGCGCATCGGGGTCGGTCGTCCGGCTGATTTTGCCCCCGGCCTCTGCTCGCCGGCCTTACGCGCGGATACACAATTCACGGTGCTCAATCACTACCTCGGTGCGACGGTATCAAGCACCCGCCTGTTCGGATCACCGCTCTCGCCGGTCACGTCGATCTACACAGAGCGACGCAGTGAACCGTACGCGTACGTTCGCGAGATCGGCATCGGTGCGCTGATCGAACTCTCGAAGTCGTTCTCGTCGCGCACGATGGGGACCGCCGGTGTGCAGTACGAGAATGGCCGGACCAAGATCGATCCGGCAGAGTCCTGTTCGCGCTTCGGCCAGTGCCGCAAAGAAGAGTACGAGCAATCGCTCTTCGGCCGCGGCGTCGGCATCGTGAGCGGGAGCCTCACGCACGATCGCACCAACAACAGCATCGATCCCGTCCGTGGCTATCGCACGCGAACAGAATTGCGCGCCGGTCAGACCTTTGCCACGATGAATTCGTCGGTACGCTTTTATCGCGCGTCCGGTGAGGCGGCCACGTATGTGCGCCTCCTCGGCGGCGTCTTCGCGACGCGCGTACAGCTCGCGCGCGCCTTTGCACCGGGCGCCACGCTCGTTGACGGTTCGCCGTTGATTCCGCAGCAGGAACGGCTGTTCGCCGGCGGACAGAATACCGTGCGTGGCTTTCAGCAGAACCAGCTCGGGGCGCTCGTGTACGTCGTCTCGAACGTCGAGAACACGACGAACGGCGGAGTTCCCGTCGTTCAGGCGAAAGCGAACGCGGATTACGATCGTGCCGTCCCGCGCGGTGGCACCGCGCTGACGGTGGCCAACCTCGAGTACCGACACCCGTTCCGCTGGCTCTCCTCGCAATTGCAGATGGTGGGATTCGTGGACCTTGGTAACGTCTGGGAGGGCGGATCTGAGCCGTTTCGGATGGCGAATTTGCGCGCGACCCCGGGGATGGGCATGCGCATCGTCACCTCGCTCGGACCATTCCGCATTGACGTCGGCTACCAACCGTATGCGCCGCGCGCGGGACGCGCGCTCTTTCTGTCGAAGGCGGCGGGCGGCGTGAGCGGTTCAATCCAATGTGCGAGCCCTGGTAACACCGTGTCGATTGACGTGACGAATCCTGGCAGCATTTTCGACTGCCCCGAGACGTATAGGCCGCCGCGCGGACGCGGTGTACTGTCGCATCTCGCGTTTCACTTTGGTTTAGGGCAGGCGTTCTGATGAGCGCACGTCAACGACGCGTCTGGTGGGCGGCGGGCATCCTGTGTGCGCTCGCCGGAGGTGTGTCGTTGGTCTATGTGTGGGTGACAAACAGTGTCACCGGCCGCTCCTGGCTGCTCACAACCGTAGTCTCGCAGATCGAAGGTGCCTTCAAGGGTCGCGGGCATCTGCGCGTCGGCACGATGCGTGAAGTCGGGTGGGGACGCATCGAGATGGACAGCGTGGCGATCGTCGACACCGCCGGCGTACCTGTCATCCGCATCGATCACCTCGTCGGCAGTCTGGACGTGTTCGCCCTGCGCTTTCGCGTCGTGCACGTTCGCTCGCTTGACGTCACCGGCGTGCACCTCGACTTGCGCAAGGATCTGACGAGGCCGTGGAATGTGTCGTACATCATTTCCGGCGACACGACGTCGCGACGGGGCGGCGGCCCTGGATTCGGTGATCACATTCGTATCGACACGCTGCGACTGTCCGACGGAACGATCACCACCATTGCGCCGTGGGAGCCGTACCCGGTGTTCACGGGTGCCGCGCGAGACAGCGTCATCGCGTTACGCGACAGCCTGCACGATCTCGTACGAACACCGGCGGGGATGTTCGAACGTCGCAAGATCACACTCGACCGCGTGGTCGCGCACAACGGCATCATTACGCAACCGGCGCGCAAGCCGTCGAGCATGGTCATCGATTCACTGCGCGGCATCATCTCGGATCCGCCGTTGCATGTCACGGCCGCCGCCGGACACGTGCAGTGGACGCCCGACTCGCTCCGCATCGATCTGCCGAAGGTCACCTTGCCGGCCTCGGTCGGCAGTGTCCGCGGCCGCGTATGGTGGCATCAACCGGGTGCCGTGCGCTACGATGTCGTGATCAAGACGACCGCCGGACTGTCGGATCTCGCGTGGGTGTGGGACGTGCTGCCGGCAGCGGGTGCAGGGCGGTCCACTGTCCGCATGCGTACACTCGAGAGCGCGGACGACGCCGAATTCACGCTCTCCGACCTCGACGTTACGTCGGGATCGTCGCATGTCGCAGGGCGGATCACCGTCGTCGCCCGTCCTGCCGAATTGTTGTTGCAAAAGGTCGATCTGTTCTTTGCGCCACTCTCCAGTGAATTGATGCGTCGCCTGAGCTACGGCGTGGTGCCGACGGCCGTGAAGGGAATGATGACCGGACGATTGGTCGCGGAGACCGGCGGACCGCTTAAACGTTTCCTGATTGATCGCCTGGACGCTCGGTTTGTCGACGCCGTGGTGCCCGGAGCGGTGTCCTCACTGCGCGCCGCTGGATTGGTGACGATGGGCGCGGCGCCTGCCGCGCAGAACGTGCGAATCGTCGCGATGCAGGTGGATCTGCGCACGGCACGCGCGCTCGCGCCGACACTGCCCAAAGTGGACGGCATCGTGACGGCGAGCGGACTGATTGTGTCGGCGAACCTGCACGTCGCCGACACACGCGGCCTGTCCGTGCTGTGGACGGATGCCGCCGGTAATATCTCGCGCATGACCGGCAATGCCCGTATCGGCTACGGCCTCAAGATCCCGTCGATCGCCGTTGACCTCGCGTTCGATCCAATATCAATGCGCGCGCTCGCGCGCATTGATACGACCCTTGGGCTGCGCAGCAACATTGCCGGGCGCGTTATCGCCAACGGCATGCTCGACTCCTTGGCGTGGCGCGCCTCGCTCAACGCGGATTCATCGAGCGCCATGGTGCTCGAAGGCACGGCGTCGATTCAACGGTCGTCCTCCAGCCGTGGCGCCGCCATGGCGTGGCGAGGTACGGCGGCCGGGCGCATCGACGCCTTCGATGCACGTGCATGGATTGGGCGAGCCGACGTGCCGGCTACCGCACTTTTCGGCACGCTCGGCGCGGCCTTCGCCGGCACGCGCGACTCGGTGGGCATTGTGTTTGTCGACGAAATGCATGCCGACGTGAACCTTCGGCAGGCCGAGGCGAACGAACGTCCCGCCTTTGATCTCCTCGCCACTGGCGGGTTGAACCAGCAGCGGTTCCACCTCGATTCGTCGACGATGCATCTGGGTGGCGTGACGCTCGAAGCTCACGGTGCACTCGCGCGCAACGGCCGACTGGCGATCGTCGATACCATCGAGGTCTCGGCGCGTGCCGATACGCTTGAACTGGTGCGCCGCCAGCTGTCGCGTCTGGCGGCGACTATCGCGCCCTTGGACAGCAGCAGCGCGGCCTCGTTGCGGGCGTTCGCCGCGGACACGCTGAAAGGTGATGCGTCGGTGTCCGGGTATCTCTTTGGATCACTCGACGACTTTAATGCCACGTTGGCGTTGGGTGCACGAAACGTTCAGGTCGGCGCCATTCACGTCGGTCGTATCTTCGGGTCGTTGCAGGCAGACTCGGTCCTCACGCGTGCCTTTTTCGAAGGGGTTGCGACTGCGGACGATATCGACGGCATCGGCGCCGCGCGCATCGCCTCGACCGAGTTTCGTGTACAACGCGCGAGTCCCGACAGCGGTCGGCTCGTGCTTGATGCGAGTTCCGTGAATAATGCACACCTCGTGATTCGCGGTGGGTACGTGCGCGCGGATCAGCGAACCACGGTCACCGCCGATTCGTTGCGATTCGTCTACGACAGCGTGACGTGGCGCAGTGCCGCGCCGTTCCGGGTGGTGAGCGATGCGGCGGGTCTGCGTGTCGATTCGATCGAACTACGCTCCTCCAATCGCGGGCTGGTCGCGCTGCACGCCGACGTCCCGATGCGCGGCCCGGTGAGTGGTCGTGCGCGACTCGAACGATTCCCCGTGGGTGAGGCGGTGGCGTTCGCCCTCGGCACGCGACGATTCTCTGGCCTGCTCACGGGCGATGCCGCGCTGTCTGGCACCCGCGCCGAGCCATTGATCGACTGGCATATCGACGGCGACTCGCTCGGTGTCGACGGCAACTACCTGCCGCGCGTCGTCACGCAAGGTCGATACGCCAACCGCAAGCTCGTCGCCGAAGCGGTGGTGACCGACGCGCTGAAGGGATCACTGCGTGCAGAAGCGCGCGTGCCAGTGGACCTGTCGATCGCGAAGGTGGAGAAGCGACTCCTGTCTGACCGAGTCGACGCTGACGTCACGGCGGACTCGTTGCGGCTCGACGCACTCGGGGTGACCGTCGCGGGTGTCAGTCGTATTCGTGGAATCGCCACAGGCCGCGTCACGGTGTCTGGGCCGATGGATCGTCCGGTCGCCACCGGCACGATGACGCTCGATAACTTCTCGGCGTTTCTCGAGCAGCTGGGCATCGCGCCATACGAGGGGCGCGCCTTCATTCGCGCCGCACAGGACTCATTGATTCTCGAGTCGTTCCGTATCCGCAGCGGTCGGGTATCCGATACGCTTTCCGTGCGCGGCGCCTTGCGGTTCGCGAAAGACGAGCCCATTCGCATGGTGGCGCAGGTAACAGCAAACACGGTGATCCTGGCGCAACAAAAGGACGGCACGGAGTTGGTGCTCAGTGGCGCGCTTGCGGCGTCGGGGACCCTGTCGAATCCGATCGTGACCGGATCCGTGTTCATCCCAAGCGCCTCGATCTTCTTCGATCCGCTCGGCGCGAGCACGGCCGTGGATCTCACGGCCGCGAGCGCGCGGGAATATTTGCTGCCCAGCGAGGTGCCGACGATTCAGAGCTCGAGCAAGTCGATCGCCAAACTTGGCCAGTTTGCGACCGTCAACAACGTGCGCGTGGAACTGGGCAATGAAGTGTGGGTGCGCACGCCGGAAGCCACTGTGAGGCTGACCGGCAATGTTGGCCTTAATACGATCGGTGACGCGCTCGTCCCCGAGGGTGAGATCACCGCGAACCGCGGGCAATACCTGCTGAACCTTGGCGTCGCGCTGAACCGCAGTTTCAGCATCGATTCCGGACGCGTGCGTTTCTTCGGCGATCCCAATCTGTCGCCGACACTGGATATCAGCGCCACGAACGTGGTGCGTCTGGCCACCGCGGGCGATGAGATCCCGATTCGCGTGCATGTGGGTGGCACGATCGATCGGCCGATCGTGACGCTATCGAGTACTGATCCGCTGTACTCCGCAGCGCCGGAATCGGAAATCATCTCGCTGCTCATCTTCGGCGCCCCCACGTTCGCCCTTGATGGTCAGAGCCAAAGCACGGTGCGCGCCGTGGCCGGCGTGTTGCTGCCCTCTGCGGGTGGCGTCGTGGCGGGACAGCTGCAGCGACTGCTGCCCGTGTTCAACACCGTACAAGTCACGACGGCGGGTGGTCAGTCGGATCTCACCAACGCGTCATCCCTGCTCGATAACCTGAGCATCAGCGCCGGCAAGCAGATCGGCACGCGGACGTTCTTGCGGTTGAACACCGGCGTCTGTCGCGGCAACACCCAGAGCACGCTCCGTTTATCGTCGCTCTGGTACGGCATCTCGGCTGAATACCGGCTGGCGCACGGATACATGGCGCAGGCCGGCGTCGATCCCGGCTCGGCCCCCTGCTCGCGACTTGCGGGCGACCTGTTTCCGCGGATGCAATTCGGCTTCGACCTGTTCAGGGAGTGGGTGTTCTAGGCCGGTCGTGAGGCTCGCCATGTGAGTCGCGCTACGACGTGACGCTGGCGGCGATCGCTCGCAGCACCCCCACGGCATCGCGCGTCCAACGCGCCGCAGTCTCCTCGATCACGACCTTCGCCCCTCCCGCCACGGCGCCCAGCGTGGCGGCCAGTCGCACCACGATCTCATCGCCACTGGCGTCGCCGACAAGCACCGCCAAGAGCTCGCGGCGCATCTTCAGCACGACCGGTGATGCCACGCGGATGCTGTTGAAGTCGCGATCGTAGCGCGAGCCGACGCCTTCGATCAACGCCGCCGTCCGTGCGAAGTAGACCAGTTCTCCCGGCAAGACAATCGGCCACGAGAAGAGTTCGCGCATGACGCGATCGGCCACGGCGCGCGTCCGCTCGGCCATCGCGCCCTCCGTGTATGCGATCTCGAGCAGCACGGTGACGAGTTCACGCATGGTTTCGGGCGTCGTGTTCGGTGCGACCATTCCCAACGCGAAGAATCCGGCTGCCGTACCGTCAGCATCGCGACGAATCGCGGCGATCACGGTGTCGAAAAGCGCTCGGCGCGTTTTGACGTCGACATCGATGACCATGCCGAAATCGAGCAGAATGATGCGTCCCTCGGCATCCACGAGCAGGTTGCCTGGGTGGGGGTCGGCATGGAACACGCCGTCGCGCAACATCATTCGCGCGTAAATCTCGATCAGTGTGTCCACCAGCGCGCGTGGCTCCACTGCGCCGATCGCGATGCGCGCGTCGAGCGCGTCGATTCGTGTGCCCTCGAGGTACTCCAGCACCAGGACGTCGCGACGCGTGAGTTCTGTCACGACTTCGGGGATCCGCAATCGAGTTTCGTCCGCGAAGCGCTCGCGCATGCGCGCGCACTGTGCTCCCTCACGCACGAAGTCCATCTCTTCGCGCACGTGGATGGCGAACTCGTCGAGTACGACGCGGAATCCCAGCACATGATGATGCGGGAATCGCGCATATACCCAGTCAACGATGCGACGGGCGACGCGCATGTCACGCGCAACCAGCACCTCGACACCCGGTCGGAGAATCTTGATGACGACCTCGCGGCCGAGATGCCGGGCCCGATGCACCTGTCCCAGTGAGCCGGCCGCCAACGGCGTGGAATCGAGCGCGTCGACGACACGGTCAGGGTCCACTCCCCAGGCAGCCGCAAGGACGTGGCGCAGCTTCGGCCAATCGACGGGCGGCACCTGATCGGTCAGCGTGCCGAGTGCGCTCAGGTATGGCTCGGCCACCAGGTCCGCACGCGTCGAGAAAATCTGTGCGAGTTTGACAAACGTCGGCCCCAGTTCGGCGAGCGCGTGCACGATGGCACGCGCCCTGTGCGCGTGAAACGAGGGCGCCCGCTCGAGCGGACCGCCCCAGCGGATCCATCGTTTACGATCGCGGCGGAACGAGACCGCGAGCGGGCCGAGTCGCGCGAGCATGACCGCCAGTCGCCACGCATCACGCACGCGCTCACCGATGCCGTTCGTCGAGTCGTTTTCGGTTCCATCAGCCATGCGCTACGACGGCAGCACGGTGGGTGACGCGACCCCGGCGGCACGAATGAGGCCGTCGGCATCGATGCCGGCGAGTTCGGCGCTCTTGTTCCAGAGTCCGTCAGCGAGCGCGATATCGAGCGCACGTCTGGCCGCATCGATGCGCGTGCGCTTCGCCCAGTAGTCTCCGCTGCTCTGTGCCGCGGAAGGGTCGGTGGCCAGCCAGACAACCGTGTCGGCACCGGCGTCGGGCGGGATCGATACGACGTCCATGATGCGACGCGCGAGACGGCCGCGTCGGCCGTTATTGACCGCGAAACGCGTCGCCACGACCCCGGGATGCAGCGCGTGCACGACGAGCATCGACGGATCGACGCGTCGCGCGAGCGCGCGCGTGAAGAGGATGTTGGCGAACTTCGAATCGGCGTATGCGCGCCAGCTCCGATAGCGATGCACCGACTGCAGATCATCGAGGGCGAACAAGGCGTCCCGATGCGCACGGCTCGAGACATTGATCACGCGCGCGGGATCATTGGGGCGCGACGCGGCGAGGAGGGGATCGAGCAGCAGCAACGTGAGTGTGAAGTAGGCGAGGTGATTAAGCGCGAATGTGCGCTCGAGCCCCTCGGATGTTTCCTCGCGCTCGACGTACAGCGCGCCGGCATTGTTGACGAGCGTATGAATCTGCGGATGACGCGCCTTTAGCCGTGCCGCCAAGTTGCGCACCGACTCCTGCAGCGAGAGATCCGCGATCTCCCACGTGATCGTGCGCGAGCCCGTCTCGCCCATGATCGCGCGAGCCGCTGCCGCGGTCTTGGCCTCGTTCCGTCCGATCATCACGACCTGCGCACCGGCCGCGGCGCAGGCACGAACCGCCGCACGACCGATGCCATCGCTGGCGCCGGTCACGACGATTGTTTGCCCCGCGAGTCGCGCTGAATCCGTTGAATCCGTGGCGTGTGCGTGCGTCATGACTTCAGCGGTTCAGCGGACAGGATACTGGTCGGTTGGGAGACGTGCGCGGTGAGAGAACGACAAAGGCGCGACCGGACCCGATCGCGCCTTGCATCGTTATACCCACGTAACCAAATAGGTGCGCGTTTAGTTCGCGACCGCCGTCATCGGAATCGGGCCCAGCGAGCCGGCGGTGATCGACGCGGTTTGCAGTCCCGTCTGCGGTCCCAGCGTCCAGCGGACGGTGACTTCGCCGAGGGCGTTCGTGACGGCCGACTGGGGCGAGATGCTACCGCCGCCAGAAGTGACCGCGAGGGCGACGGTCTGGTTCGGAATCGGTACGTTGGTGCCACCGGTGACGCGGAGCACGATCTGCACCGGGAGTGCCGCACTGGCTTTACCGGTCTGGCTATTGCCCTGCGCGATTACCAGATCGCTCGGCAGCACTCCGAAGGCCTGCAGTGTCACGGGGTCGACGCCGGGGGCGTCGCCTGAGACCGTCTGCACTTGCGAGGATGGGCCGAGCGTCCACTTGGCCTTCACCTCACCATTGGCGTCGCTGACGACCGACGCCGGGTCCACGCTGCCGCCACCCTGCGTGACGTTGAAGCTGACCGGCACCTTGCCCATCGGCGATCCATCGGTGGCGTAGACGCGCAGCACCAACGACGTGGGGAGCAGCGTACCGGCCGCGGCCGTCTGCTGGTTCCCTTGTACGATGGACAGGCGAGACGCGGCCGGCGCGGCGGTGGTGGCCGTGCAGCCCGGGAAGGCGAGCAATGTCGGGACCGCCGTAAGAAGGGCGGCGAGCAGATACCGATTTTGGCTTGTGCGCATGGTCAACGTGGGTCGGGGATCCTCTCTCCTGATTGAAGTGTCGGTCGCTCGCCCCTCTGGCTTGAGTGCTTGCACAAAAACGCCACCGCCGGCACTGAAACGGGGAGGCGGATCCCTGCGGCGGGACCTAGATTCCCCCGGCCATGTCTGTCACTCCTCTGCACGCCGCCAAGCCGACGCGAGTCGCCGAGCCCTCCGTTTCGGGCGATCGGCCCATCGGCCCTCCGCCGTTCGGAACGGCCGCCATGACACCAGTGGGTGTCGACGATCCGCCCGTCCGGAATCCCGGAACGGCGCTGGATCTCGCCTTGGTACGCTCGACGCGCGTGAACCGGAGCGCCGTCGAGCGACGGATCGCCACCCTGGGCGGTCGACGCACCGTGAAGAAGGAGTGGCAGGCGGCCTGGCTACTGCGCGCGATCAGCGTGATGGATCTGACCACGCTCTCCGGCGATGATACGCCCGGCAACGTCAAGCGACTGTGCGCCAAGGCACGGCACCCACTGAAGCAGGAGATCGTCGACGCGCTCGGCATCGCCGACCTGCGCCTCACGGTCGGTGCCGTCTGCGTGTATCACCGCTATGTGACGACCGCGGTCGAGGCACTCCGAGGGTGCGGCGTTCCAGTCGCTGCCGTGTCGACCGGATTTCCAGCCGGACTCTCGCCTTTCGAACAGCGAGTGGCGGAAATTCATGCGTCGGTCGCCGCCGGTGCGGGTGAAATCGATGTCGTCATCACGCGTGCGCACGTTCTCACGGGTGACTGGCGGGCGCTGTATGACGAAGTCCGCGCCTTCCGTGACGCCTGTGGCGATGCACATCTCAAGACGATTCTCGCCGTCGGCGATCTCGCGACGCTGACCAACGTCGCGCGCGCGAGTCTGGTGGCGATGATGGCGGGCTCTGACTTCATCAAGACGAGCACCGGCAAGGAAACGTCCAATGCGACATTGCCCGTCGGACTCGTCATGACGCGCATGATTCGAGAGTACGGATCACGCGCGGGATACGAGGTGGGCTTCAAGCCCGCCGGCGGCATTCGCACCGCGAAGCAGGCGCTTGACTGGCTCATCCTGATGAAGGAAGAGCTGGGCGATCGTTGGCTTCGGCCACATCTCTTCCGATTCGGCGCCAGTGGACTGCTCACCGATATCGAGCGTCAGCTCGAACATTTTGTGACCGGTCGCTATGCGGCGGCGCATCGCATGCCGATGGTCTGACCCTATGACGACTTCAATGACACCCGGCCGCGATACACCAGGCGCTCCCTCAACAGTACGCGCGCTCTTCGACGCGATGAGTTACGGACCGGCTCCTGAAGGAGATGCTCCGGTGCGAAAGTGGTTGGCCGACCGGCAGTCGCGCTTTGGGCACTACATCGGTGGCCGGTGGGTCACGCCGTCGCCGGCGGCATACTTCGCCGTGCATGATCCGTCGTCGGGGGCCGAGCTCGCGCAGATCGCTCAGGGGTCGCACGCCGACGTCGACGCGGCCGTGTCGGCCGCGCGCGCGGCCGTGCCGGCGTGGAAAGCACTCGACGGCCATGCGCGGGCCCGTTGGCTGTATGCGATCGCCCGCGGCATTCAGAAGCACGCGCGACATTTCGCCGTGCTCGAAACGATGGATAATGGAAAGCCGATACGCGAGACGCGTGACATCGACGTGCCGCTCGTCGTGCGCCATTTCTATCATCATGCGGGATGGGCCCAGTTACTCGATGCCGAATTTCCGGGCTACCACGGGTATGGCGTGGTCGGACAGATCATCCCGTGGAATTTCCCATTGCTGATGATGGCGTGGAAGGTCGCGCCAGCGCTCGCGGCCGGGAACACCGTCGTGATGAAGCCGGCGGAGTTCACGCCGTTGACCGCGTTGCGCTTTGCCGAACTCGTTGACGATATCGGCCTGCCGCCGGGCGTCTTCAATCTCGTAACCGGCGATGGCGCGACGGGCGCGGCGATTGTCGAACACGCGGATATCGACAAGATCGCCTTCACCGGCAGCACGGACGTCGGTCGGGCCATTCGCGTGGCCACGGCCGGCACGGGGAAAGGCTTGTCGCTGGAACTCGGTGGCAAGAGTCCGTTTGTCGTCTTCGAGGACGCGGATCTCGACAGTGTCGTCGAAGGCGTCGTCGATGCCATCTGGTTCAACCAGGGGCAGGTGTGCTGTGCCGGTTCGCGTCTGCTGATGCAGGAGGGCATTGCCGATCGCCTGATCGAAAAGCTGCGCGCGCGCATGGAGCGACTGCGGGTCGGCTCGCCGCTCGACAAAGCGATCGACATGGGCGCGATCGTCGCTCCAGTGCAGCTCGAGCGAATCAAGGCGCTCGTGGCGCAGGGCGTCACCGAAGGCGCAACGTGCTGGCAGCCGTCATGGGCTACGCCAACCGATGGATGGTATCATCCGCCGACGTTGTTCACCGATGTCGCGCCGTCGGCGACAATCGCGCAGGTCGAGATTTTCGGCCCGGTGTTGGTGTCGATGACGTTCCGTACGCCCGCAGAAGCCGTGGCGCTGGCCAACAACACGCCATACGGCCTCGCAGCGAGCATCTGGAGCGAGAACATCAATCTCGCGCTCGACATCGCGCCGAAAATCAAAGCCGGCGTCGTCTGGATCAACTGCACAAACCAGTTCGATGCGTCGGCCGGTTTCGGCGGATACAAGGAGTCTGGCTTCGGGCGCGAAGGCGGGCGCGAAGGCCTGTGGGAGTATCTCAAGCCCTCGTACGCGCACATCGACGCGCCGTCGCCGGTGATCGCCGCGCCGGACGCGAAGTCGGACGCTGCGCACTCGACCTTCGCGCCGACGATGGAGTTCCCCTCCATCGATCGTACGCCGAAACTGTTCATCGGCGGCAAACAGGCGCGCCCTGATTCGGGATACTCCGTGTCGGTACGTGATCGCGACGGCCATGCAATCGGCGAAGTGGGCGATGGGAACAGGAAGGACATTCGCAACGCGGTCGAAGCGGCGCACGCTGGGAGCGGCTGGGCCAAGCTCGTCGGGCACCAGCGTGCGCAGATCCTGTTTTACATCGCCGAGAATCTGTCCGCGCGACGGGCCGAATTCGTGCAGCGTATCGCGTCCATGACGGGATCGGTCAGCGACGCCACGCGTGAAGTCGATGCCTCAATTTCGCGACTGTTTACGTATGCCGCATGGGCGGACAAACACGACGGCGCCGTGCATGACGTGCCGATGCGCGGCGTCTCGTTGGCGATGCACGAACCGATCGGCGTGGTCGGCGTCGCCTGCCCGGACCCCTATCCGCTGCTCGGGCTGATCTCGCTGGCGGCCCCGTTACTCGCGACTGGCAATCGCGTGATCGCGATTCCATCCGAACGCTTTCCGCTGGCCGCGACGGACTTCTACAGCGTGCTCGAAACGTCTGACGTGCCGGCCGGTGCGTTCAATCTGGTGACGGGCCGCCGCGACGCATTGGCCAAGGTGCTGGCGGAGCACGACGACGTCGATGCGGTCTGGTTTGTCGGTTCACAACACGGTGCCGCCGCGATCGAAGCGGCATCGGCGGCGAATCTTAAACGCACCTGGACCGAGTGGACGGGACGCGAGTGGCTCGACCCGCACGTTGGTGAAGGGCGCGAATTCCTGCGTCGCGCCGTGCAGGTGAAGAACATCTGGATTCCGTACGGCGAATGAGCGCCGACCGCACTATCTACAGCACACGCCGTCATATGATTGAACTGCCGACTTCTCCCGAGACGTTTCAAGACGCCGCGTGGGATGATGTCCTGCCGTACTACAACGAACTCGCCATCATGCCACTGAGCGGGGCGAGCGATGAAATCGAGTCGTGGCTTGCGACCTGGTCGCGCCTCGACACGCTCGTTGGCGAAGCGGGTACGGTGGCGATGATTGCGTATACCGGAAACACGGCGGACACGGCCGCGGAAGCAGCCAATCTGCGCTTTTCGATGGAGATCTTTCCGAAACTCGAGGAGCAGCAGGTGCGCCTCGCCGGGCGGCTCATCGAAATCGGTTGGTCGCGTCCGGACATGGAAACGACGCTGCGTCGCTTTCGCACGGACATTGAAATCTTTCGCGAACCTAATGTCGAGCGATTCGCCCAGATCGAAGAGCTCTCGGCCGGGTATCAAAAGATTACCGGCGGCTTGAGCGTCGACTGGGACGGCGAGGCGAAAACAATCCCGCAATTGCAGCCGTATCTCAAGGCCGCGGATCGCGACGTGCGCGAACGCGCGTTTCGCCTCGGCGCCTCGGCCTATCTCGAGCACCGCGACGCGCTGGCCGACCAATTCGACAAGATGTACGCGCTTCGCACCGCGGTCGCGAGTGAAGCGGGTTTCGCCGATTTTCAACGCTACTGTTTCGCCGCGAAGCATCGGTTCGACTACACGCCGGACGATTGCGCGCGCTTTCACGACGCCGTCATCAGCACCGTTACGCCGGCCGTCGAGCGGCTGATGGCGCATCGCCGCCACGTGCTCGGCGTGGACACGCTGCGACCGTGGGATATCACGGTCGATCTGGACGTCAAGGAACCGCTGCGCCCGTTTGCGAATGTGGAAACGTTTGTCGCAAAGGCGCAGCGCATTTTCGAACGCGTCGATCCTGAACTCGGCGGTCAGTTCAACATCATGGCGGCGGAGAAACTGCTGGACCTCGAGAGTCGGGCAGGGAAGGCGCCGGGGGGCTATTGCACCGATCTCTCGTTCCGTGGTCGGCCCTTCATCTTCATGAACGCCGTCGGCATTCCCGATGATGTCAACACATTGATTCACGAGGCCGGGCACTGTTTTCACGATTTCGCGACGCACAACCTGCCGTATGAGTGGCAGCGCAAAACCGGTCACGAAGCGGCCGAGTTGGCATCGATGAGCATGGAGCTGTTGGCGATGCCGTATCTCGTGCAGCCGGAAGGGTACTATTCACCGGACGAGGCGCGCGTCGCGTGGCTTGAGCACCTTGAAGATGTGCTCTCGAGTCTCGTGCACATCGCGAGTGTCGATGCGTTTCAGGCATGGATCTATACGCACCCGGACGGCGGCGACCGCGATGCGCGCGATCGCCAGTGGCTGTCGCTCCGCTCGCAGTTCGAGTCCGGTGTCGATTGGAGTGGACTGGAGCGAGAACGGGTGGCGCGTTGGTATCGCCAGCTGCACATCTTTGAGTTGCCATTCTACTACATCGAGTACGGTATCGCGCAGCTCGGGGCATTGCAGCTGTTCCGGAATGCCGTCCGTGACTCCGGAAGCGCGGTCGCTGCGTACAAGAATTTCCTGCGGCTCGGCGGAACGCGTCCGCTCCCTGAGTTGTACAAGGCGGCGGGGGTCAAACTCGTCTTTGATGCGGCGACGATGCGTGAACTCGTCGAGTTCGTGGAAGAGCGCATTGAAGCGCTGCGGGCGGGCGCCGATGCACCGTTCCATGGCGTGGTGCCGGCGTGATGCCGATCGTGATCGTCACTTCTCAGGGAGCACTCATGTCGTCGATTCGAAGTGCACTGCGGCAGGCCGCGGTGGTCGCCGCGTTGATCGTCACCGTGGGCTCACGCGCGCAGGCGCAGCTGCCGACGGTGACGCAGGTCTATGACAAGTACGCGACGGCGATAGGTGGTCGCGAGGCGTGGGCGAAGGTGACCGATCGCGCGGAAAAGGGCACGGCGGACATAACCTTCGCCGGCATCTCAGGCACCTACGAGCGCTATTACGCGGCACCCAACAAGTTCCGACTCACCATCGATCTCGGTGTGGGCAAAGTAGAGCAGGGAGCCGACGGCGTGACGGCGTGGACCGCACAACCCGGTGGCGCCGCGATCAAAATGGAGGCGGCCGATGCCGCGTACGTGCTCGAGGGGAGCGCGACTGGCGCGGCATTTCTCGACGCGAAGCGATTCGCGAAGGTGGAGGTGCTTGCACAAGAAGCGTTCGACGGCGTCGCGTGCTACAAAGTGCAGATCACAACCAACGGTGGACGTGAGCGGACCGATTTCTTCGAAGTCGCGAGTGGACTGCGCCGCGGATCGATGCTGAAGACTCCGAATGGCGAGCAGAAGTCGGTGTTCAAAGACTACAAGCCGTTCGACGGCAAGATGGCGGCGACCAAGGTGGTCCAGTCCAACGGTCAGGGCGACATCGTGATCACCATTACGTCAGTGACGTTCACGCCGAATGATCCCGCACTGTTCGCGTTGCCGCCCGGGATCTCGAAGTAATTCGCGACTGCGGTGTCAGCGTCCGACGACGTCTACTTGAGCGTGTCGCGACGATAGATCTGACCGCCCTTCATCACGAATTTCACGTCGCGAAGTTTCGCAATGTTCTGCGTTGGGTCCCCGGCGACCGCTACCAGATCGGCCAGTAGTCCTGGCGCGACGCGCCCGAATTCGTTTTCGCGATGCATCGTTTTGGCGTTGACGCTGGTTGCCGCCTTGAGCGCCGCGACGGGCGTCATGCCGTACTCGACCAGCAGTTCCAGTTCCAGCGCGTTCGTGCCGTGCGAGAATACGCCGACGTCGCTGCCGTTGCAGATGATCACGCCCGACGCCAAGGCGAGCTTGAACATCGCCTTCTTCTGGATGATCCCGGCCGGATCCGCATCGATGCCTTTCTTCCAGCCGCGATAACGCGTCGTGGACTCGGTCGCGCTGAGCGTTGGACAGAAGGTCACGTTGTGCGACTTCATCAGCGCGAACGATTCCGCGGTGGCGGCGTCGCCATGTTCGATGTCTTCCACACCCGCCATGATCGCGCGACGCATCCCTTCGACGGTGCTCGCATGGGCCACCACCGGATGTCCGCTGGCCGACGCAGCCTGCACGATGGCCGCCCACTCGGCCTCGGTGAACGTCGGGCGCGCTTCGCCGCGCGGCCCCCAGCGATAGTCGGCGTAAATCTTCACCCAGTCCGCCCCGTGTCCGATCTGATCGCGCACCACGCGCGTCACACCGTCGACGCCATCGGCTTCTTCCGCACCCTGCGGCACACCGATCTCGGCGCCGAATCCTTTCGGCCCATACGAGCCCGTCGCGACAATCGCCTTCGTCGTCACGAACAGTCGCGGACCAGGAATGATACCTTGTTCGACGGCTTCCTTGAGACCGACGTCGGCGTATGCCGCGCCTTCAGTGCCAAGATCGCGGAGCGTGGTGAAGCCGGCCATCAGCGTAGCATAAAGATGATTGACCGCACGCGCCGTTCGGAGCGCGAGCGATTCGCGAAGCACTTGGTCGTTCCACGGGGTCTCGTCATACGGATGCAACAGTACGTGGCTATGCAGATCGCTCAAGCCCGGCAGCAGCGTTGTGCCCGGCAACGCAATGCGCTCGGCGTCCTTCGGTACGTCGATTTGCGCCAGCGGACCGGCACTAACAATTCGCTGCCCACGCACCAACACCGCCCAACCCTTCACCGCCCCATCACTGCTGCCATCGAATACGGCGTCGGGCAGCAGTAGCACCGCGCGTGGTGGCGCTTTTGTTGCGTCGGCAGGTTGCGCAACGAGCGACGCGGCGTTCGCGAGCAGCACCGTCGCACCGCATATCGCGGCGGTCATGAGCCGCGTCGTCAGTCGTTCAATTATCGGTCCGGGCATCATCAGTCTGGCAAAGGGTGATTTCGAACGTGATCGATCGCGTGGCGCGCTTCGTCTGGCGACCATCGACCAGCGGTTGATCCGTTTACGGCTTGAGCGCTGCGAACTCGCCCGTCGACTGCGCGGCGGGCACCAAACCAGACACGCCGCCGGATACGGCAAACGCCATCGCGTCTGCACTATTGACGTCGAGTGCCTGCACCTGCGTCGCCGGTACGACATAGATCTGCCCTGACCACGCATACGAGTGTGGGCAGTAGACGGCAATGTGGTCAGACAGACCGAGATGTTGCATCGACTCCTGCGTCACGAAGCCGAGCATCAATGGCGCGCCCGGCATGAATGTCATGAGCACGGGTTTGTCGAAGCGGCGCTTCTCGCCGACGAACGCGTTGAGCAGATCCTTCGTCGAGCCATAGACTAGTCGGACGAAGGGCAGTCGCGACAGCGCGCGCTCGAGATAGCCAACGGCGGAGCGGGTAAGGAAGCTCGAGCCGAGGAACCCGACGAGCGTGATCAGGGCGATGGTCAATACGAAGCCCGCCCCGCGCGGCACCTCGACTATTCGACCGAGCCAACCATCGACGTTCGCGAAGATCCACCACAGAACGGCGAGTGTTACGCCGAGCGGTGCCAACAGTACCAGTCCGCGTGCGAAATAGCCCAGCAGCTTGCCCATCGAATCCCTCACGCAGCCAATGCCGCGACGTTAGTCTTTTTCCCGTGAGCGCCCAGCGGTTCGCGTCTCGAAGGCTGCGGCCCCTCAACTTGGGGCCCCGCCGATGCCGCGACCAGTCCGGGCCGACGCTGCGTTCTCTCCTGATCCCCCTCCGATGCGCTCTCTGCTCTCCTCGATGACCCACCTCAGCGACCGCGACGGTGCGTTCGCCGGCCGAACCCTCGTGCTGGCGCTCGCCGCCACGGTGTCGATGCTGTCCGTGGTGCGGCCGTCCGCCGCACAAGCGCCCGCACACGCGCCGGCACACGCGCCGGCACAGGCGCCGGCACAGGCGCCGGCGCGGCCCGCCAATCCCTACACAAGGGTGTCGCCATGGACGCCGCCGCCCATGCCGGCCGGCAAGAAAGCGATCACGCAGGACACCTACGACGAGTGGCACACGATCTCGGGCTCGTCGATCTCAAACGACGGCAAGTGGGCCGCGTACACGGTGAGCCCGGTGGTGGGTGAAGGTGAGGTGATCGTGCGCTCGACAACGGACACCACCGAATATCGGTCGCCGCGTGGCTTCACTGGTCGCCCCCAACTGCAGCCAGCGGCCGACTCGGCCGCGCAGTTCTCCGCCGCTGGCGCGCAGTTCAGCGCCGACAGCCGATTCGTCGCGTTCGTGGTGTATCCGTCACGCGCCGATGTCGAGCGTGCCCGGGCGCGTCGCGGCGCGCCCACACCGCGATCCGGCCTAGGACTGATAAATGTTGCTGACGGCACCGTGACTCGCTTGCTGGCCGTGCGCTCGTTCCGCCTCGCACGAAACGGCGGCAAGTACCTCGCCTATTTGCTCGAAGACACGACGGCGCAGCGGCCCGCCAACGAAGCGACGCCGAACGGGAGTGCAAGTGCGAACGCGAATCAGCGCGATACGGCGCGCAACGCGGGCCCACGACGTGAAACGGGAACGACCCTCGTGTTGCGCGAACTCGCGACCGGCACCGAGATGCGCATCGATGGTGTCACGAACTACACGTTCGACGAAAACGAAAAGTACCTCGGCTACACCGTCACCACGCGTGACGGCCAAAGCGACGGCGCGTACCTGCGCGCGTTGAGCGGCGGCGTCGTGACGACGTTGATCGCGGGCCGCGCGTCGTATCGCGGCTTTGCGTTCGATCGCAAGGGCGAACAAGTGGTGTTCCTGTCGGACGTCGGCGACAGCACCTCGAAGCCGAAGTTCTCCGTCTATCATGCGGCGCTGGTAACGGCGAAGGGGAAGGCTGCCGCGCCGATCGTGGCGCGTCGCATCGTCGCCGCCAAAGAGGTTCCGGCGGGCCTGTTGATTGCCGAACGCGGGCGCACGGATTTCACGCGCGAAGGCAACGCGGTGATCTTCTCGCTTGGCAATGTCCCGATGGATTCGATTCCAGCGGACTCGCTCGTCGACAAGGCGAACTACGACCTGTGGCACTGGCAGGACACGAAGATTCAACCGCAGCAGCGACTTGATGCCGCGCGTGACCGCAATCGCACCTATCTCGCCGTCTACCATCTTGCCACCGGTAAGTGGACCAAGTTGGCCAACGACTCGCTGCAGGTCACGCTCAGTGACGACGCGAAACGCGCGCTCGGGTTGAACAGCGTCGAGTACGCGATCCCGCAGTTCTGGGGTGAGCGCGGCACCGACGCCTACATGATCGATCCGGCGACGGGCACCAAGACGTTGATCGCGAAGAAGCTTCGTGGTCAGACACAGCTCTCGCCGGGCGCGAACTACGTCACCTACTTCGAAGACGGGCAGTGGTATGCGTATGCGGCCGCGACAGGCAAGAAGGTGAGCCTCACGGGCGCGATCGCGAATGTGAAGTTTCAGGACGAGGAATTTGACTCGCCAGATATTCCGCCGCCGTATGGATTGGGCGGCTGGACCACGGGCGACAAGCGCGTGCTGGTGTACGATCGCTTCGACGTGTGGGAAGTGGACCCCGCGGGTCTCGTCGCGCCGAAGAACATGACGGATGGTGAGGGCCGTCGCGCCGGCATCACGTACCGCGTGGTGAATCTTGATCGTGACGAGCGTTTCCTCGATCCCGCACAGCCGGTGCTGCTGCGTGCGGTCGACTCGCTGACGAAGGCGTCGGGATTCTATCGCGATCGCATCGGCGTTGACAGAAAGCCAGAGAAGATCGTGATGGTGGATCGTAATTTCGGCGCGCCGCAGAAGGCGAAGAATGCCGAACAATACCTGATCACCCAGTCGACCTATCGCCAGTTCCCGGACTTGTGGACTGGTGGCGCACTCACGAACCTGTCAAAGATTTCCAACGCGAATCCGCAGGACGCACAGTATCCGCGTGGCACCGTGGAACTGGTTTCCTGGATGAACGGTGATGGCATCCCGTTGCGCGGCATGCTGTACAAGCCTGAAAATTTCGATCCCACCCGGCAGTGGCCGATGGTCGTGTACTACTACGAAAAGTTGACCGACGGCTTTCATAGTTACGTCGCACCAACCGGACGTAACGTGGTGAATCCGATGGTCTACAATGCACTCGGATACCTCGTCTTCGAGCCGGACATTATCTACACTGACGGTCAGCCGGGACCGAGTGCGGCGAAGTCGATCATTCCTGGCGTGCAGTCGCTCGTCGCGAAGGGGTTCGTCGATCCGAAGCGTATCGGTATCACCGGCCAGTCATGGGGCGGATACCAAACAGCGTATCTCGTGACCGTCACGAACATGTTCGCGGCAGCGGTCCCGAATGCGACGGTCGTCAACATGACAAGCGCGTACGGTGGCATCCGCTGGCAGACGGGCCTCGCGCGTGCGTTCCAATACGAGCATACGCAAAGCCGCATCGGCGGCTCGCTCTGGGAGTACCCGGAGCGTTTCGTCGAGAACTCGCCGTTGTTCAAACTGGACCGCGTGACGACGCCGGTGCTCTTCATGGCGAACGACAACGACGGGTCGGTCCCGTGGTATCAGGGCATCGAGTTCTATGTGGCGATGCGCCGTCTGCAGAAAGAAGCGTACATGGTCGTGTACAACGGCGACGAGCACAACCCGACCAAGCGCGCCAACCAAAAGGACATCGACCGGAAGATGCAGGAGTTCTTCGCGACGAAACTTTTGGGGGCGTCACCGACGTCATGGATGGTGCGCGGGATTCCGTTCCTCGAAAAGGGGCGGGACTAGGTGCGCCCAACGACAACTCCCGCGACGCCCAACTCGCGCGGCGACGGAGGCAAGTGATGGCGGCGGACGAAATCGACTATCAGATCATCGGCGATGACCTGCAGGCGGTGATCATCACGCTCGATCCGGGCGAGGCCGTGTTCGCGGAAGCCGGCGCGATGATGTTCATGCGCGAAGGTATCACGATGGCCACGACGCTCGATCCGAATGCTCGCAGTGGGTCGATGTTCGACAAGCTGGTCGGCGCCGGCAAACGCGTACTCGCCGGCGACTCGTTCTTCGTGACGCTGTTCGGGAACCGCGCCGCCCATCGCGCCGATGTCGCCTTCGCCGCGCCGTATCCCGGGAAGATCGTGCCGCTTAATCTCCGCGATTGGGGCGGCACGGTGCTGGCGCAGAAAGACAGCTTCCTCTGCGCGGCGCGCGGAATCGACATCTCGGTCGCGTTCACCAAGAAATTCGGCGCCGGTCTGTTCGGTGGCGAAGGCTTCATCCTGCAGAAACTGCAGGGTGACGGCCTGGCATTTCTCCATGCGTCGGGGACGCTGCACGCGATCGATCTCTCGCCCGGCGAAGTGTTGCGCGTCGACACGGGTTGCCTCGTCGCGTTTCAGCCGACCGTGGGATATGACATCCAGCGCGTGCCCGGCATCAAGACGGCGTTGTTCGGTGGTGAAGGATTGTTCTTCTGTCAGCTGACCGGCCCCGGACGTGTCATACTGCAGACGTTGCCATTCTCCCGTCTGGCGGATCGGATCATTTCCGCGTCACCGAAGGCGGGTGGGCGGCGACGAGAAGAAGGTTCGGTGCTCGGCGCGCTGGGCGGTTTGCTGGGCGGTGACAATTAGCCGCTCCCCCCACACCCCCCGGTGCCCTAGCTTTCAAGGCTATGGCCACTCGTTCAGAACCTGACCTCACGCCGCCGGCAGCGCCGGCGTGGACCATCGACGCCGCGCGCAGCCTCTATAACATCGAGGGCTGGGGCGCCGGATACTTTGACATCAACGACCGCGGTCACGTGGTCGTTCGTCCGGATCCTGATCGTGCGCATCTGACGCTCGATCTGAAGGATCTCGCGCGGGATCTCGAGGAGCAGGGGGTGCAATTGCCCGTGCTGCTGCGTTTTTCCGACATCCTGCGTTCGCGTATTGAAACGCTGAGCGAGCGATTCAGTGGAGCGATCAAGGAATTCGAGTATTCGGGTGGATACACCACCGTATATCCCATCAAGGTCAACCAGCAGCGTCATGTCGTCGAAGAGATTGTGCGCTTCGGCAAGACGCATGGCGTCGGTCTCGAATGCGGCTCGAAGCCGGAGTTGCAGGCCGTGCTCGGCCTCTCGGAAAGCACCGAACATCTGATCGTTTGCAACGGCTACAAGGATCACGAGTTCATGCGGCTGGCCCTGATGGGGCAGAAGCTTGGACATCGCGTCTTCATCGTGCTCGAGCAGTTGAGCGAACTCGATGTGCTGCTCGAAGTCGCCGACGAACTGGGTGTGCAGCCGCACTGCGGCGTGCGTATCAAACTGGCCAGCGAAGGTGCGGGGCGGTGGGCGCAGAGCGGTGGCGAGAAGAGCAAGTTCGGACTCAGTTCGTCCGAGCTGATCAAGCTGATCGATCGACTCGAGTCAATCGGCCGCCTCGATATGCTCAAGCTGATTCACTTCCACCTTGGCAGTCAGATTACCGACATCCGCTTCATCAAGTCGGGACTGCAGGAAGTGGCGCGCTTCTATCTCGAGATGCGCAAGCTCGGCGTGCAGATCACGCACGTGGACGTCGGCGGCGGATTGGGCATCGATTACGACGGCACTAATTCCACCAACAACGCGAGCGTGAATTACACGCTGCAGGAATATGCCAACGATGTCGTGTACACGATCGCCGAGGCCTGTCGCGAGGCGGAGCTGCCGATGCCGCACATCATCAGCGAGTCGGGACGCGCGCTGACCGCGCATCACGCGCTGCTGCTGGTGAAGGTCATCGACGTCGAGTCGCTCGCCGAGCAGCCGATTCCGCCGCTTGATGACGACGATCATTCGTTGTTGCACGAGATGTATGAAGACTGGCGCACGATCACCGAACGTGCGGCGAAGCCGCGCAAGGTGCTCGAGGTGTTCCACGATGCGTCGTTCGACAAGGAGCGCGCGCGTCAGTACTTCAACAGCGGCGTGCTCGATTTGCGCGGACTCGCCAAGGCTGAAGTCCTCTGGCTGGCGACGATGAACTCGATCCATCGGATCTGCATCGCGGACCGCGACACGTTCGAGGATATCCTCCCAGAGATCGAGTCCACGCTGGTCGATCGCTACTTCTGCAACTTCTCGCTGTTCCAGTCGTTGCCGGACAGCTGGGCCATCGATCAGCTCTTCCCGATCATGCCGATCCATCGGCTGCTGGAAGAGCCGTTGCGCCGAGGGACACTGCAGGACGTCACGTGCGATTCCGATGGCAAGATCGATCGTTTCGTCGGCGACAAGAACGGCCGGCCGAGCCTTGAGCTGCACGAGTTTCACGATGGAGAGGATTACATCCTCGGCATCTTCTTGACCGGTGCCTACCAGGAAATTCTTGGAGACCTGCACAACCTGTTCGGCGATACCAACGCCGTGCACGTGCGCCTGAATGATCTCGGCAACTACGAGATCACCGATCTGGTCGAAGGGGATACCGTGACCGAAGTGCTGAACTACGTGCAGTTCGGCGCGTCGCAACTCCTGGCGACATTCCGCCGTAAGGTCAATGCGACGCCGAACTTGTCGCGCGAAGACGCCAACGCATTCATTGCGGATTACGTCGCCGGGTTGGAGGGGTATACGTACCTCGAAGGGGAAGCCGCGCGGTAATCAACATTCTACTGGAGAACAAAGTGACCAGTCCCGATGGCACTGCCTCTGCGCCGAAGCAGGGTGGATTATTTGAGGATTTGATCGAGGTGTTGTTCGCGCCGGCGAAAGTGTTTGAGCGCTCGCGGGCGGCGACGGCGGGAAAGTACGTGCTCGTCACGGCGGTGCTCCTGACAGTGATTGTCTTCGCGACCAAGGGGCTGCTGATGCCCTGGTTCGACGCGCAGGGTGAACTCGCGCTCAAGCTCGCGGCGGCCAAGGGGCGCGCGCTCCCCGACGGGGCCGCGGCATCGATCCAGAAGACGACGATGTACGGCATTCTGATCGGTGCGCCATTGGTGATGCTGATTGGCCCGTATCTGAACGCCGCATTTCTGCTGCTCGGCGGTAAGATCGCCAAGGTCCAGATCACGTTCGCGCAGGCGGCGTTCATCGCCACATTGGGCGGCGTGCCGCGCATCCTCGGGTGGATCGCGATGCCCGTGCAGTCTTTGTTCGTCGACAGTTCCACGGCACGCAGTCTGTCGGACCTGTCCTTGGGCCCCGCGCGATTCGTCGACCCGCTCACGACACCGCCAGCGCTACTCGCGCTGCTTGGCAACTTCGATTTATTCCGCCTCTGGCAGATCGCGCTGATCGCCATTGGTGTGTCGGTGATCGGTCGCGTATCTCGTGGCACCGGCGCGCTGGTCGCCATCGTGATGTTGGCCATCAGTGCCATCTTGCAGCTGATTCCGTCCGCACTGTTCTAGAAGTCCGACCGGTGTGTGCTGGACACGACGACGGGCCCGGCGACAATCGCCGGGCCCGTCGTGCATAACCACTGCCCGACGACTACTTCGCCGCGTACCGCTTCGCGACTTCGGCCCAGTTCACGACATTCCAGAACGCGCTGAGATAATCCGCGCGCCGGTTCTGATACTTGAGATAGTACGCGTGCTCCCACACGTCGACGCCGAGAATCGCCTGCTTGCCTTCCATCAGCGGGTTGTCCTGGTTCGGCGTGCTCATGATCGAGAGCGCGCCGTCGGTGGACACCAGCCACGCCCAGCCCGAGCCGAATCGGCCGATACCCGCAGCCTGAAACTGGTCCTTGAACGTCGCATAGGAACCGAACGCCTTTGTGAGCGCTTCGCCCAACGCACCGGTCGGTTCGCCGCCGGCGTGCGGCGCCATCAGCTGCCAGAACTGCGAGTGATTCCTGTGACCACCGCCGTTGTTGCGCACCGCGGTGCGCACCGCTTCCGGCACGTCGTTGATGCGTCGGCACAGGTCGTCGATCGACCAGCTCGCAAGCTCCGGCGCCTTATCGATCGCCGCGTTCAGGTTCGTGACGTACGCCTGATGATGCTTGCCGTGATGGATGTTCATCGTCTGTGCATCGATATGCGGCTCGAGCGCTTCCGGTGCGTAGGGCAGGGCGGGCAGAACATGTGCCATGAGAACGACTCCCGATTGATCTTGTAGGTGAACGATGTCTAGGATTGCTTCGAACGCTCGCGCCACCAGCTGATGATCCCCGGAAGGATCGACAGGAAGATGACGACAAGAATGACCTTCTCAATATGTTGTGCGACGCCCGGCACCGTGCGGCCGAGCACGTATCCGATGAGCAGCATGCTCCAGATCCACAAGAACGCGCCAACGACATTGAACGCTAGGTACGTGCGGAACCTCATCTGTGCTGCGCCGGCCACGACCGGCGAGAACGTGCGTACGATCGGCATGAACCGAGCGAGGATGATCGTCTTACCGCCGTGCTTGTCGTAGAACGCCTGCGCCCGCAACAGATGTTTCTTCTTGAAGAGCAGGCTGTCCTCGCGCGTGAAGAGGCGTGGACCGGTGACGCGGCCGATGTTGTAGCCGCACGCATCGCCGAGTATGGCGGCCACGGTCAGGATGGCGCCGAGCAGCCAGACGTTGAGCCCGAAGTCAGGTTGTGACGCGAGGAGCCCGGCCGTGACCAGCAGAGAATCGCCGGGCAGAAAAAAGCCGAATAAGAGACCAGTTTCGGTGAAGACAATCACCGTCAGTCCGACATATCCGGCCCATTGCACAAGCGCGGGCAGGTCGCGCAAACGGCTGAACAGTTCTGAAAGCAGATGCACAGGAGCGGGCTGAGGACATCAACATGGAATGCGGAGAGTGTAGCAGGGAAAGGTCGGCAGGTCACACGGTGCGGTCAACTGCGGTATGTTGCGAGGTGCCACTGACCGTCCATGTCGTCGCGCATACCCACTGGGATCGCGAGTGGTACCAACCCGCCGTGCGCTTGCAGGCGAGGTTGGTCGCGCTCGTCGACGCGCTGCTGGCGTCTGACGCCGATGCCGCGGCGCCCTTTCTGCTCGACGGACAGACCGTAGTCCTCGAGGACTATCTCGCCGTGCGACCGGAGCGCCGCGAGCAGGTGGTTCGCGCGTTGGCCGATGGAGCGCTCGAAGCGGGTCCGTGGTACGTGTTGGCCGACAACCTCATTCCGTCGGGCGAGGCGATCGTGCGCAATCTTGAAGCGGGTCGCCGCTGGCTCGCTCGGCACGGAGCAACCGCGCCACGAGTCGCGTACTGCCCAGACACCTTTGGTCATCCGGCGGCGATGCCGCTGATTGCGCAGGGATTCGGGTGCGAGGTCGCAATTGTCTGGCGCGGATTCGGCGGCGCGCAGTTCCCGGCCATCGACACCTGCTGGTGGCGCGGCGCTGACGGAAGCCGTGTCGCGCTCTATCACTTGCCGCCAAACGGCTACGAGTTCGGCAGCGGGCTTCCTATCGAACGAGAGGCCGTGCGTGCGCGGTGGAGGGCGATCGCGGCCGTCCTGTCCGCACGGAACCGCACCGGACAGGCGCTTCTCACATGTGGTGCCGATCATCACGCGCCGCAACCGGACTTGTTCAGCCGCGTTGCGGAACTTATCCGTGCGGCGCGTGCAGCGGGTGCGATGGTGCAGCGCAGCGGGTTGTCTGGTGCGGCCGAATCTGTTCTTCAAGCCGCGCTCGCACTGGATCGCGTCGAGCCGCTCCCGATCGTCACCGGGGAACTACGCGATTCGTATGGGTACACGTGGACGCTGCCAGGCACCGTGGCGACGCGCGCACACCAGAAGCGAGGCAATGCGCGCGCAGAACGCCTCTTGCTGCACGACGTCGAGCCGTGGCTCGCGCTCGCGTGGCTGTTCGGCGACGACCGTTCGCGGACAATCTCGCCCGACGGCGCGTTGTCGATGGCGCAGTTGCCAACGCTGACACAGTCGGCGTGGGAGATGTTGTTGCGCACGCATCCACACGACACGCTCTGTGGTTGCTCGGTGGACGACGTGGCCCGCGACATGAGCGCACAGCAGCGTCGCGTGACCGCCCTCGGCGTCGAGCTGCGCGAGGCGGCGCTATCGGTGGCACTGCGTCACGATCGCATCGCCGCGCGCGAGCGCAGCGTGATGGCGCGGCCGCCCGCGGTCATCCGTAATCGCGCCGCGTATGCGCGCGGCGGCGTCGCTGAACTGCGATTGATCGAGACGTTGGGCGACGTGCGTGTTGGTCCGGGCAGCAGCAGTACGTTGCCGCCCGCGATACCGGATCTACTGCAGCGGCCCTCACTTGGCGGATGCCTCACGCAACCAGGCGCCGTCAGCGTCGAGCACGCGCGACGCGAATCGCCGCAACACTATCCGGACGACGATCTCGTTCGCGTGCACCGCGTGCTCGCGTGGGTGCCAGAGGTCCCAGCACTGGGCGTGCGCGTCGTGAGTGCGGACGCCGCGTCGCCCGATCTGCCGGTGCCGGTCGTGGTGGTTGAGCGCGATGCACGCGTTGAACTGTCGAACGGCCGGATCACCGTCGTTGCGTCACGCGATGGTGTGGCGATTCTCGACGGCGAGCGAATGCTCGCCAACGCACTGTCGCTCGAGACCATTCAGGACGTTGGCGACAGCTACACACCAGCATTGCGCGGGCCGGCGGACGCACTGGCGTTGAGTGGCATTCGCGTACGCGCGCGAGGGCCACTTCGCGCGAGTGTACTGCTGTCGTGGCACTGGCGATCCGGACGGGAACGCATCCGCGTGCGCACGGAGTTGAGCCTGGACGCGGCGGCGACGTATGTGCGCTGCAACGTGCGCGTGATGAATGCGAGGCGAAACCACCGATTGCAGTTGATCTGGAATACGGACGTCGGTGAGCCGACCATCATCGCCGATGCCGCCTTCGGACCGGTGCGGCGTGAGTCCATCAGCGCACCGGCGACATACCCGCTCGGCGCGCCGGTCGAAGTGCCGACGACGACGATGCCGCTGCACCGCTGGCTTGCCACGCACGACGCTGAGCGGGGGGTCACGATGCTGTCCGACGGTCTCGCCGAAGGCGAAGCAAGTCGCGGTCGAATAGCCGTCACGCTCCTGCGCGCGATTGGCGAGTTGTCACGACACGACTTGCCGGAACGTCCCGGGCACGCCGGGTGGCCGAATGCCATCCCTGACGCACAGTGCCAAGGCGTATTCAGTGCGCGGGTCGGACTCATGATGCATGGAACGTGGAGCGACGCGGTACTGCGACAGGTCGAGCGCGCAAGCGATGCGTTGTTGATGCCGCTGATCGGGGAAACGTGGCGCGATCTGGAAGCGACGCGAGGCCTGCTCGAAGGTCCGGCATTGATCGGCAGCGGACTCGTAGCCTCGGCCGTGACCGTCGGCGAGGATGGTGAATCGTTGGTGTTGCGCGCCGTGAATGTCACCGAGCAGGTGCAGCAGGGCGCATGGCAGTTGCCGCAAGTTGGTGAACTCGAGAATCGCGCCGTTCGTCTTGATGGCACACCATTGCCGGCACCGCTCGGTACCTGGGTAAATCGCGGTCATCGTATCGAATTCACCGCGCCAGCGCGCGGTGTCATCACGATCGAGGTGCGACGACTACTCGCGTGATCCGGAGAGCGCGTCACCGATCAACGTGCACGCGACAACGGTCAGGATGAGCAGCCCACCCGGCGCGAGCGCGATCCACGGGGCGACGAGCAGCCATTCGCGGCCGCCGGCGATCATGTTGCCCCAACTTGGTGCCGGCGGTTGAATGCCAAGTCCGAGAAATGACAGGCCGCTCTCAAGGAGGATCGCGTTGCCCACGCCGAGCGTGACGGCCACCACCGCGCTGCCGAGCGCGTTCGGCAGGACATGACGCCAGAGTACGCGGTTGTTCGACACGCCGAGCGCCGACGCGCCTTCGACGAACGGCAGCACGCGCACGCGCGCAACGTCTGCCCTCACGAGCCGCATCACGGACATCCACCCGGTAAGCGCGAGGACCGTCACGACGACGCCGAGCCCCGGCCCCCAGAGCGCGGCCGTCACCAACAGGAGCACGAGTCTCGGCACAGCGAGGAGCGCGTCGCTTACCGACAGAATCACGCGTTCGGCACCACCGCGCTGCCACGCGGCGATCGCGCCGAATGCGATGCCGATGACGCCTGCGAGGAGGCTGCCGAGAATGCCAACACCGAGGGAGATGCGTGCGGCGAGCCATAGGCGGACGGCGACATCGCGGCCGAACGCGTCAGTGCCGAGCCAGTGAAAGTCGCCGAGTCCGTCACGGGAAAACGGCGGAGTCAGTCGACGCGCGAGCACCTCGGTGATGGTATTGGCATCGCGGGCTGCGAACCACGGGGCGATGACGGCGAGTATCACAAGCGCCAGCACGATGAAAAGACCGGACTGCAAGCGCCGGTCGCGCCACGGAATTGCGCTCATGGCGGCGCGCCCCACCAGGCGGCCCTTCACGGCAGCGCCACCATTGAAGTTGCAGTGCCACGTTGGCGCGGATCAAGCCAGAGCAGCAGCAGATCGGCCATCAAGTTCGCCGCAATGACGACGGCCGCATACAAGAGCGTCAGACCGAGAACAACGGGATAGTCGCGCGCCGAAATCGCGCTCAGCATCGTGCGCCCGAGGCCCGGCCACGCAAACACCTGTTCGACGAAGACGGAACCCGCGATGACGCCCGGTAGCATCAGGCCGAAGAGCACGAGCAGGGGCGTCAGCGCGCTGCGCAGAATGTACCGTCGCTCGATGCGCGCACGCGTCAACCCGCGACCGGCCGCCGCCATCGCAAAGGGCGCTCGTGCTGCGCCGAGCAGCGATTGCCGGGCGTATCGAGCGACACCGGCCGCGCCAGGGAGGCCGAGCACGAGCAACGGCAACACCGAATGTCGGGCGACATCGCGCCAACGGTCCCACCCGGTCGCAAGGCCGGCGGGTGACTCGATACCGAACGCCGGAAGCCGAAGCCATGCTGGCATGCCGACGGCGGCGGCACCCGAGGTCGTGAGCACGACGAGCGCCAACGCAAGCCAGAAGCTGGGGGTCGCGTAGACAATCGTACTCAGTACCGAGAGCGTCGTGTCGACGCGCGGGCGCGCGCGTAGCGCCTGAAAGCCGCCCAGCGCCACGCCAGCGACGAAGCTGATCAGCAGCGATGACACGCCTAGAAAAAGCGAGACGGGAAGCGCTTCTGCGATGACCGAGCGAACCGGTCGCGATGACGCGAGACTGGTCCCCAGATCGCCCCGCAGCAAGCCGCCCATCCATCGCGCATATTGCGTGGGTAATGACGCATCAAGACCGAGACGCGCACGCTCGCGCGCGACCTCCTCGGCGGTGGCCGTCGGTGCCACCAGCAACGTCGCCGGATCACCCGGCGCGAGATGAATCAGCGCGAAGGTAAGGGTCGTGACGAGCCACAGCAGCACGAGTGCATCGAACGAACGTATGACGAGACGGCGCACGCGAGGATGATGCCCCCCGTTTGGCGCGCGTCAACCCGTACGACGCGATTCGTGCGCGCCGGCGCGTGGCGCATTGGACCGCGCCGCGCTCTGACTGCGGTCGTGTGCGCGGTCGCACGTGCGGTGGCTGGGGCGCTTATCGCCGTAACTGCGACCGCGACCGCTGGCCTTGCGCTGTCGGCGTGCGGCCCTGCGCCGCGCGACCCCGAAACAATTGTGATGGCCTCGGGCACCGATCTTGAGTCGGGGAATCCACTCATCACAATTCACTCGCTCAGTCGCCAGCTCCAACGTCACGCGCTGTTCGTGACCCTGGTAAAGTTTGATTCGCTCTTGCAGCCGGAGCCATATTTCGCACGTGAGTGGTCATGGGACTCCACGCAATGCGTGCTGACCATGCGGCTGTTCGATGGTCTGACATGGCACGATGCCGTGCCGACCACCGCCGCCGACGTGCGCTTCACGTTCGAGGCGGCGCGTGATCCGGCGGTCGGTTCGCCTCGCGCTGCAGACCTGAGCACGCTCGATTCGACGCACATTGTCGATGATTCAACGGTGCAGCTGTATTTCAACACGCCGCAGGCTCGCGTCCCGAATGTGCTGGCCGAACTGCCCCTCGTACCGCGGCATCTGCTGGACACCGTGCCGCGCACGGCGTGGCGGCAGGCCGCGTACTCGACGTCACCGGTGGGCAACGGACCGTTTCGATTCGTCGATCGCACCCCTGGCCGTCGATGGCGCTTTGCGCGCAATGCGGCGTTTCCCTCGACGCTCGGCGGGCCCCCGGCAGCTCGACAGATCGTCGTGGCCGTTGTCGACGAGGCCGCGACAAAATTCGCCGGGCTCGTAAGCGGCGACCTCGATATCGCGGGTGTCTCCCCGACGATGGCGCATCTGGTCCTCGCCGATCCAACGCTGACGCTCGTGACGCCGCCCGCGCTCTACAGCAACGTGCTGGTGCTGAACACCACGCGCGCACCGTTCGATGATGTCCGCGTGCGGCGAGCCCTTGCCCTCTCGATAGATCGCATGCAATTGGTGAACGCCGCGGTCGCTGGATACGCGACACCGGCCGGCAGCGCGATTCCTCCCGGCCTGCCGATGTCCGGCCATGCGCCGCCGCCGTTCGACACGCTGCGTGCCGACGCACTATTCAACGCGGCGGGATGGAAGCGTGCTGCGGACGGCATGCGCCAACGCGACGGTGCGCCGCTGCGCATCGAACTGTTGACGGTCGGTAGCGGCGACATGGCGATCGAGCAGTTGGTGCAGGCGGATCTTGCCGCGCGCGGGATCGCGATGCGTATTCGCGTCGCCGAGCAGGCGTCGTTCCTGAGCACGCTGCGCGCCGTCGAGAAGTCATTCGATCTGGCGATCACCGGCATCCCAGGTGATATCGGTCTGGGTCAGCTGTCGGCGATGTTCGCGAGCGCGCAGCGCGGCGGGGCGCTCGATTACGCAGGCTATCATCGATTGGCGCTGGACAGCGCGCTGAGCAACGCACGCGTCGCATCACCAGCGCTCGCCACCGATGCGTGGGCGCGTGTCGATGCCCTGCTGCAACGTGAGTCGCCGGTCGTCTGGCTGTACCACGCGCGCGGCGTGCAGGGGCTGTCGCGCAGGCTCGAGCACGTCACGATGGATCTTCGGGGCGAACTGGTGACCGTCGCGCGATGGACACGAGCCAGCGCACTCCCACCGGCACCGGTAACTGCACCGGCTACTGCACCGGCTACTGCACCGGCAACGCGGCGATGAGCACGGCGCTGCTGACGTTCGACATGGCTGAACGGCGCGCGCTCGCGAGCGATCCGTCGACCGACGTCGCCACGCTCGCCGACGGACTCGCGGCTGAACTCGAACCATTGATCGGCGCCGCGCTGCCGATTCCCGAGCGCAAGGCGCGCCTCACACGCATCGGTGGGCGATGTCCCGTACACGGCCTGTTGTTGGCATTCGATCCATTCTCGCCGCATCGGCACCGCTGTGATCGTTGCGGTCGCGACTATATAGGGCGCGAGCACGACGACTGGTGGGCGATGGGCGCGCAACTCTGGACGGCAGAGCGCGCGGTGCATGCAGCGGCGCTATTTGCCCTGCGCGGCGAGGCTCGGCACGGCGCGTTGGCCGTACGGATTCTGTGCGAACTCACCGCGCGCTATCGCGCATGGCCCAACACAGACAACGTCCTCGGCCCGTCGCGTCCGTTCTTCAGTACGTATCTCGAATCCATCTGGCTGCTCAATCTCTGTCATGCGGCCGCGCTGCTCGAGAGCGGACCACCGCAGCCGCCGCCGAATGTTTGGTCATCCGCTGACGCCGGCGCATTGCGCGATCAACTCGTCGAGCCGAGTCGCGCGCTGATCGGCGGATACAACGAAGGCTCCTCGAATCGACAGGTCTGGAACGAGGCTGCCATACTCTCTGCGTCGCGTCTGCTCGACGACGACACGTCGGCGCGCGCGCGGCTCGACGCGCACGGCGGGGTGCGCTGGCTGCTCGCCAACGGGCTGCTGGATGACGGCTCATGGTACGAGGGGGAGAATTATCATCTCTTCGCGCACCGCGGCCTATGGTACGGCGTGCAGTTGATGCAGGCGCTCGACGAGCCGCTCTCGCGCGCATTGAATGCGCGGTATTGCGACGGATTCCTGGCGCCGTTCACGGGGATGCTCCCAGACGAGACATTCCCGTCGCGCCGCGACTCGCAGTACGGCAGCAGCATCAGACAGTGGAGAACCGCGGAGTGGTGCGAGCTTGGCTGGGCGCACTCGCGCGATCGTCGCATTGCCGGCGTGCTCACCCGCTTGTATGACGGTCTGGTGCCTCGTTGTGAGACGGGACGCTCGCGCTCGACGGCCGACGCCGAGCGCAACTCGCCACCCACAGCGCTGACGCGCAGTGACCTGTCGTGGCGCGCGTTGCTGATGGCAACAGTCGACGCGCCTCCGGTGACGGAGTGGCGGCCGGGGAGCGCCTGTCTTCCTGCGCAGGGCGTGGCGGTCATACGTCGCGACGGCGGCCGCACTTATGTCGCGCTCGAAGGCGGACACGAGGGCGGAGGACACGGACATCCCGATCAGCTCGCGTTGACGCTGCAGACCGAAGAGGCGCGCTGGCTCGAAGACCCGGGGACCGGTAGCTACGTCGAGCGGGCGCTGCATTGGTATCGCAGCACGCTCGCCCATCATGCGCCGTTGATCGACGGCGCGTCGCAGGCCAAGGTGCCGGCGACCCTGTTGGCGTTTGACGATCACGAGGGCTTCGGCTGGATCGTGAAGCGCATTGACGGAATCACCGAGGGCGTTCAGGTCGAGCGCACGATCGTGGTCGGCGATGGCTATCTGTTGGACCTCGTCGAATGGACCACGGACGTCGACCTATTGACCGGCCGTGCTCCGGCTCACGTGTTCACCTTGCCGATCGCTGGTCGCGCAGTGGTCCAGCGCCCCGAAGGGACATGGTTGCCGGTTTCGGTGACCGGTGCAGGAGGTATCGAAGACGGTTTCGATTTCGTGGTGGACGCCGAGCGACTCGACGCATCCGGCGACGTCTCCATGCGGGTGTTCGCGACCCGCGCTCGCGTAGATGACGCCACTGACGGCGCCATCGGCAGGCACCCGCTGGTCGGACCGAACGCCGAGTTGCAGCTGCGGACACCGCCGTTGTCGATGCTCGTGCGCGCGACGGTTCCGGGCGCCCTAGGACACGGAACAACGCAACGGCATTGGATCACCGTGCCCGCGTCTACCGGACGCGTCCTTGGATGCTGGACGTGGCCGCAACCGGATGGCGCCGTCGACGCCCTCGCGTGCTCTCTCGACGCCGTCGGTGAGATCACCGCCGTGGTGACGGGCCTCGGTACCGTGGCGCGTCACTCGCGCACACGACAGGGGTGGCACGTCGAATTGGAATCGGATGGGGTGTCGAAGCGCATCGTACTCAGCGGCTTCACCGCGCCGTCATCGGCGTCATCGGCGTCATCGGCGTCATCGGCGTCATCCGAGTCATCGGCGTCATCACGACCGTCAGCCCCGTCATCTTCGACCGAGGGCGACGACGCAGCCGAACGCGATTCCGTCCATCACGTTATTCGCCTCACAGTCGATCGCCCTTGGTCCACGACGCTCGGCGAGACACACTATGTGCCCACGGAACAGTCGTGGACTGAGGCGGATCGGCCGTCCGCGCAGATCCGTATCTCGACGACGCACGACGAGTTCATCGTCGAAGTGACGGCGCTGACGGGCGATGTCACCGCACCAGCCGACGGGGCGTCGAATGCGCACGACAACGAACACCCCGACGTGAATGCCGACGGTGTGCAGTGGTACATGGCGCCGCTACGAACCGGCACTGACTCGCGTCGATGGACGGCCGCCGCCTTGCACGTGCCGGCCGGCGACCCGAGAGGCCGTACCTCGGAGATCGCGCCTAGAAGCGCGATGCCGGCCGTCGCATGGAAGTCCGTCGACGGAGGCTGGTCGATGCGTCTCACGTGGCGCCGAGACGTGTTGCCCCTCGATCGGGGCGGGCGATTCGCCTTCGACCTCGTGGTCAATGAACGCCCCCAAGATCGTGAGCGCCGTCGCGGTCAACTGGTACTCAGTGGCGGCGGAGGCTTCGGATATCTGGCCGGAAATCGCCGTGCTGCCGAACGATACGTCGTGGTGGTGCTGGGGCCGAAGCGACTGGTCGGCGTGGAAACGACGCTGCGGTGACGCCGACGCTGTATCTTGCGTCGTTTCCACCGTGCCGCAGCGGGCGCAGTGGCTCGATTTTCGCTCTGGCCTGGTCGTGATGTCCGAATCTTTCCTGACTGCCGTCACGGTAGTCCTCTACGAATCGCAGGACCCAATCAACATCGGCGCCGTTGTCCGCGCGATGAAGAATATGGGCGTGTGGGATTTACGATTGGTGCGGCCCTGTCACTACGACCCCAATCGCCTTGAGCAGATCGCGCACGATACGCGCGATGTCGTCGAGCGTATCCAGCATTTCGAGACACTGGATGAAGCGCTCGCGGATTGCGTGCGAGTGATCGCGTTCTCCGGTCGTCGTCGAGCGGCGCGCTGGGCGCGTCATACGCCGCGCACGGCAGCGGTCGACCTGCTTGAACATGCGCCGGCGGGACGCGTCGCGATTATGTTCGGACGCGAAGATCATGGGCTGCCGAACGACGCGCTCGACCGCGCGCACGCCGTCGCGACCATTCCGACGACTGCGCATTTCTCGCTGAACGTGGCCCAGGCCTGCCTGTTGGCGCTGTACGAGTTACATCTGCACGCCGGCGACGCGACCACGCGCATCGCAGGTCCGAAGCATGCGGCGGGTACGCCCCGCATGGATGAGTATGAACGCACGTTCGCCGACGCGGAGCGCGCGCTGGCCGCACTCGCGTACTTCAAGACGCGGAACAGCGAGCTGATCATGCGCAACGTGCGCTCGTTGCTCTTTCGTGCCGCGCCAGACGCGCGAGAATTGCTGCTCGTTCGCACGGCCGCGATCGAGGTGCTGCGCACGATCGAGCGCGAGACGCGAAAGGCCGTCGACGCCGCGCTCGCCGATGCCGCATCGACTGGACGTGCTCCCGCTCCTGACGTCGCGACTGACGTCGCCGTCGAGCCGTCCGGCGCGTCCGAGGCGGGCGCGTGAGATTCGCCGCCTCCTTCGCGTCTGGTGATGCCGACGATTGGCGCACGCGTGCCGCCGACGTCATCCCCGGCGGCTCATCGACCGGGAGCAAGCGCCCAGACGCGCTGTACGGCTCGCGATCGCATGATGCGGCCGTCCCGACGCACTTCGAACGGGCCGAGGGCTGCATGCTCTGGGCGCCCGACGGGCGACGGTTCGTCGATTGCACGATGGCACTCGGCGCCGTGGGGATCGGCTACGCCGATGGCGCGGTCACGCGCGCCGTTCAGGCGGCGGCGGCGGCAGGGAACGTGGCGGGAGTGCCGCACCGTCTCGAGGTGGAAGTCGCGGAAAAGCTCGTCGACCTGATCCCGTGCGCCGAACAGGTGCGGTTTCTGCGTACGGGCGCCGAGGCGACAGCCGCCGCCGTGCGGCTCGCGCGAACGGCGACGGGACGGACGCACATTGTCGCAAGTGGCTACTTCGGTTGGCTCGACTGGTGCTCCGACGCCGCCGGCGTGCCCGACGCCGTGCGCGCCGACATCACCTGGGTCCCGTTCGGTGACGTGCCGGCGCTCGAGGCAGCGATCACGCAACATGCATCGGACCTCGCGGGCATCATCGTCGAACCGTTCGTGCACGAGGTCGCGCCGATAGCCTGGCTGGCGGCATCGCGTGCCGCGTGCGATCGCACTGGTGCCGTCCTGATCTTCGACGAAATCAAAACGGCGTTCCGTATTCGGACCGGCGGTGTGCAGGAGCTGCTGAACGTGCTGCCCGATGTGACAACGCTCGGCAAGGCGATGGCCAACGGCTATCCGCTCGCTGCCGTTGTCGGCCGCGCGGCGATCATGCAGCGCGCGACCGACACGTGGATCTCTTCGACCGCCGCCGCGGAGTCGACCGGACTCGCCGCGGCGAGTGCGGTGTTCGCGTGGCACGATCGCGTCGATGTCCCTGCGCGCATGGCGCAGGCGGGCGGCATGCTGAAGGAAATTGTCGGCGCGGCGTTGATCGACGCGCCGTGGGTTGGGGTGCACGCCGAGGGCCATGCCGCGATGTGGCGGCTCGAGGCGGAGGTGCCCGAAGCGCTCGATGCGCTGGTCGTTGCCGCGGCGCGCGCGGGCATCCTGCTCAAGCGCGGCGCATATCAGTTTGGGGCGATCGCGCACGATCAGCAGGCCATCGACGCGGTCGCGAAGGCGATGCCCGGTGTCATGCAGGCGTTGCTCCCGGGTCCGCGCCGCGCGGATCACTGAATACGCGAACCACTACCTGTAGACTCAACCGCATGACTCCGTCATTCGATTCGTCTCCGCTCATCGATGTGCATGCGCACTTCCACACCCCGCATACAAACCGCGGCGATTGGGGGCGCTACAATACCTCTCGTCTGCAGGCGGGGGCGCGCATCGGCGTGCGCACGCACGTCGCGTCGGTGCTCGGTTCCTGGGGCCACAGCTCGCCCACGTACTTTGCGTCGCCAGAAGACCAGACGCGCGCGAACAACTGGATGCTCGAGTATGCAAAGGCGAATGGATCACTCGTGCGCGCGTATGTCGCGGTCAATCCAAATTTCACGGCGCACGCACTCGCCGAGATCGAGCGCGGATTCGCCAATGGTGCCATCGGAATCAAACTCGCGGCTGGGCGTCGGGCCGATGACCCACTGATTGACGACATCGCCGCTGCCGCACTCCAATACGGCGCGCCGATCCTGCAACATGTTTGGCAACATCGGCGACGTGATTGGCCGAATCAGGATGCGTCCGACGGCCTCGACGTCGCGCGGATCGCTGCGCGCCATCCGCGCGTCACCTTTCTGCTGGCACACATCGGCGGCGGCGGCGATTGGGCACACACATATCCGGCGGTATGTGAGTTGACGAACGTGGTCATGGACCTGTCGGGCAGCGGCATTGATCGCGGCATGATCGATGAGGCGTTGCGCGCGGTCGGCGCGGAGCGATTGCTCTGGGCGGCCGATCTGACGCTCTGCACGGGGTTGACGAAATTGCGCGCGCTTGAGCATACTGGCGCGAGCGTGGACGAGATCGCCGCGATGCGGTGGCGCAACGCGGTTCGAGTCTTTCCCAAAGGTGCGTTCGATGCTGCGTTTGATCGTGCGGACGATACCGAGCGTGCGCGCGACATGAACGCGGGGAATCCGACATGACGACTGCGCCAATCATCGCCCACACGCCTTTGACCGATACGGGGCCCGTTGACGTGACCGCATGGATCGGCGGGTATCCGTACCGCCACCTCCCGCACCCTGAGCCCGACATTCTCGTTCGCGTGCTCGAACGCGAGGGGTTCGGTGGCGCCTGGGTCGGCCACTTACCGGGCGCATTCCATCGGGACCCGTCGCCGACGAACCGAGCGCTCTACGCCGCGCTCGCGCCTCACCGCGCCAGCTTGCATCCGGCACCGATCGTTCGTCCGGATTGGCCCGGGTGGGAGCGACAGCTGACAGCCGCGACCGACGAAGGCGCACCCGTCGTTCGGGTGTATCCGGGGCAGTGGGGGCTCGGCCCGAATCATCCGGCGCTGGCCGAGCTGAGCACCGCTTGCGCCGAGGCGGGGCTCGTCATGCACGTCACCGTGCGCTTCGAGGATCTGCGCCAACGTCACGCGATCGACGGCGCGGCCGACGTACCCGCCGCCACGCTGCGCGGACTGGTCCGACGTTCCGCGATGGCATCGCCCCGTCGTGCCGTGACGCTCGTCGCCGGCGCCGGCCGCGAGCTGCTCGAAGAGACGCACTGGGGCCTCACGCCCGAAGAGCAGGCGCTGATGTTCTACGACTTCCACTGGATCTGGGGCCCACCGGACGATCACTTCGCGCATCTGGTACGCACCGTCGGCCGGAGCCGACTGGCCGTCAGTTCATGGTGGCCGATGCGCCTCACCCAACAGAGTCGTGCGCTGATCGACCTGCTGCCCGACGGCGAGGCCAACATGCCCACGTTCGGTGACTTTGCCGACGGTCGATCGATCGCCGCGGCCGCGCGGCAACAGGCACGGAACTAGCGTTTCCATGTGGTCCGAAACGTTCGGGAACTACGGTCCAACTGCATCGTTCTTGATGCGGGTATGGGCGTCTCGGACATCGGCTTGTCGCATGTGGTTGTTGCACTTGCGTACAAATACGGCCACGGTCATACTTCGCGCTTGCAAAAACCGATCGGACACCGACTTACAAAAAGTTCCACCGTCGGTTCTGCACGTTGGCGTTGCGCGCCGAAGCGCGACGACAGGTGATGAACAACGAGCATGACATCGTTCGCAGAAACGGCGTCGTGCTCGGCGTATGTCCGGTCACTCGACGAACGTGATCTGCGTTCCTCGCTTCTGCTCCATCCCTCGCCTTCCCGGCCCAAGTACATGACGGTCAAGAAGAAGTGGACGGTGATCCCCGGCTTTCTCGCACTGGCCGCAGCGGCGACGCTGTTGTCGGCCTACAGCGGCGCGTCGTCGTCGCAGGGTTTGCGCGTGGAACAGCCGGTCAAGTTCGTGCATGCGCCGCACGTGGCGAAGGCAGGCATGAACTGCCTCTACTGTCACAGCGCAGCCAACAAGTCGCCCGATCCGGGCATGCCCTCAGGTCAGACGTGCATGGGATGCCATCTGATTGTGAAGGCCGGTTCGGCCGAGATCAAGAAAGTCGCCGCGGCGTACAACAAGGGGCTGCCGATTCCATGGAATCGTGTGCATAAAGTCCCGGAATACGTGCACTTCCCGCATTTCCGTCACGTGAACGCCGGTGTGACCTGCCAAACGTGCCACGGAGAAATCCAGAAGCAGGGCGCGCAAGGACCGGACACCAACTACGTGCCGGTGCAGCAGGCCAAGTCGCTCAACATGGGCTGGTGCGTGAACTGCCACGTGAACGGCTACAAGCCGACAGAAGGTGCAAAGGCCGCTGGTATCGCACTGACGCCCGCCATTGAAGCGCTGCCGACGAAGAAGGCACGCTACGACTGCGCTGTCTGCCACTACTGACCCTCGACCGCGGACTCGTGGTGCGCATCGTGCGCATCCTGTGGTCCGTGCAGCCGCCCGGAGCGGAGTGACTGCATGAGCATTGAAACGGGGACCGGCGTCAAGCGCCGAGACTTCCTCAAGATCCTGGGCGCCACGAGCGCGACCACCGCGTTGGTGGGCTGCTCCTCCGAAAAGGTGGGGAAGCTCATCCCGTACGTCACGTCGCCTGACAACACGGTGGCGGGCGTGTCGCAGTACTATGCGACCACCTGTCGCGAGTGTGCGTCAGCCTGCGGCGTCATGGCGGAGGTCCGCGACGGACGCCCAATCAAGCTCGAGGGCAATCCCGAGCACCCACACAATCGCGGCGCGATCTGTGCCACCGGTTTGTCGGCCGTGCAGGGGTTGTATAACCCAGACCGCTATCGCTCGCCAATGGTGCGTGAGGGCGGGGCACTGAAGCCGACGACGTGGGCGAAAGCCTACGAGCTGCTGGCGACAAAATTGGGTGAGGCAAAGAGCAAGGGCGCGGCGAACGCCGTCTTCATCAACCAGCACGAGACCGGCACGTTCGCGGGTTTCCTCGATCAGTGGCTCGCCGCGAACGGCATGCCGGCGCATCTGAGTGTCGATGCGATGGCGCCCATGGCGACGATTGCCGCGAACGAGAAGGCCTACGGGACCGCGTGGCCTGCACTCGACTTCTCGGCGGCGAAGCTCGTAATCAGTTTCGGCGCTGATTTTCTCGACGGGTGGGGACACCCGGTAGCGCAGCAGCTGGACTGGGCCGATGCCCGCGCCAAGATCGAGAGCGCGCCGCAGCTCGTCTACATTGGTGCACGTCGCTCACTCACCGGCTTGAACGCGGACCAGTGGATCGCGACCAAGCCCGGCAGCGAGTTGGCATTCGGCGCCGCGCTCAACGGAAGGGGCACGGTCGCGGCAGCGTCGGACGCCTCCGGCGTGCCGGCGGCGACGATTGAAGCGCTCACCGCCGCGATCAAGGCGGCTGGCACCGGCGTCATGGCGATCTGCGGCGTGACGACGGCTGATGCCGTTGACTGCGGTACGATGGTCGCCGAGATCAACAAGAAGGCGGGCAGTGTTGGCGTGACGATCAAGCCCGGCAGCGGACACGCGGGCTTCAACGGCCTGTCGTCATATGCCGATATCGCGGCCGCGGCGCAGAAGATGGCAGCGGGCGCGGTGCCGATGGTCTTCGTGCGACACGCCAATCCGGTCTACAACAGCCCCAAGTCGGCCGGCTTCGCGGCGGCGTTCGCGAAAGTGCCTTTTAAAGTCTCGTTCAGCAGCATGCCGGATGAGACGACGTCGATGTGCGACCTCGTGCTCCCCGACAATCACTGGCTCGAGAGCTGGGGCGATGCGGTGTCGATGCCGGGGCAAATCAGCCTGCAGCAGCCGACCCTCGACCCGGTCTATGATACGAAGGCCACCGCCGACGTGATCATCGAACTATCAAAGAAGGATCAAGCGCTCGCCGCCAAGTACAACACGGCCGACTACCGCACCTGGTACATCAGCAAGTTCGCCGGTGGGTCGGCGGCATTCACGTCGGCGCTGACCAAGCCGTCGGTGGCGGGCGCACCGATTCTTGCGGCAATGGGCAAGCGCAGTGCACCGGCGGCATCGCCGGCGCCGACGCTCGCATCCACGACAGGCGACTATTACGTGCTTGTCTATCCGTCGGCCACGCTCAGCGACGGTCGCGGCGCCAACAAGCCGTGGCTGCAGGAACTCCCCGATCCCGTCACTAAGCTGGCGTGGCAGTCGTGGGTCGAAGTGCATCCGCAGACCTTCAAGAAGCTGGGACTCGTCGAAGGTCAGCACCTCACCGTTGAAACGGCGTCTGGTAAGATCACCGCACCGGCCTACCGCTACATGGGTGTGCGTCCGGATACGGTCGCCGTCGCCCTCGGGCAGGGCCACACCGCGTACGGCCGCTTCGCGCAGAACATCGGCGTCAACGCCTACGATCTCGTGCCGAATGGCTGGGATGCGGCAGGCGGTCTCGCGCTGACGGCCTCAAAGGGTAAGGTCACGGTCGAGGCGGACGTTTCGCAGCTCGTGACGACCGAAGGCTCCGCGCGCCAGCATGGACGCGGCATCGGTCAGGCGATTGCGATCGCCGATCTGCTCAAGACGGGCGGCGATGAGAAGGAGCACGAAAATATTCCAGGGTTGCCGTCGCCGGATTTTCAGTCGGGACTCAAAGCGCCAATTGCGGCGGATGCGCAAGGCGAATTCGCGAACCCGAAGGGCACGGCGACGGGCATGTACGACCCGGCGCACTCGTCAGGCATGGAGCATCGCCGTTGGGCGATGACCGTCGACCTCGCGCGTTGCACAGGCTGCTCGGCGTGCGTCACTGCCTGTTACAGCGAAAACAACATTCCGACCGTTGGGGCGCCGTATCAGGGTCGCGCACTCAGCCCCACCACATGGGATGAGCGCCCTGGTGCGAACATCATCAAGGGTCGCGAGATGGCGTGGATTCGTCTCGAGCGCTACTACGAAGGCAACGAGAATACGGAAAACGAATTCTCGGCAGACTTCGACACGCGCTTCGTGCCGATGATGTGTCAGCATTGCGGCAATGCGCCGTGCGAGCCGGTGTGCCCGGTGTACGCCACGTATCATTCGCCCGATGGACTCAACGTGCAGGTGTATAACCGTTGTGTCGGTACGCGATACTGCAGTAACAACTGCCCGTACAAAGTTCGCTACTTCAACTGGTTCGGCTACGGTGAGCCGGAACGCAAGCAGTATGCGTGGCCGGAGCCGATGCATTGGGGGCTCAACCCCGACGTCACGGTGCGCGGCAAGGGCGTCATGGAGAAGTGCACGTTCTGCGTGCAGCGTATCCGTGAGTCCGAGCATCGCGCGACGGCGGAAGGACGCCCGGTGAAGGCCGATGAATTCACGACGGCGTGCGCCCAAGCGTGCCCGTCGCGCGCGATCGTCTTCGGTGACGCGGCGGACGAGAACTGGAGCGTGTCGAAGCTCGCGTATGATCGCCGTGCGTATCACGTGTTCGAAGAATTGAACACGTTCACCGCGGTCGTCTACCTCAAGAAAGTCTCCCATCCTGCGCCGGCATCCCCGGCGAAGGCCTGAGGACGTCGCGCATGGCATCCGTAACGCATCCGGTGCGTGAGGGCATTCGTGGGCCGAATATCGCAACGGCCGACGTGCAGCTCCCCGCAGTCCGTGATTACGAACAAGTCGATCGCGAAATCATCGCGACGCTGGGTTTCTCCAAGCAGTGGTTCATCGGGTTGTGTGTCGCCGTCACCGGGATGCTCATCGGTGTGTCCGCGTGGCTCTTCCAGATTTACTGGGGCCTCGGTCAGGCTGGGTACGAACCGCCGGTGATGTGGGGTAACTACATCATCACGTTCGTGTTCTGGGTCGGTATCGGCCACGCCGGTACGCTGATCTCCGCCATTCTCTATCTCTTCCGCGCAGGCTTCCGCACCTCGATCTATCGAGCGGCCGAAGCGATGACCGTGTTCGCCGTGATGACCGCAGGGTTGTTCCCGATCATCCACATCGGACGTCCGTGGAAGTTTTTCTGGCTCGTGCCGTATCCGAACTGGCGACTGCTGTTTCCGAACTTCAAGTCGCCGCTCGTGTGGGACGTCTTCGCGATCTCGACGTATCTGACGATCTCCACGACGTTCCTATTCATCGGCTTGATCCCTGATATCGCCGTGCTGCGCGACAAGGAAACCAATCCGACGCGCAAGCGGATCCTGGCGATCCTATCGCTCGGTTGGCGCAACAGCGATCGGGAATGGCGTCACTTTGCCAAGGCGTATCTGTTCCTGGCCGCCTTCTCGACGCCGCTCGTGCTCTCCGTGCACTCCGTCGTTTCCTTCGACTTCGCGATGGCCCTGACGCCGGGGTGGCACGCGTCGATCTTCCCGCCGTACTTCGTCGCCGGTGCCATCTTCTCCGGCTTCGCGATGGTCTGGACGATCACGATCCCGATGCGAAAGTGGTTCAAGCTCGAGCACTACATCACGCTCAACCATCTCGATGCGACGGCCAAGGTCGTGCTCTTCACGTCGCAAGTTGTCGGTTGCGCCTACATGATCGAGTTCTTCATCGCGTGGTACAGTGGCAACCGCTACGAGCAGGAGTTCTTCTACAACCGCGTCTTCGGGCAGTGGTGGTGGGCGGCGTGGATCATGCTGCTCTGCAACATGGCGCTCCCGATGTCGCTCTGGTCGCAGAAGCTGCGCCGCAATCCGACCTGGTTGTTCGTGCTCAGCATCTTTATCAATCTGGGCATGTGGTTCGAACGCTTCGTCATCGTCGTGCCGTCGCTCTCGCACGAGTTCGAGCCATGGCAGTGGGGCAGCTATGCGCCCAGCTGGATCGACATGTCGTTCCTAATTGGCTCGTTCGGTTGGTTCTTCATGTGGTTTCTCCTCTTCGTGAAGCAGTTGCCGGTCATGGCGATTGCGGAACTCAAGGAAATCATCGTGCCGCGTAATAAGTTCGCCCATGCACACGGAATCGAGACGACAGGGCAGCACCAGGCTTACGGGAGCGCAACACCCGGAGAGTTCGACTGATGCAAGGCGTAACCGGAGCATTCCACGAGCTCGACACCACGGTCGCGGCGATCAACGACCTCAAGACCAAACGCATCGGTGATGTGACGGTCTACTCGCCCACCATCCGTCACGAACTCGAAGAAGCAATCGATGGCCCGAACAGTGTGGTCCGCCGCTTCACGTTGATTGGCGGTCTGCTCGGCGTGTCGTTCGGCTACTGGATCGCCATTTGGTCGTCGGAATACTGGCCGCTCGTCACCGGCGGCAAGGCGATTGCCTCGTGGATTCCGTACACGATCATCGGCTTCGAAATGATGGTGCTCGTCGGCGCGCTGGCGACGGTTGCCGGCATGTTCATCAACTCACGCATTCCGCGTCTCACCGCCACCACTGGTTACGACGTGCGCTTTTCTGCTGGCCACTTTGGCATCTTCGTCGAGTGCGATGCGACCAATGCCACGCAGGCCGAAGCGCTGCTACGAGAGCATGGCGCGGTAGAGGTGCGACGTGAAGACTAAGACCCACGCCACCATGCGATCGTTCGTTGCCCGCGCGTTCCGTACCGGTATGATCGTGGCACTGCCGGTCGCATTCGGTGCCTGCTCGTGGTTCACCGACTTCAAGCGGCAGCCCGCGATTCACACCTGGGAGCCGTACTCCAAGAACGACAACGATACCACGACCCCGCCGCGCGGCCAGCCGAAGTACAGCGTGCCGATCCAGGGCACACAGGCGCAGGCATATGCGATTTCGTATACGCCGGCACCGCAAGTGATCGACTCGTTCGCGTCCATTCCGAGCCCGACGCCGTCCGACGCGCGCTCGCTGGCCAACGGCAAGCAGTTTTATCAGATCAACTGCGCGGTTTGTCATGGGGCAGCCGGCAATGCCAACGGCGGCCTCAAGAAGGTCAACGCAGCGTACGCGTTCGCGCCCAGCCTGCTGACCGAAAGCGGTAAGGGACGAACGGTCGGGTACATTTACGGCATGATGCGTAACGGTCGTGGCGTGATGTCCAATTACAACCGCATCGAAGAAGCGGATCGATGGGATGTCGCGAACTACGTGAAGGCGCTGCAGGCCGGCACGGCCGACACCTTGCCGATCGGTATGCCCGGACAGAATGGCACCACGGTTCCGGGGCCGTCAGCGACGGCACCGACCAAGCCGTCGCCGTATGTTCATCCGACGGTCGTCCCAACGCCCGGTTCACCCAACATCAATTCCGCGACGTATAAGGGCGGCAACGATATTGGCGCGAGCAAGGAGAAGCACCCGTGAGCCAGCACTATCATTATCCGACGCGTGAGGAGTTCGTCAGTCGCCTCGCGAACAAGCCGATCCCGAAAGGGCTGAAGACAGTCTTTCTGGTGATGGCGCTCATCGGCGTCGCGACCTTCGTGGGCGGGGTGTTCACCGGTCAGGAGCGCGCATGGTATGCGCTCCACTTCAACTGGTTGTACTTCACCGTCATCAGCACAGCCGGCACGGCGTTCGCCGCCGTGCAGCGAATCGTCACGGGACGGTGGTCGCGTCCAATCGTGCGCTTCGCCGAAGGCTTCGTGGCGTTCGTGCCGGTTGCATTCGTCATTCTGCTCGTCATCCTGTTTGCTGGACGCACGCACATCTTCACGTGGGCGGGGCGCGAGACCATCGAGATCGCCGAGAAGGCGAAGTATCTCTCGACTGGATTCTTTCTCGCGCGCGGTGTGCTCCTGTTCGGCGCAATCACGTTCCTCCAATTGTGGTTCGTGTACAACTCCGTGCGCCTCGACGTGGCCGTGATGCCGGAGGCCGGCGCCAAGTGGGCCGCGGGCATCCGCGCGCGGATGCGAGCCGGATTCGGTGACGAACGCCGCGAACTGCACTCCCAGCATTCGCTGCAGGGGAAAATCGCCGTCGCCGTGTGCATGAGCTTCGTACTCGGCTGGTGCGTCATGGCATGGGACTACTCCATGACGCTGTCGCTGCACTTTCAGCAGACCATGTACGCGTGGATCGTGTTCATGGGTGGTTGGGTCAATATGATCATGGCACTGTCGTTGCTGTCCATGTGGTGGCGTAACCATCTGGGTATGAAAGACGTCGTCACGATGAACCAGCTGTGGGACCTCGGTAAGCTCGGGTTCGCGTTCACGGCATTCTTCGGCTACATCAGCTTCAGCCAATACTTGGTGATCTGGTACGGCAACATGCCCGAGGAGACCCACTACTATCGCCTGCGTCTGATGGGTGTGTGGAAGTCGATGACGACGCTGGTGCCCATATTCGCCTTCGTGCTGCCGTTCTTCGGACTGATCTCGAAGGCGGCAAAGATGTACTTGCCAACCTTCGTAATCTTTGCGGTCTGCAGCTTGATCGGTATCTATCTGCATCGCTACATCGAGGTCTATCCGTCGATCTACGGCGAAACCAATTCGCTACCGTTCGGCGTCTGGGAAATCGGCACCACCATCGGGTTCCTTGGTCTTTGGGGCTTTTGCTACGCGGCCTTCATGGATGCATTCCCGGTCATGCGCGTGTTCATGATGACTACGCCGTGCCGCGATGAAGTGCAGGTTCCGGTCGATGCGCGAACGATGGAACCACTGCCCGCTCACGAGTAGAATGGAAACGGCACGTCGGCCTCGGTCGTCGTGCCGGGTACCGGGGGGTTAGCTCAGTTGGTAGAGCGGTGCCTTTGCAAGGCATAGGTCAGGAGTTCGAGTCTCCTACCCTCCACTAGTATCAGGCAGGCAGACGCCCCGACGGTTGTTACCGACGGGGCGTTTGTCGTTCTTCCCGTGACGCTGGTCACCGGCGCGGGATCCGCTCGGTGATCCTTCTGGTCGCACGGGCTACTTCGCGATAGGTTGTGCGCCGGAGGAAACTCCGGACAGAGCGACCGTCCCGCCCCACCCACGGTGTCTTTGGAGAACTCGCAGATGTTCAGGATCAGAAGCACCCTATTGCTGGGTGCGACCAGCGCGATGTTGTTCGCACTGCCGATGTCGATGCGTGCGCAAGCCGTGCCGGCGCAGGTGACGTGCAAGGACGGATCGATGTCGGCCAGTGGAAAGAGTGCCTGCAGCGGTCACGGCGGCGTAGACAAGAAGGCCACGAAGGCCGCCACGAAGGCGGCCACAAAAGCTGCGACGGCCGACAAGGCCGTCAAGCCCGACGCGAAGATAAAGGCGGCAGCCGCGACCGCTCCGACAGCAATGCCGGCACCCGCTCCGGCGGCGAAGCCAATGCCAGCGGCCGCGAAGACCGCTCCGGCGCCTGTTCCCGAACCATCCGCGGTCGCCACGAAGCCGGCCGCAGCCCCGGCAGCTGCCGCACCGAAGGCTGTCGCGCCACCGGTAGCAGCCGCGCCGCCGAAGGCTGCGCCACAAGCTGCGGCACCGGCGACGGCCTCGAAAGGCGGACCGCCGACCGCGAAGTGTAAGGATGGTTCGATGTCCTATTCCAAGGGGCACGCTGGGGCGTGCAGCCGTCATGGTGGTGTCGGAGAGTGGCTCGACGGAACCGCGAAAAAACCCTAAGCGTTGACTGTCAGGCCAGTTCGTTCACCTCCATAGCACGCGAGTCATGTCCTCACACACGTCGACTTTTACCGTTCCGCTCATCAACCCGGCGAGCGCGCCCAACGCGCCGCTTGCCGAGGGGGTGGCAGCGCCCGACTTCACGCTGGCGACGACAGCCGGGGCCACCGTGACGCTCTCCGGATTTCAGGGTCAGCAGAACGTGCTGCTGGCGTTCTTCCCGCTCGCCTTCACGAGCACCTGTACCGCTGAACTCTGTGCTTTTACAGAGGACTTCGATGTATTTAGCGGAAAAAACGTGCAAGTGCTTCCAATCAGTGTAGATGCGGTACCGTCCTTAAAGGAGTTTCGAGCAAAGTACGACATGAAGGTGGACCTCGTGTCCGATTTCAAGCGTGACGTATCGCGCGCGTACGGCGTGCTACGTGAGGATGCGTTCTTCTCCAATCGCGCCTACTTCCTGATCGACAAAGCCGGCATGATCCGCTGGGCGCACGTTGAAACGAAGCCGGGAACCAAGCGGGAAAATGCGGAGATCTTTGCGGCCATCGAATCGCTCGAGAGCTGATTCGACATTGAGCGCATCCGCGGTCGATCTGATCCATTGTTGAGCGGCACGGGGCGAGTCTCAGGAATGACTTGCCCCGTGTTGCGTGTCGTTTTGAATTAGAAGTGAATGAAGTCTCGATCGGTCAGCTTGCCCGATAGGTCGGCAGCTCCTACCTTGCGAGTGTGATCTGCCCCCCTGCTTCGTGATGAACGACGAGACCTCACTGTCTGCGCTGCGGGCAATACTTGCGGCCGCGGCGCGAGCGCCAGCCTCGGCCGACACACTCGTGACGATCGCCGAGGCATTGCGCCAAGCGGTCGACGCGAGCGCCGTATCGGGTGAGTTGACATCGGCAGGCGGCGAAGGACGGCGCTGGAACACCGGCGGGCGGGGCCCGGAGGCCGTCGGGGCGATCCATTCGTTCCCCCTCTCGACAGGCGACGGCATCATCGGCGTCCTGCGAGTTCAACGGCAACGGGCACTCACCGCGCACGAATCGATGCTGACCACAGCCGTCGGCGACCTCTTGGTGACGACGGCTACGCGCGAAGGACGCGTTCGTGCGCTGCAGCAGGAGATTACGGCGCGTGTGCGGGAGGTCGCTGAGCAGCGGGTATTCATCGAGTGCGTGGTCGACTCCCTGCCGTTCGGGCTGTACGTCGTGGACCGCGAATACCGCATTCATGCCTGGAATCACAAGCGGGAGACGGGGCTACAAGGCGTGGCGCGCACGGACGCCATCGGCCGCACGATCTTCGAGGTGTTGCATCGTCAACCGGCGACCATGCTGAAGACCGAATTCGACGAGGTCTTCGCGACGGGCCGTCTGCAGCAGTTTCAGATGGAAAGCAACGCGTTTGGCGACACGCGGACGTTCCGGATCTCCAAGATCCCGATGCGCATGGCGGGCGATGCTGTCTCGCACGTCATCACGGTCGGCGAAGATATCACCGACTGGCGCGCGGCCATCGATCGCACCGCCCAAAGCGAGAAATTGGCGGCCCTCGGCCAGCTCGCCGCTGGCGTCATGCACGAGATCAATAATCCGTTGGCCACCATCGCCGCCTGCGCCGAATCGATTGCGCTCCATCGCGAATTGGCGGAGGGACTGCCGCCCGGCGCACTGGTGCCGGGCGCCAACCCGGCGGAGATGCTGCGGATCATCGATCTCGAGGTGCAGCGATGCAAGCGAATCATTAATGGTCTGCTCGACTTCGCACGACCGAAGCCGGCCCATCGAGAGGCGATTGACCTGAACAGTGTCGTACAGCAGGGCCTGTTCCTGGTGCAGCATCATCCGCGCTACAAGCGGGTGAAGATGGTGACCGACCTCGAGACGACTAGACCGTTGCTGCTCGAAGGCGATGCGGACCAGCTGGTGCAGGTACTCATCGCCCTCGCCATGAACGCGATTGACGCGACCCCGGAAGGTGGCCGCATTACGATCCGTACGATGTCGATGCGCGCGGGGGTGGGCGACGCGCAGGTCGCGCTCGAGGTCGCGGACGAAGGTCCTGGCATTCCGCGAGCGCTGCAGGCTAAAGTGTTCGAACCGTTCTTTACCACCAAGCCGCAGGGGCAGGGGACGGGGCTCGGACTCGCGATCTGCTACGGGATCATTAACGACCATGCGGGGCAGCTGGAGTTGGTGAGCGGCGATGCACCGGGGGCGGTGTTTCGCGTCGTGTTGCCAGAAGTCTCGATGACGTCAGGAGCGGTGCAATGACGGCGGTGACGACTCCGGCGCGCCCGATGGATGCGATCGCGCGCATTCGCGTTCTGATCGCGGAAGACGAAACGCACCTCGGTTCAATTCTCGAGCAGTACATGACCGCGCGCGGTTTCGCCGTCACGATCGTACGCAACGGCCGCGACGCGCTCGAGAAACTGCGCACCGACAGCTTCGACGTTGCGCTGCTCGACATTGTGATGCCGGAACTCGACGGTCTCGAAGTCTTGCGTCAGGTGCGTGAGGAGCCGTTGCCGCCGGAGGTCATCGTGATCACAGGCAACGGGACCATCGAGACGGCGATCGCGGCGCTCAGGCTTGGCGCGTATGATTTCGTCTCAAAGCCATATCGCATGGCCGAGATCGATGCCCTCGTGCGCCGGGCATGGGAGAAACGCATGCTGACGCGCGACAATCATGTGCTCCAGTCCCGGCTTCGACGCTCGACCGGCTCGACTCGCGTTGTCACGCAGTACGCGCCACTCATCGCGGTCCTGTCGTTGGTGGAGCGCGTCGCGCCGAGTGCGTCGCCCGTACTCATCAGTGGCGAGTCGGGCACCGGGAAGGATCTTGTCGCGCGGCTGCTGCACGACCACGGCGCGCGTCCGGACGGTCCGTTCGTCGATCTCAACTGCGCGGCCATTGCGGACGCGCTGCTCGAGACGGAACTCTTCGGCGTCGAGAAGGGCGCGTTTCCCGGTGCTGATGCGCGCACGCTTGGTCTGATCGAAATGGCCGCCGGCGGCACGCTCTATTTCGACAACATCGGCGATCTGGATCTCCGACTGCAGGGCAAGCTGATTCGCGCGCTCGAGCAGGGCAGCTTCTGTCGCGTTGGTGGCACGCAGAAGGTCGATGTGAACATTCGCGTCATCGCGTCGACGACGCGCGATCTCTCGCGCATGGCGTCCGACGGGACATTTCGCGATGACTTGCTGCATCGCATCAACACGATTCGTATCGCACTGCCGCCGCTACGTGAGCGCATCACCGATGTGCCCGCGCTCGCGGAACATTTTCTGCTGCAGTACGGTGGCGCCGCACCACCGACGCTGTCGAACGATGCGGTAGCCGCGCTTGAGCGTTATCGGTGGCCGGGCAACGTCCGGGAACTGCGCAACGTGATCGAGCGCGCCGTGTTGCTCGCCATCGACGGCACCGTCAGTGCGCGGGATCTGCCGCTCGGCACGGATATCGGGGCGGGGAGTCGCGCCACACCCGTCTCGACCATGACGTTGGAGGAGTTGGAGCGTCGCCACATCGCTGACGTGCTGGAACGTACGCAGTGGCATCAGGGACGCGCCTCCGATCTGCTCGGCATCTCACCGAAGACCTTATATCGCAAGATCCGCGAGTTTGGATTTCGTCGTCCGTCTGGCCGCGTCTAAGAAGACCCTCGCTGTGCATGCGCTGGAGCATTCGTGAAGATTCTCGTCATCGAGGACGATCCGACCGTGGGCGAGTTCGTTCGCCGCGGCCTCGAAGAACAACGCTGGCAAACTGATCTCGTCGCCAACGGAATTGACGGTGAGCGCATGGCGCTTGCGCAGCCGTACGATCTGATCATTCTCGACATGCGCCTGCCGGGACGCAATGGACTCGATGTGCTGCGCACGTTGCGTGCACGCGGCTTCGAGCGGCCGGTGCTTGTGCTGACGGCACAGGATGCGGTGGACGCCAAGGTCGAGACGCTGCGTGCCGGCGCAGACGACTACGTGACCAAGCCGTTCGCGTTCGAGGAACTGCTCGCTCGCGCCGAGGCGCTGCTGCGGCGACCGCGGGCGCTGGCGTCTCCCGTGCTGCATATCGGGGATCTGATGCTCGATCAGGGGACGCGCGAGGTTCGTCGCGGCGACGAGTCGATCGAGCTGACGCCAAAGGAATTTGCTGTCCTCGAGTACTTGATGCGACATGCCGGGCGCGTCATGAGCCGCACGCTGATCACCGAGTATGCATGGGGGTATCACTTCGATCCCGGCACGAACATCGTCGATGTCGTGATCAACCATTTGCGCAAGAAGATCGATGCCGTGCACGACAAGAAACTGATAACCACGGTGCGTGGAGTCGGCTACATGATTCGCGCGTAGCCGGAGGCGAGCGTACAGATGCAGTCGATCCGCGCACGGCTCACCACCGCCTACGCCGCCGCCATGATGGCGACGCTGCTGCTGTTCTCGGGAGCGCTGCTGACCGTGCGTCGGATGACGCTGCTCGATGAATTGCGGCAGCGCGTGGAAGCCGAGGCGGATCAGACGGTGCGCGCGGTCAACCTAGCGCGATCCACCGGCATGGAACCCGTCGTGGCGCAGGACGATCCGCTCGCGAACCGCACCGTGTCGATGCGCATGCGCGCATTTCTCTCGCTGCTCGAGGGATACGTGCTCGTGCAGGACAGCACGGGGTACGACATCTACGCATCACCCGCCGTGCGGGGACTGTCCGTCGATGGGCGGTACGATTTCAGCAATGCCGCACGCGCTGCCGTGGCGAACGCGTCGCCCACCGTCGTTCGGACGCCGGACGGCGATGTGCTGTTTGCCGCGCGCGAGGTGCCGCTGAGCAAGGACGCGCGGTATCGCGTCTTCGCCGGACTGAGCATGGAGGCGATCAGTTTCACGCCGCGCGAACTCGTCTCGACGGCGCTCGTCGTGACGCCGCTGTTGCTTGGCGTCTCGATCGCGTTTGCCTGGATTATCGCCGGTCGCTCTTTTCGACCGATCGACCGTATCGTCGATCAGGTGGAAGCCATTTCTGATGGCCGCTCACTCCATCGCCGGCTGAATATCGGAGCGGCAGGGCAGGAACTGGCACGGCTCGCCCTGACGCTCAACGAGATGATCGAGCGACTGGAGACTTCGTTTGGCGCACTGCGTCGATTCACGGCGGACGCGAGTCACGAACTCAAAACGCCGCTGGCGGTGATGCGCGTGGACGTTGAACGTGCGATGTCGCCGACCTCGACGGCGGTGGAGCAGGCCGTTGCGCTCGAGGAAGCGCTCGAGCAGGTCACACGCATGGCGGATCTCGTGGACTCGCTGTTGACCCTCGCCCGTGCGGACGAAGGCCGGTTCGATCTCTTCCGCGAGCCGGTGCAACTCGGGCCACTCGTGCGCGAGGTCATCGAGACGGCGCGCTTGCTGGGCGAAGAAACCGAATTGACCATCGATGCGCCACTGATCGAAGACGCCGACGTGCTGGGCGATCTGACGCGACTACGCCAACTGATGCTCAACTTGGTGACCAACGCGATCAAGTATACGCCGCGTTTCGGACGCGTGACAATTTCGCTCGCACGTGGTGAAGAAGTGGTGACGTTGACGGTCGAAGATTCGGGCATCGGTATCGCCGCAGCCGATCTGCCGTATGTGTTCGAGCGATTCTGGCGCGCCGATCGTGTGCGATCGCGCGCGTCCGAACGCGGTGGTTTCGGACTTGGACTCGCCATTTGTCAGTGGATTGCGCAAGCGCATGGCGGGCAGTTGAGTGTGCAGTCACGACTGAGTCGCGGTAGCACGTTTACCGTGACGCTCCCGCGTGCCGGCGCGCCGGGTTCCGGGATGACCGGTGAATATGTCGCCGTCGATCCGCAGGAACCGTCGCCCGTGGAATTGGCCGCCGCCTCGGGCGCAGATTCGGGCAACAATCAAAACGTCACGCAGTCTTCATCGGTCGTATAGCGCATCGCCATCGTGCGCTAATGCGCGCGATGTAGCATCGGAACAGGAGGCGTTGCAACAGTCACCCCGTTCCGGAGGATGTCATGTTCCAGCAACTGCTCGAGTCCAATGTCACGCGCACGCCGCGCGTCGGCAGTTCGGCACTGTCGACGGTGGCGCACGCCGCCCTCGTCGCGGCCGCGAGCACATCGCCGACATCGTCCGCGTCGACAGATCTGCCCGCCTTGCAGCTCGACCCGGAGATCACCGTCGGCATCCCCCCCGTTGATTTCACCCGGGCTGCGAGCAGCGCGACGGATTTCGGAGTTCGCTCCACAGATCGCGACCCTTCGCACGGTATTGAACGCGGCGTCGACGACGCAGTGGTTCTCGGTGCGGAGCAGGTCGACCGCGCCGTCTTACTGGTGCCGGGAACCCCGATGCCCGCTTTTCCCGAGGCGCCCCGCGCCGCTGGGCTGAGCGGCGCGGTGTTGATGGAGTTCGTCGTCGACACGCTGGGCCGTGTCGAGCCCGGAACGATCCGGCTCCTGCAATCGGACCACGAACAGTTCTCTGCGGCGGTCCGATCCGTGATGTCTCGGCTGCGGTTTCTACCTGCTGAGGTGCGGGGGCGACGAGTTCGCCAACTCGTCCGACTGCCGTTTCGCTTCGAGGTGCATTCCTGAGCCGTGGAATGCTAACCCGGGGTTAATCCGATCCTAATGTTTTCGCCATTGCTGCATTATGCTCAACGCGTAGAATCGCCAAGTCGGATGAACGGGCGGCCTGCCCGGGATCCGTACGTTGTTGTGACTCGTACCCCGGACAAGCGAGATGTTAAAAAACCTGCTTGAATCGAAGGCGAAGAAGCAGAAGCGCTTGGGTGGGTCCGTCACCTCGGTCATTTTCCACGCGGTTGTTGTCGTCGCCCTCGTGATTGTCACGAAGAATTCGGGCCTGACCAACGACAAGCCGAAGGAAGAAAAGGTCGATTTCGTCGAGGTGAAGAAGGACGAGCCCAAGCCGCCCGAGCCGGATAAGCCACCGCCACCGCCGGATGCGACCGTGGCGCCGCCACCCCCAAAGGGTTTCCAGGTGCTCTCTGCACCGGTCGAAATCCCGAATGTGATCCCGGATATCGACTTGTCGAAGAAGGTCACCGACGAAGCCGACTTCTCGGGGAAGGGTGTGCAGGGCGGTATCGGCAAGGGTGTTGAGGGCGGCAAGGGTCCTGTGCCGCAGGGCGACCAGCCGTACTTCGACTTCCAAGTGGAAAAGCCTGTCGTCGCGGCACCGGGCTCACAAGGCCCGTCGTACCCCGACATGCTCCGTTCGGCTGGTATTGAAGGACAGGTGATGGCGCAGTTTGTCGTTGACACGACGGGCCGCGCCGAGATGAACACCTTTAAGGCGCTCAAGTCGGACAACGATCTGTTCACGAACGCTGTGAAGAACGCGCTGCAGCGTATGCGCTTCCTCCCCGCCGAAGTCGGCGGTCGAAAGGTGAAGCAGCTCGTCCAGCAGCCGTTCCAGTTCTCGTTGAATAAGTAGTTCACGCATTCTTCAATCCCGTTTACGGAGACACGTGTTATGAACATGTCGCTGCTGGAGCTGTACTCGTCGATGGGCTGGTTTGCCAAGGGCATCGTCTTTACGCTGCTGGGCATGTCGGCGCTGTCGTTCACGCAGCTGATTTCAAAGTGGTGGTCGATGCGCAAGGCGCAGGCCGAGACCCGCAAGTTCGCCCCCGAGTTCTCGCAGTTCCTCGAGGAAGACAACCTCAGCGAAGCCATCAAGCTGGCCGAGGGCTATAAGAAGTCGCATGTCGCGCGCGTACTCGGTGGTGCGCTTGGCGAAATCCGTCCCCTCATTCAGGACGGATCGGTGACGGTTGCCGACATCAACTCGGCCGAGCGTGCGGTTGAGCGCGAAATGCTGATGACGATCGTCGACCTGAAGCGCGGCTTGGGCATCCTCGCGACGGTTGGCGCCACGGCGCCCTTCGTCGGTCTGCTCGGCACGACCATGGGTATCGTGAACTCCTTCACCGGTATGGCCACGTCGGGAGCGGGTGGTATCTCCGCCATCGCTGGCGGTGTCGCCGAAGCCCTGATCACGACGGCCATCGGTATCGGCGTCGCCATTCCTGCGGTGTGGTCGTTCAACTTCTTCCAGACGAAGATCGACAACCTCACGGCGGAGATGACGTACACGTCGAAGGAAATGATCGACTATCTCATCAAGGGTGTCTCCGGCGAATTCGGTCGTTCCCGTTTCACGCGCGAGTTCACGACGGCGCAGGGTGCGCCGGTCTCGCAGTAAGCAGACCGACGATCGACTACACTGATTGCGTCGCGCGCGCCTTCTCCAAGGCGCGCCGCGCCGCAACGTAACGACAGGAGTCTCGCGATATGGCTATGGCTGGCGGAGGCGGTAGCGGCGTAAAGGCCGAACCGAACGTCACCCCCATGATCGACGTGATGCTCGTACTCCTCGTCATCTTCATGATCGTGGTGCCGCAGATCAACGCGGGTTTCACGGCCATCCCGCCGGAAGGGCAGAACCTCAAGCCGCATCCGGAAGAAGATGGTGATCAGGTGCTGGGTATCGACGATCAGGGCCGGTACTATCTGAACAAAAAGGCCGTTCGCAACGAAGATCTTGAGACCTTGGTCAAAGGGATCTACAGCGTCGAACGTCCGGACTACATCATGTACGTCAAGGCCCATAAGGACTTGCAGTACCTGAAGGTCATCGATGCCCTCGACAAGCTGTCCAGAAATGGCGTACGTGTCGCGGCGCTCATCACGGATCAGAAGCCTGGTACCGAGTCGCTGATCTCGAGTGACAAGCTGCTGAATACGGGAGGCAAGAAATAAGCATGAGTATGTCAACGGGTGGCGGTGGTGGCCTCACCAACGAACCGAACGTGACACCGATGATCGACGTGCTCCTCGTGCTGCTCGTCATTTTCATGATGATCATTCCGATGAGTCGGAAGGCAATCGATACACAGTTGCCCGATCCGACGCCGCAGCCGGCGTCGCAGGTCAACCCGGATCAGATCGTCCTCGAAGTCTTACCGGACGACAAGTACGCGATTAACAAGGAGCCGGTCGAAAAGGCTGCCTTGCTGGAGCGCCTGAAGAAGATCTACGATCCGCGGCCGGAGAAGGTGATTTTCGTGAAGGGCGACACGATGGTGAAGTATTCCAGTGTCATCTTCGCGATGGACGTGGCGCGCGGTTCGGGCGTGAAGGTTATCGGCGTACCACCGAAGAAGTAGTCTGGTGGGTGACTGACGGGCTCGTTCTCGGGCCTGTCGGGTACCACCCGACTGATCCGCAGTACGTCAAGTCGCCGTTCAGGCGTCTCGAATGACGAGTCGTTGCGACGGCGGACGAATCCCTTGGGATCGTCCGCCGTACTGCTTTCAGCCTCCGTGCAGGTCGCCGTGCAGGTCGCCGTGCTTTCGCCCGCGGTTCCGCCGTATCTTTCCGGAGTGATCGACTCGCCGCTTATGGCTCAGAATCCGCCCTCCACCGCAGTTCCGTTCGATGCACCGCCGCCGCCGTCAAGCGACGGCGAGCGCGCGCGTTATAGGCCGCCGATCGGCATTCCGCTGGCGAAGAATCGCCGCATTGTCAGTCTGGCGGTGTCGGTGCTGATGCACATTCTCGTCATTCTGCTACTGATCGTGCCGTTCACCTCGCCCGAGCTCCTGAAAGAGGTGATGGGTGCCGGTGGCGCGGGTCCGGCCGGCGGTGGCGGCGGTGGGAATCGTGGCACGGGTGGACAGCCGAAGACCGAGCGCATTCAGTTCGTGAACGTCGCACCGGCGCCAAGGCCGGCCGTCCTGCCGCCGTTGATAAAGCCGCTGGAGCTGAAACCGCTCGTGCCGCCGCCGGTGCAGCCGCCGCCGACGCCCACCCCGAAACCGCCGACGTCGAATCCGGCGAGTGAGGCCGCCGAGACGAAATCCGCGGTCGTGGGCACGGGTGGTGGCGCTGGCGCCGACGGCAGTGCGGGTGCCGGACCCGGCACCGGCGGCGGCGTAGGGTCAGGCGTCGGAACGGGGAAGGGCAGCTCGGTGGGGCCGGGTACAGGCGGGGGGCCGGGTACTATCTACCCGCCGTCGCCGATTGAGCTGTTCCTGCCGCCGTTACCCATCCCCAACAAGGCGAAGGGCGAGGTATTGGTGGAGTTCGAGGTCGACTCCACTGGTCGAGTACTGGACATCAAGTTCAATGAAACGCGCGACGGGAGTTACAATCGGAAGCTACGCGAGGCGTTTGCCGCCATGCGATTCCGGCCCGGCGTCAATGGTTTGGGCGTGCCGGTAAAGGCCAAAGTCCAGCTGATTTACTCACTCTAGTTGCGTCGCGCTCTGGCTCCGCCTTGCGCGTGCCAGTAGCTTGACCGATCGCGTCGTTGGACCGCATTTCGAAAGCCGGTATCGGTCTTCGATCTCGGGTGCCGATTGTCGGCCATTCCCGACGCGCTCCCCTCCCGACGTCGTTGCGGTGACCGACCGTTGGCGCCGTTTCTCCACACATCACCGAATTCCGACATGGTTGCGTCGCAGAACGTGTTGTTGGCCATCATTCTCGGCGGAAGTGTTTTCGCCCTTGTGTTCGCCATCTTTCTCTCGCGCTGGGTCCTCGCGCGCGATCGCGGCACGCCGGCGATGCAGAAGATTTCCGACGCGATTCAGGTAGGCGCCGAAGCCTATCTTGCTCGTCAGAACAAGACGATCGCGATGCTGGCGGTCCTCGTGGCCGTCGTGCTTGGTGTCGGCTACGGTGTGCTGCGATCGCACAATGCGACAGATCCGGTCGACAATCCGAAGGTCTTCGCACTCTTCGTCGTTCTCTCGTTCCTGCTCGGTGCGCTGTCGTCGGGGATCGCCGGCTACATGGGCATGTGGGTGTCGATTCGCACCAACATCCGCGTGGCAGCCGCCGCGATGACCTCGCTGAACGCGGCGCTCCAGACGGCGCTTCGCGGTGGTGCGGTGTCCGGCCTGTTCACGGTGGCCATGTCGCTGCTTGGCGTCGGTGGCTTGTTCGCGATTCTCTCGTTGTTCGCGCCGATCGGGATCGACGCGAACACGTGGGCGACAAAGATCCCGTTCCTGATCGTCGGCTACGGCTTCGGCGCGTCATTCGTCGCGCTGTTCGCGCAGCTCGGCGGCGGTATTTACACCAAGGCCGCGGACGTCGGCGCGGACCTGGTTGGCAAGGTCGAAGCGGGCATTCCGGAAGATGATCCTCGTAACCCGGCCGTTATCGCGGACCTCGTCGGCGATAACGTCGGCGATTGCGCGGGTCGCGGCGCCGATCTGTTCGAATCGACGGCCGCCGAGAATATCGGCGCGATGATTCTCGGTGTGCTGCTGTTCAAGTCGTTCGGTGTCGCGGGCATTCTCTTCCCGCTCGTCATTGGTTCGCTGGGACTGATCTGCTCGATCATCGGTGTGATGACCGTGAGCACGACCGAAGACGCCGATCCGATGGCGGCGCTGAACCGTGGCTATTACATCACGGCGGCGTTGGTCTCCGTGGCGATCTTCGGCGCCTGCAAGTGGCTGCTCGTGACGCCCGACGCGCCTGACGCGTGGTGGCACTATTTCGGCTGCGCGATGATCGGCGTGGTCACGTCCATCGCATTCGTCTTCATCACGCAGTACTACACCGAGTATCGCTATCGCCCGGTGCTGTCGATCGCCGAAGCGTCGCAGACGGGACCGGCGACGAACATCATCATGGGCTTGTCGGTCGGCATGGAGTCGACCGTGTTGCCCGTCTTCACGATCGCGGTGGCGCTGGTGAGCAGCTTCATGCTGGGCCGTTCGAGCGGCATCATGATTGATGGCATGCCGGCCGGCGGTCTGTTCGGCACCGCCGTCGCCACGATGGGCATGCTCGGCACCGCAGGCTATATCCTCGCGATGGACGTGTTCGGACCGATCACGGACAACGCTGGCGGTATCGTCGAAATGTCAAAGCAGCCGGAGTCGATCCGTACCAAGACGGATCGTCTCGACGCGGTCGGCAACACGACGAAAGCGCTCACGAAAGGCTACGCCATCGGCTCGGCGGCCCTTGCGGCATTCCTGCTCTTCTCGGCGTACCTCGACGAAGTGAAGAACTACACGGGCAGCCCGCTGCATGTCGATCTCAGCAAACCGCAGGTATTTGTCAGCGCGCTGATCGGCGGCATGCTCGTGTTCTGGTTCTCGTCGCTTGCGATGAGCGCCGTGTCGAAGGCCGCGCAGAGCGTCATCACGGAAGTGCGCCGTCAGTTCAAAGAGCGCCCGGGTATCATGCTCGGCACCGAAGAACCCGACTACGCGAAATGCGTGGACATCGTGACCGTCGGCGCGTTGAAGGCGATGGTATTGCCGGGCTTCCTCGTGATTGCGTTTCCGATCGGCGTTGGTCTGATCTTCAAGGGACTCAGTGGTGCCGACGAACATCTCGGCGCCGAGGCCGTTGCTGGCTTCCTGATGATCGCGACCGTCGTTGGCATCCTGATGGCTGGATTCCTGAACAACGGCGGCGGTGCCTGGGACAATGCCAAGAAGTACATCGAGACCGGGGTGTACGGCGGCAAGAAGTCTGACGCCCACAAGGCGGCGGTCGTTGGTGATACCGTCGGCGACCCGTTCAAGGATACGGCGGGCCCCTCGCTCCACGTGTTGATCAAGCTGCTGTCCACGATCACGCTCGTACTCGCGCCGCTCTTTATCTGATCAGCCGTCTTGGCGTCGTCCGACAAGAACACACGAGGGATCATGGGTCTGTTTGACCGGAAGCCGATTGCCGCTGAGTCCGACAACGGCAGCGGCATGAGGCGGACGCTTGGCGCGGGCGACCTCATCATGTTGGCCATCGGGGCGGTCATCGGCGCGGGGATCTTCTCCTCGCTCGGGACCGCCGCTGCGGGCGAGACGAATGCGGCGGGAGAAGTGGTCCGCTTCGGCGCCGGCCCTGCCCTCGTGGTGTCATTCGTGCTGCTTGGCGCGGTGTGTGGACTCGCCGCGCTCTGTTATGCCGAGCTGTCGTCGATGATTCCACAGGCTGGCAGCGCGTATGCCTACTCCTATGCGACGCTCGGTGAGGTCGTCGCCTGGATCGTCGGGTGGGCGTTGATTCTTGAGTACGCAGTCGGCAACATCGCCGTAGCGATCGGTTGGAGCGGCTACTTCGTGGCATTGTTGTCGGGGTTCGGGATCAGCATTCCCGGTTGGTTGGCGCATGGCTACTGGGCCGTGACCGCGAGTAACGATCCCGCGATGCTCGCGCTGTTCAAGTCGGCGCCGAGGGTGGCCGGCATGCCGATCCTCGTCAACCTGCCGGCGTTCATGATCGTGTTGTCAGTGACGGCGCTGCTCCTGCAGGGTGTCAAGGAGAGCATGCGCGTCAACAACATCATGGTCGTGATCAAGCTGCTCGTCCTCACGTTGTTTGTCGGGGTTGGGCTTTTTCATATAGACCCCGCCAACTATCACCCGTTCGCCCCCAACGGCTTCAAGGGCATTCACCAGGGTGCGGCGATCGTCTTCTTCGCGTATATCGGTTTCGACGCGATCTCGACGGCGGGTGAAGAGACCAAGAATCCGCAGCGCAATCTCCCGATCGGCATCCTTGGCGGACTCGCGATTTGCACGCTGATCTACGTCATCGTGGGCGCGGTTGCGACTGGATTGGTTCCGTACGAGCAACTCCGCTCCAGTGATCCGCTCGCCAAGGCACTGCAGGTGGCTGGGTTGTCGACCGCGAGTTGGATCGTCGCGGCCGGCGCCGTGGTCTCGATGACGGCCGTGCTGCTGGTATTCCAGTATGGACAGCCACGCATCTTCTACGCGATGGCTCGCGACGGCCTGCTCCCAAAGTTCGCCGCCAAGTTGCATCCCAAGACCCGCACGCCGCACATCACCACGATGATAACGGGGCTCGTTGTGGCGTCGGGCGCGTTGCTGATGAACGATGCATCCACCTACGATCTGACCAACATCGGTACGCTGGCGGCGTTTGCAGTGGTGTGCATCGGGGTATTGGTGCTCCGCGTCCGTGAGCCGGATCGCCCACGACCGTTCCGCGTCCCGGCCGTCTGGTTCGTCTCGATCGGTGGGGCGGCCGCGTGCCTGTTCGTGATGAAGGGTCTGCCGCTCAGCGCTTGGATCGCGTTCGGGATATGGATGTCGATCGGATTGACCTGTTATTTCCTGTACGGCTACAGGCATTCGGTCCTGCGCAATCCGGACGCGGCACGAGACATACCGCCTCCACTCGATCACTGATCACCGGGTAACGATGTCTTACACAGCTGCGTCGGCGCCGTCGGCGAACAAGGGATTCCTCGGTATCGGATTCTCGCAGTGGATTCTGATCTCGATGGTGGTTGGCATCTTGATCGGTTGGTTGGCACCGGAGTTCGCACCGAACCTGAAGCCGTTCGCGAACATCTTCCTGCGGATGATCAAGTCGTTGATCGTCCCGCTGTTGTTCTCGACACTGGTCGTGGGCATCGCCGGACATGGCGATGACATGAAGAAAGTCGGTCGGCTCGCGCTGCGGTCGATCATCTACTTTGAGATCGTGACGACGGCGGCGCTTGCCATCGGGCTGATCGCGGTGAATCTCGTCAAGCCAGGCGCCGGCGTACAGCTGTCGACGACGGGCGGAAGCGAGGAGTTCAAGGCGCTCGCGGCGAAGACGCCAACCTTCGCCAGTGTGCTCGAGCACACGGTCCCGCAGAGCTTATTCGAGGCCGCCGCGGGCAATGAGGTACTGCAGATCGTCTTCTTCGCGATCATCTTCGCGGTCGCGCTCGCGCGCGTCGAAGGCAAGTCGAAGATCGTGATGCTCGATTGGTTGCAGTCGATGAGCGACATCATGTTCAAGTTCGTCGGCATCGTCATGGTGTATGCGCCGATCGGCATCGGCGCCGCCATCGGCGTGACGGTCGGGAAGAGCGGCTTGGGTGTCATGATCAATCTCGCAAAGCTCGTCGGGACGCTGTACGTGTCGCTGATCATCTTCGTGCTTGGCGTGCTGCTGCCGGTGGCGCTGGTCATGCGCATTCCCATCAAACGCTTCTTCAACGCGGTGAAGAATCCGTGGCTGATCGCGTTCACGACGGCGTCGAGCGAAGCGGCATTCCCGCAGGCGATGCAGGCGATGGAACGGTTCGGAGTCCCGCGTCGTATCGTGGCGTTCGTGTTGCCGACGGGCTATTCGTTCAATCTCGACGGGTCGACGCTGTACCTGGCCATCGCGTCCGTGTTCGTCGCGCAGGCCGCGGGAATCCCGATGCCGATCAGTCAGCAGTTGCTGATGATGCTGACGCTGATGCTGACCTCGAAGGGCGTGGCGGCAGTACCGCGCGCTTCGCTGGTGATTCTCTCGGGCGCGCTCGCTCAATTCGGACTGCCATTGGAAGGTATCGCGGTCATCCTTGGCGTCGACGCGATCATGGATATGGCGCGCACGTCGGTGAATCTCCTCGGCAACTGCCTCGCGACGGCCGTGATGGCGCGTTGGGAAGGTGAAGAGCTGGTGCCAGTGGCTGACGACGTGGCGCTGGCGGCATGAACATGGGCTGATGGGAATCATTCAGGCGTCCATCCCGCTCTTCTTCATCTTGATCGCGGTCGAGCTGCTGTACGCGCGGCTCGGCCGTCGTTCGTACTACCGGCTCAATGATTCACTCTCCGATCTGTCCGCCGGCACGGTGAGTCAGATCGCCGGCATCTTTACGAAGGTGCTCCTCGTGGGCGCGTATTCCTGGACCTTCACTCACGTGAGGGCTCAGCAGTGGCTGCCGGTTCCGGCGTGGCCAGACGACGGGATGTTCACACGCACCGCGACCAGCCTCGTCCCGCATCTCGCGGCGATCGTGTCGTGGGCGGTGGCCTTTTGCGCCGTGGACGCCGCCTACTACTGGTTTCATAGGGTGTCGCACGAGGTGAACCTGTTCTGGGCGGGTCACGTCGTGCATCACTCCAGCGAGGAATACAACCTCGCGGTGGCGTTGCGTCAGTCTGCCGTCGGCGGCGTGTTCTCGTGGATCTTCTACATCCCGCTCGCTATGCTCGGCATGACGCTCGAGCAGTTCACCGTCTGTTACGCGCTCAATCTCGTCTACCAGTTTTGGATTCACACGCGCGCGATCGGGCGCATGCCGGCGTGGGCCGAATGGATCCTCAACACGCCTTCGCATCACCGGGTGCATCACGGCGTGAATTCGGAATATCAGGATCGCAACTACGCCGGCGTACTGATTGTGTGGGATCGCTGGTTCAACACGTTCACGCCGGAGCGCGAGGAACCGGTGTACGGCTTGACGAAACCACTCGCAAGCTGGAATCCGTGGTGGGCGCAGCTCCACCAGTACGTCTCGATCGCGACGCACGTTCTGCGGGCGCGTTCGTGGAACGATCGCTGGCGCCATGTATTCGGCTCACCGGCATGGCGGCCTGCCACAGACGGCGGGACCGTGACGATTCCGCCCGTGGCGTCGGTGACGTTCCTGAAGTTCGATCCGGTGGTTACGTCGGCGCTGGCGTACTATGCGCTTGTTCACTTTGCGCTCGTGATCCCGCCCGCGCTGTGGTTGCTCACGAACGTCGACACGCGGTCCAACGGCGCGCTTGCTGCCGGCTGCTTCTACGTCGCGCTGTCGCTCACGAACGTCGGTGGAATTCTCGAGGGCCGTCGCTGGGCCTTTGCGATGGAACAGGCGCGGCTCGTCGCGATGCTGGTGACTGCCGCTGCCCTGATGGTGCAGGGGCGCGATCGGCTATGGTTAATCACACTGCTGACGATCGGTACCGCATCAATGGCCATGCTCTGGCGGCATCGCGAGGAGTTCGTGTTCGACAGCGATGAAGCGATGGATCACGCGCAACGGCACTGAAGTGCGTGCCGTTCATCAGACCTCGACGCCAAGCAATCGACGCGCCCGGCGTACCGCGCCTCGGGCCGCGTCCACATCCTCACCGCGGACCGTGGCGCCCGGCACGGCACTTCGGAGCCGCTGCTCCAACCGCTTCCGCACCAACGACCCCTTCGACATCAATCCGCCCGCGAGCGCGACCGGCACCGCCGCACGCTCGTCGACGAAGCAGCGACGGGCGAGCGTACGCACATGCAGGACCAGTTCCTCGACGCACAAACTGATCAACGCATTCGCCCGCAGATCTCCGGTCGCCGCCACCTGTGCGATCACGGGCACCAGGGTCGCGAGATCGGATGGCTTCGCATCGGCGGCCCACGGGATGATCTCTTCGATCGACTCGAACTCGAGCGCCGTCAACAGCGCGCCCGTGAGCGCCGTTTCCGGCTCACGGCCGTCGTGCGACGCAGTGACGACGCTGAGCGCGCGACGGCCAAGCCAGCCCGCGCTCCCCTCGTCTCCGACGTTCGGCCCCCATCCTCCGCAGCGCTCAAGTCGTCCGTCCGGCGCGCGCGAATACGCCACAGAACCGGTGCCCGCGATCAGCAGCACGCCGGCCGAGTCCCCGAAGGCATCATCCATCGCGATGGTGGCATCGGCCTGCACCGAGACATCATCCGCCACGCGTCGCGTCGCGAGGGCCGACCAGAGGGCCTGAGCGGCCCGTTCCTGCCCCGCACCGGCCACGCCGATGACGCAGACGGCCGGACGGGTCTCAGTACGCTCAGCGGCCGCCAGGACGTCGGCAATCAATGACTTGATAATGTCGGCGGCCACGGACTCGTGCCCGGGGCTCAGGGCCGTTCCGGGGCCTTCCGTGCGCGCGAGGACCGTGCCGTGTGCGTCCGCAAGCACCACACGGGTGCGCGTGCCGCCGCCGTCGATCCCGACGACGAGTGGCGTTGGATCTAGAGGTCCGGCACTCATGCGTGCGACTCCGAAGTGGTGCGCAGCGCCGTCGGCGCCGCATGGGTAAATGACGACAACATGCCAGTCACGAACGTAATCGAGAGTCCGATGAGGACGTACCACGGCCAGGCGATTGTCGCGACGCCACCGAGCGTTTGCGCCATCGACGGATAGGCCGCGACGATCTGCTTCGCAAACACGATGAACGCCATGCAGCTGATACCGACGGTCATGCCGAGAATCGCATCGCGCTGGATCGCGCGTTGCCAGAACAGTCCGAGGAAGAATCCGCCCAGCAGGCCGCCCTGCGTGAACGACGCGATCGAGAGCGCGATCACCACGACCGGCGTGCCCTGTTCCTTGAACAGCAGCGCGCCGGCCGTCAGGACGATGCCCCACATCAGCGCAAAGAACTTACCGACCTTGAGCGTGCGCGGGTCATCCGGACTGCGGCCAGTGAACGGCAAGTAGATGTCGTGTGTCGCCGACGCCGCGAGCGCATTGATCGCGCCTGAGTGCGTACTCATGGTGGCGGCGATGATGGCGGCGACGATCAGGCCGATCAACCCGTGCGGCATCCGTTCGATGATGTAGCTGGGGAAGATCTGATCCGCGGCCGAGAACGCCCGCCCTTCGTAGAGCACCCACAAGCCCACGCCGACCATCAGAAAGAGTGCCATCTGCGCGAACACCGCAAACCCGCTGCCGATGATGGCGCGCTGGGCTTCTTTCAACGACCGGCTCGAGAGCAGGCGCTGCACGATGATCTGATCGGCGCCATGCGACGCCATCGCGAGAAACGCGCCGCCGATTACGCCGGCGAACATCGTATGCGGACGGTCGAACCCGGTGTACCAGTCGATCGCCTGCAGCTTCCCAGACGCACCGGCCTTGGCGATGATCGTGGTCCATCCGCCGTCGATGGACTGTCCGATCAGGACGATGGCGGAGAGACCACCGAGCAGGTAAATGCTCGCTTGAAGCAGTTCCGTCCACACCACCGCCTTCATGCCGCCGCGATACGTGTAGACGACGGTGAGCAGGCCGAGGACGAGGATCGACGCCGGCATCGCGTACGCTTTCGGCAGAACTGGGCCGATGATGAGGGAAACTGGAATCGCCGTCGCGAACACGCGCACCGCATCGGCCATCGCGCGCGTGAACATAAACACGATCGACGTGAAGCGACGCGTGCCGAGTCCGAAGCGTGTTTCGAGTAGCGCGTACGCCGTGACGAGATTGCCTTGGAAATAGCGCGGTAACAACGTGTAGGCGACGACGAATCGTCCGATGATGTAGCCGGCGACGACCTGCAAAAAGCCGAGATTCCCTGTATACGCGAGCCCCGGAATGCTGATGAAGGTCAGCGCCGATGTCTCGCTCGCGACGATCGAGAACAGCACTGCCCACCACGGAATCGAGCGCTCGGCGACGAAGTACTCGCTCGCGGTGCGCTGGCCACGGCCGATCCACATACCGAGCGCGGTGGTCCCGGACAGGTAGGCCAGCAGCACCGCCAGATCGAGCAGGTCAAATCGGCCGATCACAGGCCCCGCCGCCGACCGGCGCAGTTACGCGACAACATAGGCCTCCATTGCGAAGTACTCGGCGAGACCAAGTTGATCGAGTTCTGCGGACGTGGCCTTGTTGCGCTGTTCGACCCGCTGCCAGAACTCACGCTCGTCCTGTCCGGGGAACGGCATCGAGTCCTTCTGCGACTGATGTTTGAAGATCGCTTGGATCTTGAGCGTGAGCTCTTCCTGCGACATCGGACAGAGGACCGTGGCCTCAGTCACCGGCCATTCCTGCCACGCACCGCGATAGAGCCATACGTGAGGACGCGGCGTCGTCGTATCCGGACGGCCATACACTTCTTCGAGCGCCGCATCGATCGCCTCTTTGCACATGCGGTGCGTGCCGTGCGGATCCGACAGGTCACCGGCGACGAAGATGATCTCGGGCGTGAGTTCGCGCAGCAGGGCCGCGACCATCGCGACATCGGCGGGACCGATGGGATCCTTGCGAACCTTGCCGGTCTGATAAAAGGGCAGGTTCAGGAATCGCGCGTGCTGGCGACCCAAACCCATTACTTCGATGCCGCTCACCGCCTCGGCTTCGCGAATGATGCGCTTGATATCCTGCACCTCTGGGGTATCGACTTGGCCCGGCTGTTTGCGATTCAGGAAGGTGCGAACGGTGTCGGCGAGCGCGCGCGCGGCGCGTCGCTCAGCGCCGCCGTCGCGGGCGCCGGCGCCGATGCCCTCGCCGTCGAGTCGCTCGAGAAAATCCATGTAGCGGCGGACATCGTGATCGAACACGGCGATGTTGCCACTCGTCATGTACGCGATCGTCAGCTCGTTCTCATTCTCCACAAACTTGCGGAGAATACCGCCCATCGAGATAACGTCGTCGTCCGGGTGCGGCGAGAAGCAAATGACGCGCTGACGGCGCGGCAGTTTGCTCTTGCCGCGGATCTTTGCGCCGAGCGCGTTGAACACGAGACCGTTCACCGCGCCTGGAGAACCATGGCGCGCAACGAGCGACGACAGCTGATGCTCGGAATAATCGTGTTCAGTGAGTTTGAGGATCGCTGTGTTCATGCGCTTCGCCAACCACGTCACGGCGCGCAGTTCGAGTGCGTCGTCCCACTCGACCTCATCGACGAGCCACGGCGTCGCGATCCGCGTGAGATCGGCGGCGGCCGCTTCGTCGACAAAGAACGTTGTGTTCGGATGACGCTGCAGGAACGTCGCGGCGACGGCCCGGTCGATCTCGCCCTCGACGGCGCGTCGGACGACGCCGGACTTATGCTCGCCCGTGGCGAGGATGGCGATTTCGCGCGCTGCCAGAATCGTGGCAATACCCATCGTGACCGCTTCACGCGGGACGTTCGCCTCGCCGAAAAAATCGGACGAGGCATCGCGTCGCGTGATGCTGTCCAGATGAACCAGTCGTGTACGACTCGATTCGCCGGAGCCGGGTTCGTTGAAGCCGATGTGGCCGGTCTTGCCGATGCCGAGCAACTGAAAGTCGATGCCGCCGGCCGCCACGATAGCCGCCTCATACGCGCGACATGATTCGTCGAGACCCTCGCGCGTCCACGTGCCGTCCGGGATATGAACGCTGGCCGGATCGATGTCGACGTGAGAAAACAGATTCTCCCACATGAACCGATGGTATGAGTGAATACTGTCCGGCGACATCGGCCAGTACTCGTCGAGATTGAACGTGATGACCCCGCGGAAGCTCAATCCTTCGTCGCGGTGCAGGCGAATCAGCTCGCGGTAGACGCCGATTGGGGTCGAGCCCGTGGCGAGTCCGAGGACGATCGGGCGATGCTCCGCGGCGCGCTCACGAATCAGCGCGGCGAGGCGAGCGGCGACGGTGCGAGCGAGTGTGTCATGCGTGTCCACCACAACCGTGCGGATACGCTCACGCGAGGTGCTGTTGGCACCGCCGTGCGAAAAATGATAGGAAGACATGTCAGGGAATGTGCACAGGCCCGCGCAACTCGACGAGTGCGCGGGCCTGTGAAATTGGAGCGGGGTACTGTACGGCTTTACGCCGAGAACGAACTCCCGCAGCCGCAGCCGCCGGTGGAAACCGGATTCTTGAAGGTAAAGCCTGACCCCTGCATCGACGATACGTAGTCGATGATCGTGCCGGAGAGATACTGCGCCGAGAACGGGTCGACGAAGACCTTGAAGCCTTCATGATCGATAACCAAGTCGTCTTCAGCCTGCTTGTCCTCGATCACGAGGCCATACTTGAAGCCGCTGCATCCACCGGGCATGACCGACACGCGGAGGCCGCCCTTTTCGGCGGTCACGCCTTCGGCTTCCATGAACTTCAGGACTTCGGTAGCGGCGACGGGCGTGATCACGACCATGACCTCGGGCTGCTGCATCGTGCTCATTGCTTCCCTCCGAAACGATCGACAGGAGTGCGTTGCACCCGGCCGGTCTGATGGTGCGCTTGCGCGTCGAAGCACCGCAGGCGCGGCGTCCATCCGTCCAAGTCGCGAAGATCTATCAGAATAATAGCGAGTAGTTCGCTCCCCTTCAAGAAACCCGTCGAACTACTCCCGGCCGTTCTGACCAATCACCCCGGCCACGGCATCGGTCAGCGCGACCCGGACCCCGCCGATCTTGCGGTTTTCCCGGGTCGGGTTCACGCGGTTGGTCAACAGCAATACAAAAATCCCCTGGGTTGGATCCATCCAGACCGAGGTGCCGGTAAAGCCCGTATGCCCGAACGCCGCGCTGGAGAGCCGATGGCCAGCGGAATTACCACCGGTCGGCGTCTCCCAGCCCAGCGCGCGCCGCGAGACGGATGTGTCCTGCGCGTGCGTGAAGGTGGCGACGGTGACGGAGTCGAACACCCGATGGCCGTCCACGATGCCGTAGCCAAGGTACATGCGGGCAAACAGCGTCAGATCGTGTCCTGTGGAGAAGAGACCGGCGTGGCCCGACACCCCGCCGAGCATCGCCGCGTTCTCATCGTGCACCTCCCCACGCAGATGCCGCTGGCGCCACGGATCCTGCTCCGTCGGCGCCGTGCGCGTGAGCCAGCTACTCGGAGGCAAGTACCGCGTGTTGGTCATGCCGAGCGGTGCGAAGACGTGCGCTGTATCGTACTGCGCGAGTGGTTCGCCACTCACGCGCTCGACAAGATTCCCGAGCAAAATGAAGCCAAGGTCGCTGTAAAGGAAACGCACGCCGGGTACGGTGTCCGGGCCCGTGGCGAAGACCTTCACCAGCGCGTCGCTCGGCGACGTCGCTTCGCGATAGAGCGGACGCCAGGCCGGCAGTCCCGCCGAATGCGTCATCAATTGACGCACCGTAATGCCACTGGTGCCGGTCGCGGTCCACTCGGGCAAATAGCGCACCACCGGCGAATCGAGCACCACCTTACGCTGTTGCACCAACTGCATCATCGCGCTCGTGGTGCCGATCACTTTGGTCAGCGAGGCCAGATCCCACACCGTCTCGGCGTCGGGGCGCGTGGCGTCATCCGCATCGAGACGGCCGACGCCGACTTCCGCGATGACGCCACGCGACGTGCCGACCGCAGCATACGCGCCGGGAAACGCACCATCGGCGACCGCACGTTGCAACACGGCCCGCATCGAATCGCGGACGGCGGCGATTCGCGCCGCACCAAGCCGCTCATCGCGCGCCGTTGCCGGCCGCCTCATCCCCCATGCGCACGCACCGAGCGTGAAAATGCCAAGTGCGGCGAGCGATCCACGTCGCAGACCGGGGACGAGTGGTCGCGCGGCTGGTTGAGCGGGTGCAGGGCGGATCATGTCTTTCACTTCGCGCCTCCTGGCGTGGAAACCGCATCACGGAATACACCGTCGCCGCGCGCAAAGAAACCGGGCAACGTCACCGGCGATCGGCCACTGAGAGGTATACGCCCGAAGATCGCGCGCGCTGCAGCGCGTTCCAAGGCTTCGCCTCGGCCGTAGGTCGCGAGGTACGTCGGAATCTGTGCCATCTGGCGAATCTGATACGGATTGCCGCCGGCCACCACGGCTAATGTTCCGTGACTGGCCAATTGCGAGATGAATTGGGCGATTGCGGGCGGAATCGCCAGTCGCCCTTCGCCTTCGAGCGTTCTGGTGTAGGTGTACACGATCACGCGTTGCGAATTCGCTGCCACCGTAAGCAGCGAATCCAGTTCGCTCGGACCCGCCCGTGGTGACAGGTGCGTCACGCGCGCCCGCGGGACCTGCGTCCGCACTTCGTTCGCGAACCACGTCGCGGACAGAACGTCGTTGTCGGGCGCATAGGTGAACACATGGACCGAGCTGGTTCGCGCGATCGGGATCAGCGACAGGCTGTCGCGCAGCAGCGTCACCGCGCGATCCGCGACGCGCTGCGCCATGTCCCGATGTTCCGGTGTGCCTACCGAGTCGCGGAGCTGCTCGAGCGAGACGATCGGCGCCGCCACGGCGCCCGTCCGTAGCTTTAATTCGAGAATGCGCCGGACGCTTTCGTCGATACGAGTGGCCGAGAGGCGTCCGCTTTCGATGGCGAGGAGCACCGCGTCGATGGCGCGCGTGACGTCCGGCGGCATCAGCACAATGTCATCTCCCGCGTCTACGGCGCGCACGACGCTTTCGTCCGCGCCGTAGCCGCGCGCGAGCCCCTGCATCGTCATCGCATCGGTGACCGTGAGCCCGCGAAATCCGAGCGTATCGCGCAGGAGACCGCGCATCACGCGCGATGACAGTGTTGCCGGCGTGCTGTCACCATACACGCCGGGCAAGGCGATATGTGCGGTCATCATCCCGGCCGCGCCCGCGCCGATCGCCGCGGCGAACGGAACCAATTCGACCGAGTCGAGCCGCGAGCGCGCGACGGAAATCACCGGTAAACCGAGGTGCGAATCCGTGTCGGTGTCGCCATGCCCCGGGAAATGCTTGGCGGTGGCGGCGACGCCCGTGCGCTGCAGGCCGCGTACGAAGGCCGCCGAGAGCGCCGCGACCTGTCGCGGGTCCTCGCCGAACGATCGCGTATTGATGACGGGGTTCGATGGGTTGTTATTGACGTCGACGACTGGCGCGAACGCCATGTGAATGCCTACCGCGCGCGATTCGACGCCCGTGATGCGTCCCATTTCTTCGGCCAATGTCTCGCTGCCGGCCGCCCCGATCGCCATGTTGCTCGGCAGGACCGTCGCCGTTCCGGCGGAGTAGGACGAGGTTACGAACACGCCGCCTTCGAGACGGCCGAGCCCGGGTTCGACGTCACTCGCGACGAGCAGCGGAACCGACGCGTGTCGCTGCAGTGCATTGACCTTGTCCGCGAGCTCGATTGGCGAGCCCAGCGACATGACCAGCCCACCGATGTGCTCGCGTTCGACTTGACTGATCAGCTTGAGAAAGCCCGCGTCTCGTGCGTTCGTGTAATCTCCAAGCACCCACACCATGATCATCTGGCCGACGCGGTCGCGCCGTGACAGCGAACGCAGCGTGCTGTCGATCCATCGGCGGTGTAGTTCGGGCAGTGGCGTGCCGGGAACGAGGGACAACGGACCTGGTAGCGTGAATCGTGCTTCGCGGCGAGCTGTCGGGTCGGCGCTTCGGTGATCAGCGCGCGTCGGTGCCGTCGATGGCACGGTGGCTGGCCGAGGATAGGTGCAGCCGAAAGCCAGCAGTGTCATGGCGGCCATGACGAGCGCGACGTTGCGCGCTCGTGGCGCGATCTGGTAGGGAAGCTCGGACATCGTGTGTTGGCCAGGGAGAGGGACCGGTGCGTCAGTGCGGCGTGTCGGCATCAATCGGAGGAGTGCGTGACGCATCGTGAATTCGGCTGGGGACGCAGGCGCGTGTCGCAACGCCTGAAGGGGCGACGTGTGCGCGTCGGACACTTGATGATGGTCGTGGTGTTGAGTCTGGTCGCCGCCTGTTCGTCGAACGGGCCGCCGAATCGCGGCCCGATGAACGATGACGGCCCCGACGGCATGCCGATACGCGGCAACCGCAAGGTCCGTCCCGGCATCTCCGTGTTGCTGGACGATAGCATCAAGCTGGTGGCGGGCAAGCGTGTGGCGCTGATCACGAATCAGACGGGAATCGACGAGAAAGGGCGTCGAACCATCGACCTGCTCTTCGGCGACCCGCGTGCCGCGCGCGCCGGTGTGAAACTCGTGCGGCTGTTTTCTCCCGAGCATGGCATCGCTGGAACCGTCGACAAGACCAACGTGACCGACGATACGGATGCCAAGACCGGGCTCAAGGTGTATTCGCTCTACCAGCGAACGACGGTCGGCCCCCCGGACAGCTTGTTGACGGACGTCGACGTCATCGTCGTCGATCTGCAGGACATTGGGACGCGGACGTGGACATATGTCGGCGTCATGTTATATGCGCTCAAAGCCGGTGAGCGACGCAGTCTCCCCGTGCTCGTACTGGATCGCCCCAATCCGATTACGGGTTCCCGCACCGAAGGCGCCGTGCTCGACTCGGCCATTGCGAACCCGAATGAATCGACGCCCACGCGAGCCGCGAACGGATTCGCAGTCTTTCCGATGCCGCTCCGGCACGGCCTGACGATGGGCGAACTGGCGCGGCTGTTTCACGCGCAGCTCAAGCTCAACACGAGGCTGACCGTTGTGCCGATGCGCTACTGGCGTCGACAGATGTGGTTCGATGAGACCTCGTTGCCGTGGATCAAGCCGTCACCGAACATGCCCAACCTCACGACGGCCGTACTGTATCCGGCGCTCGTCCCCTTCGAGTCGACGAATCTCTCAGTGGGTCGCGGTACCACGGAGCCGTTTCAGCGGTTCGGCGCACCATGGCTTCGCGCGGATACGCTTGTTCGCCTGTTGGAAGATTTATCGCTCACGGGTGTGCGCTTCCACGCGGAGCGCTACACGCCGTCACAGCCGGGCGACGGAAAATTCGGTGGCCAATCGATTCCTGGTGTCCGGATCGAAGTGACCGATCGTGAATTGGTGCAGCCCGCGCGTATCGGTGCTTCGATTCTTTGGGCCCTTGCCCGCTTGCATCGGGACAGCTTCAAGATCATCGAGAAGGGCTTTGACGAGCGGATGGGTTCTGCCCGTGTCCGCGAGGCGATCCTGGCGGGTGCGGACCCCGACGCGGTGATGGACCGCCAACTACCGGCCGTCGTGGCGTTTGAGCGCGACGCTAGGAAAGTTCATCTCTACCGTTGATGCGGCAGCCGTCCTAGTTTTGTAAGGCTGGCCCCAACCAGCTGCTCCGCGGGGCGAGGTCCTCCTCGTCCCGCGGTCGTTTTCGGTCTTCCGCCCCGCCGCTCCCTACATGCAATCACTCTGGAACGCGATCCAACGCGGCTATCTGCGGGTCATCGAGCCCGCGGCCGACTGGCTCGTGCGCCGCCGAGTGCATCCGAATACGATTACCACGTTCGGTACGGTGTGCATGGTGGTGGCGGGGATCATCTTCGGCATGGGGCACATACGAACAGCTGGGTGGTTCCTTGGGATCACCGCACTGTTCGACGTGCTTGACGGTACCGTGGCTCGCCGCACCGGACGCAGTTCCAAGTTCGGTGCGTTCTACGACTCGACGTTGGACCGCGTGTCGGACGGGGTGTTGTTGGGGGGGCTGGTGGTGTTTTATGCGACTAGCCCGGGACATCAGAGTGAGACGATGCTGATCGTGACGCTGTTGGGACTGGTTGGCACGTTTTTAACCTCGTACACCCGCGCGCGCGCCGAAGGATTGGGACTCGATGCGCACGTCGGCCTGCTGCAGCGCCCGGAGCGGATCACGCTCCTGTCGGCGCCGCAGGCGCTCTTCGGCCTCGCCCTGCATGGCTGGGTGTTGGCCTTCATCGTCACGCTGCTGTCGGTGACCGCCTGGATCACCGCGGTGCAGCGGATGCTTTACGTCTACCGCATCACCGCACAGGGAGAACAAGCGAAGTGACCGAATCGAATCGCGGCACCCCCGTCCCCCCCGCTACGGGGAAGTTGGCCATCTTTACGCCGGGTCTCGGCGCAGTGGCCACCACGTTTATCGCCGGGGTCGAGCGCGTTCGTCGTGGGCTCTCCACGCCGATTGGATCGCTGACGCAGATGGCGACCATTCGCTTGGGCAAGCGCACCGAATCACGCAGCCCGCGGATTCGTGATTTTGTGCCACTCGCGTCGCTCAACGACATCGTCTTCGGTGCGTGGGACCCGATTCCGGATGATGCGTTCACGGCCGCGACGAAGGCCGGTGTGCTGGAGAAGTCCGACATCGACCCGATCGCGGACTTCCTGAAGACGATCAAGCCGATGCCCGCCGTGTTCGAAAGCCGCTACGTCACGCGCATCACTGGCGCCACCAACGTGAAGACGGGCAAGAACAAGCGCGATCTCGCGGAACAGATCCGCGCCGACATTCGCAACGTGATGAGCGCGAACGGCGCGACGCGCGGCGTGATGGTGTGGACGGGATCGACGGAGATCTACATCAAGGCCGGCCCGCAGCACCAAACGCTCGAAGCGTTCGAGGCGGCGATGGAAGCGAACGACGATTGCATCGCGCCCAGCATGTTGTACGCGTACGCCGCGCTGATGGAAGGACTTCCGTACTGCAACGGTGCGCCCAACCTGTCGGCCGACTTCCCGGCCTTGGTCGGCCTTGCGAACGAGAAGGGGTTGCCGATCTCCGGCAAGGATTTCAAGACTGGGCAGACGTGGATGAAGACGATCATCGCGCCGGGGCTCAAGGCGCGCATGCTTGGCCTCGAAGGCTGGTACTCCACGAACATCCTCGGCAATCGCGACGGTGAAGTGCTCGACGATCCGGCGTCCTTCAAGACCAAGGAAGAGTCGAAGCTGTCCGTGCTGCATACCATTTTGCAGCCCGACGTCTATCCCGAACTGTACAAGGATTTTTCGCACGTCGTGCGCATCAACTATTACCCGCCGCGCGGTGACAATAAGGAAGGTTGGGACAGCATCGACATCAAGGGGTGGCTCGGCTACCCGATGCAGATCAAGGTCAACTTCCTCTGCCGCGATTCCATTCTCGCCGCGCCGATGGTGCTCGATCTCGCGCTGTTCAGCGACTTCGCGAAACGCGCCGGCATGAAGGGAATTCAGGAATGGTTAAGCTTCTATTACAAGTCGCCGCAGACAGCCCCCGGCTTGCAGGCAGAGCATGATCTTTTCATTCAGCAGACCAAGCTGAAGAACACGCTCCGTCACCTGATGGGTGAGGAGCAGATCACCCACCTCGGCCTCGAATACTACCAGTGACCAACCTGCGCCCGCGTCTGGTCCGACTCCTGCTGATCGCTGTTGCGCCGATCCTCGCCGCAGCGTGTGATGCCGGCACACCACAAAAGAACGAACTCAAGTTCACGACCGATTCGTTCTCCATCCGTGTGTCGCCCGAGTCGCTCCCGACGCGTGCGCTCGAGCCGACCTACTGGCGCGTGGTCATTCATGACATCAAGACGGGTCTGCCGATTCAAGGTGGGCAAGGTCGCATCTTCGCCACGAATGGCGATCGGAAGACGGTCGCGAACGGGCTTGCCGAAACGGGCGAGCTCGGGACCTATCGTACGAACCTGATGTTCGTCACCGCCGGACTGTGGGCAATGGGCCTGCAGTTCCGGCGCGATTCGATATTGCCGTTGCAACGCACGCAAGATTGGTCGCAACAGATCCTCGCAGCGAATGAGCCCGGCGACTTCTCGACGCCGACGACGACGCGGTTCGACACGACGAAGAAAAAAGGACCCTGATCGTGCGTCATTTCCATCGCACGTCGTTAGCGCCCGATGCGGTGCTGACGTCAGCGGACCAGTACTTCCCCGCGATTGGCATGGCTACCGGCAGCGGTGATCAACGTTCCCGCGCCTTCAGCGGTACACTGGGCAGGATGCGCGTCAGTGTGAAGATGGAGGGGGGACACTATACCGTCGTCGAAGTGCACACCGACCAGGTCGGCGAGAGTCGGCTCGACAAGAACGTGAAAAAGTTCTTTGTCAGCCTGCATCGCGCTACTGATCCGCGACATCGTATCGAGGCGGGGTACTGATGGGCGACGCGCCCACGGGGACGTCGTTGCCGGAAGATCGGGTTGGCCGCAATATCGGCGTCGGATGCTTTACGTTCTTCATCGGAGCTGTCAGCGGGGCGATGGTGGGCGTCGGGCTGGGTAAGCTCGCGGGATTCTTTACGCGATGCACGCCGATGTCCGGGTTGCCGGCATGTGAGTGGTGGGTGTATGCGGGAGTAGGAGCCACGGTTGGAGCGCTCTCGCTTCCCGTGCTTGCGCTGTGGCGTTTGCGGCGGGCGGATCAGGCCGCAGACGCCGAGTCGGCAGGTTCTCCATTTCGAGGATGATCGCGTGGCACGCATAGACGTTCCAATGCCGCAGATGGGCGAGTCCATCGCTGAAGGCACCGTATCTCGCTGGCTCAAGAAGGTCGGCGACAGCGTCAAGCGTGATGAGCCGATCTTCGAGATCTCCACCGACAAGGTCGATGCGGAGATCCCGTCGCCGTCCGCCGGAATTCTTGTCGAGATCCTGATCGGCGAGGGACAGACGGTGCCGGTGCAGACCATCGTGGCGCGTCTCGAGACGGACGCGTCAGCCGCGTCCGCAGCGCCTATTGCAGCCGCTCCGACCCCTCCAACAGAAGCCGTCGCCCCCGTCGCGCCCGTCGCGCCCGCCGCGCCGCCGGCGCCGATTCCGGCTCACGCGCCGGCGGCAGCGATCGTGCCCTCGGCGCCCCCAGGTTCACTCGAAGATCGGTTGCGCACGAAGTCCTCACCATTGGTGCGCAAGATCGCCGCTGAGCACGGCGTGGAGATCGCGGCACTCTCGGGCTCAGGCATCGCCGGTCGCGTCACGCGCAAGGATCTCGACGAATATCTCGCGAACAAGCCTGTCGTTGACGCGTCAGCGAACCCGACGACCGTCGCTGAGTCGCACGGCCCGATGCCGACACCGTGGGCGGGCGACACGGTCGAGCCGATGTCGAAGATCCGCCGGTTGACCTCGGAGCACATGACCATGGCGCGCCGCACGGCGGCGCACGTCACGACGTTCTGGGAAATCGACCTCACGCGGGTCGCGCGAATCCGCAATGGCATGCGCAGGGATTTCGAAGCCCAAACCGGGCAGAAGCTCACGTATCTGCCGTTCATCTTTCAGGCCGTTTGCATACAGCTGAAGCGCCACCCCGTGCTCAACGCCTCGGTGGCCGGGACGAACATCATCTACCGCAAGGCGATCAACATCGGCATCGCCGTCGCTCTGGAACCGTCTGGGTTGATTGTTCCCGTCATGAAAGGTGCCGACGAGCTGTCGTTGACGGGACTGGTGAAGACGGCGAACGACCTCGCGACACGGGCGAGGAGCAAGAAGCTCCACCCGGCGGATGTGCAGGACGCAACGTTCACGGTGACGAATCCTGGCGTATTCGGCTCGTTGTCCGGTACGCCGATTATTCCCGTCGGGACCACCGCCATTCTCTGTCTCGGCGCGATCGAGAAGCGACCGAAGGTGATTGCCGGCCCCGATGGTGAAGATACCATTGCCATCCGGACCTGCTCCTACTTCTCGCTCTCGTTCGATCACCGGGTCGTCGACGGTGGTGACGCCGACCGATTTATGAGCGATCTCAAGAAGACGCTCGAGGCGATTCCGGACGCCGGCTTCTGAGGCTCAGACCATGGCGCGCGCGTTGACGATGGTGGAGCGACGCGTGCCGGCCGGCGAGCGGATACAGTATCTGCAGCAGTTGGCCGAAAGGCGTGTGGCAGCCGAACATGCCAGAGTACATTTCTGGGTGTTCGAACATGAGGACGAATCAGGACGGTTCGTCGAGTTCACTGAAGGGGCGAGCGCGACGGATATCGCTGCCGCCCACGACGGTGAGTTGCCAGCGCCGCTTTGGCGCGAAGTTTAAGGAGGAAGACATGCCCGCTCGACGCCTTCGCATCGACGGACGGGAGTGGCAGGTATATCCATCAGGGTTTCTCACGCAGTCGGTCGCCGACGAATTCGGTTTGATCTTCGTGCGCGGACATGGCGCCGAACGAGAAGTCCGCGTGACCCGGTATTCGCCCGTGGGCAGCGTCGCGAGTACGGCGCGTGAGCAGTCGCTCGCCGAAATGGATAACGCGCAACTCGAAGCACTGTTTGCGACGTCACAGCCGAGCGCGCGCTCTCCCGAAGCCGGTTATCAGTCGTGAGTGTGCCGCACGGTGCCGCGGCAGCGGCATCGCCGTCAGCTCACGAGGTCGCGCCGCCAGCACCGTTGTTCGTGGACTTGCAGACGCACAGCACGGCGTCGGATGGAGCCTTGCCGCCCGCGCACGTCGTGCAGGCGGCGCATGACGCCGGGTTGTATGCGATCTCGCTCACGGACCACGACACCGTTGATGGACTGCCAGAGGCGACGGAGGCCGGAGCGCGACTTGGGGTCCGCATCGTTCCCGGCGTCGAGCTCAGCACGCATTTCGGCGAACAGGAGCTGCACCTGCTTGGGTTGCATCTTTCCAATACGGAGACGATGCGATCGGCCCTCACGGAGTTTCAGCGTGGGCGCGTCCAGCGGGCGGAGCATATCGTGCAGATGCTCAACCGGGTCGGGATTCCGGTGACGATGGAATTTGTCCTCGCCGAGGCAGGGAAAGGCGCGGTCGGCCGACCCCACGTTGCGCGCGCCATGGTTGCTGGTGGGTGGGTTCGCGATTTCCGCGAGGCGTTTGACAAGTGGCTCGGTTGGGGACGTCCAGCGTACGTGGACAAATCGCGATTCGAAGTCGCCGAGGGTATTGCGCTGGTGCATCGCGCCGGCGGCATTGCCGTGTGGGCACACCCCGGGGAAGACGCAACCGCAACGCGCATCGCGAAGCTTGCTGATCTGGGACTCGACGGCGTCGAAGTCCTGCATCCGAGTCACCCACCGTATCTCTCGCAAAAGTTATTCGGACTCGTCGACGCGGCAGGGCTCCTGCCAAGCGGCGGTTCCGATTGGCACGGCACACTCGAAGGACCGCGGCGTCTTGGCGGACAGATGGTGCCCAAAGCGTGGTTGGATTGGCAAGACGCGAAGGTCGCGGAACGTGCGACGGCTGCCGCCGTGATCGCATGATCGACGCACGCGTCGCACTGGTGACCGGCGGTGCGCGCCGCGTCGGTGCTGACATCGTTCGCAGTTTTGCCGCACGCGGCTATGCGGTCGTGCTGCATCATGGGAACTCACCGGCCGATGCGGCGTCGCTCGCCGCGACACTGCGAGACGCCGGTGCGACCGTGCACGTGGTGCAGGCCGATTTGAACGACGTCTTCGCACCGCAGCGGATCGTCGACGCGGGCATGAAGGCTTTTGGACGACTGGATGTTGTCGTGAGTTCCGCATCGGTGATGACGCGACATGCCTTCGATGCCGTGACGCCGGAAGAATGGAACGTCGTGGAAGCCGTGAATCTGCGCACGCCGTTCTTCCTCATGCAGGCGGCGGCGCGCGTGATGACGGATGGCGGCGTGATTATCCAGCTGTCGGACCATCTCGCATTCGAAACGATCTTTCCGACGCTCATTCCGCATCAGGTGACGAAGTTCGCCCTCGTGCAACTGGTGAAGACGGTCGCGGCGACACTCGCACCGCGTATTCGAGTGAACGCGGTGGCGCCGGGCCTCGTGATGGCGCCCGACGATTTAAGCGCCGAGGCACTTGCGGCTTTTTTACAGGACGTACCGCTCGGGCGCAGTGGCTCGACGGCGGATGTCGTACAAGCGATCCACTATCTCATCGATGCGCCGTACGTTACGGGTATCACGCTTCCGGTGGACGGTGGCCGTCATCTCCGGAGATAGCGCGCCGCTCCGCTTCGGCCGCGTGGTGGTAATCGGAGGCGGCTGCTACGGGTCGTGGTACGCGCAGCAACTCACGCGCGCCGCGGCGCGGGGGGCGTTCACTGCACGCGAGGTGATCGTCGTCGACCGCGATGCAGACTGCCGAGTCGCAACGCTGGCGCGCGATGGCGCCTATGGGGCACTGCCACTTCGTGTCGAGATCTGCGCTTGGGACGATTATCTGCGACAGTGGCTGGCTGAAGGTCCGATCGCGCTGGCGAGCGATGCGATGGTTCCTTCGCCGCTCATGCCGCATCTCTGCTTGAACTGGCTGATCGAGCGCGCGAAAACCCGTTGGCCAGATCGACTCGTGACGGTCGTCCCACTAACGGCACCACCACCTATGCCATGGGAACGAGCAGCACCCGATGGTCGGCACTACGTCAGTTTCGCGACGTGGACCTGTCCGGTGAACTGCATCGAGCCAGCCCGATGTCCCGCAACGCGCGGCGAACGCGATTGGAGCATGCCGTCGGCACTCCGCGCTTTTGCGGCGGAACCGCGCGCGACCCTCGACGCGTCGCTTATCTTGCATTGCACCCACCGCACGTATGGGGTCGGCATGATCGATGCGCGGGACATTGTGGCCGGTGATGCATTGCTGCACGCGTGGAAGAGTGCCGCGCCGTTTCGCCTGCTCGTTGGTACGGTGTCGCACTGCCACGGTGCGTTGGGTGTTCTGACAATCGCACAACACGATGCATCTCCCTTTGGCTTCACTCCGGCATAGCTATGATCGAGTCGCGTCCTGAGAACGTTGTCATCATCGGTTCGGGCCCGGCCGCATGGACGGCCGCCGTGTATGCCGCTCGCGCCAACCTGTCCCCCATCGTTATCGAAGGGCTCGCGATCGGCACCGAGTTGCCCGGTGGGCAGCTGATGCTCACGACCGAGATCGAGAACTTTCCAGGTTTTCCGGAAGCGATCACCGGCCCCGATCTGATGGATCGCATGAAAGCGCAGGCCGTGCGGTACGGCACACGGGTGGTATCCGACAAGGTCGCAAGCGTCGATTTCTCCGTGCGCCCCTTCATGCTGAAGCCCATCTATGGCGACGCGATGACCGCCCATACGGTGATCATCGCGACGGGCGCCGCGGCACGCTGGATCGGCCTGCCAAATGAACTGCGCCTCGCGAAGTCCGGTGGCGGCGTGTCGGCCTGCGCGGTCTGCGATGGCGCCATTCCGTTCTACCGCAACAAAGTGCTGGGCGTGGTCGGCGGCGGTGACACAGCGATGGAAGAGGCGATGTATCTGACGAAATTTGCGAGTCAGGTGGTCATCATGCATCGACGCGACGGGTTCCGCGCGTCGAAAGTGATGGCGAATCGGGTGCTGAATCACCCGAAGATCCGCGTCATATGGAACGTGCGGGTCTCCGAGGTCCTAGGCGACGACGAGATCAGCGGCGTCGAACTGACGGACACGGTGACAGGCGAGACGCGTATCAAGCCGCTCGGTGGTCTGTTTGTCGCGATCGGGCACTCCCCGAACACGACATTCCTTGCCGGGCAGATCAATCTGACCGAGCATGGCTATATCACAGTGGCCAACTGGCGTACGGCGACCAACGTCGACGGGGTGTACGCCGCTGGCGACGTGATCGATGACTACTACCGCCAGGCGATCACGTCGGCGGGCACAGGCTGCATGGCGGCGCTGGAAGCAGAACGGTGGCTCGCGCATCACGGCATCGGCGAGTCGCCGGTCCTCGAAACCGCGGAGGGAATCGTGCATCCCGACGCGGGCATCGCGTAAGGCGTCGGCCATGACAGCGTCGTCGATCGATCGCATTCGGGTCACCGGGCTGACAGTGGGTCCGCTCGAGGAGAACTGTTGGTTGCTGACCGACCGTGAGGCTGGCGAAGCGATTCTGGTCGATCCAGGCGATGAGGCCGAGCGATTGCTCGACGCGGTCGACGCCTCGGGGTGTCGGCTGACGGCCATCTGGCTGACGCACGCACATTTCGATCACGTGGGGGCGGTCGAGGCCATCACCCGGGAAAGACCGGTCCCTGTCCGCATGCATCCGCTCGACCTGCCGCTGTACGCCCATGCGGCCAGCAGCGCGCTGCGTTGGGGCTTGACCCTGGAGCAACCCACCGCGGTGACGGAAGCGATCGAGGACGGTGTTGTACTGGCATTCGGTGGCACAGCGTTCACGATTTGGCATCTTCCGGGGCACGCGCCGGGCCATGTCGCATTCGTCGGCCATGACCTCTGTATCTCGGGTGATCTGCTGTTCGCGGGTTCAATTGGACGTACAGATCTCCCGTTGTGTGATCCACGGGCGATGCAGCAGTCGCTGCAGCGCCTGACGACACTGCCGCCGGAGACACAGGTCATGCCCGGGCATGGTCCCGCGACCACGATCGCGCGGGAACTCGCCGGCAACCCGTTTCTTCGCGGTCTCGCGCGTCCGATCGGCGCGTAGCTCTTGGTGCGATTTACTTCTCCCCTCTGGCAGGTCTCCATGCGCGTTCTCACAGCCATGAATCGGTTCCGTATGCCTCCCGTGCTCATCGGGGCGGTTGTCCTCAGTGGGCTGGGCGCGTGCAACAGCCTGACGGAATCGAATCCCACGCCCAATCGGTACGCGTCGATCAGCATCAAGGCGCGCAACGGTGCGAACAATCGCGCGACCGCCAATGCGACCGCGATTTTCTTTGAAGCGTACACGGCCGCCGTGCCAAACAGCGCCCTGTCGCAGACCGACCAGTGTGTCTACGCTGCCGTCGATACGACGATCAGTGTGACCAAAGGCGTCAAAAAGGCGGGGGCGTCCGTCTCGCTCGGAATCGGCAGCAGTTCCATCACGCTTCCCTACGACGACCTATTGTACCGGTATGCCAATCCGGAGGCGTCACCCTTCGGTTACGCGGCTGGCGACAACGTGCAGGCGTCGATTCCCGGCGATGCCGCGGTGTATCCGGCGTCCTCGATTGCGGTGCGCCTTGCCGAACCCCTGATCCCCGGCACGATCACGGTACCGACGACCACGGCGCCGATGGTCTTCACGTGGAATAGTCCCGCCGCCGGCGACACGACATCCGCGATCATTCTGTCGCTGCGCTACTCCAATCCCGCCACGATCGGCTACGCGAATGAGCAGATCTATTGCGCGCTCAAGGACGACGGCACCCACCAATTGCCGACGAGCGCGCTGACCGCATTTCTCGCGTCGCCAAACGACAAGCGATCGCTGGTGCTGACGCGCTGGCGCACCCGTGAAATGCTATTGGACCCCAAAACGGTCCTGCACATCGCGTCATCCGTCGATACCACACTGAAGTTCACCCCGTAAGCTCGACGGGCTTCCGACTCGCACACCGGCTCATGCGCATCGAAAAAGATCCGCTCGGCGAACTGGCTGTCCCCGATGACGCGCTCTACGGCGTTCAGACCGTGCGTGCATCGGTGAACTTTCCGATCAGCGGTCTGCGCCCGCTCGAACCGTTCGTCGTGGCGCAGGTCTGGATAAAGAAGGCGGCAGCGCTGACGCACCGGCAGACCGGGCGCCTCGACGCTACGCGCGCCGACGCGATCATTGCGGCCGCCGATGAGATCCTCAGTGGCCAGCACCGCGACCAGTTCATCGTCGACCCGTATCAGGCAGGTGCCGGTACCTCGCACAACATGAATGTCAACGAGGTGATTGCGAACCGCGCGAACGAGTTGCTCGGCGCCCCCCGTGGGTCGTACATGCCTGTGCATCCGAACGACCATGTGAACATGGCGCAGAGCACGAACGATACAATCCCGACGAACATTCGTCTGGCGATTCTTCGGCAGTTGCCGGCGCTGCTCGACGCGGTGGTCGCACTACGCGAAGCACTCGCCGGAAAAGGCGTGGAGTTCGATGGCATCGTGAAAGCGGGGCGCACGCACCTGCAGGATGCGATGCCGATTCGACTCGGACAGGAGTTCACCGCGTATGCGGGCACGATCGATCGCTGCCGTCGTCGCATCGTCGAAGCGAGCGAGTACCTGAATGATCTTGGCATCGGCGGATCGGCCGTTGGCACGGGTGTCACCGTCGAGCCGCAGTATCCGGCGCTCATGATCACGCACTTGAAGGTTATCACGGGAATCGGATCCTTGCGTGCCGGGGCCGATCGGATCCAGCTGATGCAAAGCATGGGTGATGCGGCGGCGTTCTCGGCCTCGTTGCGGGGACTGGCGTTGGATCTCTCGAAGATCGTGTCGGATCTGCGGCTGATGGTGTCCGGCCCACGCACCGGGTTGGATGAAATCACATTGCCGGCCGTGCAACCCGGATCGTCGATCATGCCAGGGAAGATCAATCCGTCAATTCCCGAGATGGTCAATCAGGTCTGCTTTCAGGTGATCGGCTGCGACACGACCGTCGCGATATCGGCCGAGCACGGACAGCTTGAACTCAACGTTATGATGCCGGTCATCGCGCACAACATTCTGTTGTCGATGCAGATCCTGACGAATGCGATCGCGACGCTCACCTCGCGCTGTGTCCTCGGCATTCAGGCGAACGTGTCGATGTGCGAGTATTGGGTGGAGCGGTCAGCGGCATTGGCGACCGCGCTCATGCCGCAAATCGGCTACGCCAAGGCGGCCGAGTTGTCCAAACGATCGGTGCATGACGGCGTGCTCATTCGGGAGCTGGTCACACGCGAGCAGATCATTCCCGCCGACCAGATCGACGGCGTACTCGATCTGCGAAAGATGACCGAAATCGGCGTCCCCAGCGGGACGCACCCGGCAGTCGTCGGCGGCTGATTGTCGCAATCGGCGCTTGTCCTCTCCGACCGCCGGCCCTAGACTCTCACTCATGCGCATCACTACATGGGCCGAATACGGCCTCATCTGCGCGCTGCATCTGGCGCGGCGCGCGGGCTCAGGACCAGTCACCGGGCGTGATATCGCCGCTCGTGAGAAACTGCCTAGCGATTACGTCGAGCAGATCCTGTTGCGTATGCGACGCGCGGGCATCGTGAACAGCACGCGCGGAGCGCGCGGAGGGTATGCGCTCGCGCGCAATCCGGACGCCGTGTCGGTTCGCGACGTCATTCAGGCGTCTGAGTTGACGACCTTCGATCTGCATTGTGTCTCACATCCGGTGGATGCCGTACGTTGCTCGGAAGCGGAGAGTTGCAGCATCCGTCCCGTCTGGCTGCTGCTGCAGCAGCGCATCGATGAGGTGCTCGAAGGCGTCAAGCTGAGTGACCTGATGGCCGAAGAGGCGGTAGTGCGAGACCGGATCGGATTGCCGCGGTATCAGCCCGCGGAAGCGCGCGTCGGCGCACTCCCGATTCTGCAGAACTGAACGACGAATGGGATTAATCGGAACGTGGCGCGCAGCGCGTGAGCGTCGCCGGCTGGCGGAGCGCTACTTGCGCGAATTGCTCACGGCCCCGGGGACGGACGACAGGCAGTGGCTGTCGACGCACACCGGTTCGATCGCGGCGGCGACCCGCGAATTGGTCTTCGTGCGCCGCGCGATCGCCCTGATCGTGGCCGAGCGTGACGCGCTGGACGATCGAACGGCGTCGGATGTCTCGCATGTACTCGCAGGCGTGATCGAGGCCGAGGCGCGCGCATCACGCCAGACGGGACGGGAATGGGTGTTGCGTTGGCGTGCGTATTCGGCGACGCAGGCAGCACGCGGACAAGTGGAGTCACCCGCCGCGCGAGTGGCGCGTGTGCTGCTGGAGGGGGCAGGTATTGCGTTGCCAAGCGACGCGTTGCTCACGCAGGCGACGCAGTTCGTGCAGACGACGCGCGCACGAGCCAATGAATCATTGCGTGCCGCATTTGGTGAGGCCACGCTCCCCGAAGACATCCGACCGTCAGCGCTTCAGCCCTGACTGTCACAGCGGGTCGCGAGGCTATTGCCTGAAACGCACTGAGCCGGCCATGATCGGGGAGCTCGGGCGCCGAAGCACCGCGGGACTCTCCCGTTCACGACCGGCTCAGATTGTATTCGCTTTTTCAACCTGCAAGTGCCGAAGGCCGGACTCGAACCGGCACGTCCTTGCGGACACTGCGCCCTGAACGCAGCGCGTCTACCAATTCCACCACTCCGGCAGGTCGGGAAGAATAGATCGTGCACCATTCGGAAGTCAACTGACTAATTTGCGCAGTAGGATGCCAACCAAGGATACCACCGACACCGACGACCCGATCGAGCTGATCGCACGAAACAAGCGTGCGCGTCATGACTACGAGATTCTCGACACCTGGGAAACAGGCATCGTCTTGGCCGGGACCGAGGTCAAAGCGTTGCGGGAGGGTCGCGCGAATTTGACTGATGCGTTTGGCATTGTGAAGGATCAGGAGGTCTATCTGTTGAACCTCCATATCGGCGCCTTCACGCAGGGCAACATGTTCAATCACGAGGCGACGCGGACTCGCAAATTGCTGATGCATCGCCGTGAGATCCGTCGCATGATCGGCGCGGTCGAACGGCAGGGGCTCACGCTAGTGCCGCTCGACATGTATTTCGTCCGCGGGCGCGTGAAAGTGCGGCTTGCGCTCGTGCGCGGCAAGCAGCAACACGACAAGCGCGAGGACCTCAAAAAGCGTGACGCCGAGCGCGAGATTGCGCGCGCGATGCGGACACGCTGACGCTGGTGTCCCTACGGTTCGTGGCCCTGTGCTGCGCCTTGCAGTATGTCACGGTTTCGGCTCCGGAGTCTGCGCCGGCACCGATGGTCGCTGCGAGCGCGCACGTGGCCCCGCCGATACCGTTGACCGTCATGTTCGGCGACAAGAAGCGGGATGTCCCGGTGGTCGCGCATCCGGACGGAGGGATCGCGCTGCGCGCGGATCTGCTGGCCGATGCGCTCGGTGGCGTGTTCATCGCTGACGGTGGGACGCACTATCATGTGCAGATTGGCACGGCGCGGCTCGACCTCGACGTCGGGAGCACGTACGTCCGCGTCGAACGCGATACGTTTCCGATGACAGAGGCTGTGTTCAGGCAGAGCGGCAAGGTGTTCGTGCCGTTCGCATTCGCGAGCGAGCTGCTGCCGCGCGTGGTCAGCGGCGTGCTGTTCGACGCCGAGCGTCGGCAGCTTCGCCGATTTGGCGCCGTGACAGCGAAGCGCCCCGAGACGCAGCCGGCGGCACCCGTCCGGCAAGACGCGCCTGCATCAGGCCGTGCATCGACCGGCAAGAGCGCCGCGGTCGCGCGGCAGCGCGTGGTCGTCATCGACGCCGGACACGGTGGTGTCGATCGGGGGATGTCCGGCCCGCTTGGTGCCACACAAAAGGTGTACGAAAAGGACATCGTGTTGGCGGTCGCGAAACAACTCAGGATTGCGCTCGAACGGCGCGGTATCGCCGTCGTGATGACCCGCACGGCGGACACGTTGATCGCGCTCGGCGATCGCGGCAAGATCGCGAATCAGGCGAAGGGGGATCTCTTCATGTCGATTCACGTGAACGCCGCGAATCCCGGGTGGAACATGCCCGGGAATGCACGCGGATTCGAGACGTACTTCCTCGCCGAAGCGAAGACCGAGGATGAGCGACGCGTCGAAGCGATGGAAAATGAAGTGATCAAGTTCGAAACCAACGCCGATGCGTCGCGCACCGACCCGTTGGGGTTCATCATTCGCGATATGGCGCAGAATGAGCACCTGCGCGAGTCGTCGCGCCTGGCGGACCTCGTGCAAACCGGCCTGCGCGGCATGCACCCGGGACCGAGCCGCGGCGTCAAGCAGGCGGGATTCATGGTCCTCGTGAAGGCCTTCATGCCGGCCGTGCTGGTCGAGGTTGGGTTTGGTACCAATCGCGCCGAGTCTGTGTACCTGACGAATCCTGAGAATCAGCGTGCGATGGCAGAGTCTCTCGCAACCGCAGCCGAGCAGTTTCTCGCGCAATATGAGCGGAAGGTCGGAGGCGGCAGCTGATGCGCCGGTGGCTGCTGCTGGCGAGCGTCCTACTGTTGGCGCCCGGGTGCGTGTACTACAACGGCGTCTATAACGCGAAGTCCGCCGCGAAGAGTGCGGAGCTGCGCCTGCAGCAGGGCGGCGAAGGTGAAGCCGCCACGCTGTTCCAGCAGTCCGCGGCGAAAGCGGAGAGTGTGCTCGTGCGCTTTCCAACGTCCACGTGGCGTACGCGCGCGTTGTATCTCGCGGGTCGTGGCGGCGCACTCGGCGGCCAGTGCGAGACCGCCGTGGGTCGACTGACGGAATTTCTGGCCGTTCCTGCGATCGCGTCCGGAGACCGGGATCGCGCCCGCATTGCGCTGGCGGCGTGCGACTTGCGCAGTGGTAAGGTGGCGAACGCGCGACTCCGCCTGGATTCGATCGTGGATGCGCCTGATGCGTCCATCGCACGACAGGCGCGCCTCTGGGCCGCGCGCGCGGCCTTGGCGGACGGTGATCGCGACGCCGTCACGCAATTCCTGCGCGATGCCGACGAGAATACCCTCCCGTGGGAGTTGATCCTTTCGTCGCTGTCTGCCCATGAGTATGTCCGCGTCGAATCGCTGCTGGTGCAGCGCGCGATACGTTTGGATTATCGAGACGATGTGCCGCGCGCCCTTCGTGAGATGTGGTCGGCGGGGCAGTTCGATGGTGTTGAAGCGGTGACGCGCGCGTATGATGGCGCACGGGTTCGCGACGCGAATCGCGCCGCCATCCACTTCGCGGTCGGCGACCTGAATCTTCGCTCCGCGCGTGACTCGATGGCGCGGCAGCATCTCGGGATTGTGCGCACGCTGGCCGGCCGCGATTCAGTGCTCGACCGCGAGGCCGCCGCGCGACTGACGTACCTCACGCTGACACGCGCGGCTTCACTGCGCAGTGTCGACTCGGCCATGGCGCAACAGGACAGTGCGGTCCGCGTCACGCCGTACGCCAAGCGGGTGTCCGAACAGCTGCTGCTCGTGCGCCTGCTGGCCCAGCAGGAGGAGGCGACCGGCGCGGCGCTGTACCTCGCCGCGGAGGTTGCGCGCGACTCACTGCGCGCGAACGCGTTGGCTCGATCGATGTTTCTGCGCGTGGCTCGCGACATGCCGGGTACGCCGCTCGCGCCGCAGGCGTACTATGCGGCCGGACTGTTGCAGCCGGATAGCGCCGAGGCGTGGGCGGGGCGCATTCGCAGCGAGTATCCGACCTCGGCCGTCGCTGCATGGCTCCGTGGCGATGATCCAGCGACAAGTGCCGATTTTGCGAGCAATCCGCCGCTCCTGCAGGTGCGATGGTCCACCACGCTTCGCGTGTGGTCGGATAGCGTACGCAAGCTGCGATTGCCAACGAAAGCGACGGCTCCCTCGGCGGGGCGACCATGACGGTACGCGAGACGGGACCCACGGCGATGCGAGTTGCGGGACTCGCTTTCCGCAATCCTATTGTGCTCGCCGCCGGCACTGCGGGCTACGGACGGGAAGTCGATGACGTGCTCGATCTCGGCGCACTCGGTGGTCTCGCGACCAAGGCGGTCAGCGTTGCGCCGCGACACGGCGCGCCACCGCTGCGGGTGAGCGAGTTTGCTGGTGGCATGATCAATGCGGTCGGTTTGGCCAATCCTGGGCTCGACGACGTGCGTTTGGACGCGATGCCCTGGCTCGCAGCGCGCGATGATGCGTTGCGCGTCTTCGTCAACGTGGTCGGCAATAGCGTCGACGACTTTACGACCGTCGTCGGTGGATTAGCTGCCAGCGCGGGTGTTGATGCGTTCGAGTTGAACGTCAGTTGCCCGAACGTGAAATCAGGCGGACTTGAGTTCGGGGCTGATCCCGTCGCGTTGGAAGCCCTCGTGCGGGCGGTGCGGGCGACCACGACGCGACCGATCTTTGTGAAACTGTCGCCCGCGCTCGGGGCGGGGATCGTAGAGGCCGCCAGAATTGCCGTCGACGCCGGCGCCGACGGTCTGACGCTGGTGAACACGATGCCGGGTCTTGTCATCGATACCGCCCGCCGCCGACCGAAGATCGGATTTGGTACGGGCGGCGTGAGTGGTCCGGCGCTCCTCCCGTTCGGCCTTCTCGCAACGTGGCGCGTCTCGCGCGCGCTGCCGTCCGTGCCGATCATCGGGCTCGGCGGCGTCTCGACGGCGAACGACGCAGTCCAGTACCTGATGGCCGGGGCGTCGCTCGTCGGCGTCGGCACGGCGGCGCTGCGCGACCCGCGTGCGCCAGCACGCATCGCTCGTGACCTCGCGCGCTGGGCGACGGCGCATGGCGTTCGCGACCTTCGCACGCTCATCGGAACTCTGGAATGGCCGTCGTGATTATCGCGAACACCGTCACGCCGATAGTCGCGCTCGATGTCCCGGACGCTGCGGCGGCCCGAAGCTTGGTCGGACGCATTGGCGCCGCCTGCGACTTTTACAAGGTCGGTTTGGAGCTGTTCACCGCGACCGGTCCCTCGATCGTCGAATGGCTGCGAGGGGAGGGGAAGCGGGTCTTCGTGGATCTCAAGCTTCACGACATTCCGAATACGGTCGAAGGCGCGGCTCGCAGCGTGGCTCGGCACGGCGCGTCGCTGCTCACGGTGCATGCGTCTGGCGGCGAGGCCATGATACACGCGGCGGTCGCTGGTGCCGCCGACGGGTCTTCGGGGACGGGCCACGTCTGTGGCATTCTCGGCGTGACCATTTTGACCAGCCTGGACGGAGCATCGGTCGGTGCCGCATGGGGACGACCACCCGTCGACGTGCAGGCGGAAGTGCTTCGACTCGCGGGATTCGCGGCGAATGCGGCCGCGACGGGGATCGTCTGTTCCGGGCACGAAGCGGCCTCGGTGCGAGCGGCTTTTGGGGATCGGCTGGGCCTTCTCGTGCCTGGCATCCGACTGCCCGGTGGCGATGCGCATGACCAACGGAGGGTGATGACCCCGCGTGACGCCGCCGATGCCGGCGCGCGCTGGATCATTCTTGGCCGAACGGTGACCGGGGCCGTCGATCCGGCGGTGGCGATGACGACCGTCGCTGCGATGCTCGCGACCGCCTAAATCGCCGTGAGTGCGGGGGTTGCCTCACTGTCACGACTCTGCTAAGCTAAACGGCTGCCGGTATCCCCGGCGGTTTTTTTTCTCGGCCGATCCGCCGGCCACCTTCGCTTCACGCGTGCGCGGAATCGTTTGTCGAAAGACGTCGATGCTTCACGCGTGATGGACACATGGGGAGTCCAGCCGGCTTGCACGTGCGCACTGCGCATGCGTGAGTGCGGGAGGCTCCGTCAGCGCGGAAGTGCTGAGGTATCCCGTGAAAGTTCGTAGCAGCGTCAAGCCGATTTGTGAACACTGCAAGGTCGTGAAGCGACAGGGCGTGACTCGCATTATCTGCAAGCGCAATCCCAAGCATAAGCAGCGTCAAGGCTAAGGGAGCGCACAGACCATGGCACGCATCGCAGGCGTCGATCTCCCGCGAGAGAAGAAGGTTGAGATCGGCCTCACTTACATTTTCGGCATCGGCCGCAAGACGGCTCAGCGCATTATCGAGGCGGCCGGGGTAAACCCGGCGCAGCGGATTCGCGATCTGAACGATGTCGACGTCAACAAGCTCCGTCAGGAAATTGAGCGCAATCATCGGGTCGAAGGTGCACTGCGCACCGAAGTCGCGATGAACATCAAGCGCCTGATGGATATCGGTTCGTACCGCGGCACGCGGCATCGCCGAGGTCTTCCGGTTCGCGGTCAGCGGACGCACACCAACGCGCGCACCAAGAAGGGGCCGCGCCGCGCTATCGCGGGCAAGAAGAAGGTGACCAAGTAAACCATGGCTACCGCAAAGAAAACCAAGCGCGTCGTCGAGGCCGAAGGCATCGCCCACGTCAGTGCCACGTTCAACAACACGACCATCACGATCACCGACATGCATGGCAACACGGTGTCGTGGGGGTCCTCCGGCAAGGCTGGCTTCAAGGGATCGAAGAAGTCGACGCCGTTCGCCGCCACGGTGGCGTCCGAGCAGTGCGCGCGCGAAGCGCTCACGCTCGGCGTTCGCCGCGTGCATGTCCGAGTGCAGGGCCCCGGGAGCGGTCGCGAGTCGGCCATCCAGGCGCTCGCCGCTGCGGGACTCCAAGTGAAGTCGATCCGTGACGTCACTCCGATTCCGCACAACGGCTGCCGTCCCCCCAAGCGCCGGAGGGTCTGACCATGGCCCGTTATACCGGACCCAGCTGCCGTCAGTGTCGCCGCGAAGGCACCAAGCTTTTCCTCAAAGGCACCAAGTGCTTCACGGAGAAGTGCCCGGTCGAGCGTCGTCCGTACGCGCCAGGCCAGCACGGCCAGTCGACGGCTCGTCGCAAGAAGATGTCGGAGTACGCCAAGCAGTTGCGCGAGAAGCAGAAGATCAAGCGCATCTACGGCATCTCCGAGAAGCAGTTCCGCAACACGTTCGATCGTGTGGCGTCGCAGACGGGTATCGCCGGCCACAACCTGTTGGCGGCGCTGGAAACACGCCTCGACAACGTCGTGTACCGCATGGGCTTCGCACCGAGCCGCAAGGCCGCGCGTCAGCTCATCCGTCACCGTCACATCGAAGTGAAGGGTCGCCTGCTCGACATTCCGTCGTATCAGGTGCGCCCGGGCGAGGAAGTGCGCGTCAAGCAGTCGTCGCGTGAACTCGTACTCGTGATGTCGGCGATGGAACAGAGCGGTCGTGGCTCGTCGCTCTCGTGGATCGCGGTGGACAAGGAATCATTCAGCGGTCGCGTGCTCGAGAAGCCGGTCCGTTCGGCGATTCCGTTGGCGGCGCAGGAACAGCTGGTCGTCGAGCTCTACTCGAAGTAGTAGCGTAGGAAGTAGTTGAGTCGCGAGTCGTGAGAAACGCACGAGTAGGGAGACAGATCTTTCTCCTCGGCCGTTTCTCGCGACTCTGGGCTCAGTACGTAGTACTCAGTAGGTCGGGACCCGAACTCCCTTACGGGGTTGCCACGCGTCGGGGCGAGGCAACGCGTCGTTGATTCACACTGAATCCGCGTGACCACTTTCACGACACGATACTCCATGGCGAATACGATCGATCTCAGTGGGCTGGTCCGGCCGCAGCTCGTCGAAGCGACGAAGCGCGAGGACACGCCGAACCTGGCAGAATTCCGACTGCAGCCGCTCGAGCGCGGCTTCGGTCACACGTTGGGCAATGCGATGCGCCGACTGCTGTTGTCGTCGCTGCGCGGCTCGGCGGTGTGGGCATTTCGTATTGATGGCGTGGTGCATGAGCACCAGACCATCGGCGGCGTCGTCGAAGACGTGCACCAGATTATCGGGAACCTCAAGACGCTGACGCTGGAGCTGCCCGAAGAAGTCGAGCAGGCCGTACTGCGCATCACGAAGTCGGGCCCGGGCGTCGTCACGGCGGCCGATATCCAGATTGGTGCCGTCGGTGGCGCGCGCGTCGTCGATCCGTCGCATCACCTGTTCACCATCACGGACGAGCGCGACTTCAACGTCGAACTCTACGTGAACAAGGGGCGTGGATACATCGAGAGCGACCAGCATCCGGCCGACAAGAACTTGCCGGTGGACGTCGTCCGCATCGATGCCATCTACAACCCGGTCCGTCGTGCCAATTTCACCGTCGCGGAAACGCGCGTTGGACAGCGCACCGACTATGACCGTTTGACGCTGACCGTCGAAACCAACGGCACGCTGTCGCCCGAGGAAGCGGTGAGCTATGCCGCCGCACTGGCCCAGACCCACTTCCAGTACTTTGTGGGCTTTGGCTCGTCGGCGTCTGCGCAGCCTGGTGCAGCGGGTGACGGCGCGAATAGCGACGCACTGCGGCTGGCCGAGCTGTTCCGTACCCCGATCGACGACCTGGAGCTTTCAGTGCGGTCGGTCAACTCACTCAAGAATTCCAACATCCGCTCGCTCGGCGATCTGGTTCGTCAGACCGAGGCGCAGATCCTTCAGGTGAAGAACTTCGGCAAGAAGTCCCTGCAGGAAATCGCCGCGCTGCTCGAGAAGGAAGGGCTCAATTTCGGTATGCGCTATGAAGAGAGCACGGACGGTGTCCGCATTCTCGACATGGGCACGGCGCCCAGCCGCGCCGCCGAAAACGCGCCCGATGACGACGACGACGAGGACTGATTTCCATGCGCCATCGTAAGGCTAACCGCCAGCTGCGGCGGACCAGTGAGCAGCGCCTCGCGCTGCTCCGCAACCTCGCGACCTCGCTCATCGAGCAGGGTGCGATTGAAACGACGGAAGCGAAGGCGAAGGAATTGCGACCGTTCGTTGAAAAGCTCATCACCAAGGCACGCACCGGCACGCTCCACGCGCGCCGGCTCGCGGGCAAGCACGTCCACAAGCGTGAGGCGGCGGACAAGCTCTTCCAAGAGATCGGTCCGAAGTTCGCCACGCGTCCGGGCGGCTACACGCGCATTCTGAAGACCGGCCACCGCAAGGGTGACGGCGCGGAAATGGCGCGGATCGAACTGATCCTCAGCTGACAGGACGCATCCACATGCCAATCCAACGCAATCGCTGCTACTGCTGCGACAAGGGCGTCGCCTTCGGGAACAGCGTCTCGCACGCGAACAACAAGACGCGCCGGACGTGGAAGCCGAACTTGCAGGTGGTCCGTACCCTCGATGGGGGGAAGATCATCAAGGTGAAGGCTTGCACCCGCTGCATCGCCGCCGGCAAGATCAAGCGCGCGCCGCGCGGTCAGACAGCCGCCGTCTGAGGCAGGGCACTGCACGTCAGGCGGGGAGCTCGTAGTACGCGGGCTCCCCGCTTTGCATAGCTGCCTTTTTGAATACTCACCGACTCACTACTGAGTACGCTTGTGAAGACCGCGCTCATTACCGGCATCACCGGGCAAGACGGATCATACCTGGCGGAATTGCTGCTCGCGAAGGGCTACCACGTCGTCGGCGTGGTGCGACGGTCGTCAACGACACCGTACGAGCGTATCGCGCACCTCGTCGACAAGGTCGAGCTGGTGTCTGCCGACCTGCTCGATCAGACATCGCTCACCGACGTGGTCGAGGCGACCAAACCGGTGGAGATCTATAACCTGGCGGCGCAAAGCTTCGTCCAAACGTCGTGGCAGCAGCCTGTGCTCACCGGTGAGTTTACAGCGCTTGGCGTGACGCGCATGCTCGAAGCCCTGAGAAAGGCGGCGCCCGGGGCCAAGTTCTATCAGGCCAGTTCGAGTGAGCAGTTCGGGAAGGTCGTCGAAACCCCGCAGCGCGAGTCGACGCCGTTCTATCCGCGTTCGCCGTACGGCGTCGCGAAGGTGTACGGCCACTGGATCACCGTGAACTATCGCGAAAGCTTTAATCTCTTCGCCGTCTCCGGAATCCTGTTCAATCACGAATCGCCGAGGCGCGGTCTCGAGTTCGTGACGCGCAAGATTTCGGACGCGGTTGCACGAATCAAACACGGCATTCAGCATGAGTTGCGACTCGGCAATCTCGACGCGCGCCGCGACTGGGGCTTTGCGGCCGACTACGTCGACGCGATGTGGCGTATGCTGCAGCTCGATGAGCCCGATGACTTCGTCATCAGCACGGGCGAGACCTACTCGGTTCGGGATTTTTGTGAGGCCGCATTTGGCGCGGTCGGCCTCGATTATCGGAACTACGTCGTGCAGGACCCGAAGTTCTATCGCCCGGCCGAAGTGGACCTGCTCGTCGGTGACCCGACTAAGGCGCGCGAGGTCCTTGGGTGGACGCCGACGGTGCACTTCACGCAGCTCGTGCAAATGATGGTCGAAGCGGACCTCGAGCGATACGCAAAAGCGCGGTGAACGACGGGCCGCGCTCCATGCTCGCGACTGACGACCGTCCGCTGAACGCGTTGGTCACCGGCGCCGGCGGATTCGTCGGCCGGTGGCTGGTCCGTGCGTTGCAGGAGGTTGGTGTCGCCGTGACCGCGGTGGCCCTGCCAGATGCGGCGCCCATCGTTGGGCACCAGATGTCATCGACGACACGGCCCGTGGCCTGGCTCACGGGGGACCTGCGGAATGATGCGTTCGTGGCAGAGGCAGTCGGACGGTCACGACCGGACTTCGTCGTGCACCTCGCGGCGATCTCGCATTTGCCGACGGCCGCTGCAGATCCCGCCGCCGCATGGGATATCAATGTGACCGCCACGGCGCGCCTGTTGCACCATGTCGAGGGGTGGCGCGCCCATGGCGAGGCCGATCCGGTCGTACTGATCGTTGGCAGCGCCGAACAATATGGCCGGCAGGAGAGCGCCGCGCCGATCAGCGAAACGGCCCTGCAGGCGCCGCGGACTGTGTATGCGGCAACCAAAGCCGCGCAGGAAATCCTTGCCCTGCAGCTCTGGCGCGCCGCCGGTCTCCGCGTCGTCGTGGCGCGGAGTTTCAACCACAGTGGCGCCGGGCAGGATCCGCGTTTCCTGCTCCCCGCGCTAGTCGCGCGCGCCGTCGAGTTGCGCGGCGCGCCGACGGGTACCGCACTCCTCGTGGGCAACCTCTCCCCCATTCGGGATTTTCTCCATGTGAGCGACGTCGTATCGGCGTATATTTCGCTGCTGCAACGCGGTGCGTCGGGCGAGTCGTACAATGTCGCCAGCGGAGTTGGGCGGTCAGTGCAGCAGGTCGTGGAGTGCGTGCTCGCGCGGGCGGGCGTCGACGCACCGATCGCGATCGATCCGGCACTGGTGCGGCCGGTCGACGTCCCGGCCCTCGTCGGCGACTCGAACAAACTGCAGCAAACCACTGGGTGGCGCGCCACGCGCACCTTTGAAGACATCATCGACGACCTGATCACGCATGCCGAAGCGCACTGACCTGCACCGAATCCTCGTCATTGGCGCTGGGCCAATCGTGATCGGTCAGGCCGCCGAGTTCGACTACTCCGGAACGCAAGCCACGAAGGCGCTGCGTGAAGAAGGGTACGAAGTCGTGCTGGTGAATTCCAATCCGGCGACGATCATGACGGATCCGGAGTTCGCGGACCGGACCTACATCGAACCGGTCACTGCGGAGTTCGTCGCGAAGGTCATTGCGCGCGAGCGTCCCGATGCGGTCCTGCCGACGATGGGTGGTCAAACCGCACTGAATGTCGCGCTGGCGTTGTATGACAACGGCGTGCTCGAGAAGTACGGCTGTGAGCTGATCGGCGCGAACGCGCGCGCGATTCGCGTCGCCGAAGATCGCAAACTGTTTGCCGAGGCGATGGAGCGCATCGGCCTGACCTGCGCCGCGGGCCGCACCGTGACGACGCTTGACGAAGCGATCGCCGGCGTCGAGGAGACCGGCTTCCCGGCGATCATCCGTCCGTCGTTCACGCTCGGCGGAACTGGCGGCGGCATCGCCTACAACCGCGAGGAGTTCGAGCGCATGGTGATGCGCGGTCTCGATCTCTCGCCCGTGCACTCCGTGCTGATCGAGCGCTCGCTGCTGGGCTGGAAGGAGTTCGAACTCGAGGTGATGCGCGATCACGCTGACAACGTCGTGATTGTCTGCTCCATCGAGAATCTCGATCCGATGGGCGTGCATACCGGTGACTCGATTACCGTGGCGCCCGCGATGACGCTGACCGATCGTGAGTACCAGGTGATGCGCGACGCCGCGGTAGCGATCATTCGCGAGATCGGTGTCGATGCCGGCGGCTGCAACATCCAGTTCGCGGTGAATCCGAGAAACGGTGATCTCATCGTGATCGAGATGAATCCGCGCGTCTCGCGCTCGTCGGCGCTGGCGTCAAAGGCGACCGGGTTCCCGATCGCGCGTATCGGTGCCAAGCTCGCCGTCGGTTTCACGCTGGATGAAGTCCCCAACGATATCACGAAGACCACACCGGCGAGCTTCGAGCCGGTGCTGGATTACGTGATCGTCAAGTGCCCGCGTTTTGCGTTTGAGAAGTTCGCCACCGCGGATCCGGGACTCACGACACAGATGAAGTCCGTCGGTGAATCGATGGCGATCGGTCGCACGTTCAAGGAAGCGTTTCAGAAGGCGCTGCGGGCGCTCGAGACCGGTCGCTCCGGCTGGACGGTTGGCGAGCGACTGATCGATGATCGCCTGACGGAAGAATCGAAAGAGGCGTTGCGCGGCGCCCTCCGCCGGCCGACGCCCGAGCGCATCTTTCAGGTGAAGCGTGCGATGCAGCTCGGCATGGGCACGGCCGAATTGCACGAGGTGACGGCGATCGATCCATGGTTCCTCGATCAGCTGCGCGAGCTGCTGGACGCCGAGCTGTGGTATCGCGCGCTCGAGGCCATCGATGCGGACGCGATGCGTCGCATGAAGCGCATGGGCTTCTCAGATCGTCAGTTGGCCACGCTGCGTCACGAGACCGAGCTGGTCACGCGCGCGCACCGCTGGGCACTCGGCGTGCGGCCGTCGTACAAGATGATCGATACGTGCGCGGGTGAGTTTCCGTCGAGCACGCCGTATCTGTATGGCTGCTATGACGAAGAGAGTGAAGCGTTCACTGAAGGACGACCCAAAGTCATCATTCTCGGCTCTGGGCCGAATCGCATCGGGCAGGGCGTTGAGTTCGATTACTGCTGCGTCCGCGCCGTGCTCGCGCTCCGCGAGCAGGGCTACGAAACGATCATGGTCAACTCGAACCCCGAGACGGTATCCACCGACTTCGATATCTCCGACAAGCTCTTCTTCGAACCGCTGACGCTCGAAGACGTCTTGGAGATCGTTGACCGGGAGAAGCCGGTCGGCGTCATCGTCCAGCTGGGCGGGCAAACACCACTCAAGCTCACGCGCGCGCTCGAGGCGGCCGGAGTCCGAATTCTTGGCACGTCGCCCGATTCTATCGATATCGCGGAAGACCGTCGTCGCTTCGAAAAGCTGGCGCGCGAGCTCGGTATCGAACAGCCCGCGAACGGAACAGCAACGAGCGTCGACGAAGCGGTGGCGATCGCGGACGGGATTGGTTATCCGGTGCTGGTCCGTCCGTCGTATGTGCTGGGCGGACGGGCGATGGAGATCGTGCATGACGCGGAGTCGCTGCGCGGCTATTTCGAACGCGCGGCGCGCGTCAGCGAAGATCGCCCGGTGCTGGTCGATCGATTCCTCGAGGACGCGTTCGAGGCAGACGTCGACGCGCTCAGCGACGGCACGAACGTGGTGATCGGTGCCGTGATGGAGCACATCGAGAGTGCTGGCATTCATTCGGGCGACTCGGCCTGCGTGCTGCCGCCGTACCTCATCCCGCCCGCGGCGGTCGAGCAGATGAAGGCCCACACGGTGGCCTTCGCGAAAGCCCTCGGCGTGGTCGGCCTCATCAACGTGCAGTACGCGTACAAGAACGGCGTTGTCTACGTGATCGAAGTCAACCCACGCGCCTCGCGCACGGCACCGTTCGTGTCGAAGGCGATCGGGGTATCGCTGCCGTCCGTCGCGGCGCGGCTGATGCTCGGAGAGACTCTGGAGCAGGTCGGATTCACGAAAGAGATCATTCCGCCGTACGTGAGCGTCAAGGAAGCGGTCTTTCCGTTCAACAAGTTCCGCGAATTCGACCCCGTGCTTGGCCCCGAGATGCGCTCGACGGGAGAGGTCATGGGAATCGACAATGACTTCGGTACGGCGTTCCTCAAGTCGCAGTTGGCGGCAGATAACGCGCTGCCACGCGATGGCGCCGTGTTCCTGACGTTGAACGATTGGGACAAGCCGAACGCCGTCGAGCTGGCACACAAATTCAGCGCGATGGGATTCAAACTCTTCGCGACCAGTGGCACGGCCGCCTATCTCCGCGATCGCGGCGTCGTCGTGGAGACCGTGTTGAAGGTGCATGAAGGGCGTCCGCACGGCGTCGACATGATCCTCAACGGGGAAGTGCAGTTACTGGTGAATACGCCGCTCGGGAAGCACGCCCAGGTCGACGATGAACGCCTGCGCCAGGCCGCCATCGCGAATCGCGTTCCGTACACCACGACGCTGTCGGCGGCGAACGCGGCATGCGAGGCCATCGCGGCGCGGCAGTCGAGAGAGCCGTCGGTTCGGGCGTTGCAGGAATGGCACGAACGCCTCGCCACGTCCGGCGTCTGAGTGCGCGCATGAGCCAGCCTCCGAACGCCATTGCGGCACGTTCGCAGATGATTGACGCCCCGGGGAATGGGCGGGTCGGTGCTCGCGTCACGCTGGGCACTGGCGCATTAGTGCACGAGTCGGCCTATGTCGATGACGGCGCGATCATCGGTGACGGAACGCGTGTGTGGCACTTCTGTCATGTGCTCGGCGGTGCCGTCATTGGCGCACACTGTTCGCTCGGACAGAATGTGGTTGTGATGAATGCGGTGCGCGTCGGGGACAACGCGAAGATCCAGAACAACGTCTCGCTGTACGAAGGTGTCGAACTGGAAGCGGACGTCTTCTGCGGCCCGTCGATGGTCTTCACGAACGTGTATAATCCGCGCAGCGCCGTCTCGCGCAAGAATGAATACCGGCGCACGCTGGTGCAGCGTGGTGCGAGCATTGGCGCCAACGCCACGATCGTATGCGGTGTCACGATTGGTCGTTATGCGTTTATTGGCGCGGGTGCCGTGATCAATCGCGACGTCCCGGACTATGCGTTGATGGCCGGCGTGCCGGCGAAGCGCATCGGTTGGATGTCGGAAGCCGGCTTCCGCATGGAATCGCTCGGCGTCGCGCTGGACGATGGGTTAGCAGAACGCTTCCGCTGTACGGGAACGGGCGCGCTCTACGAACGCAGGGACGATGTCGTGCGCCCCTTGGCCTCCAACGAGACCCCGACATGACCATTCCGCCAATCCCCGCGAACCAGCCGATCCGGCTCGCCCTCGTCGGTTGCGGCCGCATCAGCCGGAACCACTTTGAAGCGATCGCCAAGCTCGAGGACGTCGAAGTCGTCGGCGTCTGCGACGTCGTCGAGGAACGGGCGCGCGAAGCAGGTGAAACGCTGCGGGTCCCGTGGTTCACCAGCTATGAGCAGATGCTCGCGCAGGCGCCGAGTGACGCCGTGGTGATCGCCACGCCGTCTGGATTGCACCCGCAGCATGGCATCATGGCGGCGAAGGCCGGTCGCCATGTGATCTCGGAAAAGCCGATGGGGATCTCGCTCGCGGCCGCCGACGCGCTGGTGCAGTCGTGCGACGATCACAACGTGCATCTCTTTGTCGTCAAGCAGAACCGACTGAACCCGCCCATTCAGCTGTTGAAGCGCGCGGTCGATCGCGGGCGGTTCGGGCGCATTTACATGGCCAACTGCACCGTGCGTTGGACGCGCCCGCAGGACTATTACGATCAGGCGCCGTGGCGTGGCACGTGGGAATTCGACGGCGGTGCATTCATGAATCAGGCGTCCCACTACGTCGACCTGATACAGTGGCTTGTCGGACCAGTCGAAAGCGTGATGGCGAAGACGGCGACGCTCGCCCGGCGGATCGAAGCCGAAGATTCCGGGGCCGCCGTACTCAAGTTTCGCTCGGGGGCTATTGGCGTTATCGAAGTGACGATGCTGACGTTCCCGAAGAATCTCGAGGGATCGATCACGATCCTCGGCGAGAAAGGGACGGTCAAGATCGGTGGCACGGCGGTCAACAAAGTCGAGCAGTGGACGTTTGCCGACTACGACGATGACGACAAGTTGATCGGGCAGGCGAACACGAATCCACCGACCGTGTATGGGTTCGGGCACGAAGCCTACTACCGGAACGTGGTGGCGGTGCTGCGAGGCGAAGCACGGCCGGACACGGATGGTCGTGCCGGGCGGAAATCACTCGAACTCATCCTCGGCATCTACGAGTCGGCCAAGACCGGTCGTGATGTGCCGCTGCCGTTGCGCGTCGGTCTCTGACCGCTGTGTCCGTGGCGTTGACCGCTGACTCTTTCTCCGCTCGAATCTGACCCATGGCCGTTCCTCTTCTCGATCTCAAAGCGCAGCACGCAACGATTCGCGACGACGTCGTTGCGGCGGTATTGGCCGTTGTCGATGAGCAGAACTTCATTCTTGGCGAACCGGTTGGGAAACTCGAGTGTGAAATCGCCGGGCTGTCGCAGACCAAGTACGCCATCGGATGCGCGAACGGTACGGACGCGCTGTTGATCGCGCTGCGGGCACTCGACGTGGGACGCGATGATGAAGTCATTACGACGCCGTTCACGTTTTTTGCGACCGGTGGTGCGGTGCATAACGTCGGAGCCCGCCCGGTCTTTGTCGACATCGAGCCGCGTACGTTCAACATTGCCCCCGACGCGGTGCGTGCCGCGGTTGGTGCGCGCACGAAAGCCGTGATTGCGGTGGACCTGTTCGGGCAGATGGCACCGATCGAGCAGATTATCGAGGCCGCACAAGGGCGTCCGGTGATCGAGGATGCGGCGCAGTCGATCGGCGCGAGCCGGGTGATCGACGGGAAGGTCGTCATGGCAGGGCAAGCGGCGGCGATCGGGACGTTCAGTTTCTTCCCGTCGAAGAATCTCGGTGGTTACGGCGATGGCGGGATGATGGTCACTCAGGACGATGCGCTGTACGAAACGATGATGAAGTTGCGCACGCACGGGAGCCGTCGCACGTACTACCACGAGATGGTGGGGTACAATAGCCGCCTCGACACGTTGCAGGCGGCGGTGTTGTCCGCGAAGCTGCCACATCTGGCGGCATGGGGTGCGGCGCGGCGCGCGAACGCCACGTTCTATGATGCGGCATTTGCGAATGTTTCGGAGATTATGACGCCGTACGTCGATCCGGCGAATACGTCGATCTACAACCAGTACACGATCCGCGCCGACCGGCGCGATGACCTGCTCGCCCATCTCAAGGCGCAAGGCGTGGGCTGTTCGGTGTATTATCCGCTGGCGCTCCATCTGCAGCCATGCTTCGCGTACCTCCGCTATCGCGAAGGGCAGTTCCCCGAAAGCGAGCGTGCGTCGAAGGAAGTCATGTCGTTGCCGGTGTTTCCTGAACTCACCACGGGTCAGCGCGATGAAGTCGTCGCGACCGTGCGATCATTCTACGGACGTTGACACGTCCTGCGTCGGTGGAGAGAGAGACGATGAAGTCACAGGTGCTGGCAAAGATTCACGACCGATCGGCCGTCATCGGCGTCGTTGGCCTCGGCTACGTCGGACTGCCATTAGCGATGGAATTTGCCAAGGCAGGCTTCCGCGTGATCGGCTACGACATCAGCGAGCGGGTCGTCGATCTGCTGATGGCGGGCAAGTCGCACATCCAGGACGTCCCCGGCGATGAGATCCAGGCGATGGTGGCCGCGGGTTCATTCGTGGCCACGACCGTCGAAGCGCGTCTGAAGCAGTGCGATGCGATCTCGATTGCGGTGCCGACCCCACTCTCGAAGACGCGCGACCCCGATATGGCGTTCGTGCTGTCGGCGGCGGACGCCATCGCACGTCAGGCGCATCCGGGACTCTGCGTGGTGCTCGAGAGTACGACGTATCCGGGCACAACGCGTGAGTTGCTGCAGCCGCGTCTCGAGGCGATGGGCCTCACGGTCGGCACCGACATCTTCGTCGCCTTCAGTCCCGAGCGCGTGGATCCGGGCAATCCGGTCTATCATACCAAGAACACGCCCAAGGTCGTCGGCGGGATTACGCCGGCGTGTGTCGAGGTGGCATGCGCGTTGTATGCGAGCTGCATCGACACGGTCGTCCCGGTGTCGTCGCCGGAAGCGGCCGAGTTGGTGAAGCTGCTCGAGAACACGTTCCGCGCGGTGAACATCGGCATGGTGAACGAGCTCGCGATCGTCTGCGATCTGCTGGGCGTCAACGTATGGGAAGTCATCAACGCCGCCGCCACGAAGCCGTTCGGGTTCATGAAGTTTACTCCGGGACCCGGCATTGGCGGGCACTGCATTCCGCTCGATCCGCACTATCTCGCGTGGAAGATGCGCACGCTCAACTACAAGACGCGCTTCATCGATCTGGCGAGCGAAATCAATTCGCATATGCCGGAATGGGTCGTGACGAAGGTCTCTGATGCGTTGAACGACATGCGCAAGGCGGTCCGCGGATCACGCGTCCTAGTCCTCGGCGTCGCGTACAAGCGCGATATCGATGACGTGCGCGAAAGCCCCGCGCTCGACGTGATCCGGCTGCTCGAGGAGCGCGGCGCCCACGTCGAGTTCCACGACCCGTACGTGAAGGAATTCCGGGAAGACGGGCACGTTCGCAAGGGCGTCGAGCTGTCCGATGAGATGCTTCGATGGGCGGATGCGGTGGTTATCGTGACGGACCATCAGAACGTGGACTACCAGCGGGTCGTGGATCAGGCGACCTTGATAGTCGATACGCGCAACGTCACGGCAGATCTGCGCCCGGGTCGCGCGCGCGTCCTCGGCCTTGCGTCGACATCGCGGGCCGCCGGGGCGTCCGCATGACCGTCAGTTCTTTTAAGATCGGAGCGGATCCGCTTCGTCCCACCTGGGTACCAGCGTCCGCATGAGTCGCCCCGAATCACGCTCTTTATCACGCTCTTTGCGCCTTGACTGGCGGGTCTTGATCCTGCTGAGCATGGCCGCCACGCTGGCGGCCTGCGCTGGCGGGTTTAAGCCGCAGAATTATGCCAACTCCGAAGCGCTCTTCCGCGCGTCGTTGATCGAGTATCAGCGGAAGAACTACGAGAACGCACAGATTGGCTTCGAGCGCCTGACAAATGACCTTTCGGCGCGCGATCCGCTGCTGGCGCCGGCGTTCTACTATTTGGCGCTTTCTCACGAGCAGCGCGGCGAGTTCCTGCTCGCCGCGCAGGCGTATCAGCGCGTCACCGACGGGTTCCCGGACGACACCCTCGCACCGGGCTCGATGCTCGGAGTCGGGCGAAGTTATCAAGGGCTCTGGCGGCGACCCAATCTCGATCCTGAAAACGGACAGAAGGCCGTCTCCATTCTGCGGGCGCTGCTGTCGTCGTATCCGGATGCGAAGAAGGAGACCGCCGACGCCAAAGCGCGTATCGCGCAACTCGAAGAGTGGTTTGCTGAAAAAGACTACCTGACGGGAGTGCACTATGTGCGCGTCCGCCGGGCGGTCGATCCGGCGATCATCTACTTCAAGGACGTCGTCACGACGTATCCGAGCACCAAGGCCGCTCGGCTTTCGTGGTTGAAGCTGCACGAGCTGTACACGAAGATCCGCTGGAAGGATGACGCGGCGGAAACGTGTGCCGCCATGTGGAAGGCGTATCCGGGTGATCCGGCCGTCAAGCTTGAATGTGGGGCGCCGACTGCGGAGAAGGCGGTCGCCACCCCGGCGAAATCTCCCAAGGATACTATCGCCTCGCCGGTCGCGTACGCGCGACCTGGGCCGCGCTGACGCCGGTCCCCTCGGGTCTCCTCATGCGACTGGGCATATTTGGCGGCAGCTTTGATCCGCCTCACACTGGGCACCTCTTGGTGGCTCAGGATGGGATGGACGCGCTCTCGCTCGATCGATTGCTGATCGTCCCCGCGGCGCAGCAACCGCTCAAGCAAGATCAGTTCGCATCGGCCGCCAACCGGCTGGAGATGGTGCAACGGTGCTTTGCGGACATCGCGGGCATAATGGTTGACCCCATCGAAATTCAGAGGGGTGGGTTATCTTTCATGGTTGACACTGTGGCGAGCGTCCGACAGCAGTATCCGTCGGTCGATCTCCACTTGCTGATCGGTGACGACGTAGCTCGCACGCTTCCGCGCTGGCGGGATCCGGCGCGGCTCCTGTCGATGGTGCGTCTGGTGGTTCTGACTCGTGTGACCGAGTCCGAGCTGACGGAGTCACCCGCCGAAAAGCGCGACGCGCTGGGTGGCTCACTCTTGGGCTTTCCGGTACAGCGCTTGGCGAGCCGCCGGGTGGATGTGTCGTCAACCGAGGTTCGGGCTCGTGTACGGTCAGGGCGCTCCATCCGGGGCTTCGTGACTGATGCCGTAGCCGACTACATCGCGTCCGCCGGTTTGTATCTCCGGGACCCGGTGGCAGAGGACGTCTCCGCGCGCGCCTGATGGTGCGACGGACGCCGCTGCTCCGGCGCCATCGACACTCTTGAGGTCCGCATGTTCAACAAACTCTTTGGCTCCATCTTCGGCACGCGACACGAACGCGAGCGGAAGCGCGTGCAGCCGATCATTGATGACATCGTAGCGATCGAGGAGCGGTTGGCCGCGCTGCCCGACGCCGAGCTTCAAGCGCAGACGGCGAAATTCCGCGGTGTGCTCGTGGAGCGTACTGGCGCGATTGACGCTCGTATCGCCGAACTGAAGGCTGCGAAGCGTGACGCGGCGGATCCGGCCGAACGCGAGCGGATCGACAACGAGCTGCAGGGCGCGGACGGCCGGGCCGGCGCGGAAGGCGAATTGCGCACCGCCATCGCCCAATTCCTCGACGAGACGCTGCCAGAGGCGTTTGCCACGGTGCGTGAGGCCTGCCGCCGCCTGAAGGGGACGACAGTGTCGGTGACGGGTCGCGATCTTGTGTGGGACATGGTGCCGTACGAGGTGCAGCTCATTGGCGGCATTCAGCTGCACCTGGGGCGTATCGCCGAGATGGCCACGGGCGAAGGAAAGACACTCGTTGCGACGCTGCCGATGTATCTCAACGCGTTGCCGGGCCGCGGCGTGCATCTCGTGACCGTCAACAGCTACCTCGCCCGTCGAGACTCGCAGTGGATGGGTCATCTCTATCGCTGGCTCGGCCTCACCGTTGGCTGTCTCGACGACACCGAGCCCGGTTCGTTTGAGCGTCGCGAAGTGTACGGTTCCGACATCACGTACGGCACGAACAACGAATTCGGCTTTGACTACCTCCGCGACAACATGGTGACGACGCTCGATCAGCGCGTGCAGCGTCAGCATGTCTTTGCCATGATCGACGAAGTGGACTCGATTCTCGTCGACGAGGCGCGTACCCCGTTGATCATTTCCGGTCCAGTCGGCAATGAGAGCGACGGACAGTACGCGGAATTCAACAGTGCGGTTGTGCGACTGGTGCGGCGCCAGTCCGATCAGGTCAGCACCCTCGTGGCGCAGGGCGAACGCTCTCTCGAGGCGGGTGATACCGCCACCGCTGCGCTGTCGCTCTTCAAGGCGCAGCTTGGCGGCCCGAAGAACAAGCGGTTGATGAAGGCCCTGCAGGAGTCCGGCGTCAAGCAGTTGGTGCAGCGGATGGAGCTCGATCACATCGCCGATCGCAAGCTGCCGGCCAGCAAGCAGCAGTATCGCGATCTCGAAGACGATCTCTTGTTCGTGCTCGATGAAAAGGGCCACACCGTGCACCTCACGGAGCAGGGACTCGATTGGCTGTCGCCAGATGATCGCGACGCCTTCGTATTGCCGGATATTGCCACGGTCATCGGGCAGATCGACAAGAACCATGACCTGACCGCGCCCGAGCGTCTCGAACAACGTGCCTCGGTCGAACGTGAGTACGCGACGAAGAGCGAGCGTTTAAATATCATCCACCAGTTGTTGCGCGCGCACGCGCTGTACGACAAGGACGTGAACTATGTCGTGCAGGATGCACAGGTCCTCATCGTCGACGAGTTCACCGGTCGTACGATGCCGGGCCGCCGGTGGAGCGAGGGCCTGCATCAGGCGGTGGAAGCGAAGGAAGGCGTGCAGGTGAAGGGCGAAACGCAGACGCTCGCCACCATCACGATTCAGAACTACTTCCGCATGTACGAGAAGCTGTCCGGCATGACCGGCACGGCGGAAACAGAAGAAACCGAATTCCACCAGATTTACGGACTGACGGTGTCGGTGATTCCGACCAATCGTCCAATCGCCCGTGATGATCGTCAGGACCTCGTCTTCAAGACGCGTCGCGAAAAGTACAATGCGATCGTCGAGGAAACGCGCCGTCTGCATGAACTCGGCTACCCGGTGCTCGTCGGCACGGCGAGTGTCGAAGCGTCGGAGACGCTCGCACGGATGTTCACGCGCGCGGGACTCAAACACAACGTGTTGAACGCCAAGTATCATCAGCGGGAAGCCGAGATCGTCGCCGACGCGGGACGCGCTGGTGCGATCACCATCGCCACGAACATGGCAGGCCGCGGTACCGACATCAAACTTGGCGAAGGCGTCACACCGTCGAAGCCATCGATGATAAAGGATGCAGACGGCAAGGACATCAACATCGACGAGCTTGGCGGTCTGCACATTGTGGGCTCGGAACGCCACGAATCGCGCCGTATAGATCGGCAGCTGCGAGGTCGTGCGGGTCGACAGGGTGATCCTGGCGCGTCGCAATTCTTCCTCTCCCTCGAAGATGATCTGATGCGCCTGTTCGGATCCGAGCGCATTGCGAAGCTGATGGACCGCATGGGTGCGCAAGACGGCGAGGTGCTCACGCACCCGTTGATCACGCGATCGATCGAACAGGCGCAGAAGCGCGTCGAACTCCAGAACTTCCAGTCGCGCAAGCGCTTGCTCGAGTACGACGACGTCATGAACCAGCAGCGCGAAGTGATCTACTCGCTGCGTGCCTTCGCGCTGGAAGGCGGCGAAGAGCTCAAGGCCGAAGCGCTGAAGATGATCGACCGTGGCGTGCAACGTCGCGTGGAGCAGGCACTGGCAACGTTCGATCGTCCTGAGGAGTGGGACTTTGATTATGTGCAGCAGGACCTGCTGATGCATTACATGGTGCAGGTGAATGAGTTTGCGGCCGACGTGAGGCCGGCGACGCTCGAGGCCGCGCAGGCAGCCTCGGTGGCCGCCGCTCGCGCGGCGTTCGACATGAAGCTCGAAAGCCTCAACGCCGTGACGGACGAATCAGGCTCCGGGTTCGCCGATCGTCTGCTGGCGCTCGTGATGCTGAACGTGCTCGACGAGAAGTGGAAGGATCACCTCTACGACCTTGATCAGCTGCGCGCGTCGATCCACTATCGCTCGTGGGGACAGAAGGATCCGCTGGTTGAATACAAGCAGGATGCATACAGCATGTTCGTCGACCTGATGCACGATCTCGCGAACACGTTTACGGAGCGCTTTCTCAAGGCGCAGTTGGTGTTCGAGCAGCAGCAGGCGGAGAGCTATGGGCCGCCGCCGCTGCCGGAGGGGCGTCCCACCAAGCGGTTCAACGCGATGGGGATCCTTGAAGACGTGCCAGCCGACGAGGCCCATGGCGGCGCTGTGGCGGTGGATCCCATTGGCGCGCTCGGGGCCACCTCGACTCGGCCAGTCATGCACGGTACGCCCGCCGTCGTTGGCGCCGGGGCCGTGCGGTCCCTCGAAGCTGGTGGTGGAGCCCTGCCAGCTGGCTGGCAGGATACGCCGCGGAACAACGCCTGTCCCTGCGGGTCAGGGAAGAAGTTCAAGAAGTGTCACGGGGCGAATCTGTAGGGCCCTTGCGGAATCTTCCGAGACATGCATCTTTGGTACAAGTGTACCGATAGGCAACCGATTGTACTCACCTCGCTACTTGTGGGAGTACCTGTAATGTTCGGACGAGTCCGGATTTCATCTCGCGTGATCGGCGCCGCGATTTTCGCGGCGCTGGTCGCGCAGTCGCAACCTGCGGTCGCCCAAGACAGCGGTGGCGACGGATACCTGTTTCACGCGCCGCGGGCCGCGCTTTCTATTCGTCTGGGGGCGGCCCAGCCGGCGGCGACCGGTCGCATCTTCGATTTCACGGCGCAGCAGCTGAAGATGAATCGCTCCAAATACTTGGGGTTCTCCGCCGCCGCCGACCTCGACGTCATGGTGAGCCAGCGGGTCGCGATCCAGTTCGGCGGCTCGCTCAATGTGCGCAACTCACCGTCGGAATACCGTAACTTCGTCGATAATAAGGATCTGCCAATCGAGCAGAGCACGGAGTTTCGGCGCGCCCCCGTCACGGCCGGGGTCAAGATCTATCTGCGTCCGCCGGGTCGGTCCGTCGGTCGCTTTGCGTGGGTGCCGAACAAGGTGACGCCGTATGTTTCCGCAGGTGGTGGTGCTATGTATTATTCGTTTGTCCAGTCGGGCGATTTCATCGACTTCAAAACCAATGACGTCTTCGCGACGTCGCTCGAATCGAGGGGATGGGCCCCGGTAGTGTATGGTGCTGGCGGTGTGAACTACGCGGTCTCGGCGCACATGGATCTTGTGACAGAAGCGCGGTACGAGTCCGCGAGCGCGCACTTGGGTTCGAGTTTTCAGGGGTTTGGGAATATCAACCTGTCCGGACTGTCGATGACGGCCGGGCTTCACCTCCGGTTCTGAGCGTGGCTATGCGACTCTTTCCGAGATATTCGCTGGGCGCACTGATGACGCGCGTAACGCTGGCGATCATCCTTTCCGCGTCGCTTGCCGTGACTACGGGCGCGCAGTCGGTCGTGCCAGTGCACGAAGCGCGTTGGCAACCGTTCCTTGGATGCTGGCGACCCACCAGCGCGATCGCGCCGATAGCGCCGTCGACCTCCGAGCTCGTGCAGACGCCGGCCTCGCAGATGCTGTGCATTGTCCCCGGCAGGTCGTCTACGAGCGTTGAGATCGTCAACTTCGCCGGCGGACGGATCACCGAACGCACCGTCATCGAGCCGGGTCAAGCGATCACGAAGACCGTCGGTGAGTGCAGCGGCAGCGAGAGCGCAAGGTGGAGTGTCGATGCGCGCCGCGTGTTTCTGCGCGGCACGTTTAACTGCGGCCAAGGAGTGACGCGAGTCGAGAGCGGCATCATGTCGATCGATGTGGATGGCGACTGGGTGCAGGCGCAGAGCGTGTCGTTGAATGGAGCGACGAATACGTATGTCGCCCACTTCCACGACACGGGCATCGCGCTCGAAGGTATTGCAAACGGTGCCATCGTCGAGCGGCCATTGCTCGATTTGGATGGCAAGCGCGTTTCACCGCCACGGGATGGCTGCACCGGAACCGAGTCGGTGAAGCCGACTGCCGACACCTCGCACGTGACGGTGACATCGGACTACACCTGTGCCGGTGGTCTGCACCGCATCGCGAATGCCGAGTTCACGCGGGGCGTGAACGGGCAGTGGCGCCGAGTTGGTCTGGAGCCCGCGCTTTTCGGGACTGCCTCCGTGCGCGCGGCCGCTGGTGCGCCCGTCTCGACGAACGAAGTACTCGAAGTCTCTAAGTCCGTAGATCCCGCCGTCGCCGAAGGATGGTTGGTTGATCGTGGTCAGGGATTCGAGTTGAACGGGAAGGAGCTGGTGCGGCTGGCCGACAAGGGCATGCCACCGCGGGTAATCGATATGCTGGTTGCGGTGTCGAATCCGACGGTGTTTTCGCTGAAACGTGGGGCTGGTGCAGCGAGTGGCGGCGCGGTCGCCGCGGCGAATGCCAGTCGCAACAACGGTGCCGTCGGGCGCGGTTGTGGTATGCAGATGGAGTACTGCGGTGGTCTGATGGGCGTGAGCTGGTTGTACGGTGCCGATCGCTACTACGGTTGGAGTGACTACGGCTACGGGTATCCATATGGGTCGTTGTCGCGATTCGGATATGGCTACGGATCGGGCTACGGAAACGGCTATGGATACGGCTTCCCGTACTACGGCCCTGGATATTCAAACGGTGGCCCGGTCGTGATCGTCAATAGTGGTGGATCGTCGACATCGCAGCCGCGCGGTCGTGCCGTGTACGGGCAGGGATACACTCGTGACGCCGGTTCCTCTCCCTCGACGCAACCGCGATCATCGTCCGGGTCGGGATCTGGATCGTCGTCCGGCTCGGGTTCATCGAGCGGAGGCAGTTCATCCGGAAGCGGTTCGTCCGGAGGCAGCTCCGGTGGTGAGGCCAGGACTGCGAAGCCGCGCGGCGGCGGCTGAACGCACGTCACGTCGATGCTGCGCGCGAAGGGCCGGCGGATTCCGTCGGCCCTTTGTCTTTCAGCTCGCCGTTGTCGACATCAGGTAGGCGATCGCTCGTCGATCAATTCACGCCCGATCGAGACGACCGCATCAACCAATCGATCGATGTCCAGGTTCCGCGTTCGGTGATTCACGTGCGCCACGCGAAGCGCGAACCGTCCGTCGATGAGCGTACTTGAGGGCGCCGCAATGCCGCGCTCCTGCAGACGCAGCAACAGTTCCTGATTGAGCACATCCAACTCGGCATCGCCACTCGCGTGATGACGATATCGAAAACAGGCGATGTTGAGCGGCGCCTCGGCGAGTCGTTCCAACTCGTCGTGCGCATCGATCAGTTGCACCAGGCGTTGAACCTGCGCGACATTCTGCTCAATGATGCGCGCGAGCAGGTTGACGCCATCCGCCTTCAGTTGCATCCAGACCTTGAGCGCCTTGAAGCCACGCGTCAAATCGAGGCCACGGTCAGCGAAGTAGACGCCGCCAGCGCTGATCCCTCGTGTGGTTGGCGCGAGATACGTCGCGGTGCTGCGAAACGCATCGTGCAGCGTGTCGGGGTCTCGGATCAACACGCATGCGCACTCGAAGGGCATCGAGCCCCACTTGTGCAAATCAAAGGCGAGGGAATCCGCGAGTTCCATCCCCGCGACTTGTGGTCGCAACGTGTCGGAGAGCGCGATCAGCGCACCGAACGCGCCGTCGACGTGAAACCATAGCGATTCTCTCCGGCAGAGTGCGGCGATGGCCGTGAGATCGTCCGTCGCACCGGTGTTCACCGTTCCGGCCGTCCCGATCACGCTGAACGGATCAAGTCCCGCCGCGCGATCGTCGGCAATCATGCATTCAAGCGCATCGACGTCCAGCCGGTGCTTCGCATCAACGGGAACTGCGCGAAACGCGCGATCGCCAAGTCCCGACCATTCGGCGGCTTTGTGCGCCCAGCCATGTGTTTCGGTGGATCCGTAGAACACCAGTGGCGCGCGCGCTCGCTCGCCGGGCCATGTCTGCACGCCATCGCGGCGGACGTCGTGGCCGCGCGCGCGCGCGGCCGCGAAGCGTGCGACCGTGAGCGCATGCGTATTGGCCATCGTGCCGCCGGTGACGAATAGGCCGCCGGCGCCGCGGAAACCAAACAATTCCGCGAACCAATCGACCACCTGTCGTTCGACGATGGCGGGCGCGTGGTTAAATCCCCCGAGATGTGCGTTGAGTCCGGACGCCAGCATGTCCGACAGCATGCCGAGCGGCGTGCCATTGCCCTGGACCCACCCAAAGAATCGCGGATGGGCGTTGCCGTTCGCGTACGGCAACACGCGAGCGGTGAAGTCGGCGTAGGCGCGCGGTGCTCCGACGCCGTTGTAAGGGACCGGCTCGCGCAGCGCGGCTCGCACGGACGCGGGCATCTCACGCCACACCGGCTGCTCGTGCAACGCGCGCTGATGCTCGAGTACGTCGTGCATCATCTGCCGACCGAGCGATTCGAGCTCCGCCCACGCTTCTGGCGAATCGGGGTCGAACGTCAGTTCGGGAGCTGCTGTATCCGAGGTGGGTGAGATCATGGCGCAGGATAATGATCGGGTCGGCAACGCGGCGATACCTGTGGCGTGCGTGACGCACGACATCATTGGACGGCACGCGCGCTATGTCCGCGCCGTGGGGTGAAAAATCACACCATTCGCGCCCGCGCCCGGCGCTTTTTGTCCAAAGGAGCAGATTTGTGATTCATGCGACTAGCCAGTCGAACCGCTGCGCGCTAAGTATTCGAGAGATGCCGCGGGCGGAGCGGCCTCGGGAGAGGCTGCGAGCGCTCGGACCGCAGGCGCTCAGCACCGCTGAGTTGATTGCCACGATTCTCGGGACTGGGGGTACTGGAGGCTCGGCCTTGCACTGCGCCCAGTCGGTTCTCGATCATGTTGGTGGATCGCTGGGGCGGCTGGCGGCGACGCCGGTCGCCGCGCTGACGCGGGTCCATGGTGTGGGGCAGGCGAGAGCCACGGCGGTTCACGCGGCGCTCGAGTTGGGTCGGCGGTTCTCGCTGGAGGCGCGCGGTGCGGGAGTGCCGTTGCGCGCGCCGCGCGATGTGGCTGCCGTTTTTTCTCCGCGACTGGCGGAGTTGCCGGTCGAAGAGTTCCATGTCGCTATTCTGGATGCACAGCATCGGCTCGAGCGCGATGTCCTGATCACGCGCGGCTTGCTCAACTCGTCGCTGGTGCATCCGCGCGAAGTGTTTCGCGAGGCGATCGCGGAACGCGCGGCGGCGGTGATTCTGGTGCACAATCATCCCAGCGGC
>JANLPE010000084.1:0-2961 GCA_031366985.1 Gemmatimonadaceae bacterium
CGCGCCCGCGTACCCACCGGCGATGCTGCTCAAGGTGGTGCTCTTCGCCTACTCCCAAGGCATCGTGCGCAGCCGGGCCATTGAACGCGTGTGCCAAGAGCACGTCACGTTCATGGCGTTGTGCGGCATGACGGCGCCGCACTTCACCGCCATCGCGCACTTCGTGAGCTCGCTGCGCGACGACATTGCGCATGTGTTCGCGGCGGTGCTGGCGGTGTGCGACGGCCAGGGCCTGATCGGGCGCGAGATGTTCGCGATTGATGGCGTGAAGCTGCCGTGCGTATTCCGGTCAAAGCGGCCACCTAATCCGATTCAATTCGGCCAGGCATTCTGGTTCAATTCGGCCACCGATTCCGGCCCATTTCGGCCAGGGTGTTGAGGGTGGTGCGCGGGTGGCGTGGGATCGGTGAAAGAAATTACGGCGTGGGGACGTCGGTCGCGGCGCTCGCGCCGAGTTTACGTAAGGATCCTCCGGTCAGCGTGATGCGATGCGCGTGGTGGACGAGCCGATCCATGATCGCGTCGCCGAAAGTGGCATCACCCACCCCTTCGTGCCAGTGCTCGACGGGCACTTGGCTCGTGAGGAGCGTGGCGCGACGACCGGTGCGATCCTCGATCATCTCCAAGAGATCGCGCCGTTCGCGATCCCCGATGGGGGCGAGCCCCCAGTCGTCGAGGATCAGGAGATCTGCTTTGCCGAGTTGCGCGAGCACCTTGCTGTACGTGCCATCGCTGCGCGCGATCGCGAGCTCCGGCAGCAGGCGCGGTAACCGCAGATAGCGGACGAGGTAGCCGTGACGACACGCACTATGCCCCAGCGCACATGCTAACCACGATTTGCCCGTACCAGTCGGACCCGTGATCAACAGTACGCCGTGCTGCCGGATCCAGTCGCCCGTCGCGAGGCGCAAGAGCTGCGACTTGTCGAGCCCGCGCTTCACCCGGAAGTTCACGTCTTCGATCGACGCGCTATGACGCAGCCGCGCGAGTTGGAGCAGTCGCGTGAGCCGTCGATTCTCACGCGCGACGTGTTCACGTTCCAAGAGCAGCGCGAGCCGATCTTCGAAATCGAGCGAGACGACGTCGGGCTGTCGGCGTTGTTCGTCGAGCGCCTCCGCCATCGCGGGGAGTTTCAAGCGATGCAGCAAGTCGGTGGTTTGTTGGGCGAGCATGTTAGTCGACTCCGAGCAAGAGAGGAGCGGGCGCCAGCGCCGCGTAGTACGCGGCGCCGCGCACGTTGTCGTGCGTGGGCGGGATGTGGGTGGTGGCCTCGATCGCGTCGGGCGGCGACTGATCGAGACCGAGTTTCAGGATCGAGTGCAGCGAGCGATACGTCATGGCCCCCGTCGACTGCGCCCGTTGCGCCGCGGCCTCGAGGCGTGCGTCGCCGTAGCGCTTCCCGAGGGACAAGAGGCCCAGGCAGGCGCGATAGCCTTGCTCGGGATGCGGCTTGTGTTCGAGGATGTGCGTGACCACCGCGCCGGTCGCGACCCCGATGGATTCGCCCCAGCGCACGAGCCGCGAGGGCGTCCACTCGAGATGGCGCGTATGCGACTTGGGGCGATGCGTCGGATCGGTGGAGTAGCCGCCGGGCGTGTGACGTCGGACGTGCGCGGCGACGCGCGTGCCCTGATGCAAGATCTCACACATCGACGCGGTGAGCCGCACGTCGACCGTCGCGCGCACGAGCGCGTACGGCACGCTGTAGCAGTGCTTTTCCACCGCGATGTGGTAATCGATGTTCACTTTGGCCGTCCGCCACTCGGCATACTCGTAGCGCGTCGCCGGCAGCGGGCGCAGCGCCGGCCGATCGGTGGCCTCGAACAGCGCACGGCGTGTGCCCGGCAGCTTCTGAAACGGGCGATCGTTCAGCGCGTCGAGGCGGTCGCGGAGCGCTTCATTGAGCGCGGCCAGCGACGTGAAGCGGTGATGGCGCAGCGGGGCGAGCAGTTCGCGCTCGACGATCTGTACCGCCGTTTCCACTTTCGCTTTGTCGCGCGGCGCGGCGACGCGCGTGGGCAAAATCGCGGTGCCATAGTACGTCGCGAAGTCCGCGTACGTCGCATTGATCTCGGGCGCGTAGTACGACGCGTGCGTGACGCCGGCTTTGAGATTATCCGGAATGATGAGGGCCGTGACACCGCCGAAAAACTCCACCATGCGCACATGCGACGCGATCCAATCGGGCAGCGACTGCGTCCACGTCGCCTCGGCAAAGGTGTCGTTACTCGCGCCGAGCGCCGCGACGAAGATCTGCGCCTCGCGGATGTCGCCGGTGGTCACGTCGATGATGTCGACCGTCAGCCCCGCGTAGTCGACGAAGAGGCGTTCGCCGGCGCGATACTCCTGCCGCATCACGGGATCGATCGTGGCGCGCCATTGCCGATAGTGCACGGCGAACTGGCTGTAGCTGGTGGCGGTCGGTTCGCGCTGTCGATACTCCTGCCACAGCAGCCACAGGGTGACGCCTTTCCGTTTCTTCTCCTGCGCGATCAGCGCCCAGTCGGGGAGCGGGCGCGCCGTCGCCAGTGCCGTGCTCTCGCGCGCGAACAGCGCCTGCTCGAGCGCCGCATCGGTGAGCGCCGCCGCGAGCGGCCACGTGAGTCCGCTCGCCCGAAAGCGCGCGCCGTAGTCCTGCACCGTCGTGCGCGGCACGCCGAGGCTGCGTGCCGCCTGCCGTTCACTCAGCCCCGCCTCTAATCGCAGGCGGAGTACGTCTCGAATCATTCGCATCGGGATCCTGTCGCGAGGCACGTGGTCACTCCGGTTAAAGTCCCGGAAGGACGCACGAATCACGCGGGGTGGGATCCCACGCCGTTCACATCAGCGACACCACCAACCCCCTGGCCGGATTCCGCCAGAATGGGTGGCCGGAATCAACCAGACTGGGTGGCCGGATTCCCCCGGAACACCTGGCCGGATTCAATCGGAATGGGTGGCCGGTTTGCGCCGCAATACGCA
>JANLPE010000018.1:0-28685 GCA_031366985.1 Gemmatimonadaceae bacterium
CACGATGCGCATGCAGCAGCGCCTCGATACGCCCGATGGGCGCGAGCAATACGGGCGACGCTTCGCCACCGTCGAACCGGTGTTCGCGAACGTGCGGTACAACAAACGGCTGGATCGCTTCACGCTGCGCGGCCGCACGAAAGTGAACGGCCAGTGGCTGCTCTTCTGTCTGGTGCACAACATCGAAAAGCTGACGCACGCGGGGTATGCCGCGTAAATGACACGCCGGGAGCAATCCGCGTCGTCCCAAATGATCGGATCACGGCGGGAATCCGCCGAAAACACCCGTTCACCAATGCCCAATGACTTCGCGCCGCGTATTTGCGCGACGCGCGGCCTTCACCGGAGGTGCGTTGAGGCTTTTTCTACAGCCTCAACGACTGGATCTGCTGCAATCGCGCGATATCCGAGACCACGTACTGCCGATGACCTGACGGCGTGCGCATCGACGGCGAGAGCAGACCGATCTCGTCGTAATGATGCAGCGTCCGCACCGAAACACCGGTGCGGGAGGCCAGGGCTCCCACTTTCAGTGGGGCATTCGTCATGATGTCAGCAGTCGTGGTCATCGTGTTATCCCGTGATGCAAACAGTCGTCCTGCGATGAGGTGATGGACAGGCTACGTCCTCACGCAACGTGAGGTGCAAGGGGCACTTCGAAAAGAACAGCGCGCGATGAGCGCGCTGTTCCCGTCAGACCCCGAACTGTGTCAGGTGATGATTGAGGTGCTTCCACCCCAATCGCCCCCACTGCGCTCCGCTCAGGCGGCCGAACGCTGGATGCTCTGGCCACGATCTCCTCGACGCTTCCGTCTCGAAGCGACGAATCAACCCGACGAGCTTCGCCCGTTCGTCGTCCCACGGCTCGCATGGACGGGCGAGCAATTCCGGCGCGGTCGGGGTGCCTTTCGGCCATGTCATCACGTCGATGACCAGCCATTTCACCAGCGCGGTCTTGGTGAGCCACATGTCTTTGGACGCGACCGGCAGATCACCATAGGTCATGCGCATCCCGTCGCTCAGGTGGGCGAGCATCTGCGGGGCGGTCAATTTTCCCCAGATGCGGGTGGACTGCGGGGTGAGCGCTTCGGCGCGGGCGATGAGGGCGGCGCGCGTTGGTGCGTCGGCGTGGGTGGGCATGGTGGGCGGGTTGGACTGCGGGGGAACCGCGGGGAACTACGTCATCGTTTTTCCGATATCGTCGTGGCAGTTTCCCGCCGACGCCTTGGTATTTTCCCAGCCAATGCCTCACCTCCCCACCCGCCTGCTCCTCCCGCTGGTCCCCACCCTGATCCTCTCTGGTCTGCTCCTCGACCAGACCGTCAGCCTATGGGGCCAGCCTGTCGTCGTCGCCGCTACATGGCTGTGCTTCCTCTACATCCTGCACGCGTCCGACCGCCCTGGCCGCGTCATGATGCTGCTCTGCCTTGCCTACGCGAGCTTCGGCGAAGTCCTGCTCTCCCTCGTCTGGCGCGTCTACGACTACCGGTTGGGCAATCTGCCGCTCTTCGTTCCGCCCGGACACGTCCTGCTCTTTCTGCTCGGAGTCTCCATCGCGCCGCGCGTCAGCCTGCGCGCGGTGCACGTCATTACGATCGCCGCCACGCTTGTCGTCAGTGCGCTGGCGGTCACGCAGCGCGACACCTTCAGCGTGCCGCTCGCGATGGTCTTCGTCGCTAGTGTGACCTTCGGCCGCGAACGTCGGCTGTATGCGACGATGTTCGTTATCGCGCTCGCGATGGAACTGTACGGCACATGGCTCGGCAACTGGCATTGGAACCCACAGGTCGGTCGCACGGGGCTCGTGACGCTCAATCCGCCCGTCGCGGCCGGCGCGTTCTACTGCGCGCTCGATCTGCTCGTGATGCTGACCACTCGACTGATTCCCGGTCGACCCGCCGCAATTGTGCCGTCCACACCGTCAGTGCAGCTTTGACCGTATGACGTCACTCTCCCGCCTGTCCCGAATCGCATTCGCGCTCTCGCTGACCATGAGCGCCGCCTGCGCCTCGTCCGGCTCGATGTCGCGCGCGGCATCACCAACTTCGCCCGCCGCATCGGCTTCGACCGTCCGCGTATACGATACGAAGGCCGCGCGCTTCGTCAGCTTCGAACAGCTTGTCGACGCGGCCTCGAAGGTCGACGTCGTCTACTTCGGTGAACAGCACGACGATCCCGCCACGCACTCCGCCGAGGCCGCGCTGCTCGCCGCCATTGGCGCGAAGCGCGGGGACGTCGTGCTGACGATGGAAATGTTCGAGCGCGATGTGCAGCCGCTGCTCGATCAGTATCTCCTCGGCACGATCTCCGAGAAAAACTTTCTTGACGGGTCACGCCCGTGGGATCGCTACACCACCGACTATCGCCCGATGGTCGAACTCGCGCGCGTGCATGGATGGCCCGTCATCGCCGGCAACGTGCCGCGTCGCATCGCGAGTGCCGTGAGCAAGAAAGGATTGGCCGCGCTCGACACCATGTCGAAGACCGAACGCGGCTACTCGGCTGCACAGAACGAGTGCCCGAAAGACGCGTACTACGCCAAGTTCGTCGAGACGATGACCGGACACAGCGCCGGCAACGGACCCGCATCAGCGCAAGATTCCGACGCGATGGCGAAGATGACCGAGTTGTTTTATGCCGCACAGTGCGTGAAAGACGAAACGATGGGCGAATCAATCGCCAACGCGATGGCGAAGTGGCCCGGCCAGCTCGTCTATCAAGTCGACGGCGCCTTTCACAGCGACGCGGGACTCGGAACCGCCGCGCGCGTGAAGCGTCGCGTGCCGAGTGTGAAGTCGGTGGTCGTGACCGGCGTACCGGTGGCGGATCTCACGAAGGCCGATCCCAAAGAGCATGCCGCACGCGCGGACTACGTGATCTTCACGCGCGCGCCGAAGTAGTCACGGCTCGCTGTCGTCTGCGTAGCTCTCCAGATACCCGCAGCGCGGACACCGATACGTCCGCACGTGCCGCTTCTGGCGTCCTTTGGTCTGAATCCCGACCCAGAACGATTTCACGACGTCGCCTTCGACCCACTCTTGCTCCTGCAGCGAGTTGCCGTGTCCGTGATCGACGACGAACCCCATCTCCATCGTCGTCTTGCAGCGCAGGCAGTCAATCGTTTGCATCGTGCGTGTCCGGTGTCGGGAATGATGTCAGGATGCTGTCAGACGGCGTTGTCTGACGCGTAGCCGCGATCGAACAGGAACGTCCGCACGTCAGCGGGCTCACGCACGAGTTCCAGGGTGTAGGGCTTGAGCCCCGTCCGAATGAGCATCCCGGCACCTTTCGCTGTCGCCACGACGAGGGCATCGCTCGTCAGACAGACGATCTCCGCCGAGTCTGACAGCTGCCCCGGATGCCCGCTGAAATGCATGACCCCTGCTGCTTTGATCAGCGGATCTTTCAGCGTCGCGTTCGGCTCGCTCCACGTCGCGCCCGTGAACACGACGACGTCGTTGCCGGGGGCCGCATAGGCCTCGATCGGTTCGCCGTACACCATCGGCGACAGATCATGCATGGCAGTGATGCGAAACGCCTCAAACGCATCTTCGATGTCGGCCGCTTCGACCTGAATGATCACCGCCGTCTCATCGGCCAACACGACCGTGATCGCCGTGTCGATCACATGCATGCGAGCCCACGCACCGCGCAGCTTGCGCAGCGCTTCGTAGCTCTCGTCGGTCGCTTGGTAATGGTACTGGCGCAGATGCAGACTCGGGTCAGGGGACTCGGTGAATCTGGCGACCCCGCCCAAGAGTTCCAGTCTCCCTCCAACGGCATGTGTGAACCACAGGGGCACAGAGGTCGCTGGGGCTCGAACCTCTGCGACCTCTGCGACCTCTGCGACCTCTGCGCACCCTGCCTTACTTCACACGCTTCTGCACCCGCCGACCGCGATCATCGTCATCGCCCGACGCCGGGCCGAACGGCGAGCTGGTATCACCAGCGCCGGTGTTCTCGACGTGCAGCTTCTGCTTCATGATCGTGCCCCCGATCTGCAGGATGACCAGATAATCGCCCGTCGTCGCGTTGCGCGCGCCGCCAACGCCGAAGCCACCCGCACCACGACCACCACCACTAGGCAACGGCAGACCAATGAGCTGGAAGATCTTCGTCACCGCCGGCGTTGGTGGAGCACCACCGCGACCGCCGAACTGTGCGATGATCGCTGGGTCGATGCCTTCCGGCACACCGCCCGCACCACCACGTCCAGCCGCCGCTTCAGCGGCCCGGGCGCAGAACGGCTCCCACATCGTCAACGGGCGTTCGCACCCCCCCTGACCGCCGCGACCGCCGCCACCACCACCGCGCCCGCCGAATCCGGCGGCACCCGGGAATGCCGGCGGATTGAGCAATGCCTTCGCCTGTGCCAACGCCGTGCTGTCGTACTTTGCCTTTGCGAGTGAGTCGAGCACGACCGGTCCGCGCACCGCACGCAGGATCGAATCACGCTTCTCACTTGGGGAGAGCGGCGCACGCGGTGCCGGACGCACCGTCTTCGAGTAATTCCACGTTACCGTGTGCAGACCCGCCGCACCCGGGCCGGTCAACGTCTGCAGCGTATCACCCGCGGCATCGACGATGCTGATGCGCGCTGTGGCCGCACCCGCTGCCGCGCTCGCGCCCGTGACGCGATACGAGATCGGCACACCGTACGCCGGATTCTGCGTCGCGAAAAATGCCTGGCCGTTGCCGTTGCCGGCCGCGCCAGACGTCGGCGATTCGCCCCACTGAAATCCGGTCTTCGGCTCAAACAGATGCGGCGTCGTCTTGGCCACCACCGTCGCCGTCATCTGCTCGAGCGGCGCAATGTCCACGACCCACAGGCTGCGACCATGCGTCGCGGCCATCAGCTCATGATCGCGCGGATGAATCTGCAGATCGAACACCGGCACACTCGGCAAATTCGTCGCGAACGTGTTCCACGTGCGGCCGCGATCGATCGAGGCATACGCGCTGATCGAGGTACCGACGAAGAGCAGATCGCGATTGTGCGGATCTTCGCGGATCACGTGCACCACATCGCCCGGTCCGCCAGTCGGCAGGTTGTTCACCAACGACTTAAACGACTTGCCACCGTCGTTCGTGACGAACAGATACGGCTTGAAATCGCCGTTGCGGTGATTGTCGAACGACACCCAGAACGTCGCCGTGTCGAACTTCGACGCTTCAATTCGCGACACGAACACTTCGCCGCCGTTTGGCAGCATGCCCGTGAACTTGGCCGTGAGATTCTCCCACGTCGCGCCGTCGTTCACCGACTTCCAGACGTTGCCGTCATCGGTGCCAGCCAGCAGCAGCCCCGGCTTCGCCTTGCTCTCCGTCAGGGCGATCACGGTGCCGTACGTCTCGGCGCCCGTCGCATCGATCGTGATGCCACCCGTCAGTCGGATCGATGTGTCGATTTTCGCTTCGAGCTTCTTCGAGAGATCGGGCGAGATCAGCTGCAGCTCTTCACCGCGCTTGCTCGACTTGAGCACGCGGTTGCCGGCGAAATAAATCACCGCCGGATTGTGCGGCGAGATGAAGTACGGCGAGTTCCAGTTGAAGCGCAGCGCGAGGTCGATCGAATCCTGCTTCTGCTTCGCGCGCAGTCCCGCAATGGCCGCCTGCGTCGCTTTCGCCGCGGGCGCCAGCGGATCGCCACGCAACGTCGCGATCGAATCTTCCCACTCCTTGTAGCGCGCCTGCCAGCTCGGCTTCGCAAAGTTCATGCGCTCGCCGGTCTTGAGATTCAGCCGTGACGCGTTGCCGCCCTGCGACTCACCGTACACGATGTTCGGATCCGTCGGGTCCTGCGCCGTGTAGAAGCCGTCGCCGCCGGCGATGGTGAACCAGTAGCCCAACGTCGTTGTGCCGGCGCGACGGCGGCTCGGTCCGCACCAAGAGCCGTTGTCCTGCGCACCGGAGCAGACGTTGTACGGCACGGCCATGTCATAACTGATTTCGTAGAACTGGCCGAGCGGCAGATTCTGCATCTGATTGAAATTGCCGCCTTTGTCGAACGTGAACGCAATGCCGCCGTCGTTCGCGAGGACCCACCGCTCCGGATCGTTCGGATCGATCCAGATGCCGTGATCATCCACGTGCACATTTTGCGCCGCGTTGCGATTCGTCTTGCCGCCGTCATCCGACACTTGCAACTCGGTGCTGCTGAAATACACGCGCTCCGGATTCTTCGGATCGCTGCGCACCTGCGAGTAGTAGAATGGACGCGTGTTGATGCTGTTCATCTTCGTCCACGTCGCGCCGCCGTCGGTCGAACGCCACAGACCGTTGTGCTTCGGCGCGCGATTCGGCGTGAGAATGCCGCCCGCTTCCTTGTCCTGTCCTTCCACCATCACGTAGATGTAGTTCGGATTGCTCAGGTTGATGTTCAGCCCGATGCGTCCGAAGAGCGCGTCCGGCCAGCCACCACCCTTCACTTCCGTCCACGTCTCGCCACCGTCGGTGCTCTTCCACAGCGCCGATCCCGGACCGCCGCTCTTAAGCGAGTACGGCGTGCGCAGACGCTCCCACGACGCGGCGAACAGGATGTTCGGGTCCTTCGGATTGATCGCGATGTCGATGAAGCCGGCCTTGTCACTCACGAATTTGACGAGCTTCCACGTGGTGCCGCCGTCCGTCGTCTTGTAGATGCCGCGTTCCGGATTGCTGCGCCACGCGGCACCGAGGGCGGCGACGTAGACGATATTCGGATTCGTCGGATGCACGACGATACGGCCGATATGCTCGGTCTTTTCGAGGCCCTTGAGCGCCCAAGTCAGTCCGCCGTCGGTCGACTTGTAGATGCCGCCGCCCGGCTCGATCGTATTGCGCGAATTCGGTTCGCCCGTGCCCGCCCACACCTGCTGCGTGTCGGTCGGCGCGATCGCGAGCATGCCCATCGAGATGACGCGCTTGTCATCGAAGACGGGACGCCAGGTCTGGCCATTATTGGTCGTCTTCCAGATGCCACCCGCCGCGGCCGCGACGAACAACGTCTTGGAAGGACCGGGGATGCCCTGGACATCGGACAGACGTCCCATGAAGTTCGCGGGGCCAATCGTTCGCCAGCGCATGCCGGCGATCGTCGCGGAGTCGAGTGCCTGCGCGCCGGCGGCGACGGACAGCGCCGTCGAGGCCAGTGCCGTACTGGCGATTGCCAGCGCAAGCCCGCGCGTGAGCGAGTTGATACGGGAGGGGTACATGGATCTGAGTGGAAGGAGCCGGTGGGTGGAGCCCAAACGTGGGTCCGAGAGGATTGGGCGGCAAGAACGCCCCTATCCCATGGGTCCAATACGGAAACGTGCAGCCCCCCAGCTACGTTCAACAGATCTATGACCACCACCATCGGCTATGCCGCGACCAGCGCGAGTGCCCCGCTGTCGCCTTGGAGCTTTGAGCGCCGCGCCCCCGGCGCGCGCGATGTGCAGATCCAGATTCTTTTCTGTGGCATCTGCCATTCCGACCTGCACACCGTCCGCGGTGAGTGGGGCACGATCACGTACCCGCAGGTTCCTGGACATGAAATCGTCGGTCGGGTGCTCGCCACAGGCTCCGACGTGACGGCCTTCAGCGTCGGCGAGATGGTCGGTGTCGGCTGCATGGTCGGCAGCTGCCAGAGCTGCCCGAGCTGCACCAAGGATCTCGAGCAGTATTGCGACACCGGCATGGTCGGCACGTACGGCGGCATCGAGAAAGAGACCGGCAAAACGACACAGGGCGGTTATTCCAGCGCCATCGTCGTCGACGAACGGTTCGTTCTCCGCGTCCCCGAGAGCCTCGATCCGGCCGCCGCCGCGCCACTGCTGTGCGCGGGCATCACGACGTACTCGCCGCTTCGCCACTGGAATACGGGGCCCGGAAAGCGCGTCGCCGTCGTCGGCATTGGCGGACTGGGACACATGGCGGTCAAGCTGGCCGCGGCGATGGGTGCGCACGTCACTGTCCTGACCACCTCAGCCGGCAAGGCCGACGACGCACGCCGGCTCGGCGCGCACGATGTCGTCGTGTCGTCCGACAAGGCGCGCATGAAGGCGCTGGCCAACTCACTCGATCTCATCATCGATACGGTCGGCACGTCGCACAACATCGAAGCCGAACTCAACCTGCTCCAGCTGGACGGAGCGCTCGTGCTCCTTGGTGGATCGCCCGAACCGCACCCGATGCCGCGCGCGTTCACCTTCATCATGAAGCGTCGTACGCTGTCAGGCTCGTTGATCGGCGGCATCGCGGAAACACAGGAGATGCTGGACTTCTGCGCCGAACACAAAATCGCCGCGGATATCGAACTGATTCGCGCGGATCAGATCAACGAGGCGTACGAGCGGATGCTCAAGGGTGAGGTGCGGTATCGGTTCGTGATTGATATGGCGACGCTGACGGCGGGCTAAAACGCGGGGCCGTAACCGCCAGCGCCTTCGCCACCCACTGCGTCCCCCTCTGATTCGTCAGCGTCACCGCGTCGAGCACCCGGTACTCGGCGTCGATGCCGTCCCACAGCGCTCGAGTGCGCGGCGTTTCGTGCATCGAAATCAGTAGCACCCCATTGGGCGCGAGAAAGCGCCGGTAGCGCCGCAATCCGGCGAGCGGATCGTGCAGGTAGTACAGCGTCTCGTTGAACACGATGGCATCGAAACGATCGTCCGTCGTGAACTCGTTGATGTCCGCGACGGCGAAGTGCGTGCGCTCGTTCGCCCGTGACTGGGCGCGACGAATCGGCTCGGCAAAGTCGAGCCCGACGTAGCTGCCGTAGCGATCGCGCAACTGCGTCAAAAAGACGCCATCGCCGCACCCGACATCGAGCAAGGCCGCATCGGGTTTGAAGAAGGCCGCGTATCCCGCGAGCACGCTGTGATGCGCGAGTTCGTCGAGATCGTGCAGCCGATCCCAGACCCCGTCGGCATACTGCGTATTCCACCGTCGCTCGCGGTCTAGGCCAAACCAGCGTCGCACCCGTCGGGCTAGGCGGGCAGACAGCGGCAGTGCGGTGGGATCAGTCGCGATGGAAGGCATGCGGGAAAGGGGGAGCGGGTGCGTCAGCGGACGCGGGCGTCGATGACGCCGTCGGCGGTTCGACATCGACTTCGACATTGCCGAGAAACGCGCTGCCGGTCAGTCGAACGATGGGCGCGGTGCCGACCATCGGCATCATCCCAGGTGACACATGACACTCGAACGAACCCAGCACGCCACCGCCATCATTCTCGACGCGCACGCCAGCCGGCAGCGTGATCTCGATGTTGCCGAGCACCGCACGAATCGCGATCTCAGTGACGGCGCCGAAGATCGCATCGCGCAAGTCGAGTTCGACGTTGCCGAGAATCGCGCGCACGGTGAGATACGACGGGACTTCCATCGGCCCGCTACGTTCGACATTGCTGAGGACCGAACGGATCCGACTGGCGACCAGCGTGCGCGGGCCGGTGCGCGCGACGCCGTTGGCGTAGATCGCGGGAACACTTGGTGCGGGGAGATCGGCCGTGATCGCTGCGAGTTCGTCCGGCGACGCGGCCTGATACATCAGGTCGAGTCGTCGTTCGAGTTCTTCGACGTCGATTCGATCAGCAGCGAAGTGCTCCGACAACTGCTGAACGACACGATCCCGCCGTTCGATCATTTCAGGTTCCGACAATCGTTGAGGATCTTCTTCTCGACTTCTTTCGGCGTCGCGATGCCCGCGTAAAACTCATCGAAGTACGCCAGCGTTTCCTTGACGGTCTTCGGATTCATGAGCTGTCCGATCGGATCGCTGTAGAGCGCGTAGATCGCCGCTTTCTTCTCCTGGAAGAGCGGCAGCAGCTTCGGCACGTCGGCGTTCTGCGTGCAGAACCCGCGGTACAGGCGGTTCCGCACGCGATTGATCGGCAGCGACGGATCCGCCGTCGCATACACTGCGTCGACGGCGCCGGCGAAATCGAAGTCGTAGGCGACCGGAACGTTGCGACCGTCCGGAAACGCCACGATCTCGCTGTTGTGCAGACCGCTGAACGAGAAGTCCGTATTGCCGATGAAATATTGAAAGAGATACGCCAGCGTCGCGCCCGTTGGATCGAGATCGTCGGGGGTCGCACCCTTCTGTTTCATAATCTTCCCGCCATTGAGCTGGGCGAGATGCTGCGGATCTTCGGACAGAAACGCGTAGTGTGTGCCTTCGACTTTACCTTTCGCGCTGTCGACATACGTCATGTGCACGAGCCGCACGCGGTGACTGATGGGCGTGAGGAGCCGATAGATCCGGTACAGCTGGAATTCCTGCAGGATGTATTGCCCGTAGGATGGCGAATTCCGGCAGTAGTTGATGAGCTTCGGCTCATCAAGGTCGTGAAACAGGCTGCCTTTCGCTTCCTTGTTAACAAAGTTGAGGCGCACCGGCGGAAATTCACAGTTCTTCAGGCGCCATATACCACGCGTGCGCACACGCAGTGGCACGACGCGCTTGCCATCGGGAGCGGTGGAGTCGGCGTACGAGAGCGTCGCGACGCGATACGGCGCGTGGTCGCCCTTGTCCCCGCGCAGCTTGCCGATGTTCGCCGTGAACGTAACGTCGAAGACCGAATCACTCTTAAACAGCTTGGGATTCGGCAGCTTCTCAGCTTTCGTCGAGTCCACGATCTTCGCCGCCTTCGCCTTCTTCGGCGGCGTGGTCTGCGCGTGTAACGCCGGCGCCGACGTGAGCACCCGCACCATCGTGACGCCGAGTGCAACGCGCCAAGCCGCATGCCAGACGGAACGCGACGCGCGCGAGAAGAATACGTCGTTAAAGATACGCATCAGAGCAACTCCACGTCGGTGACAAGGGTGGAACCGGAGGTCCGCACAAGTGTGAGGAGGTCCTCCGTGGTCGTCTTCTTCCGCAGTTGCACATGGTACTCGACCATCGTGATCCCGTCTTCCATTTCGATGACGCCGACACGCCACTGCTTGGTGTATTCCTGCAGTCGGGGCTCGACGGCGCGTCGCATCGCCGCCTGATCGATCGTGTGGATGCGCAGGCGCAGATCCTGCGCGATCGAGACGGTATCGTCATCGGTCGAGTTGGCGCGCTTCCACGCACGTTCCGCCACGCCCTCCAGCTGTTCGCGCGACATGTTGCGGAAGACTTCGTCATCGATGCGCGCGACGAAGGTGCCGGTGCGCGCCAGCTGCTTGGCGCGCTTCAGACGTTTCTCGGCGATACGACCGTCAAGCTCCATGGGGGCGCTGCCGAAGTCGGTGAACCAGAGCGCCAGCGACACGATGTTGAACGTGATCGACAGTACGGCCGCCACCGGCAGATTCACCGCCGAAGCGAGACCCACGACGGTGGCGAGAAAGACATACACGGCGTCTTTGCTGTCTTCGAGCGAGTTGCGGAACTTCACGGCGCCCACGATGCCAGAGAGACCGAACGCCAGCACGACGCTGTACTTGACGACGAGCACGATGCCCGCGACGACCGCCGGCAGGACGACGAGCAGCTGCACGATCGACTGCTGATAGCCACGCTTGGCGCGCGTCAGCTGGTAGACCCACGCCACGGGCAGCGAGAGGAGCACGGCGGCAAAGATGGCGACGGCCACGCTGATCGAGAGACTGACCTCGTCGAGCTGCACCGCCGGCACGCCCTTCTTCGTCACTGGCTCAGCGCTGCCGAAGAGCGCGTCGAGCGACGCGGGCATCGCGCCGGTGTTGTGGGGTACCACATTCCAGAGCAGCGCCGCACTGCCTATCAACAACACATAGTAGATCACGGAACGCAGGATCACCCGCGTGGCCGCATTCCCCTGAGCGATCGGTTTCGTCACGCACCATCTCCGGCCTCGAGTTCATCCTTCGCGGCGACCGCGTCGGCGCATGACCGCACCGGTTCGTCCGAGTCGCACAAGTATCGTGTCAGATGCGACCTCGCGCCACGTCTCGCCCCATTCCAGCAGGTTCCGGCTTGCCGCTGCGAACCCTGCGCCCCAATTTCGGCCGATGACTCGTCAGCTCATGACACGCCTACACAGGACACGCCCCGCCGCGACGCGGACCGCCGTCACCGCTACCCTCGCGGCCCTCAGCGCGATGCTGCTGACCGGTGCGAGGCCGGTCCGTCATCCGGCCACGCCGGCCACGCCGGCCACGCCGGCCACAGCCACTCTGACCGCGGCCACCAAGCCGTCACTCGTCGTCCTCATCGTCATCGATCAGTTCTCGGCCGACTACCTGACCCGCTTCGGGCCGCAGCTGACCGGCGGAATCGGTCGCCTCATGAAGACGGGCGCGTGGTTCACCGATGCGCACCATGATCACGCGATCACCGAGACCGCACCGGGTCACGCGACCTTGCTGTCGGGGCGCTTTCCGCGCTCCACCGGCATCATGATGAACAGCATCGGCGTCGAAGATGCGTCGTCGCCGCTGATCGCCGGCGGTGCGGGCGCGGGCGCGTCGCCGCGCCGCTTTCAGGGCACGACCCTGTCGGACTGGATGCGCAGCGCAGACAAAAACACGCGCACGCTCTCCGTGTCGATGAAGGATCGCGCCGCGATTCTGCCCAACGGTCGCGCGCCGAGTGACGTGTACTGGTATTCGCCGGACGGTCGCTTCGTGACGAGTTCGTACTACCGGTCCAAACTGCCCACCTGGGTCGAGGCGTTCAACGCGAACGGCTTCGCCATGTCCTTCGGCGGCAAGCAGTGGACGCTGCTGCTCCCCGACAGCGCGTATCACGAGGCGGACAGCGTGGCCATCGAGGGGAACGGCCGGGATTTCGTCTTTCCGCACAAGCTGCCCGACGATGGCTATGACGCGGCGAATCTGGTGCGCGCAACGCCATTCATCGATGACATCGTGGCGGCGTTCGCGCTCGACGGCGTGCGATCGATGGAGCTCGGTCGGACCGCACGGACGGATCTGCTGAGCCTCTCGCTCTCGGCGACCGATCTGATCGGCCATCGGTTCGGCCCGGACTCGCGCGAAATTCACGATCAGGTGCTACGCGTCGATCGCGTCATTGGACGGTTTCTCGATTCACTGTACGCGATGCGCGATTCGTCGACCGTGACCGTCGTGCTGACGGCGGATCATGGGATCGGCCACATCCCTGAACTCGCCGCCGCGACGACCAATCCGCCATCACAGCGCGTCTCGCTCGAATCGCTGATGCCGAAGGTGCGCGCAAAACTGCGCGATGCCGGCGTCGATACCAACGCCTTTGTGCAGGATCAGGCGATCATTCTGCTCAACCGCCCAGCGTTCTCAAAAAAGAAGCTCGATCCTGACTCACTGCTGTCGTGGTACGCCGCGCTGGCCAGGGCGCAGGCGGGCGTCGCTCGGGTCGATCGCTTCAAGCAACTGCTCGCGGACACCGCGAGCGATGTGATCGCGCGCCGCTGGGCGCACCAGTTTCCGGCGAACGTCAACGTCGAAATGCTCATTACGCTCACGCGCTTCAGCACGTGGGGCGGCAACGTCGCGTCGCATGGCTCGCCGTATGACTACGACTCGCACGTGCCGCTGATCTTTGCCGGATTCGGCGTGACGCCGGGTAAACACGCAAACTTCGTACGCACCGTCGACATCGCGCCGACGCTGGCCGCGCTGGTCGGCGTCACACCTGCAGAAGTCTTGGATGGCGTGGCGCTTGGCGCAGTAGTGAGTAAGAAGTAGGGAGTAGGGCGTAGGGAGAAACAACGAGTAGGGAGAACAGCGGAGCCCTCGTACTCCGGACTTGGTTTTTTCTCAATACTCGGTACTCCCGACTCCCGACTCACGACTCCCGACTCACGACTCGAACGCCGGAGTCACGAGCATCTTCAGCAGCTTCGCCGCCAGCTGCCAGTCGCGCAGCGGCCCACCGACGCCCATGCGACCGAATCGCAGGGGATTCGTACGTCGACCATTCCCCCAGCGTTTGAGGGTGCAGGCGGCCGAATAACCAGCATCGCGCACGCGGTCGAGCGTGATGCGATCGTGTGTGCCGTAGGGAAACGCAAAGCTCGTCACCGGCGCACCCATCATCGCTTCCAATTCGCGCCGGGAGCCCGCGAGTTCATCGGCCGCTTCGGCCGCGGAAAGGGTGGTGATGCGACGATGCCGGCGCGAATGCGAACCAACTTCGTGGCCCGCGTCATGCAACGCGCGCAACGCAGCCGCATCGAGCAGCGTCGCCCGCGGTGCGCTAGGGTCCCATACGTTCGACTTCCCCACACACGTCGTCACCGCAAATACCGTGCAGCGCCAGCCGCGTGCCGTCAGCGTTGGCAGCGCGTGGCGCACGACGCTGTCGTACGCATCGTCGAACGTGATCGCGATCGGCCGCGCCGGGAGCACGCCCTCACCGCGTTGCCAGTGTACAATCTCGCGCACGGTCACGCCGCGGTATCCGAGTGCGGCCAGCATCGACAGATGCGTCCCGAAGCGTTCGGGGGTGACGAAGTTCTGATCACCCGGGTGGGACGCCGGTGGTGTCTCAATGCGGTGATAACAGAGCATTGGAATACGCGAGAGCATCACGCCGCCGACGTAGCAGTGGACGTCGTCGTCGGCGTCGTCGAGTCCTGGGCTGCCACCAGCGCCTGCCGCTCGCGATCCCACAACAACGCATACTTGGCGAACGCGGACCACGCGTGCACGACCGAAAAAACGAATCCGCGACGACCGTCGCGCCAGTTGCCATCGATCAGGTACGCACGCACGAAGCGCCAGAGCGGGCGCACGAGCAGATGCGACAGCGTCGCGTGCTTCCCCTTCTGCATCAGATCATCCGCGCCCCAGCGCGAATACGTGCCGACCTTCGTCAGATGATGATATAGGTCGCGGTACGAATCATGTTCGACCCATCCAGCGAGCGTGCCGACGGGGCCGTCGTACTGCAGCCCCTCGTGCACTCGCTTGAGTTCGAACCGGAGCGTCGCGCGAAACAGGCGCACGTGCCAGTCGCGGCCCCACGACCCGCGGTCCATCGGCGCGCCAAGGTACTGGTTGCGCATCCGCAGCTTGTAGGCTTCCACGGGCACACCAATCACGTGCGAGGACTGTTCGAGCGCGACGGCGATGGCGTCGCGCAGCGCGGGCGTCGCGCGTTCGTCAGCATCGAGGGCGAGAATCCAGGGATTCGTCGCGGCCGCGATCGCCGCGTTTCGCTGATGCGAAATGGTCGGCCCGCAGTTCGAGAGGACGCGCGCGCCAAGATGCTCCGCGATCTGCCGCGTCGCGTCGGTCGACTCGCCATCGGCTACAATGATCTCCGCCGCCCAACTGACGGACGCAAGGCACGTTCCGATGCGGTCGGCCTCGTTCAACGTCGGCACGATGACCGTCACGGGCAGCAATGGCGCCATTGGTGCTATCCTCTGGAACAGGGGCGGGTTACCATTTGCTGGATACCGGATCTTCAAATGGTTTGGCCCGTAAGGATACGGGGCTGCAGCGACGTTAATGCACCCTTAACCGCCAACAACACAAACCACGATGCTAGCGGGGGCGTTCGGTCCAATACCCGAGCCGACTTCAATTCTAGTCGTTGAGGACGACGATGTTCTCAGATCGACTCTCGTCGAGGCCCTGAGCGTTGTCACCTCCAGGGTACGTGAAGTCTCGCGGCTTGCCGATGCCACGGCCGCGATCACGACGGAAGAACCGGACCTCGTCGTGCTGGATCTCGGGCTCCCCGATGGGGACGGGGCCGACCTGCTCACCGCGCTGCGACGCGTCACCAGTGTGCCGGTCATCGTCCTCTCTGGCCGAGAGGATGACGATGAGAAGGTCGCTCTGCTCGACGCCGGCGCCGACGACTTCATCACGAAGCCGTGCAGCGCGGCTGAACTCGTGGCCAGAGTTCGCGGCCAGCTTCGCCGGTCGATCACGTCGCGGGCATCTCGCAACTGGTCGCAGATCTCCGTGGACGGCGTGGAGATCGACTTGATGGCACAACGCGTCACACGCCATGGTGTTCCGCAGAAATTGACGCCGACCGAGTGGTCGCTGCTCCGCGCCCTAGTCCTCCAAGCCGGTCGGCCTACCACCCCTCGGCAACTCTGGGACATGGTCTGGTCTCGCGAGTTCGGTGATCCGGCGGCTCACGTTCGCGTGCACATCACCCACCTGCGTCGGAAGATCGAACCCGACCCGGCAAGACCGCGCGTGATCGTCACGGAACCCGGCATCGGGTATCGCTTCGTCGGACCGTGACGGTGACATCGTGACGCCGGACACTACTGCGCGCCGCAGTTGGTCGCGTCCCCGCGTCTTGGCGTGGGGTCAATGGATCACGCTGTATGCCGTGGTCACGCTGTTTTTCGCCAGCGTTCCGGAACTGCCGGAGCTGCGCGTCGCGCACGGGGTGCTGGTGTATCTCCTGCTGATTATCGGCGCGAGTCGGGAAGCGGATCTCTGGCTCTCGACCGCGATGCTGGTCGCCAGCTATCTCGCCGTCGACTGGTTCTTCGTGCCACCGCGCCGTTCGCTGGGTATGCCGTCGGAGCTCGACGTCATCATTCTGATCGGTTTCGTGCTCACCAGCATCGTCATCTCGCGCCTCGTCTTTTCGCTGCAGCGCACCGCGAACGTCGCAACGGCCCGCGCCGAACAGATCGAGCGGCTGAGTGCCGATCGGCTGCAGCTGGAAATGCACGCGGCGCGCGCTGATGTGTTGCACGAAGCCGAGCGACTGAAAAATGCCTTGATTACCTCGCTGACGCACGATCTACGCTCACCCCTGACGACGTTGTCGATGCTGTCGGATCCGACGTCGGGGATCGCCCCCGGGCGGGCGCTCGAGCGCATCGCGGAGGAGACCCGTCGACTCACGGACTTCGTGGTGGCGATGCGCCGGTTTGCGTTCACGAAAGCGCATGCGGTCTCCCCGATGCATGTCGAGTCGCATGTCGTCGACGACCTCGTGTCGACCGCGCTCACCTCGCGCGAACGGGTGCTGCTCGGACGTACGGTCTCCACGCAGTTGCCAGACGATCCCGCGCTGATTCTCGTGCGCTGCGACTTCACGCTGACGCTGCAGATTCTGGCGAATCTGCTCGAGAACGCGGCGCGCTACTCCCCTGTCGGCTCGCCGATCGACATCGTCGTGCGCCCCTGTGGCAGCAATGTGGAGATCGCCATCGCGGATCGCGGACCGGGACTCTCGCCGGCTGATCTCACGGCGGTATTCGAGCCGCTGCGTCGCGGCCATGCCGGTGCGAGCCAGCGGGATGCGAGCCAGCGGGATGCGACGACCGTCGGGAAAAACGTCGCGTTGAACGTCGAATCCAGTCACGTCGAAGGATTCGGCATGGGACTGGCAATCGCCCGCACCTTCGCGCACGCGCAGCGTGGCGACATCCTGTATCGTGCGCGTTCGGGCGGCGGTGCCGAATTCGTGCTGGTCCTGCCGACGACAGCGGCGCTTACCATGGTCGACGCCGTCACGATCGAACCAGCGATCGGGTCGAGTGCAGTGACGGCGTCGGGAACTGCCGCATGACGTCACCGACCGCGTGGCTCGCCGACCATGTGGCACGTGGCGCGACCGTCGCCGAGGCGCTCGCATTTTTCGACCGGTGCGCGTCAGTCACGATCAACGACCTGACCGGGCGCTGGCGCGGCGGTGGACTGCCGACGGGCCATCCACTCGACGGCCTGCTCGAGCACTACGGCTGGTACGGCAAGCATTTTTCCGATGCGGACCACGTCGACCCGCTGCTGTTCACACGGGGAAGACCCGGCGCCCCGGGCGCACCGTTCGCCGTTGCACCGCGACTGATGCCGTTAGGGCTCGCCGTCTTTCCTCGTGTGGCGCGTTCAGCGTTCGCGCGACGCTGTTTTGATCTGCTGCTGCCGTTGCTGCGCACGTCACACGCGGCCGCGCGTCTGCGCCTGATCGAGTACCGTGGCAGCGTCACGGCGACGATGATCTACGATCATTTGCCGATTCATGATGTCTTTCGCCGCGTCGACGAGCAGACGCTGATCGGTCTGATGGATCAACGTGGCGCGCCGGCACCGTTCTTTTTCGTGCTCAGGCGAGACGCCTCCACCGCGTAGCAAGTGGTGCCCTACCGTCAGGGCACGATCAATGCCTTCACCACCGTCCGATCCGCCACGGCTTGCAGCGCCTCGTTGGCCTGCTCGAGTGTGAAGCGGGCGGACAACGCATCCAGCCACGGCAGCTGCCCGCCCTGATGCGCGAGCAGCTGCACGGCACGATGAAAGTGCGAGTAGTCGCACCCCCAGCAACCACGGATCTCGGCATGCTTGCGATTGAGCTGCGTATGCGGGTTGATCGTCACCGGTCCCGCATCGGTGTACTGCCCCGCCACTACGACGACGCCGCCATCGCGCACGAGATCAAGCGCCTGCGAGACCGCTGACGGATCGCCCGCCGCTTCGATAACCACATCGACGCCGCGCCCACCGTTCGCGGCACGCACGGCGGTAATCCGTTCCTGATGGGGCAAATCGAGCGACACCGTCGCCGTCGCGCCCATGCGCTGCGCGAAGTCGAGCCGTGCCTGCGGCGCTCCGATCGCGATGACCGACTGCGCGCCGGAGAGTGACGAGAGCGCGATCGCTGCCTGACCGACGGGCCCGACGCCCAGCACCGCGACCGATGAGCCTAACCGCACGCCGCCACGTTCTACGGCGTGCATCGCCGTCACCAAGCCGCAGCCGCCGGCGATGAACTGCGCCGGGTCGACGCTCGGCGGGATGCGCAGCAGCTTCACGCCAGGCTTCATCCAGATATGATCGGCCCAGCCGCCCAACGGACCATCGGCAATGCCGTACGTGATGCCATAGACTTTTCGATGAGGGCAGCGCGTAGTCTGCTTGGTGACCAAACATTCATAGCAGGCGCCACAGGTCTCATGCACGTCGAGAAAGGTGACGAGATCCCCTTCACGAAACGGCACGCCTTCGATGTCCTTCATCGTGCCACGAATCTCGGCTAGGTGGCCAACCGAGACGTGTCCCGGCACGATCGGGTATGGCACGCCAGCGAGTCGACCATGATGCAAATGCACATCGGTCCCGCACACTTCAGAGAACTGCGTGCGCAGCATGGCAGATCCCGGAACCAACGTCGGCCACGGCAACTCACGCAGCTCAATTGGCTGATGTGGTGCCGTCATCACTGCGGCGCGAACGACCTGAGGCATGCAGCACTCCCGTAAGTGATTGACGAGTATCGTAGCGTACAAGCCGAACTCGGCTATACATTTCGCCACAATATGGAAACTTTTTCTCGCGCAATCTTGTCTATTTAAGTACAGTGCGTAGAAGAAAATCACATGAACACTTGGCGAGGAGGCGAAACCTGTGCACACACCGCAGCGACCAACGCATTCGCCGTTCACTGTTGTCGTGTTCGCGACCCTGCCAATGTTATTGGCCGCGATGATCGTCTTGATGATGCGCGACGCCCTGTCCCACCGAACCGAAACCCGAACGACCAGCTCCTCTCTCTCGTCGGGAACCGCTGGGGGACACTGATCCGGATGGCTCGCCCTCGTTGGCGGGCTTTTTTGTATCCGTGACCCGTGCCGCCTATTGCGCGGACCCTCTGGAAGCCGTTGAATCGAAGGGCGTCACTTCTCTTTTCGGTGCCTCGCCATGCGTATTCGGACGCTGTCCAGCTCGCTCACGATCGCGTCGTGCGCGATCGCCGTCGCCACCTCGTCTCTGGTCGCGCAGTCGTCGACCCGCCCTCTTCGATTCGTCGTCACCGGCGGGATGACGGTCCCACAGGGCGATCTCAAGACGTTCAATGACGTGGGCGCTCATGCCGCCGGATCGCTGTTGATCAATATCATGGGGCTGACCCTTCGCCCCGAACTGTCGTTGACACGACTCAAGCAGAAGGCGCTCGCCTCCCTCGCCACTCCCGCTCCCACTGTTGACGCGTCGACCCCGTCGACGCAGATGTTGGCCGCGATGGGCAACATCGAGCTGCCGCTGGTTGGCGGGCTGTTCGTCCTCGCCGGTGTCGGACTGCAAAACCTCGATGCCTCAACCGCGACGCGCGACCTGTCGCAGAGCAAAGTGATGATCAACGCGGGCGCCGGGTTTCGCTTTCACCTAGGTCCCGCCGACGGCTTCATCGAAGCGCGATTGGGAAAGGCCTCCTACGATGCCGGCAAGGTTGGCTACACCAAAGCGCAGATGATCCCGGTATCGTTTGGCCTGGTGTTCTGACTCTGCTGCGCGCGGTGCGTGATCGCGTCGCTCATGACTGACCCCTCACCATCACCTCGCATGTCATCACTTTTTCTTTCGCCACGGCGCGCCCGGCTTGCACCCGCCATCGCGTTCACCGCGTTCGCTGCCTTCGCGCTGACCGCCTGCGGAGGGGACAAGGCTGCCAACGACGCAAAGACGGCCGCCGACAACGACCCCACCGTCAACGTGGCATTCGGCGACTCATCGCAGCGCAACGTGGCGCTCGGACCGAATGACGTGCGGATCGTCAGCACGGACAACGTGCTGGTCTTGTCACTCATCGGCGACACGGTGCGCATGCAACTATCGGACAGCCTGCGTAACTCGATCGCCAAGAACATCGATTCGTCGACCGCCGAAAAGGGCGCGATCGGCAACATGATCGCCAAAACCGTCGGCGCGGCGGTCAGCGGCGCGATGGGATTTGTGGTGCGCATTCCGGCAAGAGACGTGCAGAACCTCCGGCTCGAAGACGGCCACATCCGCTTCGACACGCGCGACAAGAACGTGAACATTCATGCGGACGGCAATCGCGGCGAGAACTCGATCTTCGCCGAGACCGACGCAAAGAAGTTTATCGACGCCGTGAAAAAGAAGCAGCACGCGTCCGGCGCGATGTAGCTCGCAGAGGACCGAGCGAGTGCTCGACGAAGGCTAGGCGCGGCGGCGTCCTGCTCTGTCAGCCGGAGAGCGGGAGCGCCTGCGAACGCTTAGTGAACAATATCGTCTTCCGCACACCGGAGGCATCCACCTGCACGATGTTGACCTGATCCGCGTGGCGCTCGGTCAAGATGCGATTCTCGACCCGCAGCACACGGACATCGGTCGGTCCATCGACCCGTACGCAGAGCCAATACAGCTCGCGCGCACGCGTAGTGCCGCAGCTACGCAACGTGAGCGCCTGCCCTCGCGCGTCGAGAACGCGAAGATGCGCCGCCAGATACGACGCCACGTCATGTTCGGTGACCGACGAGTCGGTCGGCGGCGTTCGACCGGCAAAGAGCGCCACGGACGCCGAAAAGTCGTCAGCGAAGCTCCGTACGGAGAACGTGATGCCGGACTTGTCCGCCGAGACGGCGGTCATCGTCGTGTGAATCGGGTGAGCGTGTGAGACCCGAGGTGCAAGACAGGACAGTAGGAGAGAAACAAACGAGTAGGTGAGACTGCGGCGTCTGTTCATCGCGGCAACCGTTCGATGGCCCAACCGCTGGCAACGACTACGATCGCGGCGGAGACGGCCACAAGTCGCGCCACATACACGTTGCGCGAGATGTGTTGGACCGGCAGCAGTTTGAGCGCCGCATCGACAAGCCAGAATGCGCCGGCCGCGGCGATGAGCACCACCATCTGGCCCAACTCGATGCCGATGTTGAAGCCGAGCAACGGCAACGCAATTTGCGCCACGAACAGGCTCTTGAGATAGCCGGCAAAACCGGCGCCGTGCACGAGTCCGAACAGACCTGCCAGTATCGGCCGATGTCGCGCGTGCTGCCCGGAGGCGGCCCGCTCGCGCAGCACCAGATTTTCGATGCCCGTCACCACGATCGTCACCGGAATCAGAAATTCCACCACATTGCTCGGCAACGTCAGAATGTTCGTGACTGCCAGCACCAGCGTGATCGAGTGGCCGACGGTGAAGGCGCTGATCACCCAGAGCGCCGAACGCCAGTCGCGACCGCGATAAATCGCCGCCAGCGCCAGCAGGAACAGGATATGATCGGCCGCGTCGAGCGCGACGATGTGTTGAAAGCCGATCTGCAGAAATGCCCAGAGCTCCGACATGAGGTTACCGCTCGCCCGTTGACGTGGCCGTGATCCGATGCGCCCGGGACGCATCGGTCGCGGCGGCTATCGCGGTAGCATGGCGTTCGAGCAATGGATCGGGCGTGTGAAAGCGCATGGCGCGCTGCATCATGTCGTGTGCGTCGTTGATGCGGCCGGCCTTGAACAACGCCCACGCCATCACATCATAGCCGTAGACATCTTTGCGATCGCGCAGTTCGTCCGCCGCCTTCACCATGACGGTATCGACACGAATGTCGTGATCGAGCAGTGACAGGGCCCATGCCCGATTGTATGCGCCGGGTTGTGAGGCGACGGCCACATTCAGCGTCTGGTAGTACGTCGCCGCCTGTACGCTGTCACCGATGGCCGTGTAGGCATCGCCGACGAGACCCAAGGTTGCCGGGTCGAGTTGCATGTTGATCGCGCGCTCGGCCCACGTAATTGCTTCGCGTGGTTGGTACCGCGCCATCGCGAGGCGCGCCATCGCCGAGAAGAGTCGCGGATCACCCGGTTCGATCTGCAAGCCCGCGGTATACGCAGACTTCGCGCGGCGGAGATTCCCGGCGCGCATCTCCAGATCCCCAAGACGCAATTCAAACCACGCCCGTGTTTCGCTCGCGATGGTGCGCGTCGCGACGGCGTTGTCCCGTGCCGTCGTGAGCAGATTGCGTGCGTCGTCGACGTGATTGGTGAGTTCCAGCCAGCGTGCTACGCGTGGTGCCATCGACAGCTGCGTGCGTTGCTCCCACACCGACCGAAACATCGCGGCCGCGACGTCGTCGTCGCCAAGCTCCATCGACACTTCACCGAGCAGCGCGCGATACTCCGGGATGTCTCCCTCGCGCTGCACGAGCTGAACCGCCTCATCACGCGCCTCGACGAAGTGGTGTTGGGCCAGCAGGGCATTCACCAGCGTCACAACGGTTGCACTATTGCGATTGGTACGGTGCTGCAAGCTGCGTCGGGCCAGCGAATCGGCGACGAGATAATCGGGCCATCCGCCGCCTTCACGAGCACGCTGCAGGTGCAGCGCCGCCAACTGGCCGAGTACCAGCGCACTGACCGGGTCGGCCGTGAGCGCGGTATTCCAGACGCGGATTTCCATATCGCGATGCGCGAGTTCGGCGAATCCGGCATCGTGGAGTGCGACGACTGGCGCTCGTACGCGCAGGCGTTGCGTCGCGACCACCGTCACGCCGACCAGTAACAGTGCCGCGATGCCCATCGTCGCCATACGGACCGTCGGCAATCGGCGTGAGGGTGGACGTGTCATGATCAGCGAGCCGCTTCGAGGTACGGGAACGTGGTGCCGTAGCTGCGTCCGCTCATGCTGACGTTGTCCGACGTGAGCCCTGGCAGCACGGTCGCGGCCGGGTCGAGCAGATTGCCAAAGATCGCCGTCAGTCCGGCATCGACGACATCATCCTTGAGCGTACGTCCGCCGTAGCCGTTGGCCAGCGCCCAGCTGAGCCAGCCCGCGCTGCTGCCGGCGCGATTCGGATATACCAACAGCATGTCGGGCACGAGTACGGCCGCGAGCGTGTTGGCGATCGTGGGGCCGCGATTGAAGGCGTTCGTGAACGCTTTGATCTTATCGCCGAAGCCGTTGACGACATCGGTCGCCGGCGCCGTGTTGTTGTGCAGGCCGTGGTCGCGCTTCATGAAGAAGACTTCGCTGACCAGCGGGTTACCAAGGCGCTCGATCTGCGAGTAGACGCGAGTCGTCGTTGGCGCGGTGATGCTGTTGTCCTTGGAGTCCGAGCAGGCCGCGACCAGCGGCAGCACGAGCGCGACGCTCGCCAACCGTGTAAGTGACAGAAGACGCATGAGAGTGAATCCGGTATGAGTAAGTGATCGCGGGCGACGGATCAGGTCCGACAGATCGCCCGCAATGGTGCGTTAGCGACTGATCGTGCCCCAGACGCCGAACTTTGCGCCGGCGTCGGTGCTAGGCTGCAACAGGGCTTTCGGCAGCTCGATCACGATCGCGAGCGCATTGAACGGCTTGAGAAAGTCGACGCCCGGGTTACGGAACGCCGAGGCAGTCGGTGTTGACGGTCCGGAGAGCGAGCCAGTCGACGGGCGACGGTCCGGCAGAATGGCGAAGAACTGCTCGAGGTCGAGAACGAATGGATCGGCCTTGATACCGGCGAAGGCCTGAATTCCCGTGGCGGAGCCGGCGACACTGCCAACGTTGCCGGTCGTGACCGTACCGGTGCTGACGAGCGTCGCCTTCGTGCCCGTCATGCCGGGGGCGACCGGACCGCGGATCGTGAACTTCTGATTCGCGCCCGTGCCTTCGTCGAAGGTGACCTGAAAAACGAGATCTTCGACCGCGTCTCCGCTGTTATCGACCTTCAGCTGATAGAGCAGATTCGGATCAAAAGACGCGCTCTGTCCGGCGATCGGGCTCGAGGTCGTCATGATGAGTGCAATACGGTCGGCCGAGCTGCCTGGGAACGCGTAGACATCATTGATGTCCATGCGCGGATTGAGCTCGACTTCAGGCGTGTCCTGGTGATCTGAGGCGCGCACGCGTTGCGTCGCGACACCGATGGTGATCAGGCCGATCGCGGCGAGCGCGACGGCATACCGGGAGCGTCGGCGGGTGGTAGGAAGAGACATATGGGAGATCCGGGAGTCGTGTGAGCAGGTGGGCGTTCGGGGTTCGAGCGCACCGTGTGACGGTGACACCAGAGCTACGCCGCTCACCTCGAGCTGGATCTCTCGACCGGATCTTTCCCTTGTACCGCCGACCGTCCCTGCTCCCGCCTACCGCCTACCGCCTCGGCAGCAGCACCGTGTAGTCGAACTCGAGCACTACCGACGGCTCAAACACGCCCGCCACGTCCTTATAGAGAAAGGTCGATGCCGGTGTATCCTTGAGCGCAACCGTGCGGACACGCAGGGCACCGAGATCTTCACGACCGGGCAGCAATTCACTCGCAATGATTTCCGACCACGCGTAAATCGTGTCGCCGGCGAAGCTCGGACTGATGTGGCGACCGCCGTGAATTGCCGCCATCGCAAACGCGTTGCCGAGTCCATTGAACGACAGTGCTCGCGCCACGCTGATGATGTGTCCGCCGTAGACAATGCGGCGACCAAATCGGCCGTCACGCCCGAGCTGCTGATTGAAATGCATTCGCGCACTGTTCTGATACAACCGCGTCGCCAACAGGTGATCCGACTCCTCGATCGTGATGCCATCAACGTGATCGATCCGCTCGCCGACGACGTACTCGTCCCATACATGCGGACTGCCGGATAGGCGATAGTCGAATCGCCCCGGCGTCAGACGCACCGGACTATGCAGCTGCGACGTCGGCACAAACTCTGGCAGCGCAGGCACGTGCGTGTCCGGCGCCGAACTGGCCGCGTCGCGCTTGTTCACCATGACCCAACGCACGAAATCGACCACCATGGCACCGTGCTGATTGCGACCAACAGAATGCACGTACACGACGCCGGTAATGCCATCGCGATTGGCTTTCACGCCGATCACGGTCGAGACAGCCGACAGCGTATCGCCGGGGGAGACGGACACGCCGAAGCGTCCGTCCGCGTAGCCCAAGTTCGCCACGGCGTTGCGCGAGATGTCGGCGACCGTCTTGCCGAAAACGATGTGAAAAACGAGCATCGGATCGACCGGCGTCCGCTCGAAACCCAGCGCTTGCGCGAACGGTGCTGACGAGTGCACGGCGAAGCGGCCGCCGTAGAGCGCGGTGTACATCGCGACGTCGCCATCGGTCACGGTGCGAGGCGTCGCATGGACGATCTCCTGCCCGACGGAGAAGTCTTCGAAATAATTGCCGGGCTGCGTCTTGGTCATCGGGCGGGGTGCGAGTGCGGTCAGATCCCTCCGAATAAGCTAACCGCGAGCCGCTCGCGATCGCCGACTCGATCGCCGACTCGATCGCGTACGCGATCGCCTACTCGTCGAAGCGCTTGAACAGATAGTGCCGACGTGAACCGGTCGGGAAACCTTCCAGTGTGCCGAATCGTTCGTACCCGTGTTTCAGATAGAACGGCAATGCCTGAAAATCAAACGTATCGAGATAGCAGCCGATGCAGCCGTGTTCGCGTGCCAATGCTTCGGCGCGCTCGAGCAACTCACTGCCAACGCCGGTGCCACGAAGCGACTGCGGAATCCAGACATGGTTGACGTACAGCCACCCCCAGCGCAGCACCCCTTCGAGCCCGCCGATTGCGACGCCGGTCTCATCGCGCACGAAGACCGCCACGGGCTTTGGTGGCGATGGTGGAATGTGTTCGGCGTTGAACGCGCGGAGTCCAGCGATGATCGCGGACTCGATTTCGACCGGAGACGGGTCGAGATGCGCCGTGAGGTGGGTGGTCGGCGGCAAAGTGTCGTTCATGAAAAGTGCGATCGGTGGGAAGAGCGGCGGTGCCGTCGGACGATCCGTGACGTTACACCGGCATGAGCACGAGCATGGCAATACTGCACGCCGTACCACCAATTGTCATCACCGCGTGCACCGCGCGCTGCGCGAACTCCGGTGTCGTGAACAACAGGCGACGCAGACGACAAACGGTTTGAGTCCGGTTCCGGCCATGACCCACAGCCTCGTCGGTACATCAGTGCAAGATCCTGAACTCCGCATCGTTTGATTCTGCAGGACAATTGGTCATCGCGAAATTGCGTCCCGTCAGCGCCGCAGCTATGGCGTGCGCGCCTCAAAAGCGATGAGCGCTGGCGGACCGCATGACCGGAGACGATCCTACCCCGATGACTTCCCGAGCCCTGACCCGCCCCGTGAGCCGTCCCGCACTCCGCAGTTGGCTTGCGCTCGGTCTTGCCGTGCCGGCGGCCTTTGTTGCCATGTGGATTGTGGTGCCGGCGCCCAATCGCGCGCTCCTGCCGCTCGCGGTCGGCGCGCCGGAAGTCAGCGCGCTGCTGTTGCTCGTGGCGGCCATCGCATGGCTGCTGGCGCTCGTCGACGTCCGTCGGCAGGCGCGTGCTCGATGGGCAGCGCTCTGTGCCGTCGTTGCGATCGGCCTGTCCGCGTCGCCGTTCGTGCGATTTCACGCGGTCGCCGACAACGCGGAGCAGTCGCTGCGGCTCGCACTCGGCGGTGACTATCTCGCGCGTATACCAGCCGTGCAGCGCGCACACTTTCGCGCGGCACCGCTGATGGTCGCATCGCTGTTTCGCGGACTCGGTGTGCCTTCGGATACCGTATTGACGCGCCGCGCGCGGATCGTCGACGCGAGTGGTGCATCGATGACGTACGACGTCTATCAACCGACGACCGCCGGCGTGCATCCGGTGCTTGTGCAGATCTACGGTGGCGCCTGGCAGCGCGGTGAGCCAAGCGACTTTGCGGAGTTCGCGACCTACATCGCGGCGCAGGGCTATGTCGTGTTCGCGATCGATTACCGGCATGCGCCGCAGTATCGCTTTCCGTCGCCACTCGACGATGTGCGCGCCGCGTTGCGGTGGTTGAATGCGAACGCGGCGCGCTGGAACGCTGATATGACGCGTCTCGTGTTAATAGGTCGCTCGGCCGGTGCACATCTGGCGATGCTGGCGGCCTATGCACCCGATGCGCCACCGATTCGCGGCGTGATCGATTACTACGGCCCGGTCGATCTCGTCGAAGGGTATCGGCATCCCCCTTCGCCCGATCCATTGCAAGTGCGGCCGGTGGAGGAGGCGCTCATGGGCGGCACGCCGGATGCGATGCCGGAGCGATATCGCGCCGCGTCACCTATTTCGTTCGTGACGCGACATCTGCCGCCGACGTTACTGATCTACGGCGGTCGCGATCACATCGTCGAACCGCGTTTCGGTGACCTGCTCGCGGGGCGATTGCGCGCCGAAGGCAACACGGTGATACATGTCGAGATTCCGTGGGCCGAGCATGCGTTCGATACCGTGCCGAACGGACCGAGCGGGCAACTGGCGCGGTATGTGACCGAGCGATTTCTGGCGTCGGTGACGCAGCCGTCGATAGTTACGCCATAGTCTACGATCCTACCGATATCGGCCGATGCCACTTCCCGCATTGAACGACGACGTCACCCTCGGTGTCCTGCTCCGCGAACGGGCACGCGCGATCCCGCGGCGCTGGCTGTTCATTCAGTGCACTGCCGGGCTCATGCAGGTCGGTGTATCGCTGTTTCGGCATCCGCGTGGCTGGCCGTTCTTTGCGCTCGGCGGCATATGCCTCGTGATGCTTGCCCTGTGGTCGCTCTCAGAGCAGCGCCTTGTGGATGCGACGTCGCCGCCGACGCGCCACGCGCTGCTCCCGTGGCGCATCCTGCGCGGCGCGTCTGCCGTTCTCGGGCTGGTGTCTCTCTTCGCGTTGCTCTCGGCCCTCGGTTCCGGATTCATCGGGACGTGGATCAGCTGAGCGGCCGCAGAACGAGCGGCTACTTGCGGGAATACACGATCTTTCTCGCGCCCGCCTCACAACTGCCGACCACCTTCATGCCGTCTTTGACTTCTGCCGTCGTCACCACTTCGAGTGTGTAATTCTTCACGCCTTTGGCATCGAGTTTGTCGGCGATCTCTTTTTTCAGTGCGTCGCAGTTCGTTGAGGCCGCCGAGGCGACGACGGTGGCAAGTACAACCAGATGCGAGAGCAGCCGGGTATTGATGCGCATTGTTATTTCCGGTGAGGATGAGGACGACCCTTCGTGAATCGCGCGGGTCAAATGTACCGCGCGCGCGGCGTGCGCGTGGCGTTCTTGGCAACGATCGTGTCGGTGTT
>JANLPE010000008.1:0-10321 GCA_031366985.1 Gemmatimonadaceae bacterium
TCCGGGCGGGGGACCCGCGGCCGGCGGAGGCCGACGGGGACCGCGGGGCCGCTGCGGTGGGACCGCCGCGCACGCCAAACGTCCCCGCGTGGTCGCGGGCGTCGGGGGGGGCCGTCCTTACGCGGAGGTCGTGGTGTCGGCCGACGGGCGCGGGGCGCGTGCCGTGCCCCGGTTCGCGCGGGCCCGCGTCGATGAGGGGCTCCGCGCGCAGGCGTGGGCCGCCGGCGCAGGGCGGGCCCGGAGGTGGGCGCGGATCTGGTCGATCACTGACGCCGGCGTGATGCACGCGACGATCCGCATGGGCCCGCGACACGTCGGACACGCGAGCGGGTCCACCTCGACGATCTGCTGGAGGAGCGCCGCCCACCGACGCGTGGCCTCGGTCGGCGCGAGTCGTGGCGCGAGTCGTGGCGCGAGTCGTGGCGCGGGGACGATGGCGGGCGGCCCGTCCGTGGCGGCGGGCGCCGTCTTCCCCCGCTTGCCGCGGGGGCGATTCGCATACCAGCCGTAGTACCGCGTGGTGACGTGGCCTTGGTCAGGGAGGTGCACCAGGACCCGGGCGAGGCATTCGTGCGGGTCCGCCGTCTCGGTGCCCGCCGTCTCGGTGCCCGCCGTCGGACCGTCCGACGTGTCGGACCGGTACGTCACGGCCTTCGCGGCGCGGTCGGAGGTGAGCCGCTCCAGCGCGACCGGATTGCGGGCGCAGTACGGGGCGAGGCGCGTGGCGAACGCGCGATCATCCTCAGGCACCCAGACGGCCGTATGGACATGGAAGCCGGAGGGCGGCTAGGTCAGCATGCCGGCGGCCTGGTCCTCGTCGAAGAGTTCGAGGCGGACGAAGCGCCGGAGCACGGCGCGGTGGAACGCCTCCGTCAGTCGGGCGGTGTCGTGGGCGGGCCACGTGACGACGGTCCCGTCGGGCCGAAAGCCGCCGTCGGTGACGAGCAGGTGCAGGTGCGGATGCCAGTTGGCCCGCGAGGCAGGCGTCTGCACGCAGGCCACGATGCCGACCGCGAGCTCACGCTCGCCGGTCCGCGTGCGAATGGCGGCCGTGACGGTGCGGGCGGCGACGCGGGCGATCTCGCCGAGCAGACGGCGGCGGTAGAGACCGTAGGCGCGCAGCCGCGTGGGGATGGTCAGTACCACCTGCCGGTGCGGCACGGGCGCGAGCCGCGTGTTTCTCCCGCTTCTGCCTCGATGACGCGCAAGAGCGCGTCGAGCGTCGCAGGCAGGGGCACTCCTTGGGCCAGCAACTCGAGCAGTTAAAGCTGGTTCATCGATCGTCGGTCAGATGCCCGTAAAGCTTAGCACGCCGCCGCCAGCGCTCAGCTTCCCGGCGATCGTGGCCGGCGAGGTCGGTGTCTCGTCCGGAAGTCGTCTGGAGAGGTAATGAGCTACAGGCGTGGTCACCCTCCTTCCCGCCAAGGGTTGCCTGACAGTGCTCGGCGTATTCACCAGGGGTGCGCTCGACGAGTGTTTTGAAGTCGCGGATGAAGTGGGGCTGGTCGAAGTAGCCAAGGCGGAGGGCAAGCGTTGCCCAATTCACGGTTTGCCCTTCGGCGACTCGCGCGATCGCGTCGTGCAGGCGATAGCGCTGGATCACCCACTTGGGCGAGACGCCCACGTAGCGCGTAAACCGGCGCTGCAGCGTACGCACCAACAGGCCGCATTCGTCGGCAAGCTGTTCCACGCGCGTGATGGTCCGGTCGTCGATGATGCGCTCGACGAGCAACGTAATGTGTTCGACTTCCGCGTCGCGCGCAGGGAGACGCGCGAGCAAAAATGATTCGGCAACGGCGACGCGCTCATCGTCCGTTTGCGCGGCGAGCATTCGTTGTTCGTACGCGATACCATCGTCGGCAAAGTAGCGCGTGAGTGGAACGACCTTGTCGGAAAGCGTCGAAACTGGTGTTTGTATGAACGGGTAGAAACCGCCTGGTCGGAACTTGATGCCGAACACGCGGCTGTACCCTTCAAGCTGTCGAACGAAGCGACCGTGGCGCACGCCGCCGATTCCTGAATGTCCGGTTTCGACAGTGACATGCACGCTCGGATGCGGGAGCGTTTCGACCTCATGCGACACGCCGTCGTCCGACTCCCACACGACAATCCAGAAATGTTCGACGAACGGTCGCAACGATTCAGCGGGGATCACGTGCAGGTGGCGAAATCTCGACGCATCGTGAGTGGTTGAAAGTACTCCGCGGGGCGGGACGGTTTTGAGGTTGATCATGGGCTGACGTCTTTCTACAATATCGCACCTCGGGGCGGTGCTACACCTTGAGTATACCCAAGACCCGGAACCTGGATGACAGCCTCGCTCTTGCTCGTGGCCGGTGCTGCGCTCGTAGGCCACTCCATCGCGGCGCCCTTGTCGGCGCGGTCGCACACAAATTCATCCAACCTCAGGCACGGTTCGCTCATGACTATGCATGCCCATGGCCCGTTTGACGTCGCTCTCGCTCCGCAGGCCCACGTCGAGAATGTCGGCGATGCAAACATCGGCCGCATGTCGATCGACAAACAGTTTCACGGCGATCTCGAAGCGAAGAGCCTTGGACAGATGCTCGCCTTCAGCAGCCCGGATGTGAAAGGCTCGGCCGGTTACGTCGCGATGGAACGCGTCGACGGCACACTGATGAGAAAACGCGGCACGTTCGTTCTGCAACACAGTTCGACCATGGATCGCGGCGTTGCCGTGCAGAGCATCACCGTGGTGGCCGATTCCGGCACGGGTGAGCTGGTTGGACTCTCGGGAAATATGACAATCACCATCACCGACAAGAAGCACTTTTACGATTTCGCTTTTCAGTTCAGATAGCGCGATCGGCCGGTGAGCGCGATGGTGTCCGCAGCGGGTGGCGCTGTTGACCAAACGCTATTCGCTGAGCTCGCGCAATTCTTTCGCTTTGCTACGACTGACCTCGAGCCGTGTGCCATCGTCAAGCTCAGCAACAACGCGACTCTTTTCGACGGCTCGGAAGGCCGCCACGCGATCGAGATTGACGATGCTCGTGCGGTGAATGCGAACAAAGCGCGACGCGTCGAGGCGCGCTTCAAGTCGCGACAGCGATACGTGTACCAGATGGCGAGCACGACCGACGTGAATAGCGACGTAGTCACCGTCGGCTTCAAACCACGATACCTCGTCGACAGAGACGGGAATGATCGTCCGACCGGACCGTACGAACAGTCGACTGATTGGCCCGCTTCGTAGCGACTCGCGATAGCGATCGAGCGCGGGTGTCGTATCCGACTCACCGATCGTCGCGCGCACCCGATTTAGCGTCAGCGCGAGTCGCTCGGCGCCAAACGGCTTGAGCAGATAGTCGAGTGCGCCAAGCTCGAACGCCGCTGCGGCATGCTGCGCCCATGCAGTGGTAAAGATCAGATGCGGGTGATGCTCGACACGACGCATCACTTCGGTACCGATCAGGCCTGGCATTTCGATATCGAGAAAAACGAGCTCAGGACGCAGGGTGTTGATCGCATCGACTGCAGCGGGACCATTCGCCGCTTCACCGATACATGTCACCCACTCGACCGTTGCCAGCATCGCGCGAAGTCCGGCGCGTGCAATGGGTTCATCGTCGGCAATGAGAACGGTGACCAATCGAGCGCCACTCATGCGTTGTATTCGTCGGCGTCGGGTGCTTCACGCGGAACGCGCAGCGTCGCGACAAAACCATGACCGGGCTTGGAAGTGATCGACAATTGTGCCCGATCACCGAACAGCGCGCGGAGTCGATCGCGGAGTCGGCCGAGTCCCGTCCCACCAGTTGCAAGCTGCGTCATGTTACTCCCGACGCCATCGTCACTGACAGTGAGAGTCAGGACCTTTGCCGATGCCGTCGCGTCGACGCTCAGCGTGGTCGGCTCGATACGCGGCGCAGCACCGTGGCGCACCGAATTCTCCACCAACGTCTGGAGTGCAAAACTCGGCACGAGTACATCGCGCGCGTTGTCGTCCATTGTCACGTTCACGTTGAGTCGGTCACCAAAACGAATGCGCTCGAGTTCGAGATATCGCTCGACAAACGCCCATTCTTCGGCCAACGACACGAGATCGCGATCTTCCTCGAGACTTGTTCGCAGCAGTCCGGCCAACTGTTCGGCTGCGTGCGTTGCCTGCGCTGGCGCTTGGGGAATGAGCTGAACCACCGTGTGCAGCGCATTGAAGAGAAAGTGCGGATTCAGCTGCGAGCGGAGTGCCGCGAGTTGTGATGTGACCGCGAGTGACTCCGCGACGCTCGCTCGCTGCGCTGCCTCTGACGCATAGGTGATTCCCGCGACCATCACGTACAGCCAGACACCGAGGACAAGAAACGGGACGACCGGCGCGGCCGACGAAAAGCGCGCGCTCTGGTGCATGATCTGCAACGAGCCCTCGACGAGCAATGCCGTGCCGAACCACGCGAATGCATACAACGGCGCGGCGATCGCGTGCACACCGATAAACGACGCGCGCATCGGATAGGGCCACGGAAGGCGCTGCGTAAGGCGCTGCACCAAAAAGCCAAGTACAGCCGCACACGCGATTGCGCGCATAGCGGCGAAGATCGCCATGCGTATCGTCGAACCGGGGTGCGCCGTGACGATCAGCGTTGAATACAACGCCCACATCGGTAACCAGCCGATGAGCAACTGCAACCAGATCCATGTTCGCGGCATACCTCAACGTGGGTGCGGCACACGCTCCGCAGCAAGGGTCAACGTGGTGCCGTTGCTGCGGTGCGCTTCGCCTCGATGGTCGTGAACCCTTCAGTCCATGTCTTGCCGCTATCGTACGATCGATCGAGACGGTAGGTGAATGTCTGCGCTGTGATGTTCGTGAAAGAGCCGCGCGACAGGTACGCTCCGCCGTCTGCCTCTTTCCCTTGACTATTTACGATCATCTGCTTGCCCTTAAGCTCCGCTGCGGCCGCAGAGACGATGCCCTTGTAGACGTCGATCGCCGAGAGATTCCATTTGCGTGCATTGCCGTCGAAGTAGCGAATCGTGTGCGTGAGCAGACGTGGATTGCCCGATGCATCAGTGAGGCGTAGTTCGTCTTCGATCCCCCATCCATCGAGTGCGCGCCACGCTTTCCAAACGCCGGGCAACTTCTGCACGCCATGGATTCTTTGTCCGAGCGTCTTTGCGAGCGGCTTTGCAACAACCTCCCACTGCCCGATGAGGAAGTCGAATTGCGCTCCCTCTTTTGGCGCAACCGTTGGCGAGGCCGCAGCGGCGCCGGCGTGTTGTGCCGCGAGCGATGACGCGCAGGCGAGTGAGGCAATGACGAGTGCGATGTTCGTGCGTTGTGAAATACTGCGGTTGAACTGAGGCATGTGTCTCCGTTGATGACAACCACTGTGACTCGTACAGATGCCCCGTGCATCCGGTGCGCTTGGCAGAACCTTGGCGGCGTACACTCAGGAGAAACAGCCACAATTCGCCCAATGGTCGTACGAGACGGTTGAACGGCAACTGATGGCGTGGCGGGCAGGTACAGGGTTGCCCTAACCTCCGGTCATGACCACTCCATCACTCAATGCGCCCCTGCTTGAACTGCGCGGCGTCACGCACGAATACCGAACTGCGGCCGGGCCATTTACCGCGCTGCGCGATGTGTCTGTCGCCGCCGAACGCGGCGAATTTCTTGCCGTTGTCGGCGAATCGGGGAGCGGCAAGTCGACACTGCTTTCGCTGCTTGCTGGCATCGACCGACCAACTCGTGGTGAGATCGTGGTCTCGGGCACGAAGGTGCATACACTCGCCGAGCACGAGCTTTCGGCGTGGCGCGGCCGCGCGGTCGGCATCGTATTTCAGTTTTTTCAACTGCTGCCGATGCTGACGGCGGCAGAAAACGTGATGTTGCCAATGGACTTTTGCGGCACGTACGCGGCAGACGAGCGACGGGCCCGCGCAGAGTCGCTGCTGGCGCGGCTTGGTGTAGTCAAGCAATGCGACAAGTTGCCATCGACATTGTCTGGCGGCCAGCAACAACGAGTTGCCGTCGCTCGCGCACTCGCCAATGCACCCGCTGTGCTTCTGGCCGATGAACCCACAGGCAACCTCGACTCGCGCACGTCAGCGTCGATGCTGGCCATCTTCCGCGAGCTTGCGCAGGAAGGGCAGACTATCGTGATGGTCACGCACGAGCGACGCGCGATGCAACACGCCTCGCGGGTGCTGACACTGGCTGACGGCCGAGTGGTGCCCAATGAAGAGTGATGTGCAACCCGCGCCGGCGCGTGCGTCAGTGATTCGTCCACGTTGGCTCAAGGTGTTTCGCGATCTCCGCCTTCATCTGCCGCGCACGGCGCTTGTGATTCTCGCCATTGTTGTCGGGCTCACCGGCGCGGGCGCGGTGCTCGACACTTGGTCGCTGATGCGTCGCGTCACTGCCCAGGAGTACCACGCCAGCAACCCCGCGTCGGCGACCCTGCGCGTCGACTCGGTGAGCGCCGCTACAGTTGCAAGTATCCGTGCAATGCCGGCCATCGCGGCCGTGCAGGCACGTCGCACTGTGTCAGGCGTTGCACGCACGCGCGCCGACCCGACGCCGCGATCACTCGTACTGTTCGCGCTCGACGATTTCACAACAGCAAGCGTCGGCAAGATTGTAGGCGAACAAGGCGAATGGCCGCCACGCACGGGTGCTGTCGCGGTCGAACACTCGTCGCTGGACTTTGCCAGCGTTGCACTCGGCGATTCCATCACGCTCCAGATGGGCGATGACGCAGCGGTGACGGTAGCGGTGAGCGGCGTGGCGCGTGACGTTGGCTTGGCTCCTGGCTGGATGGAGCACGTGGTATACGCGTTCGCTGCGCCATCAACACTCATCATGCTCGGCGCGCCTTCGACATTCAACGAACTGCAAATTATCGTGCGTGACCGCACGCTCGATCGTGACGGCACACGACGCGTCGCGTACGAGGTGAAGCAACAGCTCGAACGTGAGGGCTATCGTGTCATGAACGTCGACGTTCCTGTGCCGGGCCAGCACATTCACGCCGCGCAGATCAACTCGCTGTTGTTCACACAGGGCGCGTTCGGCGCAATTGCACTGCTGCTCAGCGGAATTCTCGTTATCAACCTTGTCGCAGCCATGCTCGCCGGTCAGGTGCGCGAGATCGGCGTGATGAAAGTGCTTGGCGCGACGTCGCAACAGTTGGCTGTGATGTACCTGGTTCCCGCGTGCGCACTTGGACTCATTGCGTCCGCAATCTCGATTCCACTCGCGGCAATTATCGGCCGAGCATACGCGGAGTTCACGGCGGAGATGCTCAACTTCAGCACCACGGGGATTGCGATACCGAACCAGATCTTCGTCTGGCAACTCGCCGTCGGCGTTGTCTTCCCCATTCTTGCGGCGACGATTCCAGTTTGGCGCGGCTGTCGCATTTCCGTTGGCGACGCGCTCCGCGATGTCGGGATCGAGGTGAGCGGTGCGCCAGCGCGTGTTGGTGGAATCACGCGATTGCTGGGTAGCATGAGCAGCGTGTCGCGTCCGCTGCTGCTCTCGCTTCGCAACGCGTTTCGTAAACGGCAACGCATGATGTTGACATTGCTGACACTCGCAACCGGCGGCGCCGTGTACATCGGTGCGCTCAATCTCAAGGAGTCGGTGCGTGGCGCTGTCGATCTGCTCTTCGGCGTGCAACAATTCGATCTTTCATTGCAACTCGCGCGCCCCACAACACCAGATTCCGTCGAACGCGCAATATCGGCAATTTCAGGGGTCGCGCACGAGGAAGCATGGAGCGCGACCCGCGCCAGCGTAGCGCACGCGGACAGCACGACCGGCAACGCATTCCCAATCAGCGCGCCGACTCCCGGCACGCTGATGCTGCGACATGACATGGTCGCCGGTCGTTGGCTGCTCGACCGCGACGCACGATCGCTTGTCGTCAACAAGCGGCTGCTCGACGATGAACCATCGCTCCACGTCGGCGATAGCGTCGCGTTGAATATCGGCGGGAAGCTTTCTGCATGGCAGATTGTCGGCGTGGTGGAGTCGGGTACGTCGCCGACCGCGTACGCACCACGCAACGTGGTTGCCGCGATGACGCTGCAAGGCCGCGTCGACCGCGTTGTGGTGGCCGCGACCTCGCGCACAACCGCGTCGCAACTCGAGCTGATGCAACGCATTCGCGGCGTCCTCGCTGACGGCGGGTTCGTTCTGGAAAGCGGTCAACTGATGATCGAACAGCGTCGAGTGGTCGAAGATCATCTGTTGATGGTGGCCAGTTTTCTCGGTGCCATGTCGCAGCTCATGATTGTCGTTGGTGGCCTCGCACTCGCGTCGACAATGGGGATGGCGGTGCTCGAACGAACCCGCGAAATCGGTGTTATGCGCGCGATCGGCGCGAGACACGGCGCCATCATGATGATGATTCAGATTGAAGGGTTGGTCATCGCGCTTCTCGGCTGGGCGCTCGCGATTCCACTGTCGCTGCCCGTGAGCATCGTGCTCGGCAAGGCATTCGGCCGCATCATGCTGCCCGTTCCGCTCACATACATCCCCGAGTTTTCGGGGATCGTCGAATGGTTGGGCGTCGTGCTGGTGGTGTCGCTCGTCGCGTGCGCGGTACCGGCGTGGCGAGCGACGCGGATCACGACGCGGGCGGCGTTAGCGTACGAGTAGGGCGCGCCTGCGCGAGTTAGATTTTGACGCATGGAACTGGGCATCTATTCGTTCGTTGAGACGAACCCCGACACGTCCGTGAACTATGCGGCGACCTCTGCGCAACGACTGCGTGATCTGCTCGAAGAAGTCGAGCTCGCTGATGAGGTTGGACTTGATGTGTATGGAATCGGCGAGCACCATCGTCCCGATTTCGTAGCGTCGACGCCGGCGGTGATTCTCGCAGCCGCAGCGGTGCGCACCAGGAGCATCCGCCTGACGAGCGCTGTCACCGTGCTCGGTTCGGACGATCCAGTGCGCCTCTTTCAGGAATTCGCGACGGTTGACCTGCTTTCAAATGGTCGCGCGGAAATCATTGCCGGTCGCGGATCGTTCATCGAATCGTTTCCGCTATTTGGTTACGATCTCGATGATTACGACGCGCTTTTCGCGGAGAAGCTCGACCTGCTGCTCAAACTGCGCACGACCGAACGCATCACGTGGAAGGGAAAGCATCGCGCGCCCATCGTGAATCGTGGTGTGTATCCGCGACCGCTGCAGCAACTGTTGCCGGTGTGGATTGGTGTTGGTGGCACACCCGCTTCCGCGATGCGCGCCGGTGGACTCGGCCTTCCGATGGCGCTCGCGATCATTGGTGGTGAGCCGGATCGCTTCGCGCCATTTGTACAGCTGTTTCGCCAAGCACTGCAACGCGCCGGCCACGAACCTAAAAGTGTTCCGGTCAGCATCAATTCGCACGGCTTTATCGCCAACACGATGGACGAGGCCATTGCTGCAGCGTACCCGCCGTATCTCGATGCTATGGGGCGCATCGGTAAAGAGCGCGGCTGGCCACCAGCAACGCGGCAGCAGTTCGATTTCGAGCGCTCACCCAACGGCGCCATGATGCTCGGCAGCCCGCAGGACGTGATCGACAAGATCCTGTATGAACACACGATTTTTGGACATCAACGCACGATGATTCAATTCACCGTCGGTCAGACGCCGCACGATAAGGTGATGCGCTGCATTGAGTTGTACGGCACAATCGTGGCCCCAGCCGTTCGCCGCGCCCTCGGCATCAAGCGGTGAGCACGGCCCTTGCATTGTCTTGATGTTGTCCGTCAACAAACCTTTCGCGATAGGAAATTCAATCGGGGTGGGTGGAGTAGCGGCCCCGGTCCGCTGCCTTGCGCGCACCGGGGCGCTGGCTTCGGCGCGACCGCCACCGCGCCGGTGTGCCTCGCGGGCTGTTCGGCCGGCGGTCCGGGCGGGTGACCCGCGGCCGGCGGAGGCCGGCGGGGACCGCGGGGCCGCTGCGGTGGGACCGCCGCGCATGCCGAACGGCCCCGCGTGGTCGCGGGGCGGCGGGGGCAGCGTCCTCAGGGCGTCGACGGGGCGTCGACGGGCGGGCGTGGGATGCGTGCGGTGCCACGGTTCGCGGGGGCCCGCGTCGATGGGGGGCTCCGTGGCCCGGCGTGCGATTCACGGGCGGCGCGGGCACGGAGGAGCGTGAGGATCTGGTCGATCATCGACGTCTGCGTGATGACGGCGACGATGCGCATCGCGCCGTGGCAGGTGGGACACGCGAGCGGGTCCACCTCGACGATCTGCTGAAGGAGCGCCGCCCACCGACGCGTGGCCTCGGTCGGCGCGAGTCGTGGCGCGAGTCGTGGCGCGAGTCGTGGCGCGGGGACGATGGCGGGCGGC
>JANLPE010000097.1:0-3021 GCA_031366985.1 Gemmatimonadaceae bacterium
AACGAAAATGCGTTCTGCTGCACTGCGGCCTACGGATGGTAATCCTGCTCACCGACCAACGGCCGCAGTGGCAGCAGCAACGCGGGTTAGGCGCTCGCGCGGACGCTTTCGTTGCCGCTCATCCGCCACGCGCTCCGCCAAGAACAGCTTCAACAAGCTCTGATACGGTACGTCACGTTCATTGGCGAGCACCTTCAGCTCCATCAGCAGGGCATCTGGTAGACGCACGGAGATGGCAGTGGACGTCGGCTTGAGCTGCGGGAACCGCACCGGGACCGCGGTCGCCCAATCGACATACTCCGTGGAGTCGGCCGTGGTCCAGAACGCGCGCTCGGCGGCCGCCGACCTAAACCGGGGGATCGCCTTCTTCGTGCTGCGCTTCGGCGTGGGCATAGATCACTCGTTCCTTGCGCGTCATCGGGCGCGCTGCGAGGACGCGAATCAACGGTCCGCGCATGGTGAAAACGACGAACAGAAGACGGGACGCGGCCGTTCGCCCGAGTGCACGCCACCGAGGCTCCTCAGCGGAATGCGCCGCATCGTACGACACCAGAAAGGGTTCATGGAAGAACGCCTGCTCGCACTCGCCGGGGGCGACATCATGCCGTGCTCGGACCTTGGGGCGATTGCCGGCATCCCACTCAAACCCCGTCGCCGCGGCGAGTCGGTCGTGGATCTCATCCGTCATCTGGGGAGTATATACCGGGTATACACACCCCGCCACTGCATCGGGGCTGGCTAGCGCCTAACGAGGCTGTAGGAAAACCCCCGAACTGCGCTGATTCGGGAACGAATCTTGAAGTGCTGCACGGGTAGCTGCCGGCCGGAATGTGCCACGCGGTTTCCTCGCTGTCGAGCACCCCACCATGGCCCGATACAAGTATCTCGACACCAATCCGCAGTTCGTGGCGGTGGACCTCGCCCGCCAACTGCTCCCCGGGACATTCGAGCACGCGCTGAACCACCTGCTCGACCACGAGGTCGACCTGACGCACTTCGACGCCCGGTTCCGGAATGACACGACCGGCGCGCCCGCCTACCCGCCCGCCATGTTGCTGAAGGTGGTGCTGTTCGCGTACTCGCACGGGATCGTCCGCAGTCGCGCCATCGAGCGCGCCTGCCAGGAGCACGTGACGTTCATGGCCCTCTGTGGCATGACGGCCCCGCACTTCACCACCATCGCGCACTTTGTCAGCACCCTGCGCGACGACATTGCGCAGGTCTTTGCGGCCGTACTCGCGGTGTGCGACGGACAGGGACTGATCGGGCGCGAGATGTTTGCGATTGATGGCGTGAAACTGCCGAGCAACGCGTCCAAGCAGCGCAGTGGCACGCGCGCCGAGTTCACGCAGCGGGCCGAGAAATTGGAAGTGGCGGCGCAGACCATGCTCGACCGACACCGCGCCACCGACGCGCTGGACCTGGAGCCTGATGTCGCCGCGAAGACGACGGCGCGGGTTGCGCGACTCACCCGTGACGCCGAGCAGCTGCGCGCGTGGCTCGCCACGCATCCCGATGATCGCCGCGGGCCGACGGGCGGGCTGCGCAAGAGCAATCGGACGGACAACGAGAGTGCCAAGATGGCGACGGACAAAGGCGTCATCCAAGGGTACACTGGCGTGGCGGCCGTCGATGCCAAGCACCAGATCATTGTCACTGCGCAGGCGCACGGCACTGGCTCCGAGCAGGAACTGCTGCTCCCGGTGGTCGACGCACTCGCGACGCTCCGCACGAGCGCGACGCTGCTGACCGCTGATGCCGGCTACCATAGCGAGGCGAATCTTGCGGCGCTCGCCACGCGAGAGGTCGAGGCCCTCATTGCGGATCCCGACATGCGGGCACGCGACGAGCGGTTCGCCGATCGCGCGCATCATACGAACGCGCCCGACCCGTTGCATGACAAGTCGCGCGAGATACCGCGAGAGTCGGCCGTGTTTACGCCGGAGGACTTCACGTACGATGCGACCGCGCGCACCTGTGTCTGTCCGGCGGGGAAGTCGTTGTATCGCAAAGGCGCCAGCAATGTGACGAATGGGTACGTTGGCGAACACTTTCGCGGTGCGAAGCGCGATTGCGTGCCGTGCGCGGTGCGCGCGGCGTGTCTGCGGACGCCCGAGACCACGCCCGTGCGCAACGTCGCGTTCTTTCGTGAGCGGGTGCCGGTCGCGACGGTCCCGCCGCCCAAGGACACGCACACGACGCGCATGCAGCAGCGGCTCGATACGCCGGCGGGTCGCGCGGCGTACGGGCGGCGATTCGCCACCGTGGAACCGGTGTTCGGGAATCTGCGCTACAACAAGCGGCTCGATCGCTTCACGCTGCGCGGTCGCACCAAGGTCAACGGCCAGTGGCAGCTCTTTTGCCTGGTGCACAACATCGAGAAGCTCACCAACGCGGGTTACGCGGCGTGAGCAAGCGCCGAGGCACACGTGCGTGTGCACGAACGACGCGTTTCGGCGGCGGCACACCGTCCGAATCCGCGCACGACGCGGCGCATGTCCGGAGCGCGAGAACTTTTCGCGATGCGACTTCCTGTGGCGGACCTCGTTGAGGCTTTTTCTACAGCCTCAACGAAACTGCGTTCTGCTGCACTGCGGCCGCACAAAAGTGCGTCCTGATCACAATATATCGGCCGCAGTGGCAGCAGCAACGCGGGTTAGACGGCGACCGCGCACGAGCGCCGGATCACACGCTGTTACACCCTATGGAACTACGATTGCGACGCGAAGCGTGTCGACCGGTCCGGCCGGGGGCCGCAGGTCGGCAACGCCGGGTGACCGGTAAGCAACGAACAGGCCCTCCGCGGCGGCCTGCAGGAACGGATCGATCGTGCCGCCGTACCAGACATCGGCCTTCGGGTTGGCGCGCTCGGCGCGGATTTGCGCGTAGAACTCGCCGGTCGGCTTGCGGGTGATCGCCGTCTCGATGCCGGTATCGCGCTGGAACGTCTTGGCCGCGAGTTCGCAGGCATCCGGATCGTGGCTGCAGTAAACAACCAGCGAGCGCGCGTGCGCGCCGCCG
>JANLPE010000107.1:0-85095 GCA_031366985.1 Gemmatimonadaceae bacterium
GGGCGGCGCACTGCGCGGGGGGGCGGGGGCGATGGCGGCCGGCCGCGACGCCCGCATGCTCGGCAGTGCACCGGCGTCGGAGTTCGCACCAGTGTATCGGGCCTTCGGCCGAATGGCTGAAGACCTGTCCACCAGCCGCGCCGCGCTCGAAGCAGCTCAGCGTCGTACCGCTGCGGTGTTGCAACACGTCGCGAGCGGTGTGCTGGCCGTCCGCGCGAACGGGGACATCCTGATTGCGAATCCTCGCGCCGAGCAACTGCTGGGCGTTCCGTTACGGCAGACGGGCGCGTCGCTGACACTGCTGCCGAGCATGCTCGACGCCGTCACTGAGCGATGCGTGGCGTTCCTTAGCAGCGACGCCGACGAAGACGCGTTCGATCACGCGATCGATGGTCGGCAGCTGAGTGGGCGACTGACACGCTTCGCCGGCGGTGCCGTGCTGACGCTCGATGACGTGACGGAACTGGCGTCGGCGCAGCGCATCTTGGCGTGGGGGGAGATGGCGCGACAGGTGGCGCACGAGATCAAGAATCCGTTGACGCCGATTCGGCTTGGAGTGCAGCATCTGCGGCGTGCGTACGGCGACGGACGCAGCGATTTCGGTACCATTCTCGAGACGAACGTGACGCGCGTGCTCGCCGAGATCGATCATCTTGATGAAATCGCGCGCGCATTCAGTCGATACGGTATGGCGCCGGATCAGCGCGCGCCCGCCGTGGCCGTGGACGTCGTCGCGGTCGTGCGTGATGTGATGGACCTCGAACGGATGGGCGAGAGCGGTGTTACGTGGACGCTCGACACGCCGCCACATGGTGAAATGCCGATCGCTCTGGGCCAACGCGACGAACTGAAGGAAGTACTGCTCAATTTGCTGGAGAATGCCCGACTGGCGCAGGCGCGCTCCGTGATGGTCACGGTAGGTACCTCGTCGGCGCTGGTGACGATCGACGTGCGCGATGACGGGCAGGGGATCGCGGCCGATGTGTTGCCGCAGGTCTTCGAGCCGCATTTTTCGACGCGCACCAGCGGCAGCGGACTCGGCCTCGCGATCAGTCGTCGGCTCATCGAAGGATGGGGTGGACGGATCTCGTTGGAGAGCACGCCGAGCGTTGGAACGATCGTGCACCTCCAGCTGCGGAACGGTTAAACTTGGGGATGTCATCGGAGCCCGATAGCTCGATCTACTGCGACACCGCGTCTCCACCTCCGCATCTGGAGTCGTGGGCATTGCCCCCGGGGTGGTCGTGGGGGAACGAGGGCCTGCTGCGACAGCATCGCCACTATCAGGAAGTGGTGGACGCACTTGGACGCTCGCTGTCGCTGGTCAGCGCGCCGGATCCCGCACATGCCGATTGGCTGCAACACGAGGCGCGCGCGCTGGCGCACCGCAATCATCCGTCGATCCCGACGACGTACCACTATTGGGCGTCGTATCAGGAGAGCCGTCGCGGCCCCGGATACCTGCGTCGATGGATCAGCGGCGAAACGGTGAATTCGCGCGTCACGCGTTTAGGACCCGAAGCAGTGCAGTTCGCGATGCAGGTCCTGCGTGAGGCCGGCAGTACGCTCGCGTATCTGCACGACACCGGCGCGGCACATGGTGCGATTTCACCGTACACCGTGTGGCTGACGCCTGGCGGCCGGCTCTGGTTGATGGGATGGGAGTGGGTGCTGCCGAAGGATCACATCCCGGCGGGGCTCCGGCCGGATCCGTCGACGTCCGCGCACCCGCCGGAGTGGCGGGCGAATACCTGGGCGCCGACGGCGCAATCGGATCAGTGGCAACTCGCCGCAATGATTTTTACGATGCTGACGGGAGAGTCGCCGCCGGACACTGATGCGCCACCGCTCGCCTTGCTGCGGGGCGACTGTCCGCAGTCGCTCGCGCTTGTGATCGGTCGTGCCCTGCACGTGGATCCCGACGAACGGTACGCGTCGATCGGTGCGTTGCTGCGCGATCTCGATCGACACGGCCCGGTGCGTCCCGTCTTCATCGGTCCCGAAGGCGACGAACTGCCCGCGTCGCTGGATTCGCCCGAATCGCGGCTGCGGTGGGCGACGGGCGATGACTACGAAATCCTGGCCCCGCTCGGTCATGGCATGTTCGGCAGCGTCTGGCGCGCGCGCGATCTTTCGCTCGCGCGTGAAGTCGCCATCAAGGTGCTGCATCCGCACATCGCGATGGACGATGTTGCCGTGGCGCGATTCCGCCGTGAAGCGCGACTCGCGGCGCAGCTCGCACATCCGGCGATCGTGCCGATCTACGACACCGACAGTCGCGGTGACGTTGTGTGGTACACGATGGAACTGGCCGAAGGTGGGTCGGTCGCCAGTCTTGTGTCGCGCAGCGGACCACGACCGTTTGAAGAGATCGCCGAGCCGGTCGATGATGTGCTCGAGGCACTGATGGCCGCGCATGCGAGCGGCATCATTCACCGCGATCTCAAGCCTGAGAACATTCTGATCGATCGCTACCGGCGGTGGCGCATTGGCGATTTCGGCATCGCGTACGCACTTGGCGACGAACGTGCCGGCACGTCCGGTACGCCATCGTTTGCTGCGCCGGAGCAGCTGCTCGGCGAGGCGCAGGGGCCGGCGACCGACTGCTACGCGATCGCCAGCATCGTGTACTTCGTGCTGATGGGAAAGGCGCCGTTCGGCGACGGACCCGGCGAGATGATCTTGGCGCAGCAACTGGCCGACACGCTGCCGGCGCGGCTATCGGGCGAAGGCTTTGCCGACGCCCTCGCCGACTGGTTGCGGCGTGGGCTCGCGCCGAACGTCGAAGATCGATTCGCCGACGCCGACGAGATGCGTATTGGCTGGCGTCAGGTCGTGCGCACGCTGCGACGCGCGGGTGATGCGCGCCCGTGGTGGCGTCGACTTATCGAATTGTCGACTGAGGATGCAGTCGACGCACCGACTTCAGATTGGTGAACTCACGAAAACCAATCGGTCCGAGTTCACGGCCCACGCCGGATTGCTTGACGCCACCGAACGGATAACGCGGGTCCGAGACGACCATGTCGTTGATGAAAATCATGCCGGCGTCGAGTCGGGCGATGCAGCGCTCGGCCCACGCGTCGTTCTGCGTCCAGACGCTCGCGCCGAGTCCGAAAGGGGAATCGTTCGCGCGCGTGATTGCGTCGTCGATGTCGCGGACGCGAAAGACGGATGCGACCGGCCCGAACAGTTCTTCACGTGCGGCCGGCGCGTCATCGGGAATGTCGACCAGCACCGTCGGCGGATAGAAGTAGCCCGGCAGTCCAGCTGCATCGCCGCCAACGAGCGCGCGCGCACCGCGTTCGATCGAGCGGCGAACCTGCGCGATGAGGCCGTCGCGCACGGTGCTGGTTGCGATCGGTCCGACCTGCGTGCGTTCGTCGGCAGGATCGCCAACGACCAGCGCGCGCATGCCCGCCACGAAGCGTTCGAGGAACGCGTCGTAGATGTCGTCGCACACGATGAACCGTTTCGCGGCGACACAAGATTGCCCCGAGTTCACCGTGCGCGCGGACACCGCGACGGCGGCGGCGCGATCGATGTCGGCGTCCGGCAGCACGATGAATGGATCGCTGCCGCCCAGCTCGAGCACCACTTTCTTGAGGTGCGCACCAGCGACCTGCGCGACATGACGACCCGCGCGGTCACTGCCGGTCAGCGTGACGCCGACAATGCGCGGGTCGGCGATGACGCTGTCGAGCACCTCGTGTTCAAACAGCGCGATATCGCAGGGCGCGTCCGGTGCACCTGCGCTGGTGGCGTCGAGGCGCGCCTCGTCTATGCACTGTTGCAGCAAACGGGCACTGCCCGGTACAGACGGTGCCGGCTTCACCAGCACGCCGTTGCCGGCGAGCAACGCGGGAATCGCGAAGCGCAGCGCCTGCCAATACGGGAAGTTCCAGGGCATGATCGCGAGGATCGTCCCCAACGCGTCGTAGCGCAACGTGACGATGGCGACATTGTCATCGACGAGCGTCTTGGGCAACAGCGCCTCGCGGGCCATATCCGGCGCTTGTACGCAGAGCGACGCACATTTGTCGACTTCGGCACGCGCGGCGCCGATGGGTTTGCCCATCTCGCGCGTGAGCGCGTGTGCCAGCGCTTCGCGATGGCGCGTCAGTGTGCTGCCGAGCGCGCGAATGAACTGCGCGCGCTCCTCGATCGTGCAATAGCGCCACTGCTGTTGACGCGCATGCGTGCGGCCCAGCAGTGCTTCGCGCGCGTTGGCGTCGAGCGATGGAAGCGAGTCGAGCAGCTCGCCAGTGGTGGGATTGCGGGCAACAAAGGGCATGAACGAAGCTCGGCGCTCACCTCGCGAGAGGCAAGCGCCGAGCGGCGTCCGTCACCCGGTCGCGCCGTGCGTCATGCCACGTGCGTCCGCTGAAACGGCGATCCGTTCGGTGTCGTCGGGAGTCGGGCGGCCGCCGCCATGGCAGCAGCCATAGCCGCTGCGCGAGCGATCGCCGCTACTTCCGGCGGGACGATCAGCGTCGGTCCACCGCTGGTCTGACGGTTGTACGGCCGCCGCGTCCGGCTGTGCGAATGCGCCTGGGCATTGACCAAGTTCATGAGTTTCCGGCGTTTCTTCCGGGCGTAGAGAAGCGCGTCGGCACGGGCGAGCAGCTCGGTGAGCGACGCCGGGTCCGTTGGACGCACGCGCGTATGTCCGATGGTCAGCGAGAGCGGTGCAGCGAGTTCGCCCGTCGCGTTGAGGAGCATGATGCGCTCTTCGATGCGGCGCTGGATCAGTCGGGCTGCGGCGCGATCGGCGTCGAGCGCCATGATGGTAAACTCGTCGCCACCCATGCGCGCGACGACATCACTGTCGCGTACGGCGCGTCGCAACAGGCGGCCGACCGCCGTGAGCGCACGATCCCCCTCAGCATGTCCGAACTTGTCGTTCAGCGCCTTGAAGTCGTCCATGTCGACGTACAGCAGGACGGCGTCCTTCTCCTGACGACGCGCGACGCGCAGTTGCTGCTCCGACAGCATGAGGAATCCGCGCCGATTGTACAAACTCGTGAGGTCGTCAGTGAGGCTTGCGCGACGCAGGCTTCGTTCTTCGCGTTTTCGCGATGACACGTCGCGCAGCGTGACGGCGATGCCTTCGGCGGTGGGGACCGCCTGATGATAGAGCCATCCGGCGCCGAACAGTCGGCGGCTGACGCGCAGCTCTTCCATGATGGGAAGCCGCATCGCGACGGCGTCGAGATATCGAGAGAACACGGCGTCGGTCATCGACGCATGGAAGTCGCGGCGAAGCCGGCGGCCCACGAGCGATGATGCGGGCGTGCGCAGCATGGCCGTGCCACTCGGATTCACATCGGTGATTTCAAAATCCGCGATCTCGCCGGTGAGGCTACGAATCGTGCGCAGCAGCAACATGCCATCCGTGCTGGCCTGCATGGCTTCGTGCAATTGGCGGACGCGATCCTGTGTGGTTTGGTCGACGCCCGCTTGGCGCGTTACTTCGCGATGGAGCAGTCGCCACCCGGCCATCGCCACTGCGAATGCGGCGAGCGACAGGAACGGTGCAGCCTCGCCGAATGTCGGTAACCAGCCCGTTGTGGAGTGCAGCGGACTCGCCCATTCGCTCACGGGTGACTGCCAAAATTGCGGAAGAGCACCCACGGACAGCAGTCCGCCGGCACCTGAGAGAATCGCGATCGCACCCCAGAACAGTGCGCGTGAAGCCAATCGATCGAGCATGGGTTTCGAGGTTGGTGCACAGCATGACCGCGTGAGACCTACATCGGATCAGCGCGTACGCGGCTCGCTGCACCGGCGAGTCGTGGCGATGACTAGAGCAACGGCCGTGCCATATCGGTTTCGGTCGGTTTGGCGGCACTGTTTCTCCGCTGATAGGCGACGTTAAGTCATTGTTTAATAACGATTTGCATAACTCCTAAATGGCACGACGCGGACCCGGTCTTCCAAGCAAAACACGGTGTAGACGATTTCTCACTCAGAGACGCGAAACGTCCGTTGTGCCGTCACGCCCTCGGCAAATTCTGCCGAGGGCGGGCAGCAGGCATTGCCTCAGTCGGCGCCGAGCAGGATGCGCGACGCGATCGCCGCGTAGCGGGCTTCGGCGTCGACGTCTGGCACCAGCAATGACACGACGATGCCGACCATGAAGGAGAGTGGGATGGTGACGATCGCTGGGTTCTTGAGCGGAAAGATCGCGCTCGTGTGGTGCAGGAGGTCGATCTGAACGGCTGGCGACAGGGCGATCAGGGTCAGCGTGGAGATGGCGCCGACGGCCATGCTGGTCGCCGCACCGGCGGTTGACGTTCGTCGCCAGAAAACGCTCAACACGAGTGCCGGGAAGTTCGCGCTGGCGGCGATCGCAAACGCGAGACCGACCATGAAGGCCACGTTCTGCCCTTTGAACGCGATGCCCAGTACGATCGCAATGCAGGCGAGCACGATCGTGGCGACGCGTGCGACGCGCAGCTCTTCACCTGGCTTCGGCTGTCCCTTGCGCACCACACTCGCCCAGAGGTCATGCGAGATGGTCGCCGCCCCCGATAGCGCGAGGCCCGCGACCACGGCGAGAATCGTCGCGAATGCGACGGCGGCGATGAAGCCGAGGAACGGTCGACCTCCGAGCAGTTCCGCCAGCATGGGCGCGGCCATGTTGCCGCCGGCATCGACGGCCTTGATCGCCGACGGTCCGACCAGCACCATCGCACCGAAGCCGAGGATGAATGTCAGCAGGTAGAACGTGCCGATGAGTCCTGTCGCGATGAAGACGGACCGACGCGCGGTGCGCGCGTCCGGTACCGTGTAGAAGCGCATCAGGATGTGCGGCAGTCCAGCGGTGCCGAACATCAACGCGAGCCCGAGTGAAATTGCGTCGAGTGGGTTCGAGACCAGTTTGCCCGGCGCCAGCACGCCCGCACCGTATTTGGCTGCCGCTGCCGCGAACAGCACGCGCGGATCAAAGCCGAAGCGCGAGAGGACAAGGATCGCCAGCGTGGCGGCACCACCGAGCAAGAGGAATGCCTTGACGATCTGCACCCATGTCGTCGCGAGCATGCCGCCGAACAGCACATAGGCCATCATCGCGATGCCGACGATGATGACGGCGCTCTCGTACGGAATGCCGAACAGCAGCTTCACGAGGCCGCCGGCGCCGACCATCTGCGCGATGAGGTAGAACGCGATCGTCGACAACGTGCCGCACGCCGCCGCAATTCGCACGGGCACCGGATCGAGTCGCGCGGCGACGACGTCAGCGAACGTGTAGCGACCGAGATTGCGCAACGGTTCAGCAACGAGGAACAGCACCACCGGCCATCCGACGAGCCAACCGGTGGAGTAGATCAGTCCATCGAATCCGCTTGTCGACACGAGTCCGGCGATGCCGAGAAATGAGGCGGCGCTCATGTAGTCGCCAGCCAGCGCAAAGCCGTTCTGTCCCGCGGTGACGGAGCGTCCGGCGGCGTAGAAGTCCTCCGTCGTACTGGTGCGGCGTGCCGCCCAATAGGTGATCGCCAGCGTGAGCGAGATGAAGCCTGCGAAGAAGGCGATCGCGACGTTATCCGGCGTGCCGAGTGATGAAGCGGCCTGCGTCATCGCGTCCCCGCCTTGGCGGACGCTTCGTCCTTGTGGTGCGACCGCAGCGCGGCGAGCGCCGGGTCGTACACGCGATTGGCCCACAACACGTAGATGAACGTGAGCACCCATGCGGCGACGATGACCAGCGCGCCGAGTAGGATGCCCAACGAGAGCCCCTCGTGGAGCAGCCCGGCAAGCATTTTGGGTTGATACGCGACCAGTGCGATGAAGCCGAAGTAGACGCCGACCATGCAGACGGTCAGTGAGGCAGCGATGCGCCAGCGTTGCGCAGCGAGCGCGCGCGTGGCTTCAGCGGCGGAAGCGTTGGGAGTGGCCATGAGGCGCGAAGGTACCGACGGAACGCTGGGGGGCAAGGGTGGGTAGCCGGGTCACCGCATATATTGTCGGATCGCTGTCCGACTCACCCTCAGTTCCGTCTCTCGTGACCAAGCGCATGGGCATCGCGCTGGCGAGCCTCATTTCCGGGATCGTCGCGCTCTATCTCCACCTCTGGAAACTCGGTCTCACCGGATCGCTCGCCTGCACCGGCAGCGGTGGGTGCGAGTATGTCCAAGGGAGCAAATACGGCTGGTTTTTCGGGATCGACGTCGCGCTCATCGGTGCGGTCGGTTACGCGATGCTGTTCACGGCGGCGGTCGTGAGCACCCTGCCGCGTTTCGAAGAGGAGCAGTGGCCGAACACGCTCATGCAGCTGATGATCTGGCCGGCGGTGCTTTTCACGGTTCGGCTCAAGTACGCGGAATTCATCATCCTCAAGAGCTTCTGCCCGTGGTGCGCGATCTCGGCGACGATCATCACGCTGTGTGCGACGCTCGTGGTGTTGGACCGCCGCCGGAGCTACGGCACTTCCTGATCGCCGACCATGACCGCGTACCACTGCTTCAGGACTTCGCGCATCGGATAGCCGGGGATCGTCGCGACGACGCGACCGTTGCGATCGACCGCCACGAAGGTGGGCGTGCCCGGGTAGCGGAAGGTGAGCAGGACCTGATCGCTGCTGCCGGACGGCCCGATGAGTTGGGCGCCGGTGATGTGTTCCTTGGCCAGCATCGGCGCGCCATCCGCAGCACCTTCAAGCGTCAGGAATTTGAGTCGGGGCAGTGGTCGTCCGGCCGACAGTTCGCCCAAGTCCTTGAGCGCGCGCTTGCACCATGAACAGGTTACCGAGCTCACCATGATGATCGCCGGTTGGCCCTTGGTGATCAACGGAATCACTTGGCCGTTCACGTCCAGGACCTTGAACGCGCCGATTGCCTGTTCGGCGGTTGGCGCCTGCTGCGGCGCTGTGTCGGTGCCGGCGACGGTGGAACTGCTCGAGGCTACATTCGATGCATCGCTCTCGGAGTTCGCCGTCGCGCGCTTCGCAACGAGCACGACGCAGGAGATGACGACCGTGACCAGCGCGAGGCTGCTGAGGCTTACGGCACCACGACGTCGACGCGCGGCGCCTCTGCGGGACTGACTGGACTTCATTCGAGAAAGATCACCTGATGGCCGACTTGGCGAAACCGACCGAACCCCGAAATCCTGCTGCGGCGGCCCCCGTCCGGCTCGGCGCGCTCGACCTCGAGGCCCATTTGAGTGACCCGTCGCGCAAGCAGGCATTCGTGACGCCGATGTTCGATGTGATTGCGCCGCGCTACGACGACTTCACGCGACTGTTCTCGTTCGGCATGGACGCCGCATGGAAGCGGGAGGCCATTGCGGCGGCAGTACGGGGATCCGGCGGCAGTGTGGTGGACGTGCTTGACCTCGCCGCCGGCACGGGTGATCTGGCGGTCGGCATCGCGCGTGCACTGCCGAACGCACGCGTGACGGCCCTCGATGCGTCGCCGTGCATGATCGATGTCGCGATCGCGCGACTATCGCAGCGTGATGGTGATATCGCCTCGCGCGTGCGCCCGGTCGTCGGCGACATGGCCGCACTGGAATTCGGTGACGGCTCGATGGATCTGATCACCGCGGGCTACGGCGTGCGCAACGTGCCCGACGCCGCACAATCCATCCGCGAGATGCGCCGCGTGTTGCGCGTCGGCGGTCGGCTGGTGCTGCTCGACTTCTATCGGCCAGAGCCCGATCTCTGGCGTACGCTGCTGCTTGGGTATCTGCAGATCGCGGGTAACGCGGTCGGCTGGTGGTGGCATCGCGATCCGGTCGTGTACGGCTACATCGCGCGCAGCATCGATCACTTTATCAGTTGGCAGCGGTGCAGTGCACTGCTCGAGGCAAACGGCTTTCGCGTGCTGCATGTGACGCGGTATCTCGGCGGTGGCGTGGCGCAGCATGAGGCGATCGCAACGTAGACGCAACCGCCGTGACATAGGTGCGCTATGCGCTATGCGCTATGCGCTATGCGCTATGCGCGTGCGCTGCTCGCCATTGCGATGATCCACCGATCCTCAATGCGCCAGTGCGCGTTGAGGATCACGTCGTTCGTGCCCAGTTCCGGCAGCAGCAATCGCACCGTCGCGCGCCCGTCAACGTGCACGTCGAGTTCCACTTCGGTGAAGCGTACGTAGCGTTCCACGTACGGGTCGATGCTCTTGTACACCGCTTCCTTCAGTGCGAAGCGCACAAGCGTCGCCTCGCGATGCGGAAGTGGATCGAGTGCGGAGATCGCGTCGCGTTCGAACTCCGTGAGAATGCGATCGGCGATCGACGGGCGCGACAGATCGCGCTCGCCAGGACGTTCCTCGAGATCGACGCCGACCTGCATTCCGTCGTGCGCCGCGGCGACGGCGATTGCCCGCGTTCGCTTGTGGCTGATCGAACCGGTCACACCCACCGGGAGATTGGGCGCGCCACGATGTGTCCGCAGCAGCGAATACGTCTCGAGGTCCGGCGCGACATGCCGAACCGCCGCTCGCAGTGCGCGCCGCCCGGCGACGAACGACGCGCGCCGCGTCGGGGACATCGTCTCGGCGAGTGCTCGCTCATCCGCGTGCAACGCGTGCCGCGAGTCCTCGGCGGTCGCACTGGGTGACGAAACGGCGTCGGCCGCGACGATGTCGATCGACGCGAAGGCCCCTCCGGGAACGAATGGCTCGTCGATCACTGCGATTCTGCTGGCAGCCGCTATCGAGTCAGGCATGCTGCAATGTCTCCCGAACCGCGGATGAAGGCCAGACGCACGCCGAGTCACGATTCGCCAGCGGCACGGCGCGAGATTGTCGGATGGGGTGCGCGTTTCGGTGCAGGCTGTCAGCTTGAAGGTCATGTCACCAAACGAACCGACTGCTCCCGTGGCCCCTGAGACCGGCCGAGGCGGCCTGACCAGCGCGCAGGCGTGGTACGCCGTTGCCGTGCTGACCATCGCAAATATTTCAGGGGCGATCGACCGATCGATCTTCTCGGCCCTCGGCGATGGGGTCAAACGCGATCTTGGGCTGAGCGATACCCAGCTCAGCGTGCTGGCAGGTTTCGGTTTCGTTGTATTCTTCAGCGTGTTCGGTTTGTACATCGGGCGGCTGGTCGATCGCCGCAAGCGCAACGTGATCGTCGCGATCGGCGCCGCGGCGTGGAGTCTGATGACCGTCCTCACGGGACTCACGCGTTCGTACGGCCAGCTGATGCTCGCGCGCATCGGTGTCGGGATCGGCGAAGCGACGCTGAGTCCGGCCGCGGTCTCGATCATCGCCGATGCGTTTCCGCGGAAACGATTGGGTACCGCGATGAGCGTGTACATGATCGGCATTTTTTCCGGCGCGGGCTTTTCGTACGCATTTGGTGCGTGGCTGACATCGAAGACGACGTCGACGAACACGATGACGCTGCCGATCGTCGGCGATGTGCATCCCTGGCAGACGGTATTCTTTCTGATCGGCTTGCCCGGGCTGTTGGTGGCGCTGCTCGCGCTCACGATGCCAGAGCCGGCGCGCACGGCCGGTGAACGCGCGGTCGAACAGGTGCCGGTGCGGCAAGTCATCGCGTACCTGCGCCGCAACGCCCGCACGATGACGGCGCTGTGCGTGGGCTTCACCTGTTCAGCGTCGGTGAACTGGGGGATGGGATTCTGGCTGATCGCGTTTTTCATGCGCACGCATCACTGGACGCGAGGTCAGGCGGGCGCGCTGCAGGGCGGACTCACGGCGGTGCTTGGACCGCTCGGTGTGGTCTTCGGCGGCTGGCTGGTCGACCGTTATTCGCGTCGCGGCATGATCGATGGACCGTTACGTGTCGGCATGATTGGCGCCGCCGGGATGCTTGTGCTGGCAGGACTCTATCCGATGTTGCCGTCAGGTACGATGGCGGCGGCCGTGCTGGTGCCGGTGAACATCTTCGCCGCCATGCCGTGGGGCGCCGCGAACGTCGCGATTGCCGAAGCCATGCCGTCGCGGATGCGCGGGCAGGGCAGTGCCTTCTTTCAGCTGATTCTCGGACTCTCTGGCGGGATTGGGCCGACGGCGGTGGCGCTGGTAACCGACCGCGTGTTCCACGACGAAGCGGCGCTGCGCTGGTCGCTGATGTGGATCACGATCGTCGGCATGACGCTGGCACTCGTCGTGCTCGCGTGGGGATTGCCAGCGTACCGCGTAACGGTGGCGGCGCGGGAGGAGTCTCGAGCGAAGTACTACTGAGTATCGAGTCGGGAGTACTGAGTCGGGAGACGAACGACTGAGTCGGGAGACGAACTACTCCAGACGCTTGGTTTCTACGTGCTTTCGGCGGTGCGCGGACTGCGTTACGACGTTGCCGGCGAGGATGCCGGCGGCGAGTGAGATGCCGACGATTCCGACTCGGAATGCGGTTGCGATACCGACTTCGACTTGCTGGCCGAGGAGTGAGGTCACGCTGCGAAAGCCGATGCTGCCGGGCACGAGGATCAGCAGACCGGGCACTTGTGTGACCATCGCATTCCGATTGAAAAATCGCGCGGCGAGGTTGCTGCCGGCGCTCACGACGAAGGCACCGAGAAACGCGCCAAGCTCTTCGCCCATGCTTGCGCCCGCGTAGCGTGACGTGAGATACGCGGCGGCGCAGGTGAGTACGATCCAACCGGTGTCGCGCTTATCCGCGTTAAGCAGCACGGCGAACGACAGCGGTGCGATCAGCAGCGCGAGCCACTCGCTCCATCGTGGAAGCGCGGCGCGAGACAGCCAGTCGCCGCCGTCGCGACCAAGCAGGTCGCGCAACTCGTGGCCGATCGAGGTGCCGAACTTTGCGCCGAGTGCGACGCCGAAGCCGAGTCCGAGAAAGACGACGAGCGCACCGCTCAGGCGTGCCGTACCCGACGACAGATGGCGCGTCGAGAGTTCCGTCAGCGCGATGGTAAAGGTGAGCCCCGGCAGCAGAATCACGAGTCCCGCCAGCGACGTCGCGTAGCCGGTGCCCGTGCGCGCGAGCACGTCGATCGCGAGCGCGAGGGTCGTCACGACGAAGGCGGCCGCGGGTTCGGTCACCGGACGCCAAGTGTCCGACGTACTCGCGTTGATCGCGATGAGTCCGGTGACGAGCCCCAGCACGGACGCGATCGCGACGTCGCCGACGCGCACGTGCAAAAAGGTCGCCACGGCGGCCGAGGACAGGATGAACGCAACCAGTGAGAGCCATTTCGGCCAAGCCGGCGGGTGCGCCTTGAGCGCGCGGATCCGGCGCAACCCTTCGTCGGGACTGACCCGCCTCTCGACGACGTCGCGGATGATGTCGCTCAGGCGACCGAGGTTGCCAAGGTTCGGGTCGGCCGGCTCGACACGTAGCAAATGGACGTGCTGATTGGCGAGCTCGCCAATTCCCACCATGAGGCTGGTCGGGGTCGAAAAGAACTCAGCCGTGAGCCCCAGCTGCAGGGCGACCGCCGAGAGCGCACTCTCGAGGCGGTGCGCGGGTGTCCCGTATTCGTGCATCGCGCGGCCCAGTTCGAGGACGAACAGGCTGGCCCCCTCAGCAGGGGGATCGGGGGGCGCCGGGCGAGACGTGAGGTCCGTGTTCACCTAGGCAGCGTATCGACGGTGACCTCGCGTCGCAATGCACGGCAGGGCTAACTTCGGTGACGCCACTCTGGTGGCCCTCTCACCACACAGTCCCCTTCGTCCCCATGAGCGCTTTGACAACCCGATCGCTGTTCCATCAGCTCCAACGCGCCGCCTCGGCGCTCCTCGTAACCACGGTCGCCGCCTGCTTCGGAAATGACGCGGTGAATACCGGCGCGCCGTCCATTCCTGCCGTCGAGGTTTACGCGGCGTCACTCGGCGTGAACATCGCGACGATGACCAAAAAGAACGACAACCTCTACTATCAGGATCTGGTCGTTGGGACGGGCGCCGAAGCCGTCAGCGGCCGCACGTTGAGCATGCTGTACACGGGATGGTTGGTGAACGCGTCGAAATTCGACTCGAACGTGGGCGGCAATCTGTTTTCATTCCGCTTGGGACTCGGCGAAGTGATCTCGGGATGGGACCAGGGCATTCTTGGCATGAAAGTCGGCGGCAAGCGCCGCCTCGTGATCGGCTCGTCGCTTGCGTATGGGTCCAGCGGTTCAGGGCCGATTCCGGCGAACGCGACGCTGGTATTCGATGTCGAGCTAAAAGCGGTACAGTAGTTCACATGACGCGTGCCGCGTGGGTCGCCATCTGTGCGCCACTGTTGTCGTCGGTGGTGCTGCCGCTGTTGCCGTCAGTGATGACGGCGCAACGCGCCGACAGCGCGCGCTATGATCTGCTGATCGTGGGCGGCTCAGTGCTCGACGGCACGGGCGGCGCCGCGCGACAATTGGATGTCGCGATTCGTGGTGATCGAATCGTCGCGATGGCGACCGGGTTGCCGCGCGCTCGCGCGACGACAGTGATCAACGCCACCGGCCGCATCGTGTCGCCGGGCTTCATCGATCTGCACGCGCACCTCGAGCCGCTGCTGCAGTATCCGCTCGCCGAGAGTGCGCTGCGCCAGGGGGTGACACTGGCGCTTGGCGGTCCCGATGGCGGATCGCCGTTGCCGCTCGCGCCGTACGTCGATTCCGTGCGTCGGGCGACGATCGGCATCAACGTCGCGTATCTCGTCGGGCACAACGACGTGCGGCGCACCGTGATGGGTATGTCGGACAAGGTGCCGACGGTCGAGCAGTTGTCGCGCATGAAGCAGTTGATTGCCGGCGCGATGCACGACGGCGCGTTCGGACTGAGCACCGGACTGCTATACCTGCCGGGCGCCTATTCAAACGTTGATGAAGTCGTCGCCCTCGCGAGCGTTGCGTCGGATTCCGGCGGCATCTACACGTCGCATCTGCGCAAAGAGGGAATTGGCCTGCTCGACGGCGTCGGCGAAGCGCTCGAGATTGGTCGGCGCGCGAAAATTTCCGTTGTGCTGACGCATCACAAGGCGGTCGGGCAGGCGATGTGGGGGAAGAGTGCCGTCACGCTCGCCATGGTCGACAGCGCGCGTAAGGCGGGCACCGACGTGATGATCGACCAGTATCCGTACACCGCCACGCATACTGGCATCGGCGTGTTGGTCCCGGCGTGGGCGATGGCCGGCGGCAACGCGGAGTTCGAGAAGCGACTCGCATCGCCAGCACTGAAAGACAGCATCATACGGGGTATCATCGACAACATCGTGAACGATCGAGGCGGCGGTGATTTAGCGCGCGTGCAGTTCTCGTCGGTGACGTGGGACAAGACCCTCGAGGGGAAGACGCTCAAAGACTGGGCGACGCGCCGCAAGATGGCGCCAACGCCGGCGAACGGCGCGACGCTGGTACTTGAGGCAATGCACAACGGTGGCGCCAACGCGATCTATCATGTGCTGGACGAAGGCGACGTGCGGCGCATCATGGTGCATCCGCAGACGATGATCGCGAGTGACGGCCGGTTGTCGGCATCGGGGGATGGGCATCCGCATCCGCGGGCGTACGGCACGTTTCCGCGTGTGCTCGGCGAGTACGCGCGTGTGCAGAAGCTGCTGCCCTTATCGACCGCTGTATTCAAGATGACGGGTATGCCGGCCAAGCGGCTTGGGCTGACCGATCGCGGCGTGTTGAAAGTCGGCGCGTACGCCGACGTCGTTGTGTTCGACGCCGCGACAGTGAAGGACCAGTCGACGTTCGCCGAGCCGCATCAGTATCCGGTCGGGATCGAGACGGTGATCGTGAACGGGACGGTTGCGGTTACCGCGTCGAAGCCAACCGGCGCGAAAGCAGGGCGGGTGTTGTTGCACGCGCCCCGCGCCGTCGCACGCTGAAGGTTACTTCGCGCGAATCAGTTCCAGCTGCGACATCCGCGTCGGCTTCGGCATCACGCGCTGCTCGCCCTTGAGCGATATCCAAAGCACGCGATTGAACAGCGCCTCGTCTTGCACGTCTTCCTTGCTCAAGTCGAGGCGCTTGGACAGTTCTGCGGCAGCGGTCTTCTCGGGATTCTTCTCAATGAGTGACTGCTTCGGCACGAGCGCGCGGTAGCGCGACGCATCCGGTGTCGCACGCCACACGTCGCGAAGCGGCTTCCCGAAAAAGTCGAATTGCGACAGCGCGTCGATGCCGAGCAATTCTTCCATGGTGGCCATCGCGTCCGTGGTGTTCGCGAAGCGATGAACGATGCCGGGTTTCGCCCATGGCGAGATCAGCAGAAATGGCGAGCGATGACTGTCGACGTGATCGGGACCATTCTGCGCATCGTCTTCGAGCACGAACATCGCCGAGCTGGACCAGAATTTCGTTTGTGAGAGCGCCTCCACCATGCGGCCGAGCGCGAGATCGTTGTCGGCGAACGCCGCTTTGGGCGTCGCGGCGTCGGCCGCCGCGCCCGAGGTGTGATCATTGGGCAATCGCACGATCATCAGCTGCGGCATCACACCAGCGCGATCGAAGGCGCGCAGTTCGTTGATCCAAATATCGGCGCGATGCTGGTCGGAAATCTTGAGATCGAAACCGGGGAACGAGTCGCTCGTGAACGGACGTATGCTCAACTTTGCAGCGCGATATGACTTCGGTGGCGACGTGCGCGTTGCGCCGACGCCGACGACGAACTCGCCGTAGTTGCGCACCGTCACACCGTTGCGCAGCGCCGCGTCCCACAGATAACCGCGTACCGGCGCATTCACATCGTCGTCGTCAGAATCCGGAACCTTGCCGCGGTTGCTGCCTTCGTAATCGTAGCTGCGTCCCTTGCCGCCATAATTGCTCGGCACGGTGCGTTGCAGATAGTCGGTCGTGTACGCCGCGGTCGACCAATTGTGTCCGTCGGGACTGACTTCGGCGTTGACGAGAAAGCGATCGTAGATACCGAATCGTTCCGCCAGCGCATGATGGTTCGGCGATACGTTCTGTCGATCGAAGTACACGAGGCTCGTGTCGCCGTCGGCGAGGTCACCGAAGACCTGATCGTACGTGCGGTTCTCTTTGATGACGTAGATCACATGCTTGATCGGCGGATACGCAAAGCCCGCCGAACGCGGTGCGCCCCAGTTGTTGGCGCGGGCCACTCGGGCCGACAACGGCGCGAGCGTCGCGGAATCGGTGCGCCCGATATCCGTGATGGAGAGCGAACCGCGGATCTGCCAAAGCGTGTATCCGGGCGGACGGAGCACCGCGCCGCTGTGTTCAGCCGAGTTCCGCGGCCCCGGTCCATCGACGGGATTGGGGCGGGCGCCATGCCCCTTCGAATTCGCCACGAGCAGCCGATTGCCCTGGACCGCTGCGGCCGATGGATACCAATCGGTGGGGATGCGGCCGACCAACTGATCGCGACCTGATGCGACGGTGACGCCTGCCGTCTTCGCTGACAAGTCGAAGACCGCGACCGCGTTCGCATCCGCTTCAGTGACGAACAGTCGTGTGCCGTCAGGCGAGAGCGCGACATTGCTCGGCGTCGTGCCTTCGTCTGGGCCGCTCGGCGGCGGATCGCGCAGTTCGCTCACGAGCGTGCCCGACGCGGCGTCGAGTACGCTGATGCGATTCGTGCTGCCACTCGTGACGAAGAGGCGCGAGCCATTCGCCGACAACAGCATCGACGACGGATGGCGCGCGGTCGCCCACTGCTTCGGTGTCATCGTCGTGCCCGACTTTGTCGTGCTGAAGGCGAGCACGTGCGATGCACTCCACACGCTGACGAGTACCGTGCCATTCGTCGTGACGAGCACGCCATACGGATAAGGGCCGGTCGGTGCGCGCTGCGTGACCTGTTTGGTGGCGACGTCGATTACGGCAAGTTCATCGCCGAGGTTCTCGGCCACGTACAACGTCTTGCCGTCGCGCGAGACGGCGATCCCGGCGGGATAGCGGGTGCCGTGGGCACGGTCGTCTTTGAGCGGCGCGAGGATGATCGAGTCGGCGAGCGAAACGCTGCCGTCGCGCCAGCGATACACGTAGACCATGTCGCGATCGCCGCCCGAGACGTAGAGCGTGCTGCTGTCCGGTGAGAACGCCGCGCCGACGAACGCCGTCTTCTGATTGACGGTCTGCTTGGTGACGCCGAGGGTGTCGATGATCTGAAATCCTTGCGCGTCGTAGCCGCTCTGTATCAATACAAAGCGGCGCTGCGGCGCCCGCAGCATCGTCAGCGTCAACGGGTTGATTGGGCGGACCGTCCCCTCGGGATCGAGCACCCGACCCGTTGGCAGAGCGCCGGCGACGGAGTAATTCGGACTCTCTTGCGACGGCGTCGACACGGGGGTGCGCGACGAGCAGGCGCTGACCAGGGCGGCGACGCAGAATACGGCGCCGTTAAGGGCCGAGCACGAGGGCATGAGGAAATCGGGGCGGATACGCATACACGAACTTGCACCGCGAACCGGTAGCTACGCGAGTAGCTCGACCCGTCAGCCGGTATCAGACCGGCAACGCTTCCGTGCCAAGGCGCCCGCTACTTCCCGATCTTGTCGAACGTCACGTTGCCGATCGCATAATCGCGCCAGCTTCCGAAATCGAAGTGCCACCATTCGAGTGAGTTCACGATGAATCCTTCGGTCACCATGGCGTTGCGCAACAGCGCGCGATGCCAGCGCTGCAACGATGTTCCACCCGGATAGTCGGCGTGCGCGCGCCCGGTGCTTTCGTCGTACGTGCTGGGCATCTCGATCGGCTGCCCGCTCTTAACGTCGTAGAGCGTGAGATCCACCGCCGCACCGCGATTGTGCTTCGACCCCTCGGCGGGATTCGCGACGAGCCAATGTTTGTCTTCCGGCATCGCGTCCCAGAACATCTTGGTCACATACCACGGCCGATATGCATCGTGAATCAGCAGACCGTAGCCAAGTGTGCGTAGCGCGCGATGCGCGCGCACGACGGCTTCGGCGGCTGGACGCTGCATGAACGCGCGCGGCTGATCGTAAAAGACCGTGCCTGCGAAGTTGTTCGTCGTCGCGTAGCGAATCTCGAGCTTGATGGTGCGATCGAGCTTCGTGAGTTCGACCAGATCGGCGGCTTTCGCGGCCGGCTTCTCCGCCGGGGGTGATGCCGCCAGCGCTTCGCGACGAATGTCGTCAATGCGGCGCACCGGCTTCACCTTGAGCTGGTTGCTCCCCTCGGCGGGGCCGACCACGCGCTTGGTGAGGTGCAGGCTCGCGAGCGACGCCCGCGTCATGGCGCGCCGCGATGTACTGCCGGTCGTTGTATCGACGAGCACCAGTCGCGCGCTGTCTTCAATCACGAAGAGCACCTTGCCAGCGCTGTCGTACTCACCGACAGACTTCTTCAAGACAGCGACGGCCGCTGGCTTGGGTCCGGGCAACAGCGACTTGGCGTTGGCGGCAGCCGGTTGCGCGTGCAGAGACGTGGCCGAAAGCGTGGCGACTATGAGCAGGGCAGACTGCGCGAGACGGTGATGACGGTTCGACATCGTGGGCGCCGGTAGGTGGATCGTGAAGTGCCAGGTGGCGAGCCGACGTGCGGCCCGCGCTGCAATGCGTTCCCGCAAAATATTCCGGTAACGGAAGGGGCGGCGGCAAGCATGGTGCGAGTGTAGCGCGTGTAGCGCGGATCCCTGTCATCCGATTGCGGCGGGCGTCATTGCCCGTGCGCGATTCGGCGGGGATGATGCACAGTTGTACGTACACCTGTACAGGAGGGTCCTGCATGTCGTCCCCCAATCTCTCGCCGGTCGCCGCCGCGTTCGCTCTGCTCGAGGGGCATCAGGAGCACACCGTGACGGTGAAAGCCACGCAGGCTCGTCACGACTTTTTTCCGCTCCTAGAGTCTGTGGTCGCCGATCCCTCCGAGGTGGTAGAGGTCGAGTACAAGGGCCGTCAAGGACGCGCATTGCTCGTAAATGCGCAGTTCCGTGACTACGTGCGCCTGCTCGAGCAGACCGTCCGTTCGCTGCCAGGCCCGGCTGCGGACGGGCTGGCGTTCCGACTCGCGGGATCGCTCTCGGTGATCGGGGACGTCGAGGGGCTGTTACTTCCCTTCGCGACCGGGAGCGCCTGGCCGCCGCCGACCGTTTTGCCGACCTGTGACGCGGGCCCAGCGCGAGAAGCCAGGCGCCGGGCGCGGCGAGCCGCGCGTCGTGGCGGTCACCGATACGCACAGTCTCCTGTTGCACGCGAGCGGACGGGTCCAGAAACTTGGCCCGCGGGCGCGCGACCACTTCGAGCGGACCGACCGGCGCGAGGCGGCCATCTACGTGCCGACGTTCGTCCTAGCCGCGGTGGGGGAGTTGGTCCACCTCGGCCGCGTCCAGCTCCCGCGCTCGTTCGAGGAGTGGCTTGACGACCTGCTTGGCAGCAAGGTCTACATTCCGGCCGACCTCACCGCGGACGTGGTGCGCACTGCGCAGAATCTCTTCGCCTTCCCCGAGCGCGGAGATCGGCTGATCGCCGCGACAGCGGTGGCGCTCGGCGTGCCGCTCATGACCCGCGACGGCGAGATCGCGGCGTGCGCTCAGGTGGAGCGACTCTGGGACTAACGCATCTGATGCGGCTGCGTGATCCCGGGGGCCGGTCCGTACGACGCCCGGCGAGGGAACCACTGCAACGGCGCGTGTCCGAGCGCAACGGTGTCGTGTACGCTCGTGCACGCTCGTGAAAGCACACGAACACGTCAGCACTCGGTAGGCCACGCGATTCCGATGGGGCCCATCCGCCGATGCGCGACTCATCGACTGCCTCAAGTCGCACCATACCGTGATTGACGGCACCTTCAACCGGTGGATCGGTCGCGGTGCTTGTGGCGGGTACCGACGATGGTTCGAGCGTGACCTATTGGCGTGCACTCGAGAGGTATGAGCTGGCCGGCATTCCGCGCGCAAAGATTTTGCAGATCGCGACGATCGACGCCGCGCGCATCATGAAGGAAGACCGAGACTACGGCAGCGTCGCGGTCGGGAAAGTCGCCGACCTGCTCGTCGTGAACGGCGATCCAACGCAGAAGATCAGCGAACTCACGAAGCACGAAACTGTCGTGCGTGGTGGACGCCTCTATCGCATCGAAGTCCTTCGCAAAGCGGGTGTCAGTGGCGCCCAAGGCATCCGCGTTGCCGCCGGTCAACTGCATTGACACGTTTACGCCAAGTTAGACGATTGGGTCTTGGACCGCATGACGAGTTGGCTGACGATGCGGGCGGCCACGAGGAGTGTCACGATATTGGGGGATGCTTCGACTCGAGTCGACTAGGCCTCAGTCGGCATCGGATCGCCACATTGTCAGTTCCCATCTGTTCGTTTCGGCCTCATTGCAGTTGTAGGCGTCATTCCGTCGTTGTTACTTTTCCACGATGAACGCCGAACCACTCCTCATCCTTATCGCACGACTGCTGGCCAAACATCGGCTGGACGTGGTGATGATCGGCAATGCGGCGGCCGCCATTCAAGGGTCGCCGGTGACGACGTTGGATGTGGACTTCATGTTTCGAAAAACGAGCACGACCCTGCGGAAATTGAAGGCGCTTGCCGACGACCTTGATGCCATGGTGCTGCGACCCATCTACCCGGCCCCGCAGCTGTATCGCATCACCCACGATCGCGACGGCTTACAGTTCGATTTCATGGCCAAGATCGATGGGATCCGTTTATTGAATCGCTGCGGTCACGCGCGCGGCCGGTGACGTTTGGCGGCCATGACGTGCTCGTGGCGGCGCTGCGCGACATGAAAAAAGCAAGGAACGCGCGGGGCGTGATCAAGATTTAGCGGTACTCTCAATTTTTCGACGGACGTTGGATGAGCAAGAAAAAAGCTGAGCCACCGAAAAAGAAATCGGCACTGCGCAAAGAGAGTGATTGCGCACTCGTGCAGCAGATTCAACGTCTGCTGGCACTGCCACCCAATATGCGGACGCACTTTTTGCGCGTGCGACTCCCCAACGGCAGTTCTGCGTTGTAAGCGTTCGCGCGGAGACGCGCATTGCGAGTACCGCAGCTCGGTGCGGCATGCAAACACCACCGGAAATAAAACGATGACGGACGCGCGGACACACACGGTTACCCTCCGTCCATGCTCGCCGCCGCACACTCCGCCGCCGTCCTTGGCATTGACGCCCTCGATATCACCGTCGAGGTGCATGTAGCCAATGGGCTACCTCAGTGGACGCTCGTCGGTCTCGCTGCGACGGCGGTGAAGGAGAGCCGAGACCGCGTCGGGGCGGCTCTGGCCAACTCGGGGTTCACGATCCCGCCGCGTCGGGTGACCGTTAACCTTCAGCCTGCCGACACACCGAAAACAGGAACCGGATTCGACCTCCCGATCGCGCTCGCGCTGCTCGCGGCCAGCGGACAGCTGTCGCCCGAGGCGTTGCACGGCGTGTGCGCGATCGGCGAGTTGGGACTCGATGGACAGCTGCGCGCGGTGCGTGGCGTGCTTGCTGTGGCGCGTCACGTCGCCGCGACCAGCAATGCGTTGCTCATCGTGCCGCCGGATAATCTCACGGAGGCGCAGCGCGTGCCGAACGCGCGCGCCACCTCAGCACGCACGTTGCGCGAGCTCGTCACGGCGCTCTCCGACGGGGCGTTGCGCGCGAGCACGCGAGCCGCCAGCATCGTTGTACTGCCCGATGACACCGCCGATCTGGGCGAGGTGGTCGGGCAGGAGATGGCCGTACGCGCGCTCGAGATCGCCGCGGCCGGTGCGCATAATCTGTTGCTCGTCGGGCCGCCTGGCGCTGGCAAGACGATGCTCGCTCGACGACTGCCGGGCATTCTCCCACCGCTCGACGACGACGAAGTGCTCGACGTCATGGCGATCCATTCGGTCGCGGGCCTGCTGAACGTCGCGCACGCCTCGGCGATGGCGCGCGCCGAACGGCCGTTTCGTGCACCGCATCATTCGATTTCCACGGCGGGCCTGGTCGGCGGTGGCGGATGGCCGAGGCCGGGTGAAGTCAGTCTCGCGCACCGCGGCGTGCTTTTTCTCGATGAACTCTCGCTCTTCCCGCGCAGCACGCTCGAGTCACTGCGGCAGCCGATGGAAGATGGCGCCGTCGTCATAGCACGGGCCGCGCGGGCGATCCGATTTCCCTCACGATTCACGTTGGTCGCGGCCAGCAATCCCTGTCCGTGCGGATACGCCGGCAGCACGGATCGCGGCTGCCGCTGTTCTGTCGCGGATATCGAACGACATCGCGCGCGCCTGTCCGGCCCGCTGGCGGACCGCATTGACCTGCACGTGCACGTCCAGCGGGTGCCGCCCGAGGCCCTCGCGTCGCATCGGCCGACGGAGCGTTCGCAGGTGGTACGCGAGCGGGTGATTTCGGCTCGTCGTCGACAGCGCCTGCGCTACGCGCACACGGGCGCCATGCGACGCGACACTGACGAACCGGGCATCACCAACGCCTCCGCGCCGACGCGATTGCTCGCGCCGGTCGCTCGGCTCGATGCCGACGCGCGCGCGCTGCTCGTGCGGGCCGCAGATCGACTCATGCTGTCGGCTCGGGCCTATCACCGCGTCCTTCGCGTGGCACGCACCATTGCTGATCTCGACGACGCCGACGGCGTCACGCGGGATCACATCGGCGAGGCCCTGCGATTCCGGCCCGCCGAGTCGTCGGATTGATCGACCGCATCACCACTGCCGCTGAGGTAGAACCGCTTGTCTTCACCCGCGCGACCATGGAGCTTGCACCAGCAGCGGTCAGGGAGCCTCCCGACGCGCCAAGTGTAAGACCGCGTCTCCCGACTCCCGTCTCAATCTCCCGACTCACCACTCGCGACTCTCAGTCTCAATGTCTTGTCTCTCGCGCGTCGGCTGTATGGTGGTCGTGATCGGCGGCTTCGCCGTCGGCTACTGGCTCTATGGCGATCGCCTGCCGTCGAAGCTGTCAGAGGCGGCGGGGAAAGCCGCAGCGAAGGTCTCCGAGGTCGCGGGCGGCGCGGCGAGGCGCGTCACATCGGCGGTGTCGTCGGATTCAACGGCGTCGAGCGTTCGCGACGCCGATCGCGATACCAATCGCGATACCATCCGTAAACGCAATGGCGCCGAGCAGCCCAAAGCGACCGTGACGCCGCGACCGATTGCCTGGGCGACGATCCAACCGACCAAACTCGCGCCGTCGAATCCGATCGCCGCGCTATCGGCAAAGCGTGGACCCGCCTATGTCTCGCTCGGTGCCGGTGAGCTCGCGGCCCTGTTGGGTAACGCCGTGCGGCTGCAGTTGCCCAAGTCGGCCACCGATGTGCAACTCGCGCTCGAGGGCCGGCAGATGCTGATTCGTGCAGCGATCGACATCAGCTTGCTGGCCGGCGACGGTACGTTGGCGAAGGTGTTACGCACGGTGATGTCCGGGCGCGATACGATCCAACTGGCCGGTTCATTCGAACCTGTCCGACCGGGGCTCGCGCAGTTTCACGTCGAGCAACTGCGGGTAAAGGGACTCCCGGTGCCGACGAGCCTCATTCCCACGGTGCTTTCGACGTTTCGACGCCGGCCGCACTCGGACGGCGTCGCCGATGATGCCATCGGCGTGCGCGTCCCGAATACGATCGCCGACATGCGTGTCACCAACGGCCGACTGATCCTCTACAAAGCGGTTCCCGCACCATGAGCGCGCGTCGCATTCTCGTCGTCGATGACGAACCCGGCATCCGCCAGGCGCTCGGCCAGCTCCTCGAGTATGAGGGCTACGACGTGCGCACCGCGTCCGGCGGTGTCGAAGGCATCGCGGAGTTCGAGAAATTCCGGCCGTCGCTGGTCTTTCTCGATGTGAAGATGGCCGGTATAGACGGCCTCGAGGTGCTCAAGCGGCTGCGTCTTCTCGATGCCAACGTGCTCGTTGTCATGATCAGCGGGCACGCGACGATTCAAACCGCCGTAGAAGCCACGCAGCTCGGCGCGTACGACATTCTGGAGAAGCCGCTCGATACCGATCGCGTATTGGTCCTGCTGCGCAATGCGTTCGAAACGCGCGCGCTGACGGAAGAGAACGAGCGGTTGCGACAAACGATCGAGTCCAGGTATGAAATTGTCGGGCGGACCTATGCGATTCGTGCGTTACTGGAGCGCATTGAGAAAGTCGCGACGACGCCGGCGCGCGTCCTGATCACCGGCGAAAACGGCACCGGCAAGGAGCTTGTCGCGCGGGCGATTCATCGCGGTTCGCAGCGCGCGAAGAAGCCGTTTGTTGAGGTGAACTGTGCGGCGATCCCGTCGGAATTGATCGAGAGTGAGCTGTTTGGGCACATGAAGGGGTCGTTCACCGGCGCGATTAGTGATCGCGCCGGCAAGTTCGAGCAGGCGGATCAGGGTACGTTGTTCCTCGACGAGATCGGCGACATGTCGCTCTCCGCGCAGGCGAAGGTGCTGCGCGTGCTGCAGGACGGTGTGATCACGCGCATCGGTGGGAACAAGGCGATTCAGGTTGACGTGCGCGTGCTGGCGGCCACCAACAAGGAACTCGAGGCTGAAATCGCCGCAGGCCGTTTCCGCGAAGATCTCTTCTATCGGCTCAATGTGGTCCCGATCACCGTGCCACCACTCCGCGAACGTCGCGAGGACATCGAGCAGCTCGTAGTCCACTTTCTACGACAGTTGGCCGCGCGCGATGGCATGGCGCCACGCAATATTTCGGACGAGGCGCTTCGACGGCTCGCGGAACTGGACTGGCCCGGCAACGTGCGCGAACTGCGTAACACGATCGAGCGATTGGTGATTCTGGCCAACGCGCCAACGATTGCCGCCGCGGACATCGACCGGCTCGTCGGGCGGCGTTCCACGGAGCCGGCAGGCTTGGGCAACCTGGTTGATTGCACGACGTTCGAGGAGTTCAAGCAGGCGGCCGAACGCGCCTTCCTCGTCGCGAAGCTTCGCGCCTTCGACTGGAACGTCTCCGAGACCGCCAGGGCGCTGGATATGCCGCGCTCGAATCTCTACAAGAAGATCGAGCGTTATAGTCTGACACGGGAATCCACGCCTGAATCCTTCAGCTGACGGTTCGATGAGCGATCGCAATTGGGACGCCGAGATGGCCAAGATCGACAAGCAACTCTCGTCCGTGTCGGACGAGCAGTTGCTGGCCGAGCGAAAGCCTGTGCCGACGGGTAAAGGAACGGGCGCGAGGCCGACGTCCGCAGCGCCCGCGTCCGTGCCCTCGGTCCGCGCCGCGTCAGCCGATCACGGCGGTGCGTGGCGCAGCTGGGTAAAAGTGATCGCCGCGGTCGCCGCCGCGGGAAGCCTGATGTACTGGCCGTGGCCGGCCCGATGCGGACTTCCCGTGGTCGGGTTCACGGTGGCGACGGGCGGCGTCGCGTTGCTCGGCATCTGGAGCGCGATCGGCACTTGGCGGCATCGGCTGGGGCTTGCACACGTCGCGTCAATCCTCGTGACCGCCTGGGGACTCATGCTCGGCGCGCGCGAAGTCCTGCCGCGGGTGGGATACGCCATCCCCACCATCGAGCGGGCAGGGCAGTGGAGCTGCGACGGACTGCCTGCGCTTCCGACGACTGTGCCGTCACCGTCAACCATGCTGACTCCATCACCAATCAAGCCGTAGGACCCGGTCCGAATAAGCCCCGAGGGCACTAGCTTTCCCGGATGGCCAAGACATTTCAGAACTTCATCGGCGGCCAGTGGGTGGCGCCGTCGACGGGTGAGTATTTCGAGAATCGCAATCCCGCTGACCAGCGGGATTTGATCGGATCATTCCCCGCCTCTGGCGTCGCGGACGTCGAAGCGGCGGTCGCAAGTGCACAGCGCGGGTTCGAGCGCTGGAAGCGCACACCCGCACCCGCGCGCGGTGATGTGCTGCGGCGCGTCGGCGATCTGCTCGCGTTGCGCAAAGAGGCGATCGCGGATCTGATGACGCGTGAGATGGGCAAGCCGCTGACGGAAACGCGCGGTGATGTGCAGGAAGGCATCGACACCGCGTACTACGCCGCTACCGAAGGTCGTCGGCTGTTCGGGCACACGGTGCCCAGTGAGCTCGCCAGCAAGTGGGCGATGAGCATGCGACGTCCGATCGGCGTCTGCGGGCTCATCACGCCGTTCAACTTCCCGATGGCGATTCCGACGTGGAAGATGTTCCCGGCGTTACTGTGCGGAAATGCGGTGATCATCAAGCCCGCCGGTGACGTGCCGCACACGGTGACGGTGCTCGTCGAAACGTTGCTCGAGGCCGGTCTGCCGCCCGAAGTGATTCAGCTGGTGCATGGCCTCGGCAGCGTCGTCGGCAAGGCGTTGGTGGATCATCCCAAGGTGCCCGTCGTCTCATTTACCGGATCGACGGAGACGGGCAGTCAGATTGGGGAAACCTGCGGGCGCATGCACAAGCGACTGTCGCTTGAGATGGGCGGCAAAAATGCGCAGATCGTCCTCAACGATGCCGATCTCGATCTCGCGCTCGATGGGGTGCTGTGGGGCGCGTTCGGTACGACGGGGCAGCGCTGCACGGCGACGAGTCGCTTGATTTTGCAGGACGGCATTCACGACGAGTTCGTGGAGCGCCTGGTCGCGCGCACCTCGACGCTGCGTCTGGGCGATGGACGCGCGTCCGGCACGGACGTTGGACCGCTGATCAACGAGGCGTCACGTGCGAACGTCGAACGGTATGTCGCCGTCGGTATCGCGCAGGGTGCGACGCTCGCGTGCGGTGGACAGCGCGCGACTGGTGGATCACTCGATGACGGATTCTACTTTCAGCCGACGATCTTCACCGGCGTCACCGCGGGCTCGCGGCTCGAGCAGGAAGAGATCTTTGGTCCCGTGCTCTCCGTCATCAAAGTGTCGTCGGTCGACGAATCGTTCACGGTCAATAATGACGTCCGCTACGGGCTGTCGTCCTCCGTCTACACGTCGAACGTGAACGTCGCGTTCCGCGCATTGCAGGATCTGGACAACGGCATCACGTACGTCAACGCACCCACGATCGGGGCGGAGGCGCATCTGCCGTTCGGTGGCGTGAAGGAAACGGGCAACGGCCATCGCGAAGGTGGGTGGGAAGTGTACGAGTTCTACTCGGAGACGAAGGTGGGCTACGTGGACTACTCCGGCGCGTTGCAACGCGCGCAGATCGACAACTACTAGGCTCGTCAGGTGAGCAACCCCGCTACGGGATCGCCGGCCGAGGCCGAGCTGAAGGCCTCACTCAAGGCCTCACTCAAGGCCAACGCGCTGCGCGCGGCGAACGGGCGCACCCTCGCGCCGCGCCCGGCGCGTCTGTCGTGGCTGTGGGAGTGGGCCAAGGTGTTTCCCGCGGCGGTACTGCTCTTCCTGCTGATGCGGACGTTTTTCGTCGAGGCGTACAAGATCCCGTCGGGCAGTATGGAAAAGACGCTGCTCGTCGGCGATTTCCTGCTGGTGAACAAGCTGGTGTATGGTGCCGAGATCCCGTTCACGAACCGTCGGATGCCGGCGATTCGTGCACCAAAGCGCGGCGATGTCATCGTCTTTGAATACCCGGTTGATCCGAGCAAAAATTTCGTCAAACGGTTGGTTGGTCTGCCGGGCGATACACTGGCGATGCGCGATGGAGTGCTCGAGCGGAACGGACAGTCGCAGCGCGAGCAGTACGTGGTGCATTCGGAGCCCGGTGTGGATCCGTTGACGGATGAGTTTCGCTGGCAGCGCGGTCATTTGGTGAACACCGCCGTCGCGGCATCGTCGGGGACGCGAGACGATTCGTATCATCCGTCGCGCAACAATTGGGGACCGCTGGTTGTCCCCGCGCATCACTACTTTGTGCTGGGCGACAATCGCGACAACTCACTCGACAGTCGCTATTGGGGTTTCGTGCCGGACCGTCTGCTGCGCGGTACGCCGCTGGTCGTCTACTACTCTTTCGTGCCGGATTCCGCCAGTGCCACCGCGTGGCTAACCCGGATCCGATGGGCCAGAGTCGGCATGGCGGTGCGTTGACGCGGAGCACCCTGCGGGTTCAAGGTTATGTGTCCGTGCATTACTGGTTGCAATCCCGCCTCACCGAGCCGCTGTTGCCATGGCAGTAACGCCTACGAAAAAGAAAGCGTCAGGGTATGAAGAAGGCTCGTTGGATCAGTATCTGCGTGACATCAGCGTGTATCCGCTGATCTCGCGTGAAGAAGAGGCAGAACTGGCGCGCCGCATTCGCGTCAGCGATCAGGAAGCGCTCGACAAGCTGGTGCGATCGAATCTGCGATTTGTCGTCTCGGTCGCGAAGAAGTATCAGAATCAGGGCGTGTCGCTCTCCGACCTGATCAACGAGGGGAATCTCGGCCTTATTCGCGCGGCGCATAAGTTCGACGAGACCAAGGGGATCAAGTTCATTTCCTACGCCGTGTGGTGGATTCGCCAGGCGATCCTGCAGGCGCTCGCCGAACAGTCCCGCATCGTGCGCGTCCCGCTCAATCGCGCAGGCACGCTGCATCGTATCGGCAAGCGCGCGAACGCACTGTTGCAGGAGCTGGGCCGCGAGGCGACGCACGCCGAGATCGCCGAAGGGATGGACATCACCGAAGAAGAAGTCGCGAAGACGATGTCCATTTCACAGGCGCATCTGTCGCTGGACGCGCCCTTGACGCCCGGCGAAGACAATCGCCTGTTGGACTACCTCGCCGACACGGTCAACCCGACGCCCGACGAGCAGACCTTCGAGAAGGCGCTGACCGAGGCGATCGAAGACTCCCTGCACAGCCTGAAAGAGCGCGAAGCGAAGATCTTGCGCCTCTACTTCGGCATCGACGGTTCAGAGCCGATGACGCTCGAAGAAATCGGCGCGCTGCTCGGCATCACGCGCGAACGCGTGCGCCAGATCAAGGAGAAGGCGCTGTCGCGTCTGCGACATGTGTCGCGCTCCAAGGCCCTCGAAAGCTTTCTCGGCTGACGCCGACCTGACCTATGGCTTCTACCTACTCATTCGACGTCACGACCGGTGTGGACCTGCAAGAGGTCGACAATGCCGTCAATCAATCGCTAAAGGAGATGACGCAGCGCTTCGATTTTAAGGGCGCGCTCGTCGAGATCGAATTCAAACGGGCCGACAGCATCGTCAACCTTGCGACCGACAGCGACATGCGCATGGAAGCGCTGTTCGACTCGCTGCGGGGCAAGTTGATCAAGCGCGGCGTGCCGGTGAAAAACCTGGACATCGGCGACGTGAAGCCGGCCGGCGGTGATGTCGTTCGCCGCGAGATCAAGCTCAAGATGGCGCTCGACAGCGAGACCGCGAAAAAGGTCTCCGCCGCCATTAAGGAAGCGAAGCTCAAAAAGGTGACGGCATCCATTCAGGGGGATCAGGTCCGCGTCGCGTCGCCGGACAAGGACGCCCTGCAGGATGCGATCGCCGTGCTCCGCCAAGGCGACTTTGGCGTAGAACTCCAGTTCGGCAACTTCCGATAGGGCCTCGGCACCCGGTAGCTTTCGCGGATGCTCAAGTTCGGTCTGGTCACCCTCGGGTGCGATAAGAATACCGTAGACTCCGAGCGGTACCTCGCCGATCTCCTGGCGCACGGTGCCCAGGTGACCACAGATCTCAGCGAGGCTGAGGTCGTGATCGTGAATACGTGCGGGTTCATCGACGCGGCCAAGAAAGAGTCGATCGACGCCATTCTCGAGGCGACCCGTCTGAAGGACGACGGCATCTGTCGGGCGGTGTTCGCGATCGGGTGCATGATCCAGCGCCACAAGGATGAACTCGTGGAGGCGCTCCCAGAGGTCGATGTGTTCCTCGGCACGTCCGAGACCGATCGGTTAGTGCCCGAGCTGATCGAGCGTGGGCTGATCAGCAGCGAGATCCTCGAACATCCGGGGATGCGCGTCTTCGGTGGCGAGACGTCGCACGTGCGCTATCTCAAGGTCAGCGAAGGGTGCGACCACGGTTGCGCGTTCTGCGCCATTCCGCTCATGCGCGGCAAGCATCGCTCGTTCGCGCTCGATGAACTCGTGCGGGAAGCGCAGTTGCTCGAAGTGCAGGGCGCGCGCGAAATCAATCTCGTGGCGCAGGACCTCGCGCACTACGGTCGCGATCGTCGGGACGGCTTCGCGCTGCCAGAGTTGCTTGAAGCGCTCGTGCGCGAGACGAGCATTCCGTGGATCCGCAATCTCTATCTCTACAGCGCGGGCATCACGCCGCGTCTGCTGGAAGTGATCGCTGACAACCCGCGCATCGTGCGTTATCTCGACACGCCGATGCAGCACGGGGCCGATGCGGTGCTGGCGCGCATGCGTCGCCCGGAGCGGCAGAAGACGATCCGTGCGCGACTGAAGGGCTATCGCGAACTCGTGCCGGATCTGGCGGTGCGCACGACGGTGATCGTCGGGTTTCCCGGCGAGACGGAAGACGATTTCAACACGCTCTGCGACTTCCTCGAGGAACTGCAGTTCGATCGCGTCGGCTGCTTCACGTATTCGCCGCAGGAAGGGACGCGCGCCTACGATCTCGAAGACGATGTGCCGGACTCGATCAAGCGTGAGCGCAAGGAGCGCATCGAGGAGCTGCAGCGCGCCATCACGAGTGAGCGCTATGAGCGCTTTCTCGGCCGCGAAGCGCGCGTGCTGATCGAGCGCGTCGGCGACACGCCTGGCTCGCTCATTGCGCGGGCGCCGTGGCAGGCCGACGACATCGACGGCGTCGTGCATCTGATGGGTACAGCCACGCCGGGGTCACTGGTCGATGTGCGCATCGACAGCGTCGTGGAGGATTTTGATTTCAACGCCACGTGGATCAGCCTCGCCGATGCGCCGGTCGCGGTCACACGCCGTTCGACGCGGCACTTGCCGCTCGTGAACACGACGACCACCAGTGCTGGGAGCTTTGGGCGATGACGAGTATTGCCCCCGAGGTGATCGCAAGTGTTTCCATCTCGGCGCGCAGCAACGTGCGCTCCATGGAGATCATGGCCCGGGCGCGCGATCGCTTCCCAGGCGGCGTGAATTCGCCTGTGCGTGCCTTTCGTGGCGTCGGTGGTGAGCCGTTCGTCGCCGCCCGTGGCGAAGGCGCCCGCGTGTGGGATGTCGATGGCAACGAGTATATCGACTACATCCTGTCGTGGGGTCCGCTGATCCTCGGCCACGCGCCCAAGGTTGTGCTCGATGCCGTCGTGAAGACCATGCAGCAGGGCACGAGTTTCGGCATGCCGACTGGTCTCGAAGTCGAACTGGCAGATCGCATCATGGCACGCATGCCGCACATCGAACTGATGCGCTTCACGAGCAGCGGCACTGAGGCGACGATGAGCATCGCGCGACTGGCGCGTGCCGTCACGGGCCGGGAACACATCCTCAAGTTTGAAGGCTGCTACCACGGCCACGCCGATGCGTTTCTTGTGCGCGCGGGGTCGGGCGTCGCCACGCTCGGTCTCCCAGACTCGCCCGGTGTGCCGGAAGCGGTGGCCAAGCTCACGCTGACGGCGCGCTACAACGATCTCGAAGACGTCGAACGCATCGCGAAGTCGGTCCCGCTCGCCGCGATCCTGCTCGAGCCGGTGGTCGGGAACGGTGGATTCATTCAGCCGATGGCCGACTTCATTCCAGGGCTGCGCCGGATCGCTGACGAGACGGGCGCCTTGCTCGTCTTTGACGAAGTCATGACCGGATTCCGCATCGCCTTCGGTGGCGCCCGTGAGCGCTACGATGTCGTCCCTGATTTGACCGCCTTGGGTAAGGTCATTGGCGGCGGATTACCCGTGGCCGTGTATGGCGGAAAACGCGAATACATGCAGCACATCGCGCCGTCCGGTGCGGTCTATCAGGCCGGCACGTTGTCGGGCAATCCGCTGGCGATGGCGGCCGGTATCGCGACGCTCGACGCCTTGACGCGTGACGTGCATGACGGCATCACCGCGCAGACGGCGCGACTCGTGCAGGGCATGCGCGACATCGCGGCGCGTCATGGCGTGCCCTTCACGGCGGCACACGAAGGCTCGATGTGGGGCTTCTTCTTCCGCGAGTCGCCGGTGATTAACTTCGACGACGCGAAGCAGTCGGATACGGAACTGTTCAAGCGCTTCTTTCATGCGGCGCGCCGTCGTGGCGTGTCGCTGGCCCCGTCGGCGTTCGAAGCCGCGTTCATGTCGGCCGCGCATGGCGACGCCGAGATCGACAGCACGCTAGAACGACTCGATCGCGCGTTCGGCGCCGCGATCGCCGGTCGCGACTGATCGTGGCATTGGCGCCGTCGACCATCCGCTCGACCGCGCTCGCGGTGCTGAGCAGTGTGATCGTCGGTGCCGCGTTTGCGGTGGCGTGTGCGCCGCGCATTGCGACCATGAAGAACCCGGCCATGGGTGCAGTCCATGAGGAGTTGCACGGCCGTCTCGATGGCGTCGATCGCACCGCGCGCATCGCGCTCGCCGGTGGCGTCGCCCGCGCGGCGGTGACGTCGACCACCAAGTGGCGAATCGATGAGCAGGGTGGCCGCCAATCGCTGGTGAAGGGCAGCGGCGGAGAGGGATGGCGCATCGAGCAGCGCGGTACATTGCTGCGCGTCTCTGGAGATGGTGACGATGCCACGCCGTGGCGACAGGGCCCATTCGTGGCCAGGCCGACGACGTCCGACGGTTTCGTGCAGTACAATGGCAAGCGCTATCGCGGCGAACTGTGGTTCACGCCGACGGACTCCGGGATTCTGGTGGTCAACCGAGTGGCCGTCGAAGACTATCTGCGGGGCGTGGTAGGGCTTGAACTTGGCACGCGCAACGCAACAGATCGGACCGCGCTCGAGGCGCAGGCAGTGGCCGCGCGAAGCTACAGCTACATCCGCGTACCGGCGAACGGTGCCACGGAACCCGCGAGCGGGTGGCACATGCTCGCGACGGTCACCAATCAGGTGTACGGCGGCGTCGAGGCGGAGCACCCGCTGGTGAACCAGGCGATTGACGCGACGACGGGGCTCGTGCTGCGCTACGGGGGGCTGATCGTCGACGCGCCGTACTTCTCGGCCTGCGGTGGCCGCACCGCGTCACCGCGCGACGCGTGGCGCGACGCGCGAGATGAGCCGTACCTGCAGCCGGTCGACGATGTGGATCCCGCGACCGGTCGTCCGTTTTGCGACATCAGTCCGCGGAACCACTGGACCGAGGAGTTGAGCGAGCCGCAGGTGAACGACGCGGTGCGACGTGCGCTCGAAGCGCAGGGGGTACAACGTCCGCAAGCCACGACCGTGCGAGACATCGAGGTGGCCGAACGGACGGCGTCGGGACGGGTCGGAGCACTCGTGTTCCGGACCGACCGCGGCGAGATCCGCATCGGCGCCCGCGATGTGCGCAATGTGTTGCGCGATGCGCGTGGCGCGATTCTGTCCAGCACGTATTTTTCCGTTGACCGGACAGCACATGGTGGCGGCCGATTGACCGGCCTGACGTTGCGTGGCAACGGAAGCGGCCACGGCGTCGGCATGTGTCAGTGGGGCGCGATCGGGCGCGCACGTGCCGGTCAGGATACACGAACAATTCTGCGCCATTATTACCCGGGGACCACGCTGGGTTTCGCGGACTGACGGACACGAACGACCGGCATCTCGGAATCGCCGTGATGCGTTTCTCCCTGGAGGCGTGATGAAGGACGGCGTACGCATCGCCGTGGTCGGCGCGGGCGCGATTGCTCAGCTGACGCACATTCCGGTGCTGTCGAAGTTGCGTGGTGCGTCGCTGGTGGCGCTCTGTGACAACGACGGGGCCAAGGCGCGCGCGCTGGCCGATCGATTTGGCATCCCGGACGTCTTCACGGACTTCGAAGAGCTGCTCGAATCGGACGCACTCGACGCGGTCGTGATCACGACGCCGAATCACCTGCATGAGCCGCATGTGCTGAGCGCTTTGCGCGCGAAGCTGCATGTGCTCTGCGAGCGTCCGCTGTCGCTCAGCGCGCGCGGCGTCGAACGCTGCCTGACGGCGGCGAACAAGGCGGATCGCCGCCTGGTGGTCGGCACGAATCTGCGCTTTCGCAGCGATGTGCAGGCGCTCGACCAGTTCCTGCGGAATGGCGAACTTGGTCAGGTCACGTCGATCCGCGCCGGATGCCTGATGGCGAAGCACGGCGCGGACGGATGGCGCAATCGTCGCGCCGAAGCCGGCGGCGGCGCCTTTCAGGAGCAGGGGTTCCCGCTGCTCGATCTCGCGCTCTGGTTGGCGGACTCGAAGGCGCCGGTACGCGTCAGCGCCGCGATGCGTCGCGGCCGTGGGGCCGGTGCGGTCGAAGACGCCATGCAGGTGCTGCTCGAGTGCGACGGCGGAGTGGTCATCACCTTCGATGTGTCGTGGGCGTACGTCGCCGATCAGGAACGCTGGTGGTTCGAGGTGCACGCGGTGCGAGGTTCCGCCCAACTGGCGCCCTTGCGTGTCACGAAGGAACTCAACGGACGGGCGGTGGACGTTTCGCCCTCGGGTGCCGCGGCGCGCGAGAGCCCCTTCCTGCAAAGTTATCGGGCCGAGATCGCGCACTTTCTGGCCGTGATTCGCGATGAAGCGCCGTACGAGCCGCCAACCGATCAGGTGCGCGTGCATCGCGTGCTCGAAGCGATCTATCGCGCGGCGGACGACGGGAAAGAGTTCCGCTTCTGATGCGCGCGCTGTGGACGCGGCTGCTGCTGGCGGTCACGATGGTGGCCGGTGCGTCGTCGGCTGGCCACTCGCAAGCGAGCGCCGCAACGGTATCGCCGACCGTTGTCGATACGGTGCCGCCGCCGCCGCCCGGCGTTGACGCGGTGCTGGACAGCGCGCGCGCTCGTCGTGGCGGCACGCTGACGATCTCGCTCTACACGTACGGACCGTCCGACGTGTTCTTCGAACGATTCGGTCACGCGGCCATCGGCATTCACGACAGCGTCACCGGACGCGATGTCGCCTTCAATTGGGGCATTTTCAATTTCGACCAGCCGAACTTCCTGCTGCGCTTTCTGACCGGCGATACGAAGTATCAGATGGCCGGCTATGAGACGCGGATGTTCAACGACGTCTATCGTGACGATAATCGCAGCATCCGTCAGCAGGTCCTCGCGATGACGCCGGTCGAGAAATCGGCGCTCGCCGAGTTCATTGCGTGGACTTCGCGCGAAGCGCACAAGTATTATCGCTACGACTACTACAGCGACAACTGCTCGACCCGCGTCCGCGACGCGCTCGATCGCGTGTTGGGTGGACGATTACACGCGGCGCTCACGGGCACTGGGGGCGCGCGCACGTGGCGTGGTGAGACCGCACGATTGCTCGGTTCGATGCTGCCACTCTATGCGGGCATCGAAGTCGCGCTGGGTCGTCATGCCGATGAGCCGCTCTCCAAGTGGGACGAGGAATTCCTCCCTGAGCACATGGCGACGCACTACGCGAAGCTCGTGCTGACCGACGCCGGTGGCACGCGTTATCGCCTTGTGAACCGCGATACGATGCTTTTTGTCGCGTCGCGGGTTCCGTTGCCCGGCGAACCGCCGTCGCGCGACATCTTTGCGGCACTCCTCGGCCTGACGCTGGCCGGACTGCTTGCGTCGCTTGCTGATGCGCGGGCCACTATCGCGCGCGTCGTGCTCGTGGTCGGCGTGGCGCTCTGGTACCTCGTCGGGGGGGGGCTGGGTACGGCATTGCTGCTGGCCGCGACCGTGACGAAGCACGCGCCGTATATGGGCGCCAATACGACACTGCTCTTGCTGCAGCCGCTCTTGCTCGTGGCCGCGGTATTGGTGCCCATCGCGCTCTGGCGCGGTGTGCGCTCGCGGGCCGCAATGGGTGTTGCGGCACTGATCGCGCTGCTGTCGATCTGCGGCGTGCTACTGCAGCTGGTGCCGTCGCTGACACAATCCAGCAACATGGTGCTTGGCGTCGTGGTCCCAATCCACGTCGCCATCGCGGTGGCGCTCTGGCGAGTCGGTCATCACCGAGGCAGCCGTCGCACATGAGCCGCGACGCAAATCATGGGCATCCTGTGTTCGCGCCGACGTCGGTGGCCGCCGGGGTCGATGTGGGCGGCACGTTCACCGACCTCGCGGCGCTCGCGCCGGATGGCACGGTGCACACGGCGAAAGTGCTCAGCGTTCCCGCTGATCGCGCCGCCGGCGTGCTTGCGGTGTTGCAAGCATCATCGGTCGGTCCGTCTGCGCTGGCCTACATCGCGCACGGTACAACGGTGGTGACGAATCTGTTGCTCGAGCGCCGAGGTGCACGCGTGGTGGCCTGCGCGACAGCGGGGTTCACCGACGTGCTCGAGTTGCGCCGGCAGGAGCGAGCATCGCTGTACGATTTGACGAAGCATCACGACGCGCCACTGGTCGCGACGGCCGACGTGGTTGCGGTGCGCGAGCGGATCGCGCCCGAGGGCGTGCTGCAGCCACTCGACGACGACGCGATCGCCGAGGTGGTGAGTGCCGTCATCGAACGCGCTCCCGACACGGTCGCGATCACGCTACTGCATGCGTACGCCGATGCGTCTCACGAACTCCGGTTGGCCAACGCGCTGCGCGCACAGCTCGCGACTGCGCTGCCGACCTGCGACGTGATCTGTTCGCACGCGGTGCTCCCCGAGATTCGAGAGTATGAACGGATGACGACGACGGTCGCGGAGGCGTATGCGCGTCCGTCAGTCCGCCGCTATCTCGCGGGATTGGGCGATCGACTGCGGGCGCACGACTATCCGGTACCGCGCGTGATGACGTCGGCCGGTGGCACGCTGGTCGCGGCAGATGCGGCCGAGCATGCGGCATCGCTCGCGCTGTCGGGACCGGCGGGCGGCGTCACGGGTGCGGCCGCGGTCGCACGCGCACTCGGCATCACGCGCGCGCTGACGATCGACATCGGCGGCACGAGTGCCGACGTCGGACTGATCGACGATGGCGAGCCGCTGGTCGAACGCGGTGGTGCCGTTGCCGGCGTGCCGATTGCGCTGCCGCGCGTACTGGTCGAAGCCGTCGCGGCGGGAGGCGGCAGCATCGGCTGGATTGATGCCGGTGGCGCGCTGCGTGCGGGACCGGAAAGCGCCGGGGCGGCGCCTGGTCCTGCCGCATACGGTCGCGGCGGTATGCGCCCGACCGTCACCGATGCGCACGTGGTACTGGGTCACATTGCGGAAGGCGTGTGGAGCGGTGGCGTCACGATCAGCGCCGCACGTGCGCGCGAAGCGATTGGGCACCTAGCGACTCCACTCAACGTCTCTATCGAGCGCGCGGCCGAGGCATTGATCGCGACGGCCGATGCGACAATGGCGCGCGCACTCCGACGGGTGTCGGTCGAGCGCGGTGTGGATCCGCGGGACGCCGCATTAATTGCCTTCGGTGGCGCGGGGCCGTTGCACGCCTGCGGGCTCGCGGACCGACTCGGCATGACGCGCATCGTCGTGCCGCCGCACGCCGGCGTGCTCAGCGCGGTTGGACTCGCGCTCGCGCCCGAGCGCCGCGAGGGCGTGTCGAGCCTCGTCTCGCGCACCGATGCGTTGGACACAGAGATGCTGGCGACACGATTGACGACGGAAGCGGCGCGACTTGGTGGCGCCGCATCCTCGTCGGAAGCGAATCCCAATACAAACGCGAACGCGAAAACGGGTGCGCCCACCGCGCGCTGGTGGGTGCGCTCGCGCTTCGAGGGCCAGGGCTACGAGCTCGACGTACCCGTCGAACCTGGGGACAGCGGCGAAACGATCGCGGCGCGATTCATCGAGCGACATGTCGCGCGCACGGGGTTCGCGCTCGATCGAGCCGTCGAATGCATCAGTCTTCGGACGGCCGTCGGTGGCGCGCCATGGCCCGTGCGGTTCGTGCGCCCCACGCGCGACGGCGTGCTGCCTGATGACGAAGATGACGGACGTGCACTCACGCGCACCCGACAGGGACCCGCCGTGGTGCGACTGCCTGATGCGACGATGTTTGTCGCGGCAGGATGGCGCGCGACGGCGCTGGCGATGGGCGGCTGGCTGTTGGAGCGCGCATCGTGACACCAGCGCGGTCGAGCAGCGTGCAATCGGCGAATCGAATCGTCGGCAACCCAGTGCCGGCGTTGGTGCCGGCTGTCGGCCCGGTGCACGTCTTGCTGGTTGGCGAAGCACCGGGCCCGCGGGGCGCCGACAAAAGCGGCTACCCGTTCTTCGGTGACCTCGCCGGGAAGCATCTGTATCGCGTCTTGCTGCGACTGCGCGCGGTCGCAATCCCCGGTGATTTCGAGTCGCTGCCCTGGGACGGCGCGACGTTCGCCGAGCGCGACATACATCCGTTGGCGTACGGCATCGCGCTCGGCAACGCATTTGATCGGTGCCCGACCGATGACGGCATGTCGTTTCGTGCGCCGTCCCGCGCGGAACTCGAAGGGCCCGCCAACGTGCGACGTCTGGCACATGAGATGCACGCGCTCGAGCAACGCGGCCTGTGCGGGATTGTGACGCTCGGTCGCGTCGCCACGAGGACGATGGACGTGGTGCTCGCCGCGCATCCGATGCCGTCGCTGCAGCGCCGCGCGGTGCCGCATCCGTCGGCGCAGGGCCTGCTGTCGATGGCGCCGGATCGCGGTAAGGGTGCGCGCATGGTCGAGTTGCAGGACGCTTGGATGGCGCGATGCGCCACGCTGATCATCGAGGCGGGCTATCCCGATACCTCCGCTATGACATCGGAGCCAGCCCATGACTGAAACGAACACGGGTTCTCGTGAGAAGTTCGACGCACTCGAACTGACCGTATTCTCGCAAAGCGTCGCCATGCTCGCCGAAGAGATGGGAAGCCTGCTCGAACGCAGTTCGATCTCGCCGAACATTCGTGAACGGCGTGATGCCTCGTGCGCGCTGTTCGACGCCGACGGGCGCATGGTGGCGCAGGCGGCACACATCCCCGTGCATCTTGGCGCGATGCCCGAGTCGGTCGCTGCCGTACGCGCCGTCGGTGCCGCGCCGGGCGATTGCTTCTTGCTGAACGATCCGTCGCATGGCGGATCGCACTTGCCCGATCTCACCATGGTCGAGGTGATAGCCGACCCCGCCGACGCCACGCGCATCATCGGCTACGCCGCCGTTCGCGCGCATCATGCCGACGTCGGCGGAATGAGTCCCGGCAGCATGCCGTTCGGTGCGACGGAGTTGTTTCAGGAGGGCCTCATCGTGCCGCCGGTGCGTCTCGAACGGGGCGGTGTGCCGCAGGACGACGTACTACGGCTGGTGCTCGCGAACGTGCGCACGCCCGATGAGCGCGAGGGCGATCTGCGCGCGCAACGCGCGGCCTGTCGGTCCGGTCGCGACGGCTGGCGGGCGCTGTACGCACGTCTCGGTCCGGCGCGCCTTGGCAGTGCCGTCGATGCCTTGCTCGACTACACCGAACGTCGCGTCCGTGCGAGCCTGACACGACTGAACGGCGCGACGGGTCGTGCGGTCGACGCGTTGGAGAGCGACGGCGTCAGCGACGCGTCCATTCCGGTGGTGGTGACGGTGCGCGTGCAGGATGCGACGCTGTACGTCGATCTCACTGGGTCATCGAAGGCGGTCCGCGGCAACGTCAACGCGCCGCCGGCCGTTGCGCGCGCGGCGGCCGTGTTCGTGCTGCGCGTGCTCTGCGACGACGACGTGCCCGTCAACGATGGTGTCGCGCGCGCGTTACAGTTGACGATCCCCGATGATTGCGTCGCGAACGCGAAACGGCCGAGTGCCGTCGCGGCCGGCAACGTCGAGTTGTCGCAGCGCATTACCGATGTCTGCTTCGTCGCGCTCGCTGATGCGGCCGCGTCCGTCGGCGTGACCGACCTGCCGATTCCTGCCTGCGGACAGGGGACGATGAACAACGTCACAATGGGCGCGCCCGGGTGGAGCTTCTACGAAACGCTCGGCGGCGGACAGGGCGCGAGCGCGCGCGGCGCCGGCCCCGACGCGGTGCATGTCGGCATGAGCAACACGCGCAATACACCGGTGGAGTCGCTCGAGCGCGCGTATCCATTGCGCATCGTGGAGTACGCCGTGCGACGCGGCAGCGGCGGTGCCGGCCTGCATCATGGCGGCGATGGCGTTGTGCGTCGTTATCAGGCGCTCACCGAATGCACGGCGACCCTGCTGACCGAACGTCGTCGGCTCGCACCACCGGGAGCCAACGGCGGTGCGCCTGGAATATCCGGGATCAACCGCTTGAACGGCGATGTGCTGCCGGCGAAATGCCGCGTCACAATGCAACCGGGCGACGTGCTGACGATCGAAACGCCGGGCGGCGGCGGATGGGGCGCGTGACCGACTGACCTCTTGAACGATCGTCGCCGACTATCAGGTGATGATCGTTAGCCGACCTTCTGCCGCCGCGCACACGCGAAGCGACGATCCGCTTTCGCGCACGAGCGCTGCACACTGCGCGACGATCTCGTCGATCTGATCATCCGTACGGTCCGGATGATGATGCGTCAGTACCAGCGTCCTCGCGCCGCATTCCATCGCGAAACGCGTGGCCTCTTCGGCCGACGAGTGCCCCCAGCCGCGATGCGCGGGGAGTTCGCTGTTCACGTACGTCGCGTCATGCAGCAGCAATGGGACGTCGCGCAATGAAATCGCGAGCGCGCGGCGCCACGTCGCAATCGCGGGATCACTGTACTGCGTCATCAACTCGTTGTCGGGCGCGTAGGCGACCAGCAGACCTGCGGCATCATCGACGCAGAGCACCGAGGCGCCGCCAGGGTGGTTCGCGGCCAACGCACGCACACGACAGCCCGCGCTGATCGAGAAGGTGTCCGTGTCGTCGAACGAATCCACATCAACGTGCTCGATGACTCCATCGACGTTCGGGAACAGGGGCGCGGACAATTGGAGGCGCACCAAGTCGCGTAGCACCGACGCCTCGACACCGCCGCACGCGATACGCACGCGATGCGAGCCGGTCAGCAACGGTGCGAAATGTGCGAGTCCCATCACATGATCGCTGTGACGATGCGTCAGCGCGATCGGGATCACTGGCATCGCGATCGGTAGCGGACGCGACGGCGCCAGGATCGACTGACCGAGCGCGCGCAGTCCGCTGCCTGCGTCAAGCACGACGCGGGTACCGTCGGCGAGATGCACGTCGATGCACGACGTGTGACCGCCGTAGCGGACGGTTAGTACGCCGGGGCTCGGATAGGTCCCGCGAGCCCCCCAGATGGTGACCCGTGCGCGCAGAGCCGAACTCAGAGCCGCGGACGCGTGCGTGCCTCGAGGGCCGCCCGATTGACGATGGTCACCACGCGCCGCTCGACGGAGATCATTCCTTTCTCTTGGAACTCGGCCATCGCGCGCGACACCGTCTCGCGGCTCGCACCGATCATCTGTCCGATCGTCTGGTGCGTCAGCTGCTTCACCATCGTCGCAGGCTCACCGGGCGTCGCGTGTTCGATCAGGACCTTCGCCACGCGACCTGGCACGTCGAGGAGCACCAGACTGCCAATCGTGCCATCGGCAAGGCGCAGGCGCCGTGACAGCTCGATCATGAGCCCCCACGCGACAGAGGGCGACCCTTCGACCTGACGACGGAAGTCGGCGCGACGGAGAATGAGCAGACCCGACGCGAGCGTCGACACCACGTGCGCGGAGCGCGGCCGTCCGTCGATCAGTGACAATTCGCCGAAGTGATCACCGACGCCAAGGATATTCAGCAGCACCTCGCGACCATCTTCGCCAATGAGGACGACCTTCACTTCGCCGGAGCGCACGACGTAGAGCGCGTCACCCGGATCGCCTTCGCTGACGATCATGGCGCCCTTCGCAAAGCGCTGTTCGCGCGTCAATTCGGCGAAGCCGCGCACGGCTGCGCGCGGGAGCTCGCGAAACAGCGGTACCGTGGCCAGAAAGTCGGTTACGCGTTCGAGCGAAACACTCATGTTGGCGGGCGTGAATCGGAGGGGTGTCGTGCCGAAGGTCACCATGTGTTCCTCAGGGTCCGAGGACCCATCAAGTTACGCTAGCGGTTAGGTTACGGTGATACCCGCCAAACGTCGCGACGGTCACGCTGCGGGTGCTCAACACGCCCGCGACGCCGGCCGTTCCAGTGGCCGAGCGCACAATACGATGTACGTCACACACGCTGCCGTGACTGTCATCACATAACTGATCCTGCGGACGTTTTCCGATGCTGAATCATCTTCGTGAGCGCACGGCTGAGGCGCTTCGCCGCGCGACCGAAGTGGAACAACTTCTCGCCGATCCTGAGACGGTAAGGGACGCGCCGCGCCTGGCCTCGCTTGGGCGCGAGCATCATCGGCTCGCCGAAGTCGTCGTGAAAGCCAACCGGCTTGCGAAAGTGGAGCTGGAACTCACCGACGCGCGCGAGATGGCCAATGGTGACGAGGCCGACTTTGCCGTCGAGGCCAAAGCCGAAGTCGAGCGACTCGACGCCGAGTGCACTGCCCTGGAGAAGGCCTTGCTGCCCCTGCTTATTCCCCGTGATCCGCTGGATGACCGTCCGGCGATCTTCGAAATCCGCTCGGGCACGGGCGGCGACGAAGCGGCGCTCTTCGCCGCGGATCTGCTGCGCATGTACACGCGTTTCATCGAACGGCGCGGCTGGCGCATCGAAGGGATTTCGCACTCCGACGCCGCGCTCGGTGGCGTGAAGGAGGCCATCTTCAAAGTCATCGGCGACGGCGCATTCGGTATACTGCGATGGGAGTCCGGCGTGCACCGTGTGCAGCGTGTGCCGGCGACCGAAAATCAGGGGCGCATTCACACATCGGCGGCCACCGTCGCGGTGTTGCCGGAAGCCGAAGAAGTCGACGTGCGTATCGAAGACAAGGACCTGCGCATTGACGTCTTTCGGTCATCCGGCCCAGGCGGGCAGAGCGTGAATACGACGGACTCCGCGGTGCGCATCACGCATATCCCGACCGGACTCGTTGTCTCGCAGCAGGATCAGAAATCGCAGCTGCAGAACAAGGCGAAGGGCATGGAAGTGCTGCGCTCGCGTCTGCTCGATCTGCGATTGTCCGAGCAGGAAGCCGAGCGCTCTCGCATGCGCAAATCGCAAGTGTCGACGGGCGATCGCTCTGCGAAGATTCGCACGTACAACTATCCGCAGGGTCGCGTGACCGATCATCGCGTCGGCCTCACGTTGTACGATATCGACCGCGTCATGGGCGGTGACCTGTCGGCGTTTCTCGATGCGCTGGCTCTGGCCAACGCCGAAGAAACGCTGGCCGGCTAACGCATCAACGGATACGCACCGATGCGTGCGCTCTTGGACGAGGTTATGCAATTACTCGCGACCTCGCCGTTGCTGGACGACGAGATCCGGATGGATGTTGGTCGGGAAGCGCGCGTGCTGATTGCGGCGACCCTCGGATGGACGCCTGGTGATGTGGCCCGGCGGATGGATCGGCTCATGGCAGCCGCGGAACGCGAGCACATCCGGGACCGCGTGATGCATGCCGCCGCGCGCCGCGCCCGGGGCGAGCCGCTGGCTTATGCCGTCGGCACGGCGGCCTTTCGGCACATGGTGCTGCAAGTCGACGCACGGGTGCTGATTCCGCGTCCCGAGACCGAGGAGGTCGTCGAGGAGGCGCTGCGCTTGAGCGCGGCGTGGCCCGGCGGTATCGCGGTCGACATCGGCACCGGATCCGGCGCCATCGCGCTCGCGCTGGCCACCGAAGGGCGGTTCGAGCGCGTGATCGCGACGGACATTTCGTCCGACGCGATTGACGTCGCGGCAGGCAATGTCGCTTCGCTCGCCCCCGCCATTCCGGTCGAGCTGCGGCTGGGCGCTGATCTGGCACCGCTGGACGGGGTACGGGCCCGTGTGATTGTCTCCAATCCCCCCTACATTGCCTACGAGGAAGCCGAGGCCCTGCCGCCGAGCGTCCGCGATTGGGAGCCGTCCGTGGCCCTGTTCGCGCCCGATCGGGGTATGGCTCGGTACATCGCGGTGCTCTCGAATGCGTCCAGGTTCCTAGAGCCGGGCGGTTTCGTCGTGCTCGAGCTGGATTCGAGGCGGGCCGGCGAGACCGCAGCGCTGGCGGTCAAGCACCATTGGGTGGACCTGCGGATCGTCCGGGACTTGAGTGGCCGCGAGCGGGTGCTCGTGGCTCGCCGACCGTAGCCGTCGTCGCCCGCGCGTTTCCCGTATCTGTCGCACTAATTTCTCTCCGGACCAGAGGCCCGGTACCATGCTCGAAGACAAAGCGAAGGACCTTGGCCGCACGATCGGCCAGAGTGACGAATACAAGGCCGTGAAGCGCAGCAGCGAAGCGCTCAATGCCGATGCGCAGGCGACGGACGTGCTGCGGAAGATGGAAACGATTCGCACTCAGGCGCAGGCGATGATCGATCGTGGCGAAGAACCGACACCGGACATGGAGCAGGCACTCGATGCGCTGCTCGGCCAGGTGCAGGGGAACGACGCGTATCAGCGCGCGATCTCGGCGCAAGACAACTTCGACAAGCTCATGCTGCGCGTGAATCAGTGGATCGCCGACGGCATCCGCTCGGGCGCCACGAGCTCGATCATCCTGGCCTGATCAGGCACGCGTGACTCACGTAACGGGCGACATGCTGCTTGACGTCTCTTCGCACTCCGGACTGTTCATTGTTCTAGAGGGCGGTGAAGGCGTCGGCAAGACGACGCAGTGGCTGCGGCTCGCCGCGGCGCTGCAGTCGGCGGGCCACGACGTCGTGTCGTTGCGCGAACCTGGCGGCACGCCGGCGGGTGACGAAATCCGTCGCGTGCTGCTCGACCCGTGGTCGGACCTCGCGCCAGAAAGCGAAGCCTTGTTGTTTGCCGCATCGCGCGCGCAGTTGGTGCGCGCGGTGATCCGCCCGGCGCTTGCACGCGACGCGATCGTATTAGTCGACCGCTTTCTGCTGTCCACGTACGCGTATCAGGGTGCCGGTCGCGGACTGCCGATCGCCGCGCTGCGTGAGGCGAATCGACTCGCGACGGGCGGACTCGCACCGGACGCGACGTTGTTGCTGACCATGCCACTTGAAGACGCCTTGGCGCGGATGGAAGCGCGTGGTGCGACCGATCGTCTTGAGAGGGCAGGGATCGACTTTCATCGGCTTGTGCAACTGGCATTCACCGAAGCGGTGCAACCGGAGTGGCAGAAACGTCACCCGGAAATCGGACCGGTTTTTCCTATTGATGCATCAGGAGCACCTGATGCCGTGACGACGCGCTGTCTCGAACAATTGGCAGCGCATCATCCAACGCGATTCGCAGGAGCACTGCATGGCTGAGGAACTTCCGGATACGCCACGCCCGATGCGTCGTCGGTCGCGCGCAGTACTGGCGACCGGGCTCTTCATCGGGTTGCTATCGCTAGGTGGCTGGTGGGCCGGACGAGAGCTCTCTCCGGCGGCACCCGCGCCGCGTCGCGCGAGCGGTGGCGCCCGACTGTTCGATCAGGTGGTCCGCGCGATCTCGTCGCGCTACGTCGATTCCCTCGATGCCACGGTGATCTACGACAAGGCCGTGGCGGGACTACTGCGCGAACTCAAGGATCCCTACACGACGTTTCTGGCGGAAGACCGCCTGCGTCGGCTCAACGAGCAGATGAGCGGCACGTACACGGGCGTCGGTTTGCAGATGGATGTGCGAGAGAGTTGGCCGACCGTCATCGAACCCATCACCGGCGGCCCGTCGTGGAAGGCGGGGATCATCGCCGGTGATCGACTCGTGAAGATCAGTGGGGTGAGCACGAAGGGCTGGACGCGTGACGAAGCCTCGAAGGCGTTGCGCGGGCCGCCAGGATCATCGGTTTCGTTCGATGTCGAGCGTGCGGACCAGCGTCTGAGCGTCACGGTGCGGCGCAATGCCGTGCACCTCAACGCCGTGACACGCGTGACATTGTTGCCGAACATGGTTGGCTACGTGGACGTCAACGTATTCAATCAGTCGACGGCCGCCGAGTTGAAGGCGGCGGTCGACTCGTTGATGCAGAAAGGGGCGCGCAGCCTGATCATCGATTTGCGCGGCAATCCGGGCGGGCTGTTGGAGCAGGGGGTTGGTGTCGCCGAACTCTTCCTCGATCCGGGGCAGAGCATTGTCGAACTGCGTGCGCGTCCGGGGCAGCCACCGCAGACGATCAGTGACACGCTCGTGCAGCGGTGGCCGACGCTGCCACTGGCGGTGCTGATCGACAAAGGGAGTGCCAGTGCATCGGAGATCGTCGCCGGTGCGCTGCAGGATCACGATCGTGCGCTGGTCGTCGGCACGACCTCGTACGGGAAGGGCAGTGCACAGAACGTGTATCCGCTCGTCTCCGGAGGTGCGTTACGCCTGACCACGGCACGCTGGTTTACACCGGCCGGTCGCAGCATCAGCAAACCGCGTCCGCGCGATCCGTCTGACGAACCAGATGACAACAACGGTGTCGCGCTGCCGAGCGACACGCTCAAGCCGAAGTTCCGCACCGATGCTGGACGGTCCGTGCTCGGCGGTGGTGGCATCACGCCGGACGTGGTGGCTGGTGATTCGACGACGCCGGTGCAGGTGCAGCTGCTGGCGCGCGCGATGGGCAAGCGACTGGCCGACTATCGCGACGGCCTCGCGCGCGAAGCGGCCACGATGAAGTCGCACATGAAATCGCCGAACGATCCGGTGACGAAGGAGATGCTCGATGCGGTCTACCAGAATCTGCTCAACCGAAAGGTCGCGCCGGATCGTAAGACGTTCGATAACGCATCGCTGTGGGTCGCGCGGTCGTTGGGCTACGAGATGACCCGCCTCGCTTTCGGTCCGGATGCCGAGTTTCTACGTCGCGCTGCCGATGATTCGGTGCTGCAGCGGGCGGCGATGATACTGCAGGGGGCGAAGATGCCGGCGCAGGTGTTCGGGGCGGGCCCAGTCGTGGCGCCGAAGTGAACGGCGGGGAACTGCGATAATCGAGAACGACGATATCGTCGTTGTCCGTTATCGTTGGTCGCGGTTCACGCGCCCGGGATCTTGGTAACCACCTTCACCCCCTTCGGCACGCGGAACACAAACGCCTCCTTAGGCAGCGTCGCGTTCGGCGACCACGTCGTCAACGTGATCGTGCGATCCACGCCCTGCGCATCGATCACCTGCACGCGCACCGGTCGCGGCTCCGCGTCGTCCAGCCACAACGTCGCCTTCTGAAACGGCACGCTGTTCGCCACGCGGGGCGTCATCAGCACGCGATGCGTCGCGCGTCCGTCGACGCGCGCGGCGTCACCGCCAGAGAACGTGAATGCCTTCTTCGGCGCATCTAGCAGCTGTCCGAGCAAGTCGGCCACGATCGCCCCGTCAGCGTCCGCCGGCAGCTTCATCACCTGACCGGGCGCACTGCTGGGGAGATACACCCACAGCGATTTTCCATCGCCGACAATGCGATCGCCCACCGGATCTGTGAACGTGATACTCAACTTGCCAGGCTTCTGCTGCAGGAACGTACCGCGTGAATTCGCCGTGCGACCGAGCAGCGGGTTGGTGATCTTCTGATCGAACTGTGCTTCGAGCGAACGATGTGTCGCCCACGCCTTGGCGACACGGTCGTACGCCGTTTCCGCATTCGACTGCGCCGAGAGACCATCGAGCGCGAGAACAGAAATGCTCGCGGCCGCGCTGGCCGCCCGGGCCCATCGGAGCAGAGTCATGCCATTACATACCCGGTGTTGGCGCGATCGTTCGGTCGATCGCGTTGGCGATGGCCTTGAGCGCTTTCACGAGTTGCACGAACTGCTCGGGATAGAGCGACTGTGCGCCGTCCGACAGCGCCTTGTCCGGCGTCGGGTGCACCTCGACCAGAATGCCGTCCGCCCCGGCGGCAACGGCTGCGCGAGCCATCGGAATCACCTTGTCGCGCAGTCCCGTGCCGTGGCTTGGATCGGCGACGATCGGCAGGTGCGAGAGCTTGTGCACGACCGGAATCGCAGTGAGATCGAACAGGTTGCGCGTTGCCGGATCGAACGTGCGCACACCGCGCTCGCAGAGTATCACGTTGGGATTCCCTTCGGACAGCACATACTCGGCGCTCAATAGCAGGTCGTTGATCGTCGCGGCCATGCCGCGCTTGAGCAGCACCGGCTTGCCGATCTTACCAACGTGTCGCAGCAACGAATAGTTCTGCATGTTGCGCGCGCCGATCTGAATGCAGTCAGCGTATTCAGCGACCATGTCCGCGCCCGTCTCGTCCATGGCTTCCGTGACGATGGCGAGTCCCGTCTCCTGTCGCGCGAGCGCGAGCAGTTCGAGACCCTTCTTGCCCAATCCCTGAAACGCGTATGGCGAAGACCGCGGCTTGAAGGCACCGCCGCGCAACGCGGTCGCGCCACCGTCGCGCACCGCGCGTGCGGCGGCGAGAATCTGTTCTTCGCTTTCGACCGAGCAGGGGCCCGCGAACACGACGATCTCATCGCCACCGACGCGAACGCCGGGCGCGATCTCGACAATCGTGTTCTCGTTCTTCCACTCGCGCGCAGCCTGACGGTACGGCTTCTGCACGATGAGGACGCTCGCGACACCGGGCAGTCCCTCGATGTATCCCCAATCGACTTTGGCGTCATCACCGAGCAGGCCGATCGCCGTGCGAACTTCGCCAGGCATGGGGAGCGGCTTGAAGCCCTGGCGCACGATCTCTTCGCACACACGATCGATATCGGCGGCGCTCGCCTTGGGCTGCATCACGACCAGCATGGCACGTCCTCAGAATTCGATGGACCAGCCGTCGGTCGCGAGGACCACCGGGCCGGCATACTGTTCCGCCACCTCCGCGACGATATCAACCATCTCGACGGGCGGATAGAAGTGCGTCAGCACGAGGCGCTTTGCGCCTGCGCGTGCCGCGAGTGCACCAACCTGACGTGGCGTGAGATGCTCACGAATCGCCAGATCGTCAGGCAACGAACACTCGGCCAGCAACAGGTCACACCCCGTCGCCCAATCGGCCAGCGCTTCGTCCGCTCCCGTGTCGCCGGAATAGACGAGGCGCGTCGCACCCTGCGTGACGGAATATGCCACGCTCTCTGCGGTATGCGGTACCGGAATCGTACGGAGATCGACACCGTCGGGCAGGTGAATGACCTCATCTAACGCGATCTCACGGACCGTGAGTGGGAAGCCAGGCGCCAGCAGCCACGGACCGTATACGCTCGCCAGTCGCTCTAGGAAGGCCCCGGTCCCCGGCGGCCCGTAGATCGTCGCGGGGGCCGTGCGTGCTGGCAGTTGCCCCCACCGCCATCCCATCACGAGCATCACGATGTCGGCGACATGATCGGGATGAAAATGCGTCAGGGCGACGTGCGTGATCCCCGACCAGTCAATGCCGAGTGCGGCCATTCGCTGCACGGAGCCCGCACCGCAGTCGAGCAGCAGGCGCACGCTGCCGGCGTGCACGAGATGCGCCGCCGATACGCGGGTCGCGTGTGGCGCCGCGGTTCCGGTTCCGATCGTGATCAGATGCATGTGCGCTCTCAGCGACCGCGAAAGAGCATGCGTTTGAAGACTGGTGCCATCAGCCCCGATTGAAAGCGCAGCAGATACACGCCGGCCGCCACCGTCCGGCCATCGTCGCCCGTGCCATCCCACACGAACCGATTATCACAGCTGCTGCCAGCGCCGGGCAGCCCGCGTCCATACGCACCCGCTGCAAAGTCACGCAGTCCGTCAGCGCCGGGAATCAGCGTGCGCACCAGATTGCCGCGCAGATCGGTGACCGACATCGATAGTCGTGCTCCCGGTTCCGCGACATCGAACCAGATACACGTCGCGAACGCAAACGCGGTCGGAAACGGATTCGGAAAATTCTGGTAGACGAGCGTCGAGGCGGGCAGCGGCGACTCTTTGACGATGAACGAGCCGCTGCTGTTCGCGACGTAACTACCTCCACTCGGCAGCGATGCGCGCAACCGCCACCGGTACGAAGCATTCGCCTGCAGATCCAGCGCCAAGGTCCACGTCGTATCCGCCAGCGGACCAGCGCTCTGCTCGGTCCGCTCGGTCCGGCCCTGCAAAATGATTTCGAGATCGTACCGCCATGGGCCAGCGGCCGGCGTGACGCGCGCACTCCGCCAGATGAAGCGCGGTCGACGCACATCGAAAATGTCGCCGGCCGGCGAGTTGGGCGCGATCAGCGTCAGCCACGTCGGCACCGATCGTGGTCCGATGATGGGCGAATCCGCCGTGATCCCGGGCGCCTGAACGCGCGCCTGCCAGAACACCACGGCGTCGCTCGGCAACGGTCGCGTGACCTGAATGACGACGACGGAATCATCGGCCGTGAACGTAGAGTCCACGATCACGCCGCTCGTGAAATCGGGGGATGTGCCAATGCGCAGCGAGATGCGCAACGGCCGCGCACTCCCGAAGCCGAACGCACGCAGCGTCAACGATGGCGTGATCGTCGGCAGCGTTTGCCCGACGGGTCCATCGACCACCACCGATTGCGCCGCGACCGTGCGCGCGCCAGCAGTAAGCACGGCCATGATCAAGACGCGCGCGGCCCACGCGCTGATCATGCAGACGATGGCGCGCCGTCAGACATCTCGGCCGTCGCCGCGTCGACCTCGGCTTCGGCATCATCAAACACCGTTTCCGGCGTGTCGTCGTTCGACGTCGTGGTGGGCGCCGCCGAGGTGTCGTCAATCGCCGCACCACCGCGCAGACGCACGGCGACGATGGACGAGACGCCCGGCTCCTGCATGGTTACGCCATACACGGCATCGGCCGCTTCCGTCGTCGTACGCGGATTGTGCGTGATCACGATGAATTGGGTCCGCGACTTGAATTGGTTCAGCATGTTCACGAAACGACCGATGTTCTGGTCGTCCAACGGTGCGTCCACTTCGTCCAGCAGACAGAACGGGCTGGGTTTCGTGAGGAAGATGCCGAAGAGCAGCGACAAGGCGACCAGCGCACGTTCGCCGCTCGAGAGTAGGTGAATGCGCTGCGTCTTCTTGCCGCGTGGCGACGCGTGAATCTCGATGTCGCAGTCGAGCGGTGCGTCGGGATTCTCCAGACGCAGATCGCATTCGCCACCGCCGAACAACGTCAGGAAGATCTGACGGAAGTTCTCGCGCACTTGGGAGAACGTGGCGAGGAACAGCTCGCGCGCGGTGCTGTCAATTTCGCGGATAGCCTGATGCAGCGACTGCTTGGCCGCCACCAGATCATTTCGCTGACTCGTCAGGAACTCAAGACGGCGCTGTTCTTCTTCGTGCTCTTCGATCGCCAACGGGTTCACCGGACCCAACTCGTCCAGTGACAAGCGCAGCGAGGTGGCCTCGGTACGCAGATCGTCGGTCGGGACATCGAGTTCTTCGAACCCCGCGAGCAGGTCCTCCAGCGACCGACGCCATTCGGTCTCGAGGCGCTGACGAATCGCCTCGCGGCGACCGGCCAATTCCGTGTGACGCAACTGCGCCCCGTGCAACTGCTCGCCCAACGCACTCGCGCGACGTCGGGCTTCGTCGAGCTGGGACTCGGCCGCATCCAACGCACTCGTCGCGGCAGCCACGGCGCGTTCGGCATCGTTCAGGCGACCATCTGCATCGATGAGCGATTTTTGTTCGGTGTCGAGTTCCGCGCGCCACGACGACAACTGCTCGACCAACTGATGGTCGGCATCGGACAGCGTCGACAATTCGTTCGCGAGCGACGTCATGCGGGCCGCAGCGGTCGAGTCTTCTTCGAGCAATCGTTTCTCGCGATCGATGGCGACCGATAGTCGGGCCTGCGCCTGCGCCTGCGCCACCTGCCAGGTCGCGCGCGCTTCACGCGCCTGCTCCTGATCCTTCTCGGCGTCGGACAGCTGAATGCGCGCTTCCGCGATATCGGCGTCGGCTTCACCGGCGCGTGCACCGAGCGCCGCAACCTGTTCGGCCAGCTGCTTCGTGCGCGTATCGAGTTCACTCAGTCGCGTGACGAGGCGCTCGGCGAGCGCGGTCGACTGCTGTACTTCGCGATCGGCGCGCTCACGACGACGATCGACTTCCTTCTGCACTTCATCAGCACGACGCGCTTCCTGCTGCGCGCGGTTCGACGCCTCAACCGATGCCACCTGTGCGCGCTCGGCCTCGCCGAGCGCGAGACGTGCCGCGTCCGCGGCCATCGCGGCCGCGTCGCGCGCCGCATCCGCCGCCGCGAGGTCCGTCTCGAGCCGCGTCAGTTCCGCCCGACGCTGTAGCGGTCCCGGACCAGACACCGAACCGGGGAGAAACACCGCACCGCGATCGTCGACAAATGCTTCGCCGCCATCGATCGAACGTACCTTGCCCAGCAACGCCCGCACCCAGCGCAGTGCGGGTCCGCTGGCCTGCACGCTCGCCGCGAGACCGTCTGCGTCTGCGTCCGCCGTCATCTCCGCCACAACATCCAACGGCAACAGCAGCAGCGGTCCCGGCTGCGTCTCCGCGTGCCAACGACGCACCGCACGAGCCGCATCCGCATCGCGCACGACGATCGCGTGCATGGTCGCGCCGAGGTACCGTTCGACGAGCCTGGCGGCTTCACCATCCGCCGTCACGAAATCGGTGAGCGGACCGAGTATGGCACCGTCGCCAAAGCGCTCGCGTTCGCGCAGCAGCTTCGCGGCAGAGGGCGCGAGGCCCACGCGCTCACGCTCGAGGGCCTCGAGCGCGTTGCGTCGTCCTTCCAAGGCTGTGCGCGATCCCACCGCGGCGGCCAGGGTACTGCGCGACTCGGCGTCCGCCGTGCGCGCCGTGACCGCCGCTAGGCGCGCGCCTTCGAGGGCGTGCATCGCTTCGCGCGCGTTGGCCGTCGTCATCGCAACCTGTTCGCCGGCCGCGATCAGTTCGCGCTCGGCGGACGCCAGACCATCCGCCAATTGCTGCCGTTCGACTTCGAGCGCTTCGCGACGCTGATGCGTGTCTGCATGCTCGCGGCCCGCACCTTCCCGGTCGAGTTCCAATCGGCGCTCCTGATCGCGGTGCTCGCGTACCTGGCGTTCGAGCTGATCGACGACCGTGCGTGCGCGCTGCACCGCTTCGCGCGTGGTCTGCTCGACCGAAATACGCTCGGCCAACGCTTCGCCCGCTTCCGAGAGTTCCGTTTCGAGCGTCGTGCGATCGGTGGCGGCGCGCTCACGATCCTCGCGCAGTCGACGACCAAACGCTTCATTCTCACGACGCTCTTCCTCGGCGCGCTGCTTGCGCTGCATCGTGCTGCGCTGGCGCTCTTCGGCCACCGCGAGTTCACGCTCGAGCTTCTGTGTTGTGTCGCGCTGCTCGCCGGCCAGACGGGCGAGTTCATGACGGCTGCCGTCCGCGGCGGCCCGCGCTCCATGCGCGAGTTCGCGCGCCGACTCAGCCGACTGAATCATCTCGTCGGCGCCCGGCATGCCTTCTTTCAGCTCCACCAATCGGCCGCCGAGCGCCGAGAGTTCGTCGCGCCACGCCGCCATTTCGCGCGTCGCCAACGACAGCTCGACCTGAAAACGACGCGACGTCAGCTCAGCGTGACGCTCGGCACGACGACGCTGACGCGCCAACGACCGCACCTGACTCTGCACTTCGGCGATGAGATCGTCGAGGCGCGCGAGATCGACCGTGGTTTCGTCGAGACGACGTTCGGCGCTGCGGCGGCGATCCCGATAAAGTCCGACGCCCGCGGCTTCTTCGAACAGTTCGCGACGATCATCCGGACGATCCGACAGCAGTGCGTCAATCATGCGGCTTTCGATTACGACGCCGGAGTCGGCACCGAGTCCCGTGCCGCGGACGAGATCCTGAATGTCGCGCAACCGGCATGGCGCGCGATTCAACAGGTACTCGCTTTCGCCCGACCGAAGCAGGCGGCGCGTCAGCACGACTTCCTTGAACGGGATCGGCAGTTCGCCGTCGTTGTTCTCGAAGTGGAGCGACACTTCCGCCATGTTGACGGCCTTGCGTGCCGAGGACCCGTGAAAGATCACGTCTTCCATCTTCGCGCCGCGCATCGCGCGCGCGCGCTGTTCGCCGAGCACCCAACGCACGGCGTCGGAGACATTCGACTTGCCACTGCCATTGGGTCCGACGATGGCCGTTACGCCGCGTTCAAACAGAAACTCTGTATGATCCGCGAACGCCTTGAACCCGTGCACTTCGAGCTTCGTCAACCGCACTAGAACGCTCTCCCCGTTCGATATGCCAGCACGGGCGTTATGCCCAGTGCGCGTAATGAATCCGCCAACGTCGTCGCCTGCTGCGGCGATTCAAACGCGCCGGTATACAGCGTCGCACTGCCGTTCGCCTGTTGCAGCGCGTACGCCAGAATGCCCTTCTTGCGATAGATGGCGATTCGGGTCGCCACGCTCGTCGCGTTGATGCCGCCTTCAAGGCGCAACGCGAAGGGTACGCTGGACACGTTACCACCGCTGATCACTTTCGCCGAGCGCAACTGCGCGAGGAGCATGTCGGCACCCTGTCTTTCCGGTGTCGCACCGATGAACACACGATACCACTCCGCGCCGTCGAGCATGACGGGCGTCACGGCGAGCGCCGGCTGACTCTGTACCCGCGCATCCGCCAGAGCTTCCGTGCGCGTATTGGCCTGTGTGTAAAAGATCGCGAATTTCGCGGCGATCGATGAATCCGCCGGATTCGCGATCGCGAGCGTCGGTGGCGCCGGACGTGCCGCCGAATCCGTCGCTGGGGCGGCGAGACTATCCGATGCGCGCTTTGCCGCGGCCAGCAACGTGCTGTCGCCGCGTTGTGCCGTGTCCATCGGCGTTGGCTTGACCAGCATCGCCATCGTGTCTTTCGGCGGTCTTTCGAACAGCGCGGCGACCGGTGCCGGTAGCCGCGTGACGATCACCGGCCAGTAAGCGCCGATGGCCACGGCAACCGCGCCGAGCACGAGGATGGCCGCGAACAGCTTGCGGCGGCGTCCAGTGGAAGTCTCGACCGCCGCCTGACGGGCGCGGGCCGCTTTCGCGCGTGGTGTCGCCGGTGGAGGTGCCGGCGCGGGTGGTGGCGGTGGCGCGATGATCGGGACGCCGGGAGGCATCGGGAACCGCGTGTCGCCAACCGGCAGCAGATTGCCGATGAATCCGCACAGTTCGGCAAACCCCGGTGTTCCGGGCACCGCGACAATCAGCAGCAGCGCGCCCACCTGATGGAATCCTGCCGCCAATCGGCGCCAGCGCTCATTCGCGTACACGGCTTCATGCGCGACGGACTCGGTGCCGCTGGGCATCAGAAACACGCTGCCGGCCTGATTCACCTGCCGCGCGATGCGGTTCAGCGACACGCCGTACAAGAAGCTGTCGGCGATGCCATGCGGATCCTCGCTGCGATTCAATGCTTCGAGCGGCGGACACTCGCCGACGAGATCTCCGATGGCGACGCGACGGCGCGACCCTTGCGCGCGCGCGATGCCGATCGCCACGGCCGCTGCCGCGTTCGCGTCGAGGCCTGCCACGACGGTCGCAAAGATGTTGTCGAGCAGCGGCGAGAGCCGCTGCCCCTCATTCTCCCACGAATCGGGTTGCGCGGCCGGAATACCGGTCATGGTGCGCCCTCAAAAATCCAGTAGCTCTGACCTGAGGCTTTGCCAACGCGGTCGGCTTCGGCGCGCGTGGGAAACGGACCCAGTACAACACGATACAACGTGGTGCCGTTCCGTTCAGTCGTGGTGACGCGAGGCGACTGTCCATCGACACGAATGCGAGACGCGAGTGCCTGCGCCCGTTGTTCATCCTGCACCGCCGCGAACGCCACCGTGAACAGCGGCGTGGCGGCATCGACACTGTCGCGCGCAACGGTTCGTGTGCTATCACGTCGTGTGCTATCACGTCGTACGCTATCGCGTTGTGCGCTATCGCGTTGTGCGCTATCACCGACATCCGACGAATCACGCGGCGCCGACGTGCGGAAGTGCACCGGTTGATCGAGACCCGCGGAGCGCGGACGGAATCCATTCCACCGCAGCCCGCCCCAGAATTCTGTCGCACCACGCGCAATTGTGCGACCGTCCGTCAGTATCGTGGTCGTAATGACCACGGCATCGCCGCGAGCGAGCGCGACCGTGCCGTCCGCCATCACTTGTGGCAAATCCCCGCGCCAGGCGCTTCGCACGGTGCCGCTCACCTGATCATCACCAAGGCTGACGACAAAGACCGAATCGGCGGTGCCGTGCACCAACAACACGCGACCGAGTGGATCCATACGCAATCCGTGCGGCGCACTCGGCAATCTGATTTTTCCGCTGACCTTCTCATCGAAGCGATCGACGACGCGAAGCTTGCGGTCGTCCTCGAGCGCCACGAACAAGCGGTCACCGCTTGGTGTCGCTGCGATGGCCGTGATCGGATCACCCAAGTCGATCTCGAGCGCTTTCTTCATGTCGCGCGATCGCACCGCGATGACCGACTCGTGCGCGCCGAAAAAAATGCGGTCACCGACACTGCCCGCCGTCGCCTCGATCATCGCGTTGTTCGCCTTCGCGTCGCCGCCGACTTCCATCGACAGCGAGTCAACGATCTCGACGCCGGGTGGGCGGATGCGCCACACGATGGCCTTCGTTCCGCGCGCGCCCGCAATGATCAGCGCACCGTCCGCCTGAGCGAAGAGCGCCGCCGCCGGGAGCGGGGGAGTGAACTTCCAGTCGCCACCGCTTGGCGTGAACCGCGTGATATCGCCGGTCGGCGTCAATGCGTATATCGCCGCACCATCCGCAGACGAGACCGCGCGCAGGGCGCTGTCGTTCGTCGTCGATACGGTTCCGAGTCGAAGGTCGACCCGCACCGCCGACCCGCGCACGTCGACGCCCGCGAGATACCCGTCTTCTGCCCCAAACGCGATGATGTGATCGAGGGCAGGCGCAGGCGCGCCCGACCGCCAAAGCGCGGAATCGAGCTTTGGGTACGGATACGCCACGACCGGACCGCCATCCCGCGAAACGCGGAGCATGACGGGATCGGGGCCACCGGGAATGCTGGGAGGGGCGCCTGCTCCAGAGGGGCGGGACAACGGATCAGAACAGCCGCACGCGAGAGCTAGGAGCGCCGACGCGAAGAGCGTGCGCACGAGGGAAAAGTACCCGACTGAGAGGGGTGCGGGGAGGGGGCAGTAAGGTTGGAAATGGACTGATTTCCCCCCTCGGAACGGTGAAGGCCGGGACACGGATAATTCACCCGTCCCGGCCCACACCAATGTCTCCCGACTCGCCGTTTCTCCCTACTCCCTACTCAGTACTCAATACTCAGTAACTCGCCCCGAAGAACCACGTGCCGAAGCCCTTCTGACCCGGCCGATTGACCGGCACCGCCCAGTCCCAACGGACGATGGCGATGTTGAACAGGTTGAGGCGGAATCCGAAGCCGTAACTCTGCAGCAGGGCGCGCTGCTTGGTAAAGTCATAGGCCGCCGGCTCCTTCGCCAGCAGGGTCTGGCCAGCCGACCACGCCACGCCAGCGTCATAAAAAAACAATCCATCCAACGGCGGCAGACCGATCGACCCGTTGCCGATGCGCCGCACAATCGGAAAGCGCAATTCCGCATTCGCGAACGCGACGCGGCTGCCGATCGTCTCTACCGTATTACATGCCGAGCCGGCGTTAGTCGGCAGGCCCGAACACTGAATCCCGCTGAGGTCATCGCGGTTGTAGCCGCGAATGAAATCAGGCCGACCGATCCATTTCGGAAAGCGCAATTCGTCGCGTCCCACCGATACACTGCTGGTGAATCGCGTGGCGAAGGTGATGTAGTTGAACAGCAGCGGCGTATAGTGGCGCGCATCGATCAGATACTCGTTCCACTGCCACGAGCCAAAGCTCGGCTCGAACGACGCGCGGATCCTCGTGCCCGAGATTGGACCCGTGTAGCCGAAGAGCGTGTTGTCAGTCACCCACGCGATAGACGGCGACACCGTGTTCGCCGACGCGACGTTGTGCGAGTCGCCGCGTTGATAGCCACTGGCGACGCCGTACGTGTAGTCGACGGTGCGATAGAAGGAGAAGACCTGCTGATCGATGTTCTGAAATCGCGCGCCGAGTTCGAAGCGCGTGAAGCGATTGAGCGGATAGATGCCCGCCACAAACGCCTCCCGAAGCACGAGACGCACAATCTCCTGCGACTGCGTGTACTGATTGTTGCCGAGCGGCGTCTCCGAGCCGTTCGACAGCAGATAGATCGGCGTCTGCGTGATGCCAGTCGTGTATTGCAGTCGGCTGCCAAGCGATGTATAGCCGACGAAGAGTTGGGCATCGCTCAGCTGGCCGTTGATCGAACCGGATAGCGCGAGGCGATGATCGCCGAGCAGGTCGCTCAGAATGATCGTGGTGCCGCCATACGTGCCTTGTCCGAAGCCGCCCTGCTGATACCCGATCGACGGTTGCGCGACGTACTCAGGCGAGAAGCGCACCTTGTACTTCGAGTCGCGGAAGCGCGTGGTATCTGGCAAGTTGAAATCGAAGCTGTCCATCATGGCACGGACGCTCACCGTCTCCGACGTCCTCGCGACCGCGGAGGTCGGCAGTTCGCTCGACGAACGCGCCATCAAGTTCTGCGGGCGATAGAACGACTGCCGTGACAGCGACGTGTCCCGCACGCTGCCAGTTTTCAAATGCGTCGCGGGATCGTCGAAGGCCTTCACGGGTGCCGGAGTGGCCACCGGCGGCGTGACGGCGCCCGTCACCGGCGCGCCGCTCGTCGGCGCCACTGCACCGGTCACGCTGCCAACCTGCGCGACGACGACATTCTCGCGGTACGGCGCCTTCTTCAGCGACCGGGGGTTCTTCAGCTTCCAGATCGCGTGCTCACCTTTTTCGTAGTAAACGAAGGCGAGCACGTCGGCCCCGCGGGCCCATGACATCGCCGGCGAGTTTTCTGCAACGGCGTTGATCGCGCCGAGCACGTTCGTCAGTTGGTAGTGCTCTTTCGCATCGAGATCGTAGAGGAAGAGATTCGAGATGCCCGTGCGATCCGTGAGGTACCCGATCGAGCGTCCGTCGGGCGCCCACTGCGGATTGATGTTGAGTCCCGCCTGACGCGGTAGCACGGTGATCTTCCCGGACTCGACGTCGATCAGGCAGATCTTCAGTTTGCCGAACTTGAGAATCCCGAAGTCCGTCTCGTCGCCACGATCACTGGCGAAAGCAATTGTCTTGCCGTCCGGCGACCACTGCGGCATCAGATCACCATTGAAATCTTTGGTGATCTGCTGATAGCCCGGCTGATCGAGCGACACGACGTATAGGTCACTCGTGCCGTGCTTCATGCCGCTGAATACGATGCGTCGCCCATCCGGCGACCAGCTGGGATTCAGCACCTGATCGAGCTGGATGTCGATCTTCCGGATGACATCACGCTTGGCCACGTCCAGCAGATACAGCACGTCGCGGCCACCTTTCATACCGGTAAACGCGAGCAGCTTGCCGTCTGGCGAGAACGAGGGCTGCGAGTAAATGAAGCGCAGCTGCTCGAAATCCGGATTCGTCGTCGTCTTCACCAGGCGCGCGATGCGCTTGCCGGTTTCGGCGTCGGCGAGGTACAGATCGGGGAACACTTCACCGCGCAACAGCGACCCGTAGGCGATGTACGTGATGTACTTACCGTCGGGCGACAACGCCGGCGCCACAAAAAGATTCGAGATGCTATTTGAACGACGCTGCGACAGCAGCGGCTCGGCGAACGATCGCGGGCGATCGAGCTGCGCGACCACCGGCAAATAGCGCGACTGCATCGCCTGCTTCCATTCGGCGCTGAGTTCGTCGAGCGACACGCCGATCTCGCGGCGGAAGGCACGATCGATGCCGAGCGATGGCACGGCGTTCATGATCTCACCGATCACTTCGTCGCCCCATCGCGCGCCGACGTATTGCCAGACGGACAACCCGTAGCGATATGGGAAGTATTTGTCGGGGCGCTCCTGCATCTGCTGGATGGACGGCAGCGTGCCGTTCACGACGGCGTCACGCACCCAGGCGTCGGTCCACGGATGCTTGTCGCCGATCGAGAAGTACTCGGCGAGCCCTTCCATGAACCAGAGCGGCGGATTGACCTGCGCGAAGTTTTGCAGCCCGGCGCCGGCGCGACCGCGCGAGAAAATGTCGAACTGGAACACGTGCACCATTTCGTGCTGCAGCACGTGCTCGAAGCTCGACCAGTCACCGGTGAAGAACTGGGCCATGCGTTGGCGCAACGGGTCCGTGACACCGCCGGTGCCTTCGCCCAGATCGCCGAACACGTTGCTCTGTGCGAAATCGCCGGTCGAGCTGAACAGCAGGACCGGTTTTTTTTCACGGAACTGGTGCGACATCAAGCGCGACAGGCGCGCATAGGAACGTTCGGCCATACGCGCGGCGTCCGGCGCGTTTTCGGCTTCTTCCGGATAATAGTGCACCAGGAAGTGCTCGGTCTCGAGCACGCGCCATCTCAATTTGTCGTACTGGACCTGGTTCTGACCGAAATACCCTTGCGCGCTTGCCGGCGAGGCCGCCGCGCAGACGAGCGCGGCAGAGGCGACAGCGAACCGAACACCCGATCTGGCCATGCGTCCTGCAATCGAGATCACCGGACTCCCCCTGAAAGAGCCCTCGAACCTCTTGAACCGCTTATCGGGCGGCGCGGAGCGCCGCTGTGGCGGCCCCAGAGAATTCGGGACGATGAGAACCTGCGTCGAGTGGGACTCGTTTCGCGTCCCCCCACAACCGCTCAAGCTGGTAAAACGTCCGCGACGTCGGGTGGAAGACGTGAATGACACAGTCCATGTAGTCGAGCAACGCCCAACGCCCCTGCGCGAGACCTTCCGTCATATTGGTAGACACGCCAGCGTCCTTAAGCCCTGCCTGTACAAAATCGGCGACGGCGCGGACGTGGGTATCGGATGTCCCACTGGCAATAACAAAAAAGTCGGTCATGTCCGTCACACCCCGAAGATCGAGGACCATAATGTCCGTGGCCTTCAAGTCGGACGCGAGGGCGGCGGCGCGCTGGGCAATGAATTCGCCGGTGCTGGCGGAGCGATCGATCATCGAGATGACAGAGGGGAAAGTCAGGTGGCGCGAGGGTCGCCTAGGCGCCCTGAGGCGATACCCATGCGACCACTGAAGGTTGCGCGCTGCACATCGGACTGAACAGGGGACAAACAAAACCGGGGGTGCCAGTTTTCGCGGCACCCCCGGCGTTACGACTGGCTGCGTCTTACTGCTTGATGACCCAGACCTTGATTTCCGGCTTCACATCGGCGTGCAGGCGGATGCCGACGCGATAGACGCCCAGCGATTTGATCGGCTCGTTCAGCTCGATCTGACGCTTCTCGATCTTATAGCCCTGCGCTTCGAGCTGGTGCGCGATGTCGGCGGTCGTGACCGAGCCGAACAACTTGCCCTCTTCGCCGACACGTGCGGAGAACGTCACGGACACTTCGCCCAGCTTGATGGCCACCAGTTCGGCGGCCTCGCGACGCTCGGCTTCGGCTGCTTCCAGCCGACCCTTCTCGAGCGAAATGCGTTTACGGTTGCCCGCGGTGGCTTCGAACGCAAAGCCACGCGGGAGGAGATAGTTACGAGCGAAGCCCGGCGACACGGAGACGATGTCACCCGGATGCCCCAGTTTATCGACGGCGCTGCGAAGAATGACTTGCATGCAAAACTCCGGGTCAGCGGAGCGATCCAGACCGACGCGTTGCAGCGTCGGCGCGGAAATCGCGCCAAGTATCGCCCAATCCCAGCGCAAACGTGGCAAGCAGCACCAACGTCAACACCGCAATCGGACCGAGAAGCGGAACGAGAACCACCAACGTGAGCGGCGCCAGTGCCGCCCATCGATCGGGGATCCACCAGGTCAGTACGCCGGCACCCCGAAGAGCATACAGCGTCCCGAAAAAACAGATGAAGTTGGCGCCAAGGGCACGCCACTCCGAGAGCGTCGGCAGCAGTAACAGCGTGGCTCCCACCACCAACCCCCACACCAACTGGTCGTTGAATCGCAGGTCCCGAAGGGCAGCGAGCGGAGGCCCGATCCGCACCCGCGACATGCGATGATACGCCGCCCAGCCGAGGCCAAGCGCCAACAACGACTCCAAGCCCAACAGTGCCGGCGCGAGCACCAGCAGCGGCCCGCGGGTCACGAGACTTCCCGATGCCCCGGTCGATCTAGGATCGCCGAGCACACTGAGGGTCGTCGCCATGCGATCAGCCCGCGCCGCCGCGGACGGTATGCGACGCGCGAACGACTGCCACGTGGCGGACTCGGTCCGCAGATGCCACGCGTCCAACGACTCCTTCACCCGATGCTGATACTCAACACTCAGCATCCGGCTTGCCTCATCAAACATCCCCGCGTTCGTCGACCGTGTCACGAGGCCCGTGACCGTCACCGCAACGGCCACCGCCGTTGCGGCAAGTGCCCGACCAAGAAACGGGCGGGCCCGCGTCGTCAGGCAGACGAGCCCGAACGCCGCGCCGATGCTGAGACTCCAGCCGCGGAGGAAGGCGCCGTACCCGCGGAGCGGGACAGGCATCTTCCACAGCACCCACGAGGCAACCGCCACCCATAACAGCGCGACAGAGAGCCGACCACCGGCCCACCAGCCCACAACGGTGCACGCCGAGATGGCCACGAGCACCAGCAACGCAAACTGTTCAACCGGCAACAGCAGGCGGATCATCCCACCGAGGAGCGCCAACGCTGGTGTCCACTGCGGTGCGGCCGTCACCATCGTCATCAACAGCAGGGCGAGAACGAACCATCGCCACCCGCGCTCCTGCGGAGCCGTCGCGACGGGACCCGACGCGACGGCTCCAGTCATAATCAGCCTGTCTGTCCCTTCACGTACGGGAGCAGCGCAAGGAAACGTGCCTTTTTAACGGCGCGCGACAGCTGACGCTGGTGGCGCGCGTCAACGCCGCTCAGACGGCTCGGCAGGATCTTGCCGTAGTCCGTGATGAAACGGGCGAGGAGGCGGTCATCTTTGTAGTCGACGTAGCGGATTCCCGCTTCCGTGATCGGGCAGGGCTTCTTCTGGCGGCGCATCAGTTATTCCTCGTCGTCGTCGTCATCGTCATTCAGGCGGCGACGCGAAGCGAGTTCTTCGTCGCTGAGCTTCGGCGCGCCGAGCTCGTGTTCGTACAACGTGATCAGATAGCGGATCACCGTGCCGTCGAGCTTCATGGCGCGCTCGTATTCGGGCAGCACCTTCGGATCGATGGTGTAATGGGCGATCACGTAGTAGCCGTTCTCATGACGGCCGATCTTGTACGCGAGCGCGCGGCGGCCCCAATGTTCGAGTTCGATCGGATCGGTCGTCTCGAGGAGCGCGTGGAACCTCTCCAATTTTTCGGCGATCGTCACATCTTCGAGAGCGGATTCGAAAATGTAGACGGCCTCATAACGCCGCGTCGGATTGCGGCGGATCTTGAGCTTTGCCACTCGGCTTGTCTCCCTATGGTCTGAAGTGCCCCCCGACATGCCGTGGTCGGGAGGAGGGTGCTGGGATACAAATCCCAACGGTTAGCCATTAAGGATAGGCAGCCCGGGATCACAAGGGAAGGCGGTCAAGTGCAGCAAAGTGTGTGAATTCGCTCTGGGTGTAGGATAACGCGCGAGATCTACGCGGCGCGTCGACGCGTTGCCGTCATCTTGAGCGCTGTCTTGGGGCGGGGCTTGATCGTACCGGTGGTGCGTGCGCTCGTGGTGGTCGTTGGCGGGGTGTGGAGGATGTGGCCGGTCGTGGGAATGAACTAGCGCCGCTTGCTCCACGTGTCATTCCGGTCGGCGGCGAGGGCGGTGACGAGTCGCAGAAGCTCGGTGCGTTCGGGAAGATCCGGATGACGCGCGTGCGGCGGCGGATCTCTTCGTGCTCCCGTTCGAGCGCGTTGGTGATGCGGAGGCGCCGGCGCGCTTCGGCGAGCGTGGGTGCGGCCCACACGTTGCGCAGCCCCGTCAGCGGCTCCGTCAGCAGCTCCGTCAGCAGCTCCGTCAGCAGCTCCGTCAGCAGCTCCGTCAGCAGCTCCGTCAGCAGCTCCGCTGCCAGCGCGGCGCGCAGCCCGACATGCTCATCACTCACGACGTACTGCACGCCGTGCAGCCCGCGCGCGAGCAGGTCGCGCAGCACCACACTCCAGCTCTGCGTACTCACCGCATTCCCGAGCCAGCAGCCGAGCTATTCCCGGTAGCCGTCGGCGCGCACGCCGATGACCCAGGGCGCGGCGGTCGACAGCACCTGCCCTTCGCGCCGGATGCGCTCATCGTGCGCATCGACGATCAGGTACGGCATCGCTGCGCGTCGAGTCGGCGGGCGCGCCAGTCGGTGAGCGTCGCATCCAAGCGCTTCGTCGCGCTGCTGACGAGCGAGGCACTCACCGTCTCGCCGCAGAGGGTTTCGACCACCTGCCGCACTTTGCGCGTCGACACGCCCTGCCGATAGCACTCCGCGAGCAGTGCGATCAGCGCCTGTTCGTGGCGCGCATAGCGTTGGAAGACGGTCGGCTGAAAGAGGGCGTCGGGGTCGCGCGGCACGCGAAGCGCCAGCGTCCCGATCCGCGTCATCAGCGTCCGCGGCCGCGTACCATTCCGCACGCCACCACGCGCCGCTTCCCGATCAGAGGGCGCGACGCCAATGAACCGCGTAAACTCGACCTCGAGGCGCTCTTGCATCACCGCTTCGATCATCGCCCGCAGCGCATCGGCCGCAGCGCATCGGCCTCAGCGCATCGGCCTCAGCGCCGCCGTGCGGCCGGAACGAGGCGGGAAGGGCCGGAACGGCTCGGCCGGATTGATCCAACAAGCGCTTGGGCGTACCATCATGGGGAACGGTCATCGGACATCTTCTGGGATCGCGGCGCGTCAACGCCGCTGGTGTGGGTGAGCACCCAGACGATGCACGGTGGCCGTTTCTAGTTCACGACCGCCATGCTGAATTCACATATTTATACGCACACGACGATCCTGCAGCCGGGTTCTCGATACTCTTTATGTTCTCTTTACTCCTTACTCCCTACTCAGTACTCAGTAATGTGTGGCCGCTACGGATTCGGTAACCCCGCCCGGCTCGGGACCCTCCCTTTCGGGACCCCGCTCCCAGCGCTGCGCGCGCGATTCAACGTCGCGCCGACCTACGACGTCCCGTTGGTCCGGGAGACGTCGGCGGGGCGCGATGCGCTCCTCGTTCGCTGGGGGTTGGTTCCGTTCTGGGCCGACGACCCCTCGATCGGCAATCGTTTGGCCAACGCCCGCGGCGACACGGTCGCCGCGAAGCCTTCGTTCCGGGCCGCCTTCAAGGCCCGCCGCGGGCTGATGCCAGCCGATCTCTTCTACGAGTGGCAGGTCATCGCCGGCCAGAAGGTCAAGCAGCCGTGGTGCATGCGGTTGCCCGATGCGGAGCCGTTCTCGTTCGGGGCGATCTGGGAACGGTGGACGCCGAAGAACCAGTCCGACGCCGAGCCGCTGGTCACATGCGCGATCATCACGACGGAACCGAACGACGTGATGACGCCGATTCATGATCGGATGCCGGTGATCATCGCGCCGGCCGACTACGATGCCTGGCTCGATCCGAAAACGCTGCCGACCATCGCCCAGGCACTCGTGCGACCCTACGCGGGGCCGATGGAGGCGTGGGGAGTCAGCACGCGGGTCAACAGTCCGAAGTTCGACGACGCCGATTGCATCGCCCCGATCGGCTGACGGCGATCAGCGATCGCCCTACTTCTTGAGCTTCGTGCTGATGGAGCGTAGGTACAGGTTGATCGACCCGATGCTGAGCTTTGATTTCATCTGCACCATGATGCGACGGTCGTCATCCGTCAGCCACACCTCGGCGTGTCCATTCTCGCTGAACAGTCCTTTCGACTGAAACGTCGGCTGCACGACGATAGTCGCGAAGCGACCGGCGGGCACGTCGATCGTATCACGGCGCAGCACCTTGATCCGCACGGGATTGCTCTCGCGCTGAAAGTATCGATGAAAGGTGTACTCCTTGCCGACGTCGAGCGGAATCGTGCGCGCGAAATACAAGAACGATCCTTCGTCGAGCGGTTCGGCGACCGTTGGCTGTTCCGGCTCGCTGTTTTTCTGGTACACGCCGCGCTCGGCGTAAATCTCGAACCGACGCTTCGGCTTGTAGTTGCCTTCCTGAATGTCTTGGTAATACCGGCGCGACGTCAACGTCACGGTATCAAACCAGGACTCGTACTTGTCGTCCACGCGATAGAACGGAATCCCGCCCGAGAAGCGGAAGATTGTGTGCCACGACGGGACGCCGCGTACGTCCACGATATCGCGCACTTCCATGCTGCCGTTGCCGACTTTCAGGACACCGAATTTCACGTCGTACTCGAGAAATTCGCCGAGTCGAAACGGGACGGCCATCGCGTCCGACGGCAATCGCACGGCTGGCGCAGGCACTCCGTCCTGCATCTCCTGCGCGCTGGACGCGCTGGCGGCTGCGAGCAATAACGACGACGCAAGGACGAGATGGCGAAGGGCAAGAGGCATTGACCCTGCTACCCGTTGGCGAAACAAAAGAGCCACGAGACGCGCAGACTCAGACGTTGAAGAGGAAGTGCAGCACGTCGCCGTCCTTCACGACGTATTCCTTGCCTTCCGAACGCACCACCCCTTTCAGTTTCGCGTTCTTCGTCCCCTGATGCTGGATGAAGTCATCGTACGACACGGTTTCGGCGCGAATGAAGCCTTTCTCAAAATCCGTATGAATGACGCCCGCCGCGACGGGGGCGGTGTCACCTTGATGGATCGTCCAGGCGCGCACTTCCTGCACGCCTGCTGTGAAGTAGGTCTGCAGGCCAAGCAGGTGGTAGCCGGCCTGGATGAGACGGTCGAGTCCCGCGGATTCGATGCCGAGCGACTCGAGGAATTCCTTACGTTCTTCGGGTGGCAACTCGGCGAGTTCGGCTTCGATTTTCGCCGAGAGCGGCACGATCTCGGCATGTTCGCCCGCCACGGCCGCGCGCAGCGCCGTGAGATACTTGCCCTCGTGGCCTGACAGCTCTTCGTCCGTCACGTTCGCCGCATACAACACGGGCTTCGCGGTCAGCAACTGCAGCCCCGCCAACCCCGCGAGATGCTCCGCGGACAAACCGGCGCGCCAGAGCGGCTGGCCGTCCGACAACGCGGCAAACGCCGACTCGAGCGGCGGCAGTTCGGCGACTGCGTCTTTGTCGTTGGCCTTCGCGGCGCGCTTGACCTTGTCGAGCCGTTTCTCGACCGTCGCGAGATCGCTCAGCGCCAGCTCGAGTTCGATGATTTCTTTGTCACGCGCCGGATCGGGCTGTCCCATGACATGGGTGACGTCGGGATCCTCGAAGCAGCGAATGACGTGCACGATCGCGTCGGTCTCGCGGATGTTCTGCAGGAATTTGTTGCCGAGTCCTTCGCCTTGCGACGCGCCCTTCACGAGCCCCGCGATATCGACGAACTCGACGACCGCCGGCACGACGCGCTTGGGCTGCACGATGTCAGCGAGTGCGCCGAGGCGTGCATCGGGCACTTCAACCATGCCGATGTTCGGGTCGACGGTGCAGAACGGATAGTTCGCGGCTTCGGCCTTGGCAGACGTGAGCGCGTTGAAGAGCGTGGATTTGCCGACGTTGGGGAGGCCGACGATGCCGAGACGCAACATTGAGTACTGAGTCGGGAGTAGCGAGTAGGGAGAAACTGCTGAATAGGGAGATGGGGCTGCGGGGAAATGTAGTGGGGGGCGGTGAATCGGTGGGACCGCGGCGGAGCGCCGATTATAGAGTAGGGAGATATGACGGAGCCATCGTATCGGGAGCGACCCTCTCACGACTTTCGCAAACTGCAGGTCTGGCAGCGTGCTATCGGGCTCGCGGCTCGGATCGACCTCCTCACGCAAACGACGACAATGCGTCGGAGGCGCAAGAGATGCGAGCAGATGACATCGGCGGCGGAATCGATCCATGCAAGCATCGCGGAGGGCAGTGGCTCCGGGACCAACGCCAACTTCGCGCGGTACCTGCAGATCTCGATCGGATCGGCCTCGGAGCTCGAGAGTCAACTCGCGTTCCTGCGGATTGTCGGCGCCGCGACATCTGACGCATGCGAATCGTTGATCGACGAAACCATCGAGATTCGTAAGATGTTGATCGGACTGCAACGTCGGATTCGCAGCGGCACCTGACTCCGTCTCGCTACTCCGTCTCGCTACTCCGTCTCGCTACTCCGTCTCGCTACTCCGTCTCGCTACTCCGTCTCGCTACGCCGTCTCGCTACTCAGCTGTTTCTCCCGACTCCCTACTCCCTACTCGCTACTCAAGCGACTAGCGTTTCAGGATGTCCCCAGTCCCCCAATCCCGCCGCACGTTCCTAGCCCGCGTCGCCGCCGGCGCCGTGATCGCGTCCCTCGCGCATCCGTCGCTCGTCGTCGCCTCTCCGGGCCCCCGCTGGTTCGGCCGCGGGAGGAGCAAACGCCCGCATCCATCGGTCGCGCAGTTGAACTGGCAGCGCGAGGAGCTTGCGCTCTTCCTGCATTTCGGCGTCAACACGTTCACCGATCGCGAATGGGGCGACGGCAAGGAATCGCCGTCGATCTTCAATCCGACGCGGCTCGATGCGCGCCAGTGGGCGCGCGCGGCAAAGGCCGCCGGCGCGAAGTCGATGATCCTCACGGCGAAGCATCACGATGGATTCTGCCTGTGGCCAACGAAGACGACGATGCATTCCGTGTCGTCGAGTCCGTGGAAGGGTGGCAGGGGTGATGTCGTGCGCGAGTTCGTCGAGGCGTGTCGTTCGAACGGCCTCAAACCTGGTCTCTACTGCTCGCCGTGGGATCGCAATCATGCGGCGTACGGCGACTCGCCGCGCTACAACGACGTCTACGCGGAGCAGCTCACCGAATTGCTGACCGAGTACGGTCCGATAACCGAAGTGTGGTTCGATGGCGCGAACGGGGAAGGGCCGAATGGCAAGCGGCAGGTGTACGATTGGAAGCGTAATTGGGCGCTCGTGCGCAAGCTGCAGCCGAACGCTGTGATGTTCTCCGACGCCGGCCCTGACGTGCGCTGGATCGGCAATGAAAATGGTGTCGCCGGCGAGACCAATTGGAGCACGATCCGGCCCGAGTCCGTGCCGTTCATCGGCGCCGATGGCCCCGACGTCATCAAGTCGCTGCAGGAAGGGCATCCCGACGGCAGCGTGTGGCGACCGGGCGAGACCGACGTCTCGATCCGTCCGGGTTGGTTTTACCATCCCGCCGAAGACGCCAAGGTGAAGACCGTTGAGCAGCTGATCGGCCTCTACTTCACGAGCGTTGGTCGCAATTCGAAGTTGCTGCTGAACGTGCCGCCGACGCGTGACGGACTATTGCACGACACCGATGTGACGCAGCTGACCGCTGTTGGTGTCGCACTCGACCGGATGTTCAACGACGATGCCGACCATGCTCGCCCGAAATGGAAGAAGGGCAAGCGGAACGAGGCCGTGCTCACGATGAAGCTCAAGCAGCCGACCCTGATCTCGATCGTTGATCTGCGCGAGGACATCGAGAAAGGGCAGCGCGTGTCGTCGTGGACGCTATCCACTGGCGGGGCGGTGCCGACGGTGCTGGCGCGCGGAACGACGATCGGCAACCGGCTGCTGCGGAGGATCACGCCGGTGATCGTGAGCAATTTGCAACTCAATGTGACGACCATCGACGAGCCGGAACCGGTCACGCTAAGAGTATTCCCGTAGCGGGTAGGGAGTCGCGAGAAACGGCCAGTCGCGAGATCTCGGTCTCAGTACTCGCCGTTTCTCTTTACTCCCTACTCCGTACTCCCTACTGCTTGCATACCCCTTTCGGATCCATCTTCGGCATATTCACAACCGGCCGCTTCGCCATGTTGCCGACTTCCAAGGCCAGATCGCTCACCAGCTTCGCCACGCGCGTCATGTGCGGATAGTCGATGTACTGCGGTTCATCGGTCAGCTGGTGGTACGCTGAGTGTCCACCGGTCGTGAAGAACGCGACGGGAATGCCGAACTTCGCGTACTCGTAGTGGTCGCTGCGGCAATAGATGTTCATCGGATGGCCGTCCGCGTCCATCGAGTAGTCGAACTGAAACTTGTGTTGCTTGTTCGTGTTCACGCGCTCGACCAGGTCACCGAGTTCCGTGGAGAGGCGACGTGAACCGATGACTTGCAAGTAGTCCGGTCCGCCGGCGATGCTCTTGCCGTCTTTCGTCTTGCCGGCTTCGTCGGTGGCTGCGCCGCGGCCGACCATGTCGATGTTCAACTGCGCGACGATCGAGTCACGCGGGACCGTCGAGTGCGCAGTGAAGAAGTGCGAGCCCCACAGGCCTTTCTCTTCGCCGACGTGCCAGACGAAGAGCGTCGAGCGCTTCGGCTTCACCTTGAGCGACGACAGGTACTCGGCAATTTCCTGTACCGACACCGAGCCGGAGCCGTCATCGTCGGCACCGTTGTTGATCGAGTCAGCACGGGCTGGCATCGTCTTGCGCAGTTCGGCCAGTTCGCCGCTGATCTGCGTGATCTGCTCGGCCGTCGGCTGCTTGCCGCCGTCTTCGGCGCCACCGGGGCGCACGATACGATTGAAAACCAGCATCGAATCATGCTCGGCCGGGCGGCGCGAAATACCGATGTGATCGCTGTGTGCGCCGACGGCGACATACTGATTTTTCATCACCGGATCGCTGCCGGGAAGAATGCCGACGACGTTGCGCACGGGGAACTCATTGTCCTTCAGATCGATCACGACATTGAGCGAGATTTTCGTGCCGACATCGCCGACGTTGAGATCACTCAGGGGTTTCGCGAAGAGCTGCGACAGCACGCCGGCATTCAGAAACAGGCGTGACTTGAGCGGTCCGTCGACGACCGTGACATCAGGACGGCCGAAGAACGAATGCAGCTGCGGCATGACCATCGACGGCAACAGCAGCGCCATGCCGGCCGCGCTTGACGGCGCCAGTTCGCGTTCGTCGCCGACCACGGCGTTGATCGCTCCGTTGCTGAGGGGAACGGTCATCAACACAAAACGTCCGTTCGCCTGTTCGGCCGTCAGTGTGTGAACCGTGTCGCCGTAGGTGCCGCCGTAGACGACTTCGACATCGGCCTTGTTGACCGTCGCCGTGCCGAGAATCGTGAAGTCCTTGCCGAGCGTCAGATTGGCTCCGCCGACGATGACGCTGCTCATCGGATCGATCGTGCGCATCTTGACCGGCAGCGTCTGGAAGTACGTACCGTTGTCGCCGGCGGGCTTGAGTCCGATGCGCTTGGCTTCCGAGGCGAGGTATTCTGTAGCCATCACGCTGCCACGTTTGCCGGCTTCGCGACCCATCATGGAATCGTCGGCGAAGATGTACAGGCGCGTCATCAGATCTTCGACGCTGATCGCGGCCGAGGTGGGCTTCGCGTCATGCTTGAGCGGAAGCACGGTCGTCGGCGATTTCGTGGCGTCGACGGTTTGCGTTTTGGGAGCGTCCTGAGCACCCAGCAGGGCGGGGACCGTAAGCAGCGCGACCAACAGGGCAGAGCGTGTCATCGGGGAGCACGTGAAGTGAGAGAGAGCTGCGCCATCTGCACCTGCAGCGAGGGTTTGACCGACGTCCACGCGACCATGAGTGTGTCGCGCACGACGACCATGCGGGGAAAGCCGCTTTGCCGGGCCGATGACATGGTCGTGATCGTCACGGCCGGTGAGCGGGTGGTTCCCGTGATTCTACGGACGCGGAGGTCTGCGGTTTCGGGGGTGTTGTGCTCCATCCACGCGACGATCGGGTCCCCGGCATTGTCGGTTACGACAAACGCGCGGCCCATCGGGTTGCCATCGTCGACGCGCACCGGCGCGGCAAAGGTCGCGCCGCCGTCCGTGCTCCGGGCGAACATGACGCGCGCGGTGTCGTGGGCGGCGGTGAACCATGCCACCATGACCGTGTCCCCACGCGTCGCGACCGACGGGCCGTTTACGGGGCAGCCGGGGTAGTACCACTGATCGTCGTGCACCTTCACCGGCGCACTCCATCCGCCGGCGGTCTGGCGCACGGCGACGATGTCGCGAATCTCCACCGGCGATCGGTCGCGATAGACCACGACTCGGCCCTGCGCCGTCGCCGCGGACGCGACCTGACAGCAATCGCAGCTGCGCGCGTCAAGAATCGCCTCGTCGTGCAGCGAGCCGTCGGGCGCGATCACTGCGGTGCGCACGGTCATCTCGCGCGTGCTATCGGGCATCGCACTCTTGCGACCGTCAAGCCAGGCGAGACCCAATCCATCGGCACCCTGCGGCCACAGCGCGACGAATCCGTGTTCGGCGGGCAGGGCATCGGTGTGTGGAATGACCGGCGAGCTCCACGTGCGCCCGCGGTCGGCGGACCGGACAACGCGAATCCCGTAGGCATATTTGCCGTTGCCGTCGCGTTCGAGCCAGTGCGCGGCCAACGCGCCGTCGTTCAACACGGAGACGGCAGGGAAGTCGGCCCAGTTCGCGAAGTAGGGACGTGCTTCGCTGATCGTCTGGGTGCTGTCCCACGTGCCATTGCGTCGTTCCGCGACACGAACGGCATAGGATGAATCCGCCCGTCGCTCGGTCCACGAGAGCACCAACGTGCCGTCGGCACGAACGGCGAGCGATGGCGTGTTCGACGCGGCCGGTGCCGGCGTGGTGAGCGGCGTCAAGGAGCCGAGGGTCGACTCGACAGCGCGGGCTCCGTGACTGCATGCGGCACTCACGACGAACGCGGTCGCGAAGCCGGCCGTGCGCCATCTGTTCGTTGCTGTCATCAATTTTTCCCCGGTAAGTTATCGACCCATCGTACTGACGGCTTTCTCGGTACCCTCGGCGATCCAGAGCTCGACGGCCGTGGTCATGCGGTCATACAATCCTTCGGCGAGTTCGCGTTCGTCGCGCGGCATGGTGCGCAGCACAAAGTCGGCGAGATCTCCGACCTGTCGGCGTTCATCGACAGGCTTGATGCCGATACGCAGACGGGGATAGGTCGGCGACTTGAGATGCGCTTCGATGCTTTTGAGGCCGTTGTGTCCACCCGGACTGCCGAACGCGCGCAGCCGGTATTCCCCGACGGGGATCGCGACTTCATCGACGATGACCAGCAGATCCTCGGCGGCGTTCCACCCTTCGCGTTTCAAGTACGGGCGCAACACGATGCCGCTCAAGTTCATGTACGTCTGCGGTTTCTGCACTTTGACCTGTTTCATCCCCACGCGACCCGTGATGGACAGGCTTTCGCCGTCTTTTTTCCACGAGCCAAGATCCCATTTCTTCGCGAGATGATCGAGCAACCACCAGCCGACGTTATGGCGAGTGGCTTCGTATTCCCGTCCGGGATTGCCGAGTCCGACGATGACTTTCATGCGGAGAGGTAAACGAGCGGGGCGCGGAATGCGCCAGCGTGGAGTGACCACGATGAGCGTACCTCGCGCCCCGTAATGCGGTGCGAATGAATCGGTGAAACGCGACGATGCGAGTCGCGCTTACTTCTCGTCGTCGGCCTTGGCCTTGCGAATGACCTCGGGCTCCGGAGCGCCGGGCTCGCCGGCCGTCGTCTCGGTGCCAGCCTTGGACGCCTGCACGATGCAGACAGTCGTGCCGGCGTCGTCGAGCACCTTCTTCACGCCAGCCGGGAGCTTCACGTCACCGACGTGGATCGACTTGCCGACCTTGAGCGACGTGACATCCACGTCGATGTGGTTCGGGATGGCCGACGGGTCCACTTCGATGTGCAGCTGGTGCATGATCTGATCGAGCATGCCGCCTTCATGACGCACGCCATCCGGCACGCCAACGAAGACAATCGGGCAGTACATGGCCACGGTCTCACCGACCACCAGTTCCTGGAAGTCGATGTGCATGATGTGGCGCTTGAACGGGTGACGCTGGATTTCGCGGATGAGCGAGCGCGACACTTTGCCGTCGATGCTGAGCTCGATCACGGTCGACGTGATGGAGATGCTCTTGAGCAGCTTCTCGGTTTCGCGCGCGACCATGGTCAACGACTGCGGCTCACGACCGTGGCCGTAGATGACTGCAGGAATGCTGCCGGCGAAACGAATCTTGCGCGCAGCGCCCTTCCCGTTTTCGGTGCGGACGGTCGCGTTGAGTGCGGCTGTTGACATGGTAGATCCTGGAGAATGGTGGTGCGGGAGTAGCGGGGGTTCCGCCGGCCCGGCCGGATACTGCAGTACTGAGTACTGAGTACTGAGTTGTTGAGACTTTGGGAGTCTAGAGACGAACGTCTCATGGCTCGGTAGTTTCTCTCTACTCAATACTCAGTACTCCCTACTCGAAGAGTACGCTGACCGATTGGTCCGCATGCGTGAACCTGATGGCCTTCGCAAGCAGCTCGCCGACCGACAGCATTCGCAGCGTGGCGAAGCGGCGGTCAGCGGGGAGATTGACTGAATCGGTGACGACGACTTCGGTGATCGGCGCCGTGGTGAGTCGTTCCACGGCCGGACCACTGAACAGTGCGTGGGTCGCGCACACGTAAATGTCCTTCGCGCCCAGATTTTTGAGTGCGCGCGCGGCCTCGGAGACCGTGCCCGCGGTGTCGATCATGTCGTCGGGGATCAGGCAATCACGGCCCTCGACCTCCCCGACGACGTTCATGACTTCGGCGACGTTCGCTTTGGGACGACGCTTGTCGATGATGGCGAACGTCGCGTCGAGTCGTTTGGCGAAACCGCGTGCCATCTTCGCCGACCCGACGTCCGGCGCCACGACGCAGAGATCCTTGAGTTCTTTCTTGCGGAAGTAGTTCGTGAAGACCGGCGCGGCATAGAGGTGATCGACCGGCACGTCGAAGAACCCCTGCAGTTGATGGGCATGGAGATCGAGTCCGAGGACCCGATCGGCACCCGCCTTTTCGATGATATTCGCAATCAGCTTTGCGCCGATGGCGACGCGCGGCTGATCCTTGCGATCCTGCCGAGCGTAGCCGAAATACGGAATCACGGCGGTGACGCGCGCCGCTGAGGCGCGCCGCGCGGCGTCGATCAGCAGCAACAGTTCGAGCATGTTTTCGGCCGGCGGATTCGTGGACTGGACCACGAACACGTCGGCGCCGCGAATGTTCTCGTCGATGCGGACGAACACTTCACCGTCGGCGAATCGCGTACAGGTGACCTTGCACAGCTCCGCACCCAACGTCCTCGCCACCTCTTCGGCCAATGGCCGATTGGAGGTGCCGGCGAGGATCTTGAACCCGCGTGCGTTGGGGACCTGTCCGTCCATTCGGCGGCGCTCGAAACCACGAAGAGTGAAGACCAAACTGCGAGAAGATCGTGCCCCGCCCGAGCGCTCCGGTACGGGTCTGAGACAGCCTTCAAACATAGCCGCTCCGGCGGCCGGGAGGGAGGCCCGTATCCGGTCGGACTGGGGAAATGCCAACGCCGGTCGGGCGCAACACGTTTGATAGCGCATCCGTGCCCCGCGCCTCCCCCCGAACGTCGCCAATGTCCTGCATGCGTCACTTGTCTCGCTTTTCTGGGATCGTCCCAGTCTTCGCGCTGGCCGTTGGCCTTTCTGTAACCAAGGCCGGGGCCCAGTCCAACTTCGAGATTCAGGTCTACGGGTCCGACCTCGTGCCGGTCGGGGCGACCATGTACGAGTTGCACCTGAATTATACGGTTCAGGGGTCGAAAATCTCCTCTGGCGGTGTCTTGGCGACCAACCACGCGCTGCACCAGACCATCGAGATCACACACGGTTTCAGCGAGTGGTTCGAGGTCGGGACGTACCTGTTCCTGAGCGAGCGAAACGGCGATGGGATGCGCTATGTCGGCAACCACATTCGCCCGCGCTTCTCGATCCCGGCGCGGTATCAGCTTCCGATCGGGCTGAGCTTGTCGCAGGAGATCGGCTACAACACGGTCGAATTCGGCCCGGATACTTGGACATGGGAGATCCGACCAATCATCGACCAGCAGGTCGGCCGGTTCTACTGGTCGATCAATCCGGTCCTGGGCAAGTCCTTGCGCGGACCGAGCAGCGCGAATGGGTTTGACTTCGCCCCGAATGTCCAAGTGAATCTGGACGTGGCCAAACGGGTGAACGTCGCGCTCGAGTACTACGGCGCCTACGGCCAGGTCGGGAAGTTCGCCACCCTGCGCAGCACCGAGCAGCAGATTTTTCCATCGCTGAATCTCGACTTCGGCGACGGCTGGGAGTTCAATGTCGGCGTCGGCATCGGCCTGACCGACCCAACCGATCATTTGATCACCAAGCTGATCGTCGGCCGCCGTATTGGCGGAAAACGAAAGTAACGGATAGGCCCACTTGGAATCGAACCAAGATCACCGGCTTCAAAGGCCGGGGTAATAGCCGTTATACGATAGGCCAGTCGAGTACTGAGTAATGAGTAGGGAGTACTCAGCAACTGCTGAATAGGGAGACTAGTAAGGTCGACGGGGCTACGGAAGGTGGTCGTCGATCGGGAGGCGGTCACGTGCCCGGACCCCGTCGGCGAAGGGGCCGAGGAGATGCACGATCGAATTCGCGTAATAGGCGATGAGCGCGCGGCCCTTCGGCATGATCAGGTAGCCGTCGCCCGTGCGCGCGATGATGCGCCGCATGCGCAACATGCGGTAGGCACGATCGAACGTTTCGGCGATATCGCGATCGGCGCGCACGACTCGGCTGTTGAACTCCTGGAGCACGTCGCGCATCGCTTCCATGCGATCGAGTAATTGCTGGCGCGGAATGAAGTCCGCGTCAAAACTCTGCAGCGCCGCGCAGGCGAGCGGCACGGGTGTCACGGGAAGGATGGCCCCGATGCGCTGCAGCACGCCGTCCGCGAACTGCTGGAGTTGCGCCAGCCGGTCGGCGCGCGGCAAGTCGAACAGCGACACGCCGTTCTGTTCGAGCTGCGTCAGCCAGCGGTCGACCGCGAGCGGCTTGCCGATCGTCACGGCGGCGCGGCCATAGCGGCGCCAGCGTCCGGTGAGCATGCGGCCGGCGTTCCAGAACAGAAACCGTCCGACCTCGCGCACCTGCGCGAATCGCGAGGTGATTGGCCGGTCGGCGTGCATCTCGAGCTCACGCAGGAGCGTGCGATCTTCGATCACGCGATCGTAGTTGATGCCGACGGGGACCACGTACATGCGCTGTCGCGTGTGGGGATCGCGCGCCTCGCTCAAGGCATAATCGAGCAGACCGATCTTCGCGGGACGCAGCGCGCCGTCGCGCGAGAGGCCCCCCTCGGGGAAGATCCCCTGCGTCACATGATTGCGAGTGATGAGTTGCACGTAGCCCTGCAGCACCGCGTGATATAGCGGTTCACGATAGCGACGGCGAATGAAGTACGACCCGAAGCTCTTGAAGATGTATTCCAGTGGAAAGGCGCGCGCCCATTCCCCCACGGCGTACGAAATCGAGACATCGCCCATCATCACGTAAGCGACCAGGACATAGTCGGCGTTGGAGCGATGGTTCATCAGGTAGATGACCACGGAATCGCGCGGGATCCCCCGAAACGGATCCGGGTGCTCGTATTCGACCGACACCTTGTAGAAAATGCCAAGGACGAACCGGCTGACGTTGTAGCCGAGTCGGTAGTAGGCGAGGATGTTGAAGAAGGGGACGATTTCGTCGAGGTAGCGGCGCACACGTCGCCAAGTCTCGGCGTCGTTCTCGCCGTGCGCTTTCGCGTGCACGTGCACGGCCTCTGCGACGGCAGGATCCGTTATCACCTGTTCAATGACGAACGATTTGCGCGTCATCTTGAACCGATCGATGCGCGCGCGGTGCCGGAAGAGCGTACGACGGCCGGCGCGGCGCGCATAGCGGCTGACTGCGCGTCGCAGCAGCACGGATCCGACGACCAGCGCGAGAAGTACGGCGACCACTGTTCCGGCGACCATCGCCGACGCCGCCGCGACACCGCTCAGGGAAGACTGCATGCCCAGCAGCTTGCCGCCAGATGGCCGGAACTGCAAGGCTCGCGGTTGGCGAACGGATACCGTGCCGTGACCAAATCGTCGCCGGATGGCGGTCTGACCGTCGCGTGGTGCTCGAATTCTTCGTGACGTTCCCCCTCCCGAGAACGCTCTCACGCCTGATGGAGCTGACTGTGATCGACTTTCCCACGGTGCGACGCCACGCACACCGGCTGTTATCTGTGTCGCCCTCTGTACTGACCGTGGCGACCGTCTGTGCGTTGCCAACCGGTGCGTTGCCAACGAGTGCGTCCGCGCAAGCCGCCCAACCCGTCATCAACGGACGCATCACGGACAAAGCCGGACGCGCGCTCGAAGGCGCCATCATCTCGAGCAGCGCAAGCGCCTCGGCGGTGCAGACCAACAAGGACGGTGCGTTCACGTTGCCGGTCCCGAACAATCACCTTGTCCTTCGCGTGCGTCTGCTCGGATTCAAATCGGACTCGCTCGTGGTCGACGCGTCGACGGCACGTGCGGTGCGGCTGCAACTGACGGCAACGGCGACTTCGCTGTCGGCCGTCAAGGTCGAAGCGCAGCGCGCGTCGGGCACCGCCGTCTCGCTCGCGATGCAACGGATCGCCGATAACTTAAAGAACCTCACGGTGGCCGAGGAGATTCGCGCGTTGCCAAACGCCAACGCCGCCGACGCGGTGAGTCGACTGCCGGGTGTCTCGCTCCAGCGTCACGAAGGCGAGGGTTCGTACATCCAGGTGCGCGGCATCGATGGTAACCTGTCGAACATCACGTTCAACGGCGCGCACATCGCCGGCAACGCGGACGACAAGGGCGGCGGCGGTTCGCGGGCGGCCAAGATGGACGGTATTCCGGCGGAACTTCTGGCCAAGGCGCAGGTCAGCAAGACGCTGACGGCCGATCAGGACGCCGACGCGATCGGCGGTTCGGTCAATCTCGAAACCAAGACCGCCAACGACGCGCCGGGACTGAACGTCATCGGCATGTACGGCCGCAGCGACCTGAGAAACGCACCGACCGGCCAAGGCGCGATGACGTACGGCGCGCGACTTGGTGCGGACAAACAGTTCGGATTCTTTCTCGGTGGCAGCTACGACAGAAACAACCGCGTGTACGACGACGTCGAGCCGTCGTACGGCTACCGGACCTTCAACGGGCAGCAGGTGATCGCGCCGATCGGCACGAGTCGTCGCGAGTATTTCACGCACCGCAGGCGCAGCGGCGTGGCGTTCTCGAGCGACTACCGGTTCGACGATCGCACGACGCTGAATCTGAAGGGCCTGTGGACGCGGTTCGATGACGCCGCCATTCGTTACCGTCAGGATCAGAACCAAGTGCTCGCGAACCTCACGCCGACCGGGGAGAACACGGGGACGAGTACAGGCGGTAACATCACGAGCAATGTGCAGCAGCGTACGCCGATCGATCAAAACTACATGCTGGGGCTGAGCGGTACCGCGGCGCCCGGTCCGGTGGCGCTCGACTACGCGGCCAGCGTCACCCAGACCGAGTTGGTGCGCCTGAATGCGGGAGACATCACGTTCCGGCAGTCGGGTCTGAACATGACGTATGATCGCTCGGACCCGACCACGCCGATCATCAACCCGGTCGGTACCTATCCGACGGATCCGTCGAGGTTCGCGTTGCGCACGTATGTGGTCGCGAACCAGATCGCTCGCGGCCGTGACTACGCGGGGCAGATCACCGGCATGATCCCGTTCGAGACGATGGGCCGCACATCGGCGTTCCAGTTTGGTGCGAAGTTTCGTCAGGAGCGGCGCACGTTCGACGACTATTCGTTCGGTCGCGCGCTCAAGACCGGACAGGCCTTCACGTTGGCCGACGTCGTTGGGGGGTTCACGAATCCGAACCACTACAACGGAAGACTGCCCTTGGGCATCGCGCCAGACGATAAGTTGAGTCAGAACTACATCACGAATACAAACGCGTCGAAGTTTGCCGCGACGCCGGGCGATACGCTGACCTCGCTGCTGAATGTGTACACGGGGCGCGAGCGCATTGCTGCAGGCTACGGCGCGTACACGGTGGATCTCGGCGCGTGGCACTGGGTTACCGGCGTGCGCGTCGAGGCGACGCAGACCAACTACACGGCTAATAAGGCGGTGACCGACCGAGTGACGAAGCTCGTGACCGTGGTACCGGTCGACGGTGACGGCAGCTACGTCAATTTCTTTCCGAGCGCACAGCTCCGGCGTGGTCTGAACGAGCAGACCAACTTCCGCGTGGCCGTTACAACTGGAATCGCCCGCCCGCTGTACTACGACTTGGCGCCGCACACGAGTGTCACGCCGGGCGCGGCGGCCACCGATCCGAACGCTGTCAATCTGGGTAACCCCGACCTCAAGCCGACGCGTTCCATCAACTACGACGCGCTGATCGAGCACTTCAGCTCGGACGTCGGCGTGGCGCAAATTGGTGTGTTTTACAAGACGTTGAAAGATTTCATCTACAACCAGAACTTCACGTATGTCGGCGCGCCCTTTGATGGCTACAACGCCATTCAGCCACGCAACGGCAAGGACGGATACATTTATGGATTCGAGGGCGCGCTTGTACGTCGACTGGCGTTTCTGCCGGGAGTGTTGAACGGCGTTGGCATCGATGCCAACGCGACGTATGTGCAATCGCGTTCGAATATTGAAGGCCGCGTCGGGAAACCATTCCCGCGTCAGGCGAACTGGAATGGCAACGCGGCGCTCACCTACGCGAAGGGTATCGTCAGCTCCCGCGTGACGATGCAGTACAATGGCGCGTACATCTACACCCTCGGTGGCGGATCAGCGAGCGTCGCGACCGGCGATACCTACATGTTGGCGCACAAACAGATCGACGCGTCGCTGAATGTGCAGGTACAGCGCAACGCACAGGTGGTGCTGCAGGTGCTCAATATCAACAACGCGCCGTTCGGCTACTTCTTTGGCGGCGACGTCAGCGCGTACAAGCAGCGCGAGTTCTACGGCACCACGACGTCCCTGCAGATTCGCTATACGATGTGATGGGCGTTCCGCCGCATGGCTGTGGTCACTCCGCGACTGGCCACAGCCATGCGGCACCGCGTACGCCACTGGAGTCCCCGTGTTGATTGCGCACCACGCGCGTCAGCACGGTGTCGGAGAAGACCCACGCCGGCAGTCGCGTAGTGACGGCATCGGCGAGCCCCGGGGTATTCGACATGCCACCGCCAAGCACGATCACGTATGGATCGAGCACGTTGATAATCGACGCAAGCGCACGGGCGAGCCGATCGTGATACCGCTCGAGCGTGTGCAACGCGAGTGCGTCACCGGCGAAGGCGGCATCGACGACGTCAGCGGCTCGACGGGCTGCGCCTCCGTTGGCGACGAAATCACGCTCGAAGCCGGGGCCCGAGAGCCACGACTCGACGCATCCGTGCTTGCCGCAGTAGCACAACGGCCCCGGTAGTTCATCCGCGCGCGGCCACGGCAGCGGGTTGTGTCCCCATTCACCCGTGATGAGGTTCGGGCCTTGAATCGCGTGGCCGTTGACGACGACGCCTCCGCCGACGCCGGTGCCGAGAATGACGCCAAATACCGTCGGCGCGCCCGCACCCGCTCCGTCGCTCGCTTCTGACAGGGCGAAGCAGTCCGCGTCGTTCTGCATGCGGACCTCGCGCCCCAGTCGCTGCGCCAGGTCGTCGCGCAGCGGTTTTCCGATCAGCCAGACGGAATTGGCATTCTTGACCAGCCCCGTCTCCGGCGTGACGGCGCCGGGAATTCCGACACCGACCGACGCCGGGCGGACCAGCTCGACCTGTGCTTCCAGTTCGCGGACGATCGTCACGATGGCATCAACGGTGCCGAGATAGTCGCGTGGCGTTGGCACGCGTCGGCGCGCGCGCTCGAGGCCGTCCGCGCCAAGGATCACCCCTTCGACTTTCGTGCCGCCGAGGTCAATGCCAATGCGAAATGCGTCGGTCGTCATGAGTTGGAGTATTCGGAGGATGTCGTTCGAATGTCGAGGCGCAGGTTGTGTGACCACCCTCTGTCCGCGGCGCGAGTGACTGAGTAGTCTCTAATATGAAGCGTACCCACGTCGACGTCTTCGATCAGCTGGAAGGCCTGCCACCAGCGACCGGCGAATTTCGCACACCGTCGACTGTTTCGCTCGCGGCGATGCGCGCGCGCCGGGTTCGCGTCGGGTGGTATGCGTTTTCGGTGGCCGCGGGGATCGTCAGTGCCTTCGTGACGGAGATCGCCTACCGACGTACCGGCGCGTACTACCCGTTCATTTCCGGTTTTGCGATGGTGACGGCGGTGGCGGGGGGCTTCGGGCCGACACTCATCGCGTCGATCGGCGGGCTGTTGCTGGCCCACCTGATTCCGCCCGTCGGTGCGATGATCCCGTCGACGGAATCCGACGCGGTGCGACTGGGTGCCAACGCCCTGTTGCTTGTCGTCGGGTCGGTGCTCGCGGGATTGTTCCGTCGCAGTCGTCTGGCCACGTTCGAGCGCGAGTCGCGACTGGAACGCGCGACCGCCGCCGTCAGGGAACTGCTCGATGGCTCGAGCGACGGCATGGTGCTGACGGACAGCGAGTTTCGCATCACCTTCGTGAACGCGCGCGCGGAGGCCATGTTCGGGTTCCGCTCCGCTGATATCATTGGGCGATCGGTCGCATCGATCATCACGCCGGAATCGCTCGCCAAGACGCCGCTGCAGGTGCAAGCGCTTCGCGAGGGACGTTCGGTGCGCAGCGAACGCACGGCGTTTCGCGCCGACGGCAGCACGATTGACGTGGATATTTCTGCGCGCTTCCTCAGCGGCGGACGATTGCTGGCGTCGATTCGCGACGCGAGCGAGCGAAAACGTGAGTTCGAGCGTCAGCGCTCCGAGCGCGATCTGCTTGACGGTATCCTCGCGACAAGCGTCGCGGCAGTCATCGTGGTGGACGAACAGGACGAGATCATCTTTGCCAATCAGCGCGCTGAGTCGCTGCTGACGCTGACCAAATCATCGGCGGGGGCCGCCACGTACGATCGTCCGAACATACGACGCCTGCGCCTCGATGGCGTGACGCCGCTGGCCGACGAGGAGCGCGCGCTTCGACGCGTGCTCGACAGCGGTGCACCGGTCTTCGACGTACGATTCGTCGTCGAGTGGCCCAGCGGCCGTCGCGTTGCGATGTCGGTGAACGGCGCGCCACTGCGCGATAGCGAGGGCCGCCTGCAAGCGGTGGTCATGGCGCTCAACGACATCACGGCGGCGCTAGACGTGGATCACGCACTGCGGGAGCGCGACCGTCGGCTCGAACAGATCACCGAGGCGATGCCGGGGATGGTCTATCAGTACCTGATGCGCGCCGACGGCTCAGAGCAGTTTCTCTATGTCAGTCGATATGCCGCACGACTGACGGGTGCGTCACCAGAGTCCATTCTGCGAGACGCGATGGTGGCGTGGTCGCTGATTCATCCGGATGACGTCGACGGCGTACAACAGTCGGTCGCGCTGTCGGCGCGCACGATGAGCCCGTGGATTCGCGAGTTCCGCTTACGCGATCCGGATTCGCCAGGCGCATGGCGTTGGCTGAGCGGGCGCGCATTGCCGCAGCCCGGTGCGGAGCATGGATCGGTGCTCTGGAACGGCATCTTCCTCGACATTACCGATCGGAAGATGCTTGAAGATGATCTGCGGCAGGCGCAACGGATCGAGAGCGTCGGTCGACTTGCCGGCGCGATCGCGCACGACTTCAACAACCTGCTGACGGTCATTGTGGCCCAGTCGGAACTGCTGTCACTCGACATGTCACCCGATGATTTGGCGGCCGAAGGCGTCGCGCAGATTCGCGCTGCCGCGGAGTCGGGGACGGCGCTGACGCGGCAACTGCTCGGGTTCGCGCGCAAGCAGATCGTCGCGCCCAAGGTCGTCGACGTCAGCGTGCTGGTGCAGCGATTGCCGACGCTGGTCGGTCGGCTGCTTGGCGAGGGTTACGAATTGCAGCTAGCGCCGTCGCCAACGTCGGCCCGTGTGCGCATTGACCCGGCACAACTCGATCAAGTGTTAATGAATTTGGCCGTGAACGCACGAGACGCGATGCCAGGCGGCGGTTACATCACGCTGCGCACGCAGCGACGGCACGTCAGCGAATTGCCACGAGCGCTGGCGCAGTTCACGACCGGCGAGGTCGCCGAAATCAGCGTGCACGATCACGGTGTCGGAATGACCGCCGAGGTGCGCGAGCGGGCCTTCGAGCCGTTCTTCACGACCAAGGGGATGGGTAAAGGCACCGGTCTGGGCCTCGCGACCTCGTACCAGATCATCTCGCAGGCGGGCGGCACGATGCTGATCGAGAGCGAGCCGGGTCAGGGCACGACCATTCGCATGTTCCTACCCGTCACCGAAGAGCCGTCGACGCCAGTCGCTCGCGCACTTCCGGTTGGTGACTTGAGTGGCAGCGAAACGTTGCTGGTTGTGGACGATGATCCGGCCGTGCGCGGCGTCACGGCCCTCGCGCTGCGGCGACAGGGGTATTCCGTGCTCGAGGCCGAGAGTGGCGAGGACGCGATCCGTCAATCGCGTGCG
>JANLPE010000034.1:0-2645 GCA_031366985.1 Gemmatimonadaceae bacterium
CCACGTGTGTCGGGACGTGGAAGTGTTCTGACGGGTTAGGTGGAAGTTTCTTGACAGCATTCACAGCAGTAGCGTTGCGGAAATGCGAGAGCGGATCTAGGAGGAGGGTTCGAGTCGACAAAGCAAATCGGCTCGGCCCCCTCAGCGGCGGACAGAGGTGAGGGCCTCAGCAGTCGTACTGAGCGTAGATGACGGAGCGAATTCTGGACATAGAGCATGGCTAGGCGCGATGAGAAACGCCCGCGTCCGGACGACGGCAAGACCTCCACGCACTGACACCAAAGGTCTGGCAAACGCCTAGTCAAGACTCGCACAATGAGTTCCGTGAGAATCCGTACAGGAAGCGGACCGGTGAGTGTCAAGGCAGTTGTCGCACGGAGTATCAAACGGCTGCGGGGTGAGTGCCCTCCGTGGGTCGCTGTTCGGGGGTCAGTCGCACGGTCGTGACGCGGGTCCAGTCGCGCGTCCCACGGCTCCAGCGTTCGGGATGCGCCGCCTGCGCCGCGCGATAGAGCCGATCCCGCTGCGCGAGGATGGCGATGTCGCGACCGGCATGCCGATCATCCGGCGTCACAAAGTGAATCGCACTGTGCAGATGCACATGATTGTACCACTGCACGAAGGCCGCGACCCAGTGCGCCGCGGCCGCGACGTCGGCAAAAGGCTGCGTCGGAAAGGCTGGGCAGTACTTGAGCGTACGGAACAAGGCTTCGGAGTATGGATTGTCGTCGCTCACGCGGGGCCGACTGAACGACGGAATGACGCCCAAGCGTTCGAGCGTGCCGACCATCGTCGCGCCTTTCATCGGGCCCCCGTTGTCCGCGTGCAGCACGAGGCCTTCGGGATTGAGCGCGCGCTGCTGACACACCTGGGTGAAGAGCGCCGCCGCATGGGTTTCGTGTTGCGTGGGATGCACGGCCCACCCCATGATGCGGCGGCTCCAGATATCCATCACCAGATAGAGATACCAGAACACGCCGCGCACCGGGCTTTTGAGGTACGTGATGTCCCAACTCCACACCTGATCGGGCGCCGTGGCGACATGCATGGGCCGCGGGCGATGCACCGGCGCGGTGGCCCGCCCGCGATGCGCGAGCAGCGCCGCCTCGCGCAGCACGCGATACACGGTTGAGGCAGACGCGAGGTACTGTCCGGTATCCGCCAGGCGGGGCACGATCTGATGCGGCGACAGGTCGCAGTACGCCGCGCTGTTCACCGTCTCGAGAATCACCGCGCGTTCGGCTGGCGACAGCGCGTTCGCGGGCGCCTGCGGCGGGCCGTTGCGCGCATCGTCGGGGTGCGCCCCACGCCACCGCTCGAGCGTGCGCACGCTGAGGCCGACCGCGTGGCACGCGCGCGCGCGCCGCGCGCCGCTCTCCACCGCCTCGTCAATCAGCACGCGGATCATCGTCCGCGCGTCGGGGCCGTGGTATCGTCCGCGTCCCCCCAAATCGCCCGGACTTTTTTTTTGAGCACCAGTAACGCTGCCGTCTCCGCCAGCGCGCGATCTTTGCGCCGCAGCTCGCGCTCAAGCGCCTGGATGCGCTGCGTCTCGACCGACGGACCCGGCTTCACGCGGACCGCGGGCGTCCCCAACGCGGTCTCCGCGGCCGTGCGCCACTCGGTCAGTTGCGCGGCATGCAGTCCTTCGCGACGCAACAGCGCCCCCAACTCCGTTTCACTGAGGCCCTGCGCCGCGATGACCACGCGCAACTTCTCGGCTCCCGTCCACTTGATCCGGCGTTTGGTGGTGGTCATACCCTCAACACTATGCGCCTCGCGGAGCCAGCGTGAGAGGGTTTCCTGCGAGACGCCGACCGACAGCGCCAACCGATTCGCGCTGATCGCGCGGGGCCCCACCAACCGCTGCACCACCCGCGCCTTGAATGCGGGACTGTATGATGTCATCATGCCCTCACCGACACCCCCTACGGTGTTGTTCAGCATACCGGTGACCATGCACCGGTCATGCGACAACTATCCTGACACAGGGGCAGGGTGCCTATGTCTGCCTCCCGAATGACAACTTCGCCATCGGCGTGCGACATCGCGATACCGAATCGATGCTGAAGCCCAAAAGCAAGTGACGCGGTTAGCACGCACACGAAGTAGAGACGCGGCAGTCTCAGCGAGTGGGCACCGGGAAGCTGATTTGCGTGCGGTGTCAATGTAATCGTGTCGACGACACCGGCTATGGTCCGCTTACCGTCCTGACTGGCAGACGCGTACTCAGCGCGTACATCAATCGGACACAGAATTGCCATGATCTCGAGCCGAGCTGGAGGAAGAGCAATGCCGTCGATGCGGCGGCGTGATGCCAGAATTCGACATTCGCCTCGCGTCAATGCTGCGGGGTTCTGATTGCCGCGGAGGGAATTGGGGTGCCACACAATGAAACGCTACGGTCCATAGACCCCACAGCAGGGACGAGCGAACACAAACAGGCTTTCAATCGGTGTTTTGCTCCGTTTCGATGTGTTTCGCGCCGTACCAGCGATGCCAGCGCCAGTCCCCCGAGCACGGCCACGATCGGGAACAACTCCACCATGTAGCGCGGCTCCACGACCTCACTGAGCGCGAGGAAGGCCAGTCGAGGCACGAACAACAACGTCGCCAGCAGCGCCCAGCGACGGCCCGCTCCGTCG
>JANLPE010000038.1:0-2875 GCA_031366985.1 Gemmatimonadaceae bacterium
CTAGCCTGTTCTATTCGCCGTAATCGCTGATCGCGAAGCTGATCGGCGCGGGGCGTGTGTCGTCGGCCGGGTTGACGGCTGGCTTGTGCTGGAACGCTTTGCGACGCGTTGAGGGTTGAGCGCGGCGGGTTCGGGCGGCACCTGCCGCGTCGGTCAGGGGCCTTGCGCGGTGAGACGGCCGGTGATGAACGCCAGGGCGTCGGCGTGCGGCAGATGGCGCGGGAAGGCGAGCTTGATCTGCCGCTTCACCTCTTCGACGCGGACAGCGATCTTCACGAACACGGAGCGGATCGTCGCGAACGTGGCGCCGCGCCAGCGCGACTTCTTCGGTGCCGCCATGCGCAGCGAATGCAGCAGCCAGTAGGCCCCCATGTGCAGGAACAGGCGGAACTGATTGGCCTGCCAGCGCGAGCACGCTGTTTTGTCGGAGCGCGTGTCCCGCTTCATGTCTTTGATCAGGTTTTCGGCGGTGCCGCGCTGGCAGTAGACCTTCTCGTAGAGGTGCTTGGCCCGCCCATCGAGGTTGGTGACGATGAAGCGGGCGTCGGTGCCCATCGCGGTCGCCTCGACGCGGGCGATCACCTTCTCCTGTCGTGACCACGAGCCCGCTGCATACTTGAGTTGATGGAAGCGGCGCACGCGACCGAGGCTCGGCTTCCAGCGCCACTGGCACTGCTCACGCCAGGGGGCCGCGAGCGCATCGAGCGTCGTGTTGCGCGACAGACCCAGGATGTAGTCGCAGCGCAGATTGCGCAGCAGATCCAGCACTTCCGGCGCGCAGTAATGGCCGTCGCCACGCACGAGAATGGCGACCTTCGGCCAGCGCCGGCGGATGCGATGGACGACGTGGGCGAGCACGCGCGCGATCTCCGCTCCCGATGGTCGCTTGCCGGGCCGCATGAGCGACAGGACCGGTTTGCCGGAGTTGGCCTCGAAGATGTGGATCGGCTTGAAGCAGTGGCCGCCGGCGTGCGTGTTGAAGAGCGCCAGCTCCTGCTGGCCGTGGACCATGTCGTCGGTGTCGTCGATGTCGAGGACGATTGCAGCCGGTGCCGTCGCGTAGCTCCGGCAGAAGAGGTCGATGAAGCCGGTGCCGATCTTGTAGAGCGTGCGCACATCGGCGAGGTTCTCGAGCCGCGAGATGGTCGGCTGGCTCGGAATGTCATGACCGCTCTCGGGCGCACGCTCGCAGGCGATCAGCAGCGCCGGATCGTGGCGCAGCGCGTCGAGATCGTCGGCATCCTCGTAGCCGGCCGCGATCGCCATCATGCGCGCCGTCACCATCGCCCGATAGGAATGGATGACGAGCAGCTGGTTGCGCGTGTCGGGCAGCGGGTCGGCGATCACCGCGGCCAGCCCGAGCCGCCGCGCCGCCTCGCGCAGCACCACGAGGCCGCCGTTCGAGGAGAGATTGCCGGCATCTTGGCGGGCTGTGAGCGACTTCCTCGCGACGGGTGACAGGCCCGGAAGAAACGGCGTAGCGTCCTGCATGGCGGTGGCGAATCCGGTGCGACGCGCACGCTCTGCTTCGACACCAGAATGTTACGCCAATCCAACGGCTTCGTCGCCGCCAATCGACGCCCGTGCGCAACTACGGCGAATAAAGTGGGCTAGGTCCAACATCTGTTGTTTGATGGTGCGCGGGTCGCCGCGACCTTCCAGCAGGACGTCCAGCAGCATTTTAAGCTTGCGGTCGATTGTCGCGACATCGCGCGTCATGTCATTGCGCTTCTTGCGATGCTCGTTTTGCAGCCGCTGCCGCTCTTGCCGATAGGTCTCAACGGCGTCAGCCACGACGTCGGGCGCCAACAAATGCTTCCGCAGCGCGACCAGCACGCGGCTCTCGACTTCGCCGGTTTTCACGGTTCGGGTATTTTTGCATCATACCTACGCAGTTAGCTCCGGCGCCTTGTCGGGAAACATCCGGAAAGGCGCGGTTTCATTGACGATCTGGCGCATGGTCCATGGGCCGTGCGCGACGAGTTGCGCGATGGTACGGGCGGCGATGCGACCGACGCCCTTGGTTCTGCGCCGGTTATAGCGGAACACGTATTCGTCGAGATAGGCCTGCAGATATTTCATGCTGACCGCCGATCCGTGCGTGCCGAACAACCAGCGCTTCAACTGCGAAATCGCCCAGTGCGAGTGCTGCAGGGCGTCGTCCTCGGCGCGCTCGGCTTTGGTCTGCACTTGCGGCAAGTGCGGCCTCTCGCCCAAGCTGTCGGCGTTGTAGCCGGCGTGACCGTCGGTGGTGACCGACGCGGCCGGTGCGATCTGCGCATCGGCGAACCGCTTCAATGTTTCAGCGTCGTTGTTTCCCGCTTGCGCCATGCGGACGCGGCCGTCGGGTTCGGTGGCGACCAGCACCAGCGATTTTCCCGCGCGTTTGGCACCGACGAATGCCTCATCGATTTCAACGTGCTCGCTCAGCTTCTCGCGGTCGGGACGAACCAGCGCCGCGCGCAATTTGTGCAACCAGGTCCACGCTGTGTTGTAGGAACCGAAGCCCATAATCCGCTGCAGGTCCTTCGCCGAAATGCCGTTCTTGCGCGACGAAATCTCGAACACGGCGCGGAACCACATCTTCAGCGGCTTGTGGGTTTTTTCCAGCAGCGTGCCCGACGTCAGGCTCGTCTGATGGCCGCATGCCGCGCACTCGAACGTCGTGCCCTCGCGGGTCGTCCACACGCGCGTCGATTTGCACTTCGCGCACGCCGGCTCGCCTCCCCAGCGTGCCTCGATCCAGTAGGCCCGGCAGTCTGCCTCCGTCGCAAACCGCTCCTCGAACGCAATCGCCGTCTTCGGAAAATTGCGCCACATCGCGTCCTGGTCTTGCTCGGTCATCGCTGCGGCTCCCACTTGTTGTGGGGCCTCA
>JANLPE010000048.1:0-92926 GCA_031366985.1 Gemmatimonadaceae bacterium
CGCATACTCCTTGCGCGTCCACTTGAGCGACGCGATATGAGCAGTGACGCGCTTCACCTTGAGCGAACGCAGAGACTCACCCGGTGGTGTGAGCAGCTGACGACACACCAGCAGCGAGTGACACATCATGTCGCTCAACACACCGCCACCCTGATTCGCACCGTTCCAGAACCACGGCATGTGTGGGCCGCTGTGCTCTTCGGCTGCACGCGCGAGATACGGACGACCAGTGGTCGCCGCACCGCGCTTCCACATGAGGTGATGACCGAGCGCCACTTGCGGAGCAAAGTACTGATTTTCGAGATAGCCGTGCATGATACCGGCCTTCTCGACAAGCTTGAGAATGTACGACGCTTCAGCGACCCCTCGGCCGAGCGGCTTTTCGCACGCGATGCCTTTCAGCGTGCCTTTGCCGGAGGTGACGGCGTGGCAAATCTCCTCCACGTTTTCGATGCGCGCATGGTTCGGACCGTTCAACCAGAGCGCGTCGATGTTTGGATCGGCGACCATGTCGGTGATGCTCTTGTACGGCTTGCAGTCGCCGACTTCGAGCTCACGGGCATACTGTGCGGCCGATGCCGCGTTCTTCGCGTTGGGACTCCAGACGCCGAGGATATCGGCATCACGCACACCCTTCCAGCCGAGCATGTGGAAGCGTGCGTTGAATCCGGAACCAATGAAACCGACACCAAGTCTTTGGGACATTGAGAGTAGGGAGTACGGAGTAGGGGGAGTCGGGAGAGACTGCTGAGTCGGGAGACGGGACTACGATGGACGAGGCGCAGAACTCTGGCGTTCGCGCTCTACCAATAGACGGCGGAGGATTTTTCCGGACGGAGATTTGGGGATGCTATCGACGAATTCTACGGCGCGCACCTTCTTGTACGCGGAGACGCGTTCGGCGATAAAGCGCATAACTTCGTCTGCAGTGAGTGGCGACCGTGCGACGATGAAGGCTTTGGGAATCTCGCCGGCGTCGTCATCGGGCACGGGGATCACGGCGGCGTCGGCGATGGCAGGGTGCGACAGCAGAATCGCTTCGAGTTCGGCCGGCGCGACCTGCAGCCCCTTGTACTTGATCAGCTCCTTCACGCGATCGACGATCGAGAACCAGCCGCGCTCATCGACGACGGCGACGTCGCCGGTGCGGAACCAGCCATCTTCGGTGAGACAGGAGGCGGTGGCTTCGGGCTTGTTGAAATAGCCCTTCATGACCTGCGGGCCGTGAATCCAGAGCTCTCCGCGTTCACCGGGAGGCACGTCCTGCCCGGTGAGCGGGTCGATCAACTTGCAGACGGTATTGGCGACCGCTGGGCCAACGGAGCTGGCGATCACGTGATCGCTCTCAAGCGGATGGAAGTGCGACACGGGGCTGGTCTCCGTGAGACCGTAGCCCTGGCGTACCCGACACTGCAATCGCGTTTCCACGGCCGTGGCGAGTTCAGCGCCGAGTGGCGCGGCGCCACTGAAGAACGTATGCACCGAACTGAGGTCGTAGTTCGCGACCGCGGGATGTTTCGCCAGTGCGATAAGGATTGGCGGCACGATGTTCGCGTAGGTGACGCGATAGTCCTGCAACAGCTTCAGGAACGGCTCGAGCTCGAAGCGCGGCATGGAGACGATCGTCGCCCCTTCGACGAGCGCGAGGCCCATGATCACGACCATGCCGTAGATGTGAAAGAACGGCAACACGCCGATGATCGTGTCGTCACTGCTCAGCATTTCGCCGCCGGAGCGCATCTGGCACAGGTTCGCCACCAGGTTGCGATGCGTCAACATCACGCCCTTCGGAATGCCCGACGTGCCGCTGGAATACGGCAGGACGACGACATCATTCGCGGGATCGATATCGACTGGCGGCACCGTATCGCCGTGCGTAAAGAACTCTGTGTACGGTGTCGCACCATCGTGTTCGCCGAAGACGACGATCTCGCGCACCGTGCTCGCGAGACGTGACGCGGCTTCACACTTTTCGTACAGCGCAGGCACGGTGAAGAGCATGATCGCTTCGGAATCCGCGAACTGCGCGCCGATTTCTTCCGCCGTGGCGATCGGATTCACTGTCGAGCAGATCGCGCCGATCGAGGCCACCGCGTAGAACGCCACGGCGAAGTCGGGCGTGTTCGGGCTGACTATGCCGACCACGTCACCCTTGCGGATCCCGTGCGCCACCAGCCCGGCGGCCACCTGACGGATCGCCTGTGCAAGCGCGGCGTATGTATACCCCTGGCCACTCATTCCGTCGACGATGGCCATCTTCTCGCCGAACTCGGGCACGCGCCGCAGCACGAACGGCACCAGCGGCGTGTCAGGAATCTCGACGTCGGGGTACGGGCTGCGGATCACCATGGCAAGGCTCGGAAGGTGGGACGTGCAGTCGCGTCAGCTCAACGCCAAGAACGCGTGGCGGACCAGATTCGCGAAGGTACGCCCAAATGCCGCATCACCACAATCCCGCCTTGCCCTTCACCGATTCAATGATCGCCGCCGGATCGTATCCAACCCCCTGCTTGAAGACCAGCTGCACTTTGCGGACGTCGCTGATTTGTGCGACCGGATTCCCGTTGAGGACCACGAGGTCCGCTTGCTTGCCGACGGCGATGGAGCCGACCAAGTTGCCGCGCCCGAGATACGTCGCGCCGTTCAGCGTGGCGAACTTGATCGCCTCGAGTGGCGTGAAGCCTGCCTCGACCAAGAGTTCCAGTGCGCGCTGATTCGAGAAGCCAGGCACGAGTCCGCCGCCGCCTGTCGGATCGGTCCCGACGATCAAGGTGCCGCCTGCTTTCACGAAGGCGCGCTCCATCGCCATGTCTTTCGGAAAGGCCGTGAGATAAGGCGACTGGGTCGACCTGGCGGTGACCGCGAAACGTTGTTCGAACTGTTCACGCAGCGTCGGCAGCAGGATGTCCAGTCCCGCCGGCATGGGACGGCCCGGCGTGAACGTTTCGAAGATGGTCAGTGTCGACGTGACCGCGACCTTGTGGTCGATCAGATACTTGAAGAGTGACTGCACCTCGGGTGACGCCGGATCGAGTGCGGCCATGGTCGTCTGCGCGGCACCACCGCGCGCGACACATTTGTCGGCCGGTTTGTTCGGCACGAAGTCGTTCATGGCGAAAAAGCCGTGCTCGAGATCATCGATGCCAGCGTCGGCCGCTTCGCGATACGTCACGCTGCAGAGATGTCCCGTCACCTTGAGGCCGCGCTTGTGCGCGGCCTGTGTCGCGGCCTTGAGTTCATCGCGCGTGATGTTCATGTACGCCTTGAACGACGTCGCCCCCTGATCGGCCCAGTACTCGACGTGCCTTCGCGCGTCGGTCGAGTCGGTGAGAATGCGCACCTGCGCGAAGCCCATACCGGGCCCTTCGAGATACGGCGCCGTGGCGTCGATCCATGGCCCGACCTTGTCACCACTGGCAATGGATTTCGCGATCAGCAGTTCGCTGTATCCGTTCATGTTGCCACCGGTGCGCATCGACGTGACGCCTCCGGCGAGATACAGGCGCGAGAAGCTTTCGGTGAGATTGCCGTAGATGCCGGGACCGGTCGGATAGAACAGGTGCTCGTGCACCATCACGAGCCCGGGAATGACGCTCTTGCCAGCGAGGTCCATGACTTGCGCGCCGGCGGGAATCGGCACCGATCCCGTCGCACCGAGCGCGGCGATCTTGCCGTCGCGCACGATCAGCGTCTGGTTCTCGCGCGCTGCCGCGCCGGTGCCATCGATGACGCGGACGTTGGTGAGCGCGAGCACGGTGGTGTCGACCCGGACATACGAGCGGACCGCGGGGCCGATGGGCGCGCGCTGCGCAGCCAGATCGCTGCCAACGAGCGTGATCGAGGCGCAGCATCCCACTACCGCACGAGCCATCGCCTGAGCCACCGCACGAGCCGTCATTCGCATCATCGTTCGCCTCAGCGCCTGAGAGTCAGTCCTTCACGAACTGCACCGTCAACAACCGCGGAGGCACACCCACCGCCGCATCATCCTCGAGCCATTCGCCGACGCGCACCAACGTCAGCCCCGCCGAGATCCCGTCGTTGACATAGTCGCTCACCGAATGCGTGAACGCGGGCACATGCACGACCTCACCGGTATCCGCCGCGGTGAAATGCGCCTGGCCACCACGCCACTGCCGAAACGGATGCAACTCGGCGAAGTACACCGTGCCACCGACTCGCAGCACGCGCGCGGCTTCGGCAAAAATCGGCGCGAGCTGCTCGACATGCTCGAGCACGAGATTGCCAACCACCACATCGATTGACTCTGCAGGCGCAGGCCACGGTTCGCGCACATCGTGCTGCACAAACGTCACCTGATCGCCGCACTGGCGTTCGCGCACGCGCTCACGCGCTTTCGCCAGCATGCCCGCCGAAAAATCCATCGACGTCACTCGATGCGCCTGCGCGGCCAGCCACTCCGTGTTCTTCCCCGTCCCGCAGCCAATCTCCAGTACGTCCGCATCGGCGTTTTTCAGCACCCTGCTAGAGCTTTTTCATCGCAGCCGCGCTCGCCGTGATCGACGCCATCGCGTCCTTCGGCTCGTCATGTTCGATGTACCAGTGCTTGAGTCCCATCTTCCGGCCTTTGGCGAGGATCGTCTTGAAGTCGATCGTGCCGGCGCCGACCGGCATCATCTCACGCGCAGGTGCCGGGCCCGCATCCTTCACGTGGCAGCAGACAATCCGCTTGCCATGCTTGTCGAACATCGCGAGGGGATCCTGACCGGCCTTCACCGCCCAGTACAGATCCAGCTCGAAGTCGACGGTCGACGCGTCCGTGTTCGCGAGCAGATAGTCGTATCCCGTGCCACCCGATGGCAACGGCGCGAACTCAAAATCGTGATTGTGATAGCCGAAGCGCAGCCCCGCCTTCTTCGCCAATGCGGCGCCGCTGTTCAGACGGTCGGCGAGCTTCTTGAAGCCGTCCGCGCCGCGCATGTCGTTGCCGACGAACGGCACGATCACCCACTCATGCCCCATGGCCTTGGCCATCTCGAACTGCGGTGCCCAGAGCGCATCCGTCGCCGGCAATCCGATATGCGTCGACGGCGACGTGAGGCCGTGCTTCTTCATCAGCGCGCGCCAGTACTCGGCGGACTTGTTGTAATAGCCGGCGAACTCGAGCTCCGTGATGCCGGTCGCCGCAACCGCCGCGATCGTCCCCTCGAGATCCTTCGCCATCGCGTTGCGCACCGTGTACAGCTGCAGACCGATGTGCTCGATGCGACGTGTCGCATCAGTTTCGGTGCCCGACCCTGACGCCTGTGCCAGCTTCGGCAGCAGCGCGCTGCCAGCGACGCCGGCGGCGAGCACCTGCAGCACACTGCGACGTGACATGTCCTTCGTGTTGATGTCCATCGTCTACACCTCTGCGGTAGCGAGTCGTGTGAGTGCATCGCCGGTTACGCGATACACGGTCCATTCATCCTGGGGTCGTGCGCCAAGCTTTTCGTAAAAACCAATCGCGTCGGTGTTCCAATTGAGCACCGACCACTCCAGTCGCCCACACTGTCGTTCCACCACCAGCGATGCGAGATGCTGCAACAGCTGCTTGCCAACGCCACGACCGCGGTGCGACGGGCGCACGAAGAGATCTTCGAGATAGATGCCGGGTCGCGCCAGAAACGTCGAGTAATTGTGAAAGAACAGCGCAAAACCCGCCGCGTCGCCGTCCGATTCCGCAATCAGCACTTCTGCGTACGGACGGGCGCCGAACAGTGTCGCCTGCAATAACTCGTCGGTCGCGATGCACTCATGTCGGAGACGCTCGTAGTCCGCCAACCCTTCGATGAGTTCACGGATCAGCGGCACGTCGTGCGCTGTCGCTGAGCGAATCGTGATGGTCATGTAGGTTCGGCCCGCTATCGCCTGCTGTGCGTCCACGTGCTGGCCCCGCGACGCAGCATCGAGTCGTACTGTCGCGTCCGCACATGCACTTCCGGGACGAGATCGATCGACATGCGCGCGACCATCAGTTCGCTCACCGTCGGAATACGCTCTTCGAGACTTTCGATGGTCCATGTCGCGCTTGTCAGGGGCACTGGCGCGGCGCGAATCGGCGGCGTGTTGCGGCCATGCCCGAGCTCGCGGCCTCCTTCAGCGTTCATCTGAATCAGCGAGTCGCCGCCGACAATGGCCTTCGTCGGATCCGATGGGACCGGCAGGAACCACACTTCGATGAACGTGTCCTGCGCGATCGGCACCGGCGTGAACTCGTACGTGCCGCCACCCGGCAACGGGGCCGCGAGCCCACGCAGCAGTGCGCGCGCCAGGCCGCTGACGCGAGCCGTGTCGACCGCCGCCGTGGTGCGTACGCCGACGTTCCCTCGTATGGCCAGTTGCAGCTTGACGTCGATCGCGCCGTCGGTGAGTTGCCCGAAGACGCCACGCCACTCCGTGCCCTGCTCGATGCAGGTGATCGACCAATCCCGCGACACATTGCCCAGGGCCCCGGTGCGGAGCGCGTTCACCGTCATTTCCATGCAGCGGAGATACCCGATCGCGCTGACCGAACGATGGTCACGTGCCGCAAACAGCCCCTCGAACGTGGTGGGGATCGTGGGGGTCTTCGGCAGTTTCGACAGATCGGGCCGACCGATCGGCGGCGTCGATCGTGTCGGCGCGCCCTGCGCCCGGATGGGCGTGCCGCACGCCGTCATGGCGGTGATCGCCATGACCACACCGGCCAGTGTGACGGCGAGGCGCCATCGGCGTGCCGTGAGTCGAGTGAACATCCACGAAATGTAGCACGCGCCGAGTCCGGCACTGAGGCCGGGGCTCGGTGCGTCCGCACTGCGATGACGGCTACTGGGTGCCGACGAGCGCCGCAGCCGGAGCCGGATCACCGTCGCAGGCCAACGCGACGATCGCCCGGGCACAGAGGGCGCCAATCACGTTGCCGGTGCCGCTATAGCCGCCGATGGCGAAGACGCCGGCCCGGACCTCCTCTAGGACGGGCAAGCCATTGTCAGAATAGCCGGCGCAGGCGGCCCATCGATGCGTCACCGGCGCGAGCACCTTCAGCTGATCACGGACGAACGATTCCAGCAGCGCCTGCACCGGGAAGGTGGGCGTCGGATCATGGATCCACTCGCTTTCGCCCGCCTTGTCGCGAAAGCCGCCGATGGCCACGCGGCCGTCTGGGGTCTGCTGCCAGTACTCGTAGCCTTCGCGAGCGTACATCGGACAGGCGAACACGCGTTCCTCCGTCGCTGCGGTCGCCAGCATCTGCAGTCTCGCGGTCCGCACACGACCGATGAGTTCGGGGAGCAGTCGCTCGAGATGACCGTCCACAGCGACAATGACGCGCTGCGCGCGGATCGTGCCGCGTGGCGTCACCACGCGCGTGCCCTGTAGACCGACCATCGGCGTCCGCGCAAATAACTGCGCGCCCTGCCCGATCGCGCATCGCGCAAGGATGCGGCAGCGCGCGAGCGGATTGAACGAGGCATCCTGCGGCAGATAGAGCCCCACGCCGTCCGTATCCTCGCGCCATTCGCAGGCGAGTCCATCGGCCTGCATCATGGTGAGTTGCGATCGACAGTCCTCGATCTCCCACGGTGACGCCGAGAGTCGACGGGACCCGGTCCAGCGCACGGTGCCGGGCGCGGCCTCGGCGATGCGCGCGATCTCACGCACCGTGGCTTGATAGATCGCGTACGCCCGATCGCGGCCGTGCAGTCGCACCGCATCGTGATAGAAGTCATACGCGCCGGCGAGAAGAAACCCGCCATTTCGTCCCGCGGCACCGGCGCCAACATCCGACGCATCGATCGCGGCGACCGTCTGGCCTCGCGCGAGCAGTTCCCCGATCGCGGTGAGCCCCGAACCACCCAGCCCAACGACGCAGGTATCGACCTCGATGTCGGCCGTCAGCATGGGAAGCGGCGACCACTCGCCGTCCTCCCAGACCGGCACGTTCGCCGCATTCGTCATCGTATCACCGACATCGTGTCACCACCTGGCGCGATGCGAAAGATACCAGTGCGTTCGGCCAGCACACCAACAGCCGCGTCGATCAACGGATCGCGATCACGCTCATACAGCGAGGGCGCCCACGGCAGAGTGATGTGCGGCGCGACGCCGCGCCATTCGATCGGCTGCCGGTCAGGTCCGAAGGCGATCTTCTGCGGCACCGAGAAACGCCACCCGTTGCCAAGGGGAAAGGTCTTCGGGTAGCCGGACGCGCCACCGGTGGTGTCGCCGATAACCGTCACGTTCGGTAAGGTCTTCATCGCTGCGACAAAGCTCTCGGTGGCACTGAAGCCCGCGCGTCCGGCGATGATCACCACCGGACGCACGTACTGCCACGTGCCGCGTGGTGCGAGGGTATTCTCCTCTGGGGGATCGAGATCGTCGTAGCGCGGACCATTGCGCACTTGCGCGAACGACGCGGCGAATGTGTGCACCGTGAAGCGCGCCGCAAACGCGAGCGCGGTCGAGTCCGTGCCACCACCATTCGTCCGCACATCAATGATGAGTCCCGCGGACTCACGCATACGCGTCAACGCCAGATCGAGCGCCGCAATGTCGCTGGCACCATCCCAGTGCTGAATGTACAAATAGCCGAAGCCGCCAACGGACGCTTCGCCAATTCCATCGCCACGCTGCACGAAACCCGTCCCGCGTAACGCGCGACGCCAGCGACCGCCGTCGAAATTCGCCACCGACTGCGGCTTGTAGGTCGGCACGACCTGCCCCCACGGATCGACGAACCAGACGTGCAGATCGCGCAGCGGCTGAAGCATGTCGCACGCCAGCGCAATGAACTCGGCCTCTGAACGGACGCGTTGCGCACGCGCGCGATACGCCGCCCGCTGGGCTTTCCAGTCGACCCGTTTGTATTCGAACGACGGATACTGTTCGTCGAACCGGGTCCAGATGGTATCGAACTGGGCGACATACGACGTCGGGACCACTGCCTCGCGTGACACCACGACGAGGCTCGCCGCGCGCGGGGCGCACGAGAACGCCGCGCCGGCGATGACGGATGCGACCAGTATCGATTGTCCCCCGCGGCGCACGGTGTCGTGCATACCCGAACAATGGGGCCGAAATCGCTTGCGGTCCAGCGGATTGGGACAAGCTGAAGCAATATCGGCGAGCGACTAGCGTCTCGCGGCGACCTGCCTGGCGAGGACGGCAAGTTCCGGTGATGCCTGCACGGCGTCATAGAAGAGGCGCTGGAAGGCGTCGCCGTCAGAATCCGCGCGAAGGAGCCCACCCGCCCGGTCAATGAGCGCCTCCGCCTCGACGGTGTCGAGCAGAGATTTCTTGTCGCTGGTGCGCTCGTCGATCAGAAGGACCAGCTGCGCCATAGGGCGCAGCCAGTCGAACCAGGGATCGGCGATCACCAGCTGGAGGAATGCGCTGTTGTTGGCGATGGTGCCGCGGTGCTTCTCATAGCGCACGCGCTCGACGGCAAGCAGGGCCCGATGCACGACGAGGAGATCGGCGCGCGCGAGATCCAGCGTGGCGAGTTGCTGAGACGTCGCGCCCTCTTCCTGCGGCGTCGCGGCGTTCGCATGGCTTGTGGTGTCGTCAGTCATGGTGCTCGTATTATCAAAGTCGGGCGGGCTCTGACCGGTGGCCCGCAGGTGAGTCGCGCGTTGCGGAAATTTGCTAACGAGGCAGCAAGCTTGAACATACGACAACGGGCACCGCATGAAGAGGTGCCCGTTGTCATCGTCGCGACCGCGGCGTTTACAACTTGATGAGCACCGGCTCGCGCGAGACCGGACGGGCCGCCTGACGAATCGCCGGTCGCGTCAGGGGACGCGGCACAGCGGCGTTTAGCTTGAATTGAGCGACCATCTGGTGCAACGACTCGGCCTGACTCGTGAGCTCCTGACCGGCGGCCGCTGATTCCTCGGCATTCGCCGCCGACTGCTGCGTCACGATGTTCATCTGATCGGTGCCCGCCAGGATATGACGAATCCCCTCGGCCTGCTGTTTACTACGCTCGGTGATTGACTGCATGGCCGCGGAGACGGTGGTCACCGTGCTCGCGAGTTCCGCGAACTGCTGCTGCGTTCTGGTATTGATCTCGACGCCACGCGCGGCGTCGGCCAGCGACCGCTCGATGACCGCCGCCGAGCGACGCGCTTCTTCAGCGGTGCGCAAGGCGAGCGAACGCACTTCATCGGCGACGACCGCGAAGCCGCGGCCGGCGTCGCCTGCGCGCGCCGCTTCGACGGCGGCGTTAAGCGCGAGCAGGTTGGTCTGGAAGGCGATTTCATCGATCGTGCGCATGATGCGCGCCGTCTCGCCGACCGATCCGTGAATCGCCTGCATCGCCGTGTTCAGTTGCTGCATCTGCTGGACGCCGCTATCGGCCGTCACCTTCGCTGTTTCGGTCAGGCCGAAGACTAACTTCGCTTCGTTTGCACTCTCACGCGACAGCGAACTGAGCTCCTGCAGACTGGCAGCGATCTCTTCGAGTGCGCTCGCCTGTTCTGAGGCGTCCTCGGCCGTCGACTGACTCCCACCGGCGATTTCATCCGCCGCAGCGGTCACTTCCTGCGACGCGACCTGCACTTCACGCAGCGCGCGCTCCAGCTGATCCAACGTCACATTGAGCGAGCTGGCCAGGTACGCATGGTCTCCCGTGTACGTGCCTTCGACGCGTGAGCGCATATCGCGTTGGGCCACGCGGTCCAGCACAGCCGATGCCGCGTGGACCGGCGCGAGGGTTTCATCGAGCATCATGTTGATGCCGGTGATCAAGCCGTGGTACGCTCCCAAGAACCCGGTGGCATTCGCTCGAGCCGCCAACTGCCCGGCACGTGCCGATGTGACAAGCTGCACAATCTCCCGCTCGAGCTTGCGCAGCGCTTCCGCACTGCGGTTGACGCTTTGTGCGAGCACGTCCTGCTCGGAGCGCACGTGCAACGTCGCCGACAGGTCACCTCGGCTGATGGCGTCCGCCGCGGCGGACGTGTCGCGGGCGAATGCCGTGACCGCGCGAAACGATTCGGCGAGAATGCCGATCTCGTCGTTCGACGTGTATTCGATTTCGCGGGAGAAGTCGCCGACGGCCATGCGCTTGACGCGCTCGGCCAAAAGCTCGATTGGCGCACGGATCGATTTGGTAATCTGACGAGCAGACAGGGTCACGATCAGCAACGCGGCGGCCAAGAGCACCGCGAGCTGTAGCTTGACGGCGCTCGCCTCTTTCGACGAACGGGCAGTCAATTCAGCGGCACCAGACGACACGCGTTCGCCGAGCGTACCGAGCTCCTTCTCGAGCTTTCGGAACGTCGTTTCGAGCTCCGTGGCCTTCGCCGCCTGCGTCGGCTCGCCGCGTGCGGCAGCGGAAGTCAACGCGGCGGCCAGCTCGGTGTAATGCGCGACGGTTGGCGCAACTGCTGTAGCCATCGCCCGGACGGTCGAATCGTCAGACCGAGTGCGGGTGGTGTCGAGTTCGGCCCGCATCATCGCGCCCTGCGCCACGACCTCTTTTGCGATCTCTGCCGCCTCCGCGTGACGTCCTTCGACCGCCGCGACGTGCGCCAACGACGCCATGCCTCGGAGTTCGTCATGGATCATGTCCGTCAGGCCTTGGCTTCGCCCGATATCCACGGTGCGATTGAGCGCTTCCGACAAGTCGGTCAAGCGAATCAAGCCGCGTATGCCGGCAAGACCGGTTATCGTCGTCGCGACGACCCCGATCAGCGCGAGTGCGGTCAGTTTCTGCGAAAGAGTCAGCTGCCGAGACATTGATTACCTGTGAGAGGGGGAGAACACCGTCGTCCTCGGTCTCGATTATCGGCTGGCGGGATCGACTAATTAACTGAGCAGCAATACGTTGCCGGTCTCGATCCTTGCATGGAACTTGAATCGGACCAACGACTCCGGAATCGACACGCGGTTGTTCCTGCGATAGAATGGCAGTGTTGTCGCCGCCTGCCGCCCCCCTCCTGTGCCAGCTCAACATCTCTCCGTGAACGCCCGTCGATCGGCCACGCTCACAACGGCGCTCTGCATTATTCCGTTTTCTGGAATACTGGGGCAGACGATTTCTGATACTGGCTCCGGGCCATCGGCGACCAATGCGGCGCACGTCGGCGGTGCCGTGCCGTTGCCATTTCACGGCGGCCCGTTCTTTACGGGCGTGAGCGTGTGGGCGGGGTCGTCCTTCGATGTGCGCACGGCGAACGACAACCAGCAGTTCAACGGGCATTTTCGCATCGTCGGCGTGCAGCTCCTGCGATCGCTCTTCGCGTGGAAGGGCACGCAGTTCAGCTGGATCATCGAGGCGCTGCCGGTGATCACGGCGAGGGTATCAGCGCCGAACAACCGGACCCCAACGCTTTTCCGGAATCCGGATGCGTACGCCGACCCCACGCGCTTTGCGCTTTATTTGCCTCATAGCGTCTTTGGCGTGGGGCTGGCGCCGTTCAGCGCACAGGCGATCCGACCGCTCTCCAACCGGCTGACGGCGCTCTGGCAGGTCACGTCGGGCGGCGCCGTCTTTTCGAAGGTGATTCCCTACGGCCTCGCGACCCGTGCGAACTTCACGGCGTCGACCTCGTTCGGCGTGGAATACGACCTGTCGCCGAAAGTCGCGATGGCAGTCGGCTACGATCTGCACCATCTGTCCAATGCGAGCTTCGGCCAATCGAATCCGGGCATGAACAGTCATATCCTGTTCGTGCGATTCGCCCGGGCGCGATTTGACGGGGTGGCGCGGTAGGCGCTGGCACTTGCACCGCTGGCGAACGAACTACGTTACGGAGTCGCCGCCTGTGCCAACGCGAGAATCGTGCGACCGAGAGGCCAACTCATACCACGACACACGGCTGCGGCTTCGACCTGCAGCCATCGCCGCTTCAAGCGCCAACCAAGCGCCTGTCGATTCGCCGGTGTTGCCAGCAGGCCGACGTAGTGCCCGTCGCCGCTGCTCGCGCGACGGGCCGCGAATTCTCGAGGGATCTCCGCCAGGCCAAGCAGCGCGTTAAGTCGACCCACGCGTATCGCGCGAAAACCGGCGTGCTTGAGTTTGGTGCGCAGCTCGGGCACCTCATATTTGTGAAACGCGAACGCCTCGTCATCTGCCGCATACGGCAGGCTCTGCGCATTCGTGCGAATCAGCAGATGTCCGCCCGGGCGAAGGACGCGCCGCATCTCGCTGAGCGCCTGCGAATCTCCACCGCGTAACGGCAGATGCTGCAGCACGTCGAGGGTGATGACGGCATCCATGGATTGATCCGCGAACGGCAAGTCGAGCGCCGACGCCGCAAGGAGTTCGCGTTCTCCGAACGCGCGTGCCGCGTTCAATCCTTCGAACGCGACATCGAGCCCCACAACGTCCCACGCTGGGTGTGCGGCACGAAACCATGCCATCGTCTGACCGGATCCGCACCCGACGTCCAGCACCCGGCCGTGCGCCGCCAGACGAGCCGTTTTCAGCAGCATCGCGGCCGCATCGCGCATGGCGGCGTTCCACCATCCCTCTTCCTCGAGCGCGCGCATCCGCGCGTAGTACTCGGGGCTGAAGATCATCGGGCCGGTCATCGTATCCCCGCGCGTCTACGACGGACGAACGACACGATTGTAGACGGCACCGACGATGCGACCGAGCGCGTAGCCCACGACGAACGCGTACACGAACCCGATGAACGCTCCGGACATGCTCACCGAATATCCGGGGAAGAACACGGACAGCAGTCCCAAGTGGGCGCCGACATGCTCGCCACCGCGAATCACGAGGAATATCGTGGCGCCAAAGAGTGCCACCGCGAGCAGCAGTCCGCTGGCAATACCCACCGCGCGGGAGTGCAGGCGAGCGAGTGACGTCACCGACGCCGCGGGAAGCGCGCCGTCTCCGTTGGGTCGCAAATTTGATGATGTGGACATGAGCGATGGCTTACAGGTGGTCGAGAAATTCGCGTGATGCCTGGAGATCGTGTTGCACGCGCAGCGTCATCAGCCAAATCGCCAAGTACAGGTTGCGGGCGAATGCCAGAAACCAGCCCCAACAAAACCCCGCGAGCGCCGCCCAACCGGCACCGATCAGCGCGCCGGACCAACTCACGGAGAAGCCGTAGAAGTACTCGTCGAGGAGCTCGAGTGGAAAGCGGTGCGTCGGGTCTCGGAGCAGCGAGAGGATTGTGAGCGTGGCGACGGCAACCGCCGACGCGGCGGCGACCCCGAGCCCGAGTGCCGCCTTGTCGAGCGGAGCAAACGCGAGCGCGACGCGGCGCTCGAGCTCCGGATTCACGGGAGACGACGTCATATTTCTGGCGCCTGTGCGCGAGCGACCTCGCGTAACGGTGCGGGTGGAGGATGGCGCGGATGCCAACGATGGGTCACGATTGCCCACGCGGCGCCGACGCCGCTGACGACATAAAATGCCCAGCGGAGCGGCACGGCCGCACTCGCGAAGAGCGGACCGCGTGCACGACTGAACCACGCAAAGAGCGCCAGATCGCCGAGGACAATGAACCCGGCGAGCACACTGACAGGCAGGAGCCAGCGTGAGTCGAGCGTCATCGCCGCCACGGCGAGCAGCAGCAGCGTGAGACAACTCGACACGGTCAGCAGTTTTTGCCGCCAATGCAGGTTCAACGGACCTGGTGTGATAGTCTCTTTTCGTTCGATGAGCAGGTGCATCCACGGGATCGCCCGTTCCCGGAGATCCGTGCGGATCATGCCACTCAGCGTCCAACGCTTCAGATGCTTGCCCTGGATACGCGGATCGAGGACGATGACCACGCCGTGCGCGCGCAGTCGATAGCCGAGCTCAATGTCCTCGATCTGCGGGCGCGGATAGCGATGTTCATCGAACCCCCCAACCTCCAGAAACGCGGCGCGGCGAACAGCGCCACACCCCGCCCAAAAGGTGCTCGCGTCGCCCGGGTGCTGATGGTGCACGTAATGGTGCAGCAGATTGCGGTATTGCGATACCAGTCCGGGGGCGGACGGGAACGCATCGTATGAGCCAAACACGGCGCCGATGTTGTGATCCTGCATTCGTTCATCGATCAAGGCGAGGGTGTCGGGCATCACGACCACGTCGGCGTCTACGAACACGATGACCGCACCGTGCGCTTGGCGGGCACCGATGTTCCGGGCGCATGCGGGTCCACGCGGACCATCGTCCGTCGTGAGCACGAGGTCTGCCTTGGTTCGCGCAACGTCGGCCGTGTCATCGTCGCTGCTGTCGTCGACGACAATCAATTCCCAGACGTCGCGCGCGAGCGTGCTTCGCTCCAGCGCCTCGAGTGTCACGCGGAGATACGGCGTACAGCGGTAGGCCGGAACGATCACCGACATCCGGGGACGCTCCACGACGCTCACGAGATCCTCCGATGGCTGAGTAGTGGCAGGCGACCGACGGCCACCCGCAATGTGCGAGCCGTACGCCGTGCCTTCAGGCGCAGGTGAAAATCGAGACCGCCCCACGACGAAAGGTGGTCTTCCTGTCGCCAATAATACATATCGAGCCGCGGAGTCCGCTCCCGTACGACGTTCGGCCCGAGTACCCGCAGCTCCGTCGTGCAGGCCACGTCATAGACGCGTGCCGCCGTCCGACAGGCCTCATCCGACACATCCCCGTACGGATACGCAAACGTCGTCGGCGCGTCGCCGATCGCGTGTCGAATGTCGTCGCGCGCACCGACCATTTCGTCTTCGACGTGCTCCGGCGAACACGACGACAGACGGGGATGACGCCGCGTATGCGCTCCGATGCTCACGCCATCGGCCTTGATGCGCGCCAGGGAATCCCAGTCCAGCAGCGGCAGGGTCGGGACCGCCGCGTCATCCACATCCCGCCATCGGTTGTCGAGGCCGACGCGGCCGGAGACGACGAACAGCGTCGCCGGCAACGCGAGATCGCGCAGGACGGGGGCCGCGTACTGCGCGAAATTCTCAAAGCCGTCATCGAACGTGATGGCGACCGCGTGTCGATCCGGGAGTGCGCTCGCGGTCGCCTGTACGAGCGCGGCAAGCGACAGCACCTGCAAGTCGCTTTTCGCAAGCCACTCCATCTGGCGTCGAAAGGTCGAGGGCGCGATCGAGATGACGGATCGTGAGTCGTCCAGCGAATGATAGGTCATGATCGCCCGCATCACTGGACCACCACGCGCGAGCGCGCCGCGCCCAGTTCATCGAGCATCGCCAGATAGCGCGGCATGACGGCCGATTCGCTCCAATGCCGGTCAACGGCACGCGGCCCGTCGCGGCGTGCCGACTGGCGCCAGGTCTCATCGGACAGTGCGCGACGCAGATGCGCGACCAGTTCATCGTCAGTCTCGTACAATGCGCCGGTGCCGGCCGTCGCGATCAATTCGGGGAACGGCCCCCTGCGTCGCGCGATGACAAGCGTACCGCGTTGCATCGCCTCGACGATCACGAGACCGAACGTTTCGTATCCTCGCGTTGGCACGACCTGGGCCACGGCGCGGTCGCGCAAGGCATCGAGGGCGGCTGCGGTTTGCCGACCGACGAAACGGATTCGCGGAGTCCCGCGTGCCTCTTGTTCGAGGCTCGCGCGCTGCGTGCCGTCACCGGCGACAATGAGTCGTACGCTGTCGTTGATGCGTCCATCGGCGAAGAGCGGCAACACGTCACCGAGGCCCTTTAACGCCTCGATGCGTCCAACGAACAGTACGAACGGCGTGTCATCGGCGAGCACTTCCCGAACCGCGAGCGGCAGCGCGTCCAGAGACGTTGCTGGTCTCGTCGCAGGTACGAACGGCGGGAGCACGCGCATCGTCTGTTTGAGCCCGAACAGCCGATGCCGTTCACGACTGAATTCGCTGAGCGCGATGATGGCGTCCATGCCATCCAGCGCCGTCGACAGCATCGAACTCCATCGCCACAATTGCGGCGGTCGTTTCTGGCGTAGGCTGCAGCGCACGCAGGCACGGGACTCGCACGGTTCGGAACCGTTCTTCCACAACACGTGTGTGGGACAGACGAGCCAATGCTCATGCGCCGTGTACAGCCGGACGCGGCCACCCAGTGCGAGCGCGCCGGGTCCGCCCAGCAACGAGACGTTGTGGTAGTGCACGACATCGAATGGCTCGCGAAACGCCGTATTGAGCGCTCGCTGCTTGAGCAGTGGCCGTCCGAACTGATGCGTCAGCAACGACGACAGCAACGGCTGCGATGTGGCAATGGGTACGACGCGGAGGCCATCACGGGTGGACGGCTTGAGCGCGTCCGGTTCGACCGATCCGCCCATGGCGCGGTACGCGTCCGCATCATGAACGACCGTGACATCGTGGCCCGCGCGCGTGAGCGCGAGCGCCAGCCGTTCAACGGCGATGCCGTCTCCACCGAAATTCATCGGTGGAAAGAACGTCGTCACCATCGCGATTCGGAGCGCGCCGGTCATGCGGCGATCTCCTGCAACGCCGACCACGTCGCTGCCGCCGCGTGATTCCAACTCAGTCGCCGGGCGCACGCCAACGCAGTCGCGCCCATGATCCGACGCAGCGTGGGATCGTTAAGTAGCGCCCACATCGCATCCGACACCCCCGCAATGTCGCGCGGCCGGACGAAGAATCCCCCACCGGCGAGCAACACCGGCAGCGGACTCTCCAGTGTCGCGATAACGGGCGTGCCGCACGCGGCAGCTTCAACGGCCGGAAGCCCGAATCCTTCCCGTTCCGATGGCAGCACTAGTGCCGTCGCGCCGGCCAGAAGCAACCGCAAGCGATCGTCCTCCACAAAGCCGGTCCAATGCGTCAGCGCGTTGATGCCGGTCGACTCGATCGACGCGCGAATCGCGGCGGCGTCCCCGTGGAACACATCGGCGGTCAGCGATCCCACGAGCAAGAGGTGTGGCGGTGCCATGTTGGCGGTGCGACATCGTTCAACGCACACGGAGAACGCCCGCACCAAGGTGTCCAGACGTTTGTGCGGATTGAATCCACCCACGTAGACGAACCATGCACCGCCCTGCGGCACGCCGTAACTCGCCGCGAGTTGCCTGATCGCATCGATATCATCCGAGGGCGAGTAACTCGACGACGGGGCCTCGACGGCAATCCGAATGCGCTGCCGTGGAATGCCGTACCACTCGCTAATGTCGTCGGCGGCATAGTCCGACACCGTCAGGACCAGTGCCGACTGAAAGAGGGCGAGTTGCGTCTTCGCTTTCCAGAACAGCCTCGCGCGCACACTGGGCAGTGTCAACTCGGGAAAACGATCCGCAATGGCGTCGTGAATACCGACGAGCAGCGGCAGTCGCGGTGGCAGCGGAAAGTAGGAATAGACCGATGGCGAAAAGAACACGTCGACGCGCGCGTCCCACACGGCGCGCGTAAAACGAAACATGTCCTTCACGCCCCGACTGCCCTCTGAAGACGCCGCGACGGTCGGTGAAACCGTCTGCGGAACTTCGACGACAGTCCCCTGGGTTTCGCGCGCCGCGCCAATTGCACGTGCGTCGGCGAACAACACGAACTCCGCGGGCGTTTCGGCCACCAGCGCCGTCAGCAACTCACGGGCAAATCGCCCGTAGCCGCGGCCGTTGGCGAGGCAGGTTGCGTCGACGCCCACGCGCATGGTCACCCGGCGACCACTGTTGGCACGCGAAAGGCCGCCTTCGCCGCTTCGGCCTCGGGAGCAACCCGTTGTTCCTCGTGATATTCGAAATCCGTATTGACGGCCCACACATCGTGATCGCCCTCGCCGAACATGTTCTCCAGCGCGAGCATCGCGGTGTACATCGAGTGGTCCTGATTGTTGTACTTGTGCATGCCATTGCGTCCGACCGTATGCAGATTCGGCACGCGATCAATGAATGCCCGGACGCGGTCGAGATGTTGGCGATACTCGGCGTCGTAAATCGGATACGCCTTCGGCATCCGCACAACGGTTCCGTCCACCACATCCGATGCTTTCGCCAGTCCAAGCGATTCCAGTTCCTTGGCTGCCAGCGCGAGCAAATCGCTGTCGGCGCTCGCCCACAAGCCGTCGCCCTCGAAGCAGAAATACTCCATGCCGAGGCAGGTGCGCCCGGCGTCCGGTACCAGTGCCGCGCTCCAGTTGTTGAAGTTCTGGATGCGACCGACTTTCACGCCGGGCGTGTGGACGTAAATCCAGTTATCCGGGAACAGCGACTCCCGATCGAGAATGAGCGAGACGACGAGGAAGTCGCGATACCGCAGCCCTTCGGCGGCCTGCCGTGCGGCCTCGTCCGGTGCGTCGCCAAGTGCGCGGACGAGCGCGCGGACGTCGGTCGTGGAAATGACATGGTCGACTTCAAGCCGCACCTCGCCTGACGGCGAGGTCGCGCGCACGGCCACCGCCGCGCCGTCGCGCATTTCGATGGCGGTCACCTGATGCTGCATGTGCACCGACCCCCCGAGCTCGATGATCCGGTCGCGACACACTTCCCACATCTGTCCAGGACCCAGCCGCGGATACTTGAAGGTGTGAATCAGCGTTTTGATGTCCGTACTGCGCTTGTTCAGCGCGGTGGCCGACAAGATGGCCCGCGCGAGCGACAGGCCTTGGATGCGTTGTGCCGCCCATTCGGCCCGGATCTCCGTGCACGGAATCCCCCAGACCTTCTCCGTGTAGGTCTTGAAGAAGATCTCATAGAGGCGACGACCGAAACGATTGGTCACCCACTGTTCGAACGTGTCCTCGACAGGCGTCGGGTACAGCTTCGCCTTGAAATAGCTGAGCAGGATGCGAACGGCGTTGATGATGCCAAGGCCCGCGAGGGCGTTGAAGGCTTTCAACGGATAGTGAAAATATTTGCCGCCGTAGTGGATGCGCGACAATCTTGGCACATCAATGAACTCATCGCCGAGCAGTTCTTCCCAGAGCCGTTGGACTGGAGTGATCTTGGTGAAGAAGCGATGACCGCCGATATCGAATCGATAGCCTTTGTATCGCGCGGTCTGTGAGATCCCGCCGACCATATCGGTGCCTTCGAGGACATCAACACGAAACCCGCGTGTGGCGAGCAGGTACGCGCTGGTGAGTCCGGCCGGCCCGCCCCCGACGATCACGATGTGATCGCCTGGTACGACGCGCCGAACCGACCGTTGACTCGGTGGCTCTGTTCCCGATTCCGGGACTACGATGTCAAGCGGTTGAGCCATGCCCGATTCTAATTGAAAAGGTCGTGTCGAACAGATCGTCGATGTTCGAAGTCTGACTGGGCGACGCTCGTGCAATGCGAGCGGTGCGAGATTCGGCTCGCTCATGAGGAACGATGAACGGCATCTAGCGATGGGGCGCCGGGCGGGATACGACGGTCGCTCGCCACGCGCCCACTGCCTCGCCGGCCGCCCACGCAGCCGCCAACGTGAGAAATTCCGGCACTATCGAGAGCAGGACGACGGGAAGGTGCCAGTCGGCCTGAATGGCGCGACGCATGCTGCGTTGAAGCAGCACCACGGGAACCAGGGGCGACGCCAGCACGATCAGCCACCATGGACGCTGCCCGCTCTCAGCTCGCCATCGACCCGCATGCTGGCCATGCGCGAAGCGTTGTCGGAGCATGGGCAGGAACGAGCCACCAGATCCGAAACCGACGATCAAGTCCGTGCGACGCCGCATCACCCCTCCGCGCTCGCGCAGCGCCGCGTTCACGATGACTTCCCAAAAACCGGACGCCCACGTCGCCGGGATCAACGAGAGGGCACCGCGATCGTACGCCGCGTTGTCGCCGGCGATGTCCGCGCGCGGACGGTCATCGGAGGCCCCGCCGGCAATGAATGCGCCGTACCGCAGGAAGTAGATCGCACGATCGGTCCTCGAAGCACGCGCGTTGAGCGCGAAACTACCGCCGACGGCGACGGCGCCCTCGTGCACCCCCGCTATCGCATTGGCGGCCCAATACGTGGGCAGTGTGCACCCATCGGTCGACAGCGCGATGATCTCTCCGCGAGCCACGAGCGCGCCGACGGACCATCGTTCAGGGATGGTCGTCGCCGCGTCGACCGCGAGGAATCGCTCCCACGAAGCCGCTGACGAATACTCACCGCCGGCATCTCGTTCGCCAACGACGAGCAGTTCGCCGCGTACCATCGTCACAGCGCGTCGGGCGGCCGTCAGCCACTCGCCGTGGCCACGGGTTGCCGCGTCTGACCAGCTCCGTTCGCACGCCACCACCAGCGTCAGTGGCGGAACACTCACGAACGTCGCGCCTTCATCTGCGCGCGCACGAGGTCGCCTACGGTCGCGACGGCAATTGTTTCGGCCGCATGTAGCGGACCGTCGGTTCGATCGCGCACTGCCGCATAGGTACGCTCGATAAGCCGACGCAATCCTGGATACGCCGTCTCGCGCGAGATCGCGCGGCGCGCGAGGTTCGTCGAGGCGACGCCGAGCACGTGCAGGCTCGCTGCGAAGGGTTGGACGAGTTTTCCCATCCGCGTGAGACGACCGTGTTCGATCATGGCATAGCCATGGTACAGATCGAGCGTCGCCGTGCCGGCGGAGCCGATGATGTGAACGGCGTTACGCGTCGGGCGCCCTTGGCACGAAATCAGAATGCTGGTCGAGAACGCCCCTGTTGAGCCTACCAGGTGCAACTCCCCGGCGCCGTGATGCGCCACATTCCACGACTGGGAGGCGAGGCTGCCGGGCCAGAAGTGTTCGATGAGCGAGAGAGGATGCGGCAGAATATCGAGGGCGACGGCGTCGCGATCGGCGTCGTTTCGGCCGTCAGCGCCGGCCGTGCATGATATCGTTTCGACGTGGAGCACGGTACCAAGCCCAGCGAGACCGCTCCACACCCTCCGGACGCCCTCTTGAAACAGGAACTGATGCACGGGTGTCAACAGGACCCCGGCATCCCGCGCCGCGTCGAAGAGCGCGCGCGTCGCGTCCGCATTCAACGCGAGCGGCTTCTCGCAGATCACGGACTTCGAGGCGGCGAAGGCGCGTCGGGTCACGGCCTCGTGCGCATCGACCGGCACACACACGTGCACCACATCGCACGCATTCAGGGCGTCGTCGAGCGTGAATACGTTCGCGTCCATCGCGTGCGCCAGTTTCTGAGCCTGTTCCGGACGAGAATCGACAACAGCAGTCACGCGGTGACCGGCATATCGCACGGCGTCCGCATGCCAGCGACCCATGAGACCCGCACCGATGATTGCCGCGCGCAGCCGCCCAGACTCCGCCACGGCTATGCGCCGCCGTTCGGTGAAGTCCCGAGCGTCAGCGAGGACAGCGGTCCATCGAGTGCGTCCGCAACGCGAACCCGCGCGCCGCGGGCGGAGGATTCGTAGCAGGCGGCGATGACCGCGAGCACGTCACGCGCCACGGCGCCGCTCGCGGGAGGTTCGGTGCCATCACGGAACGCCCGCAGGGTCTTGTCGAGCACGAATCGCGTGGCGCGCATGCCTGGTTCTTTCGGGTTCCGCGCCAGCAGTGTGCGTTTTGTACCGACTTCACGCCACGCCAGTCCCGCGACACCGAAATCGATGCGTGCGTGAGGACGCGTGCTGCGATGCAAGCCGACCGAAAGACGCGCGCGGCCTCCAAATGACGCGCGCCAAGATGCTGCTGTCGTTTCCGCACGCACTTCAAAATACTGTGTCTCACCCTTGCACAGACGATTCTGCACGACCTGCGCGAGGCGACCACGCGAGAACTCGAGGGTCACCAAGGCGATCGCATCAGTGTCGCTCTCGCGGGCGCCAGACGAGCCCATGGTCGCACTGACGGCGACGGGGCATTCGCCGAACAGGGCCATCAGAAAATCGACCAGATGCACGCCCGCCTCGAACAGGGTGCGTTGCAGCATTTGTCCGCGCCAGCCCGGCTCGGCCCAGGGCGGAAGGTCCATGAGCTGCCAGACCTGTGCGAAGAGCAAATCCTCGGGCACTACATGGTCGCGCAACGCCCGAAAGATCGGCATTTCGCGAAACTCATGATTCAGCGCGACCCGTCTGTCGGCGGCGGCGGCGGCGCGCAGCACCGTGTTGGCCTCGTCGACACTGGCGACGAACGGTTTCTCGCAAATGACGTGAGCTCCCGCCGCTAGGCTTTGCAGGCAGAACGGCAAGTGCGACGACGGTGGCGTCGCGATGATCACCACGTCCGGCGTCGTCCTCGCGAGCATGTCGTCGACGGCTGAAAACGTCGACGTCCGGTACGCCTTGCCCACCCGTTCACGACGGACTTCGTCCGTATCACAGACGCCGACGATCGTCACATCGGTCATACCGCGCAGTGCCGGCAGATGCAACGTCGTTCCCGCGTTGCCAAGCCCAATCAGGGCGACGCGATTCCCGCTCGAAGATGACGCACTCATACCGATACCGGTTCCGTAGAAGGCGAAACGCGCGCTCGCGATCCCGACGCGTCGAGCACGGGGGCTACCAGCGCAACAACGCCACCGAGAAGTCGAGTGCGACGAATGCCGTCGTAGGCACGGACGATCCAACGCCACCGTGCGGGCACCCGCTCGACTTCGTGCGGCAGCAGCGTCGCGGCCGTGACGCGAACGCTCGTGAAACCGGCATCGCGCAACGTCCGTCGCAATTCGGCCGCCGAGAGCAACCGATGATGCAGGTATCGTTGACCGCTCCGCCACCGAACATAGCGATCCGCCAGCGAACGCGGGAGGAAGCCGACGCCCCAGATGTTCACGTGTGGCTCCGGCAACACCGAATACCGATTGACGGTGCGCAGGCGAACCGTTCCGTCGTCGATGACGACTCGCATTGCTTCGCGGATGGCGATTCGTGGCTGCTGACAATGCTCCAGCATGTTCAAGGCGGACACGACGGAGAAGCTGCCAGACGGAAACGGCAGCGCCTCCGCATTGCAGCACACCAGCCGTTGCGCTCCACCCGTCAACGCAGGACGGCGTCGCGCTTGTACCAACCATCGAAACGCCACGTCGATGCCAATCGCCGGCACCCCGCGCCGCGCCAGCACCGCCAACAGGTCGCCAGTCCCGCATCCGAGATCGAGCACCGGGTGGGTCAGCGAATTCAGCGCCGTACGCTTGAACTGGGTGTTCAGCCACTCTTCGGCGCGCGCCTCCCCTCGCAGCACCGACCGCGTAAAGTGGTCCGCCAAGTCCCGTGGAGTCTCTGGTGTCATCTCCCAATACGCCCGTACGGTCGACTCGAACGACGCACCATCCGTCTGTTCCAGCAAGCGTCGGGCTTTCTCGTGATCATCGGTTAGTGAAATCCAGGGGTCCGGCGCGACGCGAAAGTCCGCGATACCCAAAACCACTGGGTATTCGGCAGCGCACGGAAGGCACGACCATCCGCGATCGCCGAACGACAATGGACCATGGCATCGGGGGCACACGAAGGGCGGCCACGCTATCGGCGATGGCGATTCGGCGATCAACGGACCCGCCCGAGCGCGTCGCCGGCGCCCAGGAACGCGCCAACGGATTCGCCGGCGCCCCACGCGATCACGAACGCCCCCAAGAGCGGCAGCCCACCGACCAATTCGCGACGGTGTCGCCCGGATCGCCAGACGCGATGCACAATGCGAGCGAACAGCATGGCGGGCAAGGCACACGCGGCGACGCCGTACGCGACCCGGCGCAGCGGTGTCATGGATCGAATACGAGCGCCGGCGTACGCGCGCGCATACAGAAACCGCTGACCTCCATACTCGGCGATCGAATAGAATTTGCGATGCCCGACCACTACCTGCGGTCGGCACACGAGGCGAACGCCGCGCGAACGCATGGCATCGTGGATCACGTTCTCCCACGCGTCGGTCGGCACATCATTGAGCGCGTCGTTTAGGGCCGCGCGCGGATAGATCACGTTGTTTCCCGTGAGCCAATTGACATCCCCCGCCGGCAGCGGAGGAAGGCAGTGGCTGTACTCGCAGAGAAACGCCGTCCAATCGGTGAGCGAGCCTGTTGCGAGATTCTCTACGGTGCCGCCGACGGCGGACGGCCCGTTCGACTGTTCAGCGCGGAGCAGGTCGAGCATGCGACGCGCCCAGTCGACTGGCACCACGACGTGATCTTCGATCACCGCGATCGCGTCCGCGTCGGCCACCGCGTACGCCGCGCGCCGCATCGCTGGAATTGTCGTCCGTGCCGGCACCGCGAGCACGGTACACGACGGGAACTCCGCCCGCACACGCTCGCGTAGTGTTTCGCCGCATCGATCGACGACGATGGTTTGCAGACGAACGTCGGTCTGACCCATGAGTGCCGTCAACGCCACGCGAAGATCGTCGTACCCGTTGACGCTCGGCACCACGACGGCAAGCTCAAACGCGGTCATCGATTGGTTGGACAGAGCGAGTCATCATGTGGGGAGCGACCGGAGCGACGGTCCGCGCAAATAACCGATGCACTCGCCGGCGGACCATGCGCACAGAAAGACGGTCGTCCACGGCGCGGCCCGCAGAAACGTCAGTCGACGCCCAGGGCCGGCCGCGGCCTTGTAGAGTCGGCGGATCAGCAGCGGGGCAAGCCACGGCGCGAGCGCGGCCATCGCCACGCGTCGAACGGGTCCCCATCGTTCCTCGTCCATGCGTGTTCGAGCGTAGTCGACGCCGTGAGCATAGCGATCCTGACAGAATGCGGTAACGCGATAGTGCAGATTTTGCGCAGCCGTGGCGTCTGGAACGAAGCGGAGTGTGAGTCCGCGAGCCCTCAGCCGAGCGTGCACCGTATTCTCCCAGTCGCCATTCGACATCCACGCCGCCACGTCGGCGACAATGTCGCGATGATAGCCGACATTCGCGCCCGTGAGCGCCGGCGTCACGTTTTCCGCGTCCTGCCGATGACGATCGAAGAAGCCGTATTCCGAAAAATACGCGCCCCAGTCCACGCTGCGGCACGTTTGGGCGTTGTCCATGCCGCCGCCCGCGATGCAGCGCGGCGTCACGGCCTGTGAGAGACGAGCGATCCAGTCCGCTCCGGGAATACAGTGATCTTCGGTCAACAGCACGATCGTGCCGAGCGCCGCAGTGAGTCCGGCACCGCGCAAGCGCGGAACGTCCGGGCCAACAGGTGAAGGCACCACACGAACGCCCGGAAACGATCGACGGATGTCCTCGACGTCGTCGAGCCCCGAGTCTCGCGCGACGACGAGCTCCACGTCGATGCCCCGGCTCATTGCCACGAGCACTGTGAGCGTCTCAGCGAGCACTGCATAGGCGCGGAATGAGGCCACGACGATCGAGATCGCCGGAGGTGGACTCACGGTTCGATCGCCAGCGTCCTGCGCTGTAGTGAAAGCGAGCGTCACCAACCGCTCAGCATCTGAGGTGGTTGTCGAAATAGTCGATCGTTTTTTGCAGCCCGTCGCGCAACGCGACAGCAGGCTCCCAGCCCAACGTCGCGTTGGCCCTCGTGATATCGGGCTTTCGCTGTCGCGGATCATCCTGCGGCAACGGACGATAGTCCAGTTTTGACGACGAGCCCGTGAGCTCGACGACCATCTCCGCCAACTCGCGCATCGAGAACTCTCCGGGATTCCCGAGGTTGGTCGGGCCCGTGACTGCGGCATCGGTCGCCATCATGCTTACGAAGCCTTCGACGCCCCAGTACTCCTCGGCCAGCGGATGCAGAGCGGAAGCGCCGTAGACGTCACTCGTGGACGCCTGCAGCATCGGTGATTCGGGGCCGGCGAGCGTGTGGATCTCGTCCACTTCGACGAAGAGGGGAAGCGTGACATCGTGGCCGTCGTCGAGGAGCCGCTGACACAGGTGCGAGCCCAGAACTCCGGCGCCGCCCGCGACGAGTATTCGCCTCGTCCCCACACCCCTCATGAACGACTCCCACGCATCATAATGGTGACCGACGTCATCGTTGAGAGTTTCCGCCTCACTCGGGTGCGGCGCACCGGCCGAGATGCCGACCGACTGTTCCCGATAACCGTCAGCTTACGCGCTTGGTTTTTTTTCGCAAGAAGTCCATCAGCACGAACTGCCCCAAACTCATCGTGTTCGTGAAGTACGCCTTCCCGCGGCTGATCTCACTCACCCGCTTCACAAACTCGACCAGCGCGCGATCCCGCGCGAGCATGAACGTGTTGATCATGATCCCGCTCTTCCGGCACGCGGCGACCTCGCGCAGCGTCTCGGCGATCACGTAGCCGTCGAGCCCCATCGAATTCTTGTAGATCTGGCCGTCGGGCATCGTCAGCGCGGACGGCTTGCCGTCGGTGATCATGATGATCTGGCGCATGTCTTTCTTCTGCCCCATCAAAATGCGACGCGCGAGCTTGAGCCCTTCGGCGGTGTTGGTGTGATACGGGCCGACCTGTGATTTGGCCAGCGTCGCGATGGGGATCTCTTCGGCGCTATCGTGAAAGAGCACGACGCGGATCGTGTCGCCGGGGAATTGGGTGCGAATCAGATGCGTGAGTGCGAGCGCGACTTTCTTCGCCGGCGTGAAGCGGTCTTCGCCGTAGAGGATCATCGAGTGTGAGCAGTCGAGCATGAGCACCGTCGCGCAGCTGCTGCGATATTCGGACTGGCGCACCATCAGATCGCCGTAATCGAGATCGATCGGCACATCGAGTGTGCCGTTGCGGGCGAGCGCGTTCGCAAGAGTGCCGGGCACGTCGAGATTCATCACATCACCGAACTCGTACGGCTTGCTCCACGCATCCGACTCGATGCCCGTGGCCAGCTGCGGCGTGTCGTGACTGCCCATACTCGACTTGCCGAAGGAGCCGAGCAGATGACGCAGGGTCTTGTAGCCGAGGAAGTCGACACCGCGATCGGTGAGATTGAACTGGACGTCTTTGGCGGCGGCCTGCCCAAGCGAACCTTTGCCGGTCACCGGCTGATGTCCGGCGGGCATCTTGGCCGGCGTCTCGAGCGTCAGCATCCCGTCCTGCACCAAGCGCTGCACGAGGCTGTCGAGTAATTCGGCCAACTTTTCTTCGGAGACCGCGTCGCCGTCACCGCGCAGCGCCCCGAGCATCTCCGGCGTGATTTGCCCGGACTCGATGAGCGCACTTAGGATCGCCTCTTTCAGCGCGTCGACTGATCGATCGGCGTTCTCGCCCTTATCGCCCCAGAAGTTCTGCTCACCGCCGCCGGCAAAACCTGACTGCAGCAGAAAGTCGGCGAGCTGGTCGAGCAGCGCCTGCATGTCGACCGCATCGGCCATCTGCGGATTGAACTTCGTGTACGTATGGAACCGCATCGGATCGGCGCTCGGTGTGGAAGTCTCCCAATATCTACATTGTTGTACGCATGAATGCCCCAGACCGATCCCGAAACCCCTTTCGCGTCCTCCAGACCCACCGGAATTTCCGCCTGTTCTGGATCGGGCAGACGCTGTCGCTAATGGGCTCGTGGATGCAGACGATGGCGTTGGGCTGGTTGTCGCTCCAGCTCTCGAACAGCGCCTTCATCGTCGGGCTGGTGGCCAGCGTCGGGGCGATCCCGGTGGTGCTCTTCTCGATGCATGCGGGAGCCTTGGTCGATCGGTCAGATCGACTCAAGGTGGTCCGCATCACGCAGGGGGTGTTCTTGATCCAGGCCGCCGTGCTCTGGTTCCTGACGTGGCAGGGCCACGCGACAATCGGGTTGCTACTGGTACTGGCGTTCGTACAGGGACTCGCCAGCGCGGTCGAGATCCCGGCCCGCCAGTCGATGATCATTCTGCTCGTGGGACGCGAGGATCTGCAGCCGGCGATCGCGCTCAACGCCAGCGGCTTCAACCTGGCGCGCATCGTCGGGCCCGCGATCGCTGGACTGGTGATCCACCGATTCGGCATCGCGTGGTGCTTCGGACTGAATGCGTTGAGTTTCGTCGCGGTGCTCTGGGGGCTTTTTCTGATCCGACTGCCGAACGTGTCGTCGCCTTTCGCCGGGACACGGGCTTGGGAGGTTATCACCACGAGCACGCGTGATGCGATGGCGGGGCTGCGCCATCTCGATCAACCGGGCGTCGTGCGCGACCTGCTCTCACTGGTGTCGGTCGGGGCGATTTTCGGTGCGCCGTTCATTACGCTGATGCCGGTTATGGCGCGCGACCGCCTGCATCTCGACGCTGGTGGCTACGGCGTGCTGCTGGCATCACTCGGCGTCGGTGGACTGATCGGCGCGCTGACGATCGCGGGCCCGGCGTCACACTGGACGCGAGGGAAAGTGCTGCGCACGACGGGGTTGCTGTTCCCGCTGCTGGTCATCGCGCTGGCTGCGACGACCAACGCCCATGTCGCAGAAGCGCTGCTGTTCGCGATCGGTGTGGTGATGATCATGTTCAACGCGCTCGCGAACGGCGTGCTGCAGCTGCGAACGCCGGAGGAATTTCGTGGACGGTTGATGGCGTTCTACTCGATGGTGTTCGTGGGATTGTCGCAAGCGGTGGGGGCGTTTGCGATTGGCGCGGTGGCGAACGCGGTGGGAGTGGAGTGGGCGGTTGGGTCGTCGGCATTGATCACGCTGGCATTTGCGTCGTGGACGTTTGTGAGGTCGCCGGAGTTGGCGCGGGTTTGAGCCGGAACGAACGACGTTGCCGCGAACACAGGCAGATAACTGCCGGAAACAGCGCGGAAACTGCGACAACGAACGGCACAAGCGTCGGAGTACCGTCGGGCGCCAGCTGTGGCGGCGCAGCCCGTGGCAACAAAACTCAACACGCCCACTGACGTCCTAGCTACGAGTGTTGCATTCACCGATTGAGGCCAAGACAAACAACGAACTGCTCTGCCGCGGACACAGGCAGATGAACTGCCGGACAAAGGCGGAAACCACGACTGTTCGTTTGCAATTTCCGCCGTTGTCCTTTCACCTTGCCGCGCGTGTCCGCGGCAAGGTGGTTTGTTTTTTTGCTTTTGCTTTGCTGAATCTTAACCGATCGGTTTGGCCTTCGCGGGCTTCGTGCCGTTCAGCTGCGGGCGCGGGCCATTGCCGACGTCGACCACGATGTCTTTGATGTAGTTCGTGATCTTCGCGTAGTGTGGGTAGTCGATGTACTCGGGTTCATCAGAACGCTGGTGATAATCCCCGTGCAGCCCGGTGAAGAAGAACGCGATGGGCACGCCGACCTTCGCGTAATTGAAGTGATCCGAGCGGCCGTAGATGTTGTTGTATCCGGCCCAGTCGATCGGATCGTCGAACTTGTAGTCGAGCGTCAACGGTTTCGGTTGCTTGCCGTTGATGCGCTTGACGGTCTCGCCAAGATCCTTCGAATCGAAAAACGAACCCACGACGCCGACGTAGTCGTCGCCGCCGCCGGGAAGGTCTTCCGCGCGACCACGACCGATCATGTCGATGTTGATCTGCGCGACGATCGAATCGATCGCGACCGTTGGATTGGCCGTGAAGAAGGCTGAACCCAACAGCCCCCCTTCTTCACCGGTATGCCAGATAAAGATCGTGGAGCGTTTGGGCTTCACTTTCATTGCGGCCATGTTCTCGGCGATCTCGAGTACGCCCATCGAGCCCGAGCCATCGTCGTCAGCGCCGTTGTTGATGGAGTCCATTCGCGCCTTCGGATGAATCTTCCGAATGCTGTCCATATTCACAACGAATTTCGACGTGACGTCGATCGTCGGCTGCTTCATGCCGTTCGCGATCTGCCACGTGATGCGCAGGTCGTTGAACGCCTTCAGTGAATCCTTGTCAGCCGGCGTCGCCGTCATGCCGACGTGATCGTTGTGGCCACCGATCGCGACGTACTGATGCTTGAGCACTGGATCGCTACCCGACAGCACGGCCACAACGTTGCGCGCGAAATCTGTCGGCAGCTCGACGAAATCGAGCGACGCGGTCACGATGCCGCCTTTGGCGCCCTTCGCGACATTCTCGAATCTCGTGAGCTTGAAGAGGCGCGCCGCGGCGGCTTTCGTCAGTCGGAGCGTCGGCTGCGGCTGCATCGCGGTAAGTTGTGCCCGCACGAGGGCCATCGAGTCGATGACATCGCCGGGACGCGGCGGCGGCGCACCGCGACCGCCGGCATTCTGTGACGCGACGGTGGGCTCGTTGATCGCCGCTTTTTGCGCGGGCGTGAGTGCATCAAGATCGATAGTCGCGACGGCTGCCGCGTCAGCGAAACGGTTTGGTGCGATCGGGCCACCGCGTCCGCCGGCGAATGCCGCTTGACCCCCGACAACGCCAGCGCCGCGTCCGCCGCCGGTGCTGGCAGACTGCGACGGCAGTAACACCACAAACTTGCCGGTCGCTTGCGCTGCGCTGATCTGCGACGTCGTGTCACCAGCGGTGCCGCCAAAAACGACCTCGGCGTTCGTGATTGATCTCGGCGCACGCGCGCTCGGCACGGCGACCACGTCGACGTTCCACGCGATCGGATTGCCGTCGACGGTCACGCGCGAGTGATCGGTGAACTTCCTGATGTGAAAGGGCAGCACTTGGAAGTACGTACCGTTGTCACCCATCGGGAGCAGTCCGAGGCGCTTCACTTCGCTGGCGATGTAGTCGGTACCCTTCTTGTTGCCGAGTCGCCCGACCTGGCGCCCCATCATCGAGTCGTCCGCGAACTGATAGAGGCGAATTTGCAGATCGCGCGGCGTGATCGCGGCCGACGTCGGCGCGGGCTTCATGGTTTCAGGATTGCCAAACCGGTTGACTCTCGACCTGGAGCCCTGCGCGTGCGACATCGTCGGCGACAGTGCAGACGCGGCCAGCCAAGGCAGCGCGAGGGAAAGGCGGGCGAGCCCGAAGGACCGCATGCAGACTCCGATAGTGAAAGAGAGCGACTGTGCGCACGATGCGCGACGACGTGCGACCGATCAAATTACGCACCAGATGCCCACACCGCTCGCGACTCACGACGGACTCCAGCGACGTGCCCGCCTGTCCACGCGGGCGCAGTTTTTTCATCTGGGAGTCGTTGCGGGCGTCTGGGGTGTCCACGTGCCGTCCATCAAGGCCGCCTATGCACTCGACGAGCGGATGCTGGCGCTGGTGCTTCTTGCCACGAGCCTGGGTTCGGTGTGCATGCTCTTTCTGGCAGGTCCGCTCGTGGGGAGACTCGGGGCCCGCAACACGACGGTGGTCGCCGGCGGACTGTTCACGGCGGCGCTTGGGCTGTCCCTGACACTGCCCAGCGTCTGGGTGCTGCTCCCGTTCATGTTTATGCTGGGTGCCGGCGAGAGCCTGTACGACGTGGCGATCAACGCGGAAGGCACGATGCTCGAACAGCTGGGTGGTCGTGCCGTCATGAGTGGCTTTCACGGCATGTTCAGCGTCGGAGCGTTGGCCGGCTCGGGTTTGGCGGCGCTGATGCTGCGCGCCGAGGTTCCCGCGGCGTTGCAGTTGCAGGGTGTGGCGGCCGCGGTCATTGTCTCGTTGGCGATCGCCTCGCGCGGCATGCTGCCGGCCCATCCCGTGCATGACGACACGCAGGCGCATTTTGTGCTGCCGCGCGGCGTGTTGCTCGTGACCGGACTGCTGATCTGCTGCGCCATGCTCGCCGAAGGTGTGATGTACAACTGGAGCGTGCTGTATGTGCAACAGGAGTTGCACACTCCGCAGACGCGCGCGGCACTCGCGTACGTGGCATTCGCGGCGGCGACGGCGGCGATGCGGTTCGCCGGTGACTTCGTGCGCACGCGCGTGTCGGAGCGGCAGATGGTGCGTGGTGGAGCGGTGCTTTCTGCCGTGGCGATGGCAGTCGTGCTCGTCTTCGCGCGTCCATGGATCGCCATCGCCGGATTCGCCGTCGTTGGTGTCGGACTCGCGACGATCGTTCCGCTGCTCTATAACGCGGCGACGAGGGTGCCGGGTGTGAGCCGCGCGGCCGCGATCGCCTCGGTGTCGTCGATCGGATATGTGGGCTTCATGATTGGTCCGCCGATTATAGGAGGGATCGCGCATCTGACCACGTTGTCCGTCGCGATGGCGACACTGATTGGTGCGGCTCTCGTGCTATTCGCCGGCGCGACAAGGGTGCCGTTGCAGGAAATGCGCTAGGCCATCGGACGCGCCCGCGGCTGGAAACCGGTCCCCGTTGGTTCCGGTGGTTCCCGACACCAGCTCGGTGCGCGATCTCCTCGCGTCGAAAGCTCTCTCACGACCTCCTGTTCAGGCTCTCCGGAAGACGCGTCGCATCCCGCGTGGCTCGCTGCACAACGGACATCGATGGCGCATATTGGTCCGATCGACCCTTCTCCGGACCCAGCATGCTTCTTTTCCTGCTCGCGCTGCAGGCCGCACAACCGACGACGGCATCAGCGAAGACGCCGAAATCGCCGATGTCCCCGCCATCCGCGTACGACGTGCTGCGCGCCGAATACGCGCGCAATGAGGACACACGAGTCCTCGATGCGGCAGCGGCATCACGCGATACCACGGTGCAACGGTTGGCGGCACGGGCATTCGGCCGACTCGAACGCAAGGCACTCGCATCGCATCTGACGCCGCTGCTATCGTCTCCGACATCCAGCGTACGACGCGAGGCGATCAACGCGCTGGGGCAGATGACGGCTCCCTTGCCCTACGCAGCGATGCTGGCGACCGAAAGCGACGGCTCGGTGCGCGGCGCGATCTTCGAAACGCTCGGTCGACTCGTGCCCGCCGCACGCGGCGCAGTGAGTGCGCCAACGTCATCGCCGACCGAGTCACCCGTCGGTCCCAGCGACGACGTGATCACGGCCCTGACAAAAGGGCTGGGCGAGAGCGACGCGACCGCGCGCACCGGCGCGGCGCGCGGACTCGAAGCGGCGATTCGTCGCGCCGGTCGCGGCACGAAAGTCAATGACGCGGCGATCCAGTCCATACGCGAAGCGTTCCGTGCGAATGGCCGGGACGAGGTGCGCCAGTTACTGCTGCGCGCGCTGTCGGCGGCTGGTGATCGCGACGCGGCCACGCTGACGTTGGCGCGGCGTGACACAAGCGCTCAGGTGCGCGCGCTCGCGACCATCTACGCACGGGATTGGGTCGATGATCCGTCACCGATGGTCATGGTGCAAGCGTTGCAAGTGGCGGGGAGCTGCGATCACGCCACGGCACATCTGCGCGACACGAGTGAACACGTCGTCTTAACCGCGATCGACATGCTCGGCGAAAAGAACTGTTCGGCGATGTTGCTCGATTCGTTGGCGACGAAAGGGCGTGACTGGCGCGTGCAGTCGCACGCGCTCGTGTCGCTGGCGCACCTCGACCCGTCACGCGCTACCTCAGCGCTGCGGTCACTGATGCGGTCTCCCGTGTGGCAGGCGCGCACGTGGGCGGCGACCGCAGCGAAAGCACTCAACGACAGCACGGCCCTCGCGACGCTCGCGCGCGACCCGAATCCCAACGTGGCCGCTGCCGCATTGTCGACCATCGGTGACGCCGAGCGTGCGCTGCAGTCGACACACGCGGGGCTGGCATTTGCGGGCGCGTCGTTTTTGAAAGGCCGGGCGGAACTCCCTGCCCTGATGCCGAAGGTCATCGCGTCCTTGCAACGACTCACCGCGTTGAAGCGCGCGACCGTGCGTGATCCGCGCATCGCGTTGCTGCACCGCATCAGTGAAGGCGGCGACGCGACGGTCGCGGCGACGCTGGACCCGCTGCGCCGGGATCTCGACCCCGACGTCGCAGCGCTGGCGGCACGCATCATCAGTGAGAAGACGCACACGTCGGTCGCGGCCGTGACCACGCGGTACACGCCGGCGCCGTTCCCGTCGGCGACCACGATGGCATCGCTTATGCGCGGCGTGAAGGGCCGCATGGTAATCAAAGGGCTGGGCACCATCGAGTTCACGCTGATGCCCGAGGACGCGGCCGTAACGGTCGCGACATTTGTCGCGCTCGCGGAACGCGGCGCGTACCGTGGACTGACGTGGCATCGGAACGTGCCGAACTTTGTTATCCAGGGCGGCAGTCCCGGCGCTGACGAGTACGACGGCTTGACGTCGACCTTCATGCGCGACGAACTGGGCTTCGCCCGCAACGCGCGCGGCACGCTCGGCATCTCGACACGAGGCCGCGACACCGGTGACGGGCAAATCTATTTCAACCTCATCGACAACGTCCGACTCGATCACGACTACACCGTCTTCGCGCGCATCACCAACGGGCTCGCGATCATGGACCGCGTGCAGGAAGGGGCGGTGATCGAGTCGGTAACCATTCTTTACTCGCCACGGTAACACGGCATGCTTGCTGCCTTCATCGCTGTCGCGCTGCTTCAGGCGGCAGCCGTTGATTCCGCGTCGCTGGCCGGGGCGCGATCGCCGACCTACGCGCCTGATGGCCGTTTGGCGTTGTCGATCGACGGACATCTGGTGCTGCAGCAATCTCCGGGCGCACCGCTGATCACGCTGACGACCGGCGCGGCGTGGGATCGCGATCCCGCGTGGACGCCGGACGGCACGGCGATTGTATTCGCGTCCGATCGAAGCGGCAACTATGACGTGTATCGCCTCGCGGTGAATAGCAGCGGCTCCGCCGGCGCGGTCACGCAACTCACCACGTCAACGGCGCCGGAGACCGCGCCTACTGTTGGTGCCGACGGACGCATGGCGTTCGTGCGTGGCAGCGGCAGCGCGACACGAATCTGGATTCGCGATGCGGATGGCGTTGAAAAGCGATTGACTCAGGGCGCTGTCACGGAGCGGACACCGAGGTTTGCGCGCGACGGGCGACGATTGGCATACATCGCGATAAGTGAAAGCGGCCGTCGTGTCCTGCTGACCAGTGTTGGCGGCGGCAGTGTGCGCGAATCCACGCTGAGCAGCGACGCGACGGCGGACGATCTCGCGTGGGCACCGGATGATCGTCTCGCGATCTCCACGCGCACAGGCGTCGTGGTCGTACCGACAAGCGGCGCGTACAGCAACTTCGCCAGCAGTTTACACGGACAGATCGCATGGTCTCCGGATGGCAAGGCATTCGCCATCGCCGTGATCGACGACGCCAACCTCGCTTACAACGGAGACCCCGATCGCGGCAGCGATCGTTCCGCCGCCGTGCGTCCGATCGATGCCGCGGCGCGCGCCCGCGGGGTCGATCAGCTGCATTTGGTGCCGGCCCCTGCACCACTCGGCACCGCTGTCGTGCAAACCCTGTCACTCGCCTCGCGCGATCAGCGGGCGCGCAACGCGGACGCGTTCGATCGTTTCTGGGACCGTTCGACGCTGCTGTACTTTCGCCCCAGTGATGCGCGGCGCACGAAGTGGGACGCCATCAAAACATCGATGCGTCCGCGTGCGCTCGCCGCAACGACAGACGACGAACTCGAAGCCGTCATGCATGACGCGTTGAAAGCGCGACCGACGCTGCGTGAAGCGGCGAGCGGCCGCGCGGCCGTGTCGAGTGCGCATCCGGTGAGCACCGAGGCCGGTCTCGAGATCCTGCGCAACGGCGGCAATGTCGTCGACGCGGCTGTTGCCGTCAGCTTTGCGCTCGGCGTCGTCGAGCCGGATGCCAGCGGCGTCGGTGGCTACGGTGAAATGATTATCGCACTCAAGACGTTGCCCAAGCCAACGCTGATCGAATTCATGAGCCGCGTGCCGGAAGAGGCAGGACTCAGCAACACGTCGCTGCTCGTGAACGGACGTTATCCATCTGACGGCCCGGTGCTCGTGAACATTCCGGGAACGACGGCCGGCATGTATGCCGCGTGGCAGAAATACGGCAGCAAGAAGATTCCGTGGGCTGATCTATTGGCCCCCGCGATCCGTGCAGCGAAGAACGGCTATGAAGTCAGTCAGGGACTCGCGACGACGGTGGCGACGGAACGCGAGCATTTTGCCAAGTACGATGGCAGTCGGGCGCTGTTCTTCCGCGATGGCGAACCGGTGCAGGCCGGCGACACGATCAAGAATCCGGATCTGGCTTGGGTGTTGGCGCAGATCGCGAAGAATGGCGCCGACGGATTTTACAAAGGCGAGGTCGCCGCCAAGTGGGTGAGTGATCTGCATGGCAAAGGCAATGCGATGAAGCTGAGCGATCTCGCACGATACTTTGCGCCGGAACGTGAGCCGGTCAGCGGGACGTATCGCGGCTATACGATCTACTCGAGCGCGCCGCCGGTCAGCGGCGGCGCTGAACTCGTGGCGCGATTGAACCTACTCGAACTGTATCCGTCACCGAAAAACTACCGCGACGATGCGACGTCACTCAACGCCGCGCTCACGGCATGGTTCCTCGTACCGTCATCACGCAATCGGATTGCTGACCCGGCGCTCTGGCCAATCGACGTCGCGCCGATCATCAATAAGGACACGGCACGCGTGCGGTGGGGATGCTACGCGGCCGAGCGGGCTCTCACGCCGGAGTCGGTCCGTGGCGACACGCTGGCCTGTCTGAAAGAGACCGGAGTAAAGAGTAAGGAGTCGCGAGATACGACGCAGCACTCAGGTGAGCAGCAATCACGCTCACCGTGCGGTGACGATCACGCTGCTGAGATGACTGTGTGTCATGCGGCGGGAACGACCGCGTTCACCGTTGCGGATAACGACGGGAACATGGTCGCCGTCACGCAGACACTCGGCACGTGGGGCGGCAACTTCTATGTGACGCCGGGTCTTGGATTTCTCAGCAACGACAAGTTGACGAGTTATGGCACGGACCCGACGCAATACGGCTCGCGGCTGCCGTTCATGCGGCACGGCAGCACACTTGCACCGACGATCGCATACAAGAACGGCAAGCCGTTCGTGGCCGTCGGTGCTGCGGGCAATGCGTGGATCACAAGCGCGGTCTATCAGACGCTGCTCGGTATGCTCGACTACAATCTCAGCCCGCAGCAGGCGCTCGAACTACCGCGCTTCCTTCCCAGCGGCGGTTTCGGTGGTGGTGGTGCGCCGGCTGGCAGCGGTCGCGGTGCCGGTGGCGCGCCAGCGACGCCCACGCCGTTCAGCATCCAACTTGAAGACGGCTTCGCACCAGATGTGATCGCGCGTTTGCGTAGTCTTGGATACATCCTGACGTTCGTGAGCCTGCGCGGCGAAGTGCGCGAAGGCTACGGAGCGGCGGTGCGCGTCGACGGCAAGGTCGTCACCGCAGGGGCTGATCCGCGCCGCGCGGGTACTGCTGGTGCTGTACACCGGTAACCGTGCCCTCAAGGCGTCGGGCTTACAACAGCCGGGGCCCATCGTCATGTTTGGCGTGCCTCGCCTCAGTGCGGTGCTCGCCTTCGCGGCGTACGCGGTAGTCGCCACCGTATCGCGGTCATTCGACAAGTCGTCCGCATTGCGCGCGACCTTTGTCAGTGTGGCATTTGTCGGATTCACAGCGACGGCGCTCTACTTCAACATGCAGCGCTCCCGGTCCGATGAACTTGGCTACGTCGCGTGGCGGCTCATATCGTTCGCTGCTGTTATCGCCATGCTCTTCGAGCTGTGGCTCGCCGCGGACTCGGCCATCCCCTCCTTCCCCTCGCCAGCGCCCAGCGTTTGGCTGACGCAGTCCCTCACGAGTAACATCGCCATTGCCGTCGGCGTGTTGCTGATGCACGAAGGATCGCAAACCGCGCGCCACCAAGTGCGCATGGGCCTCGACTCACTCGCGTTCTTCGTCGCTTCGTTGCTGGTGCTGTGGGTGATCGGAGCGCGTGATGAAATCGCCAATGCGACCACGCCGCTCAGCACGCGCATCGAAGCGTTGTCCACCTATGGCATGAACGCGCTGCAGCTTGGCATCGTCATCTACGTCGGATCCCGCGCCACCAATCGGCTTCGCGGACCGTTGGGGTGGTTCCTGATGGCGCCGATCTCGCGCCTGGCCCTTCAGTCGTCGTGGCCTGAGGACGAGTCGGTTAGCGGTGATCTGCTGACCTACGGACCGGTCATGCTGGCGCTCATCATCGTGCTTCCGGCAACCATGCGCTCGGGGCTCTCAGATTTGTTGCTCGCGGCCGGGGTGCCGCTGCTCGTGGCGATACTGCTCACGCGACAATTCTTGGCCGTGCGCGACGTGCGCGAACTCAGCCGCACGCGTGAAGATCGCGTCCGGGAGCGAACCGAGGCCCTTCGCCAGAGCGAGATGGCGCTGCGGCACGTCGTTGGTCCGCAACGTGCTCGCATACTCGAGGCCGCAGGCGCCCGCCGGCGAGTCCGCCAACGTCGACGAGGCGCTGCAGCGAGTGCTATGGCTGCGTCCGCAACTCGAGCAACGCTCGATTGCATTCGATATCGAAATGCCGACGCAACGGACGCGCGTGCAACTGGGCACCGCGCGACTGGAACAGGTGTTGACCAACCTGATCACCAATGCCCGCGACGCGCTGCCCGTCGGCGGCCGCATCCAGATTCGCGCCGAATCGGCGTGGCGTTCGCCATGGAGTGACGGTCTCGACACGGGTCCACAAGTGCGCATTACGGTCACCGACAACGGCGCGAGCGTGCCTGCAGACGTACTCCCCCGCATATTCGAGCTGTATTTCACCACGAAATCTGCATCGGGCGGGACGCGCCTCGGCCTCGCCACCTGCTATGCCGTGGTGCGAAGTGTCGGTGGCACGATCGCGGTGACCAGCGCGCCAGAGCACGGGACGCCGTTCACCATACTGCTTCCACAAGTCGACGGCGATGCAGAGGCGTAACTGCCGCGCCGTAAATCGTCTATCACACGTTTGCCCTGCGCCCCCTGCGAGGCCGCGCTGTCAGCACGTCACACGATCACTTTAACTCGCCTGATCATGCACGGACAACCGCAAGACACCACCTACGACGCGATCGTTGTGGGCTCTGGCATCTCCGGTGGATGGGCCGCCAAGGAGCTCACCGAGAAGGGGCTACGCGTCCTCCTGCTCGAGCGCGGCAAGAACATTGAGCATGTGAAGGACTACGTAAATGCGACGAAGGCGCCGTGGGAGTATGCGCATCGCGGCGGGCACACGACGTCGATGGAAAAACGCTATCCCGTACTGAAACGCGACTTCCCGCTGAACGAGAAGAATCTCGACTGGTGGGCGTCAGACGAAGAGTCGCCGTATACCGAAGTGAAACGCTTCGACTGGTATCGCGGCTATCATGTTGGCGGACGCTCACTTATGTGGGGGCGCTGCAGCTTCCGATGGAGCGACTACGACTTCGAAGCGAACGCGAAGGACGGCATCGCCATCGACTGGCCGATCCGGTACGCCGAAATGGCCCCGTGGTACAGCTACGTCGAGAAGTTCGCCGGCATCGCGGGGTCGATTGAACATCTGCCGCAGCTACCGGACGGCGAATTTCAGCCTGCCATGGCGCTCAACTGCGCCGAAGAACTCGTGGCGGGGCGCCTGACCAAACTCTTCGATGGCACACGTCGACTGATCTCGAGCCGCACGGCCAATCTCACACAGCCACTGAAAGGCCGCAGTGCGTGCAACTATCGGGATGCATGCTGGTTGGGCTGTCCGTATGGCGCGTACTTCAGCACGCAGTCATCGACGCTGCCCGCGGCGATGGCGACCGGCCGCCTGACGCTCAAGCCGTTTTCGATCGCGAGTGAAGTCATCTACAACAAGGACACCAAACGCGCGACCGGTGTCCGCGTGATGGACGCACTGACGAACGTCGTTACGGATTACAGCGCGAAAATCGTCTTTCTCTGCGCTTCGACACTCAACTCGACCTGGCTGTTGCTGCGTTCCGCGCATGACGTCTGGCCCGGTGGCCTCGGCAGCAGTTCGAATGAACTCGGCCACAACCTGATGGACCATCACTTCCGACTCGGCGCGGAAGGCAAGATCGATGGACTCGAAGACCAATACTTCTTCGGCCGTCGCCCGAATCCGTCGTACGTGCCGCGCTATCGTAATCTCTTCGGTGACAAGCGTCCGTATCTGCGCGGCTTCGGCTACGAGGGCGGCGCGGGACGCAACGGCTGGGCGCAGAACGTGGCTGAGCTTGGTGTTGGCGGCGGCTTCAAGGACTCCATCGCCGAGCCAGGTCAGTGGACGTTCGGCGGCACGGCCTTCGGCGAGATGCTGCCGAATCACGACAACCGCGTCACGCTCGACGAGTCGAAGACGGACAAATGGGGCATGCCGGTGCTCAAGATCGATTGCGAGATCGGTGAGAACGAGCGACTCATGCGGAAAGACATGACCAATGACATGGCGGAGATGCTGACCGCCTGCGGCGCGCGGGACGTCAAACCGTTCGATCTGGGGTATGCTCCGGGCCAGGGGATCCACGAAATGGGGACGGCCCGGATGGGGCGCGACCCCAAGTCATCCGTGGTCAACAAGCACAACCAGGTGTGGGATGCGCCGAACGTCTTTGTGACAGACGGATCCTGCATGGTATCGACCGCCTGCCAGAATCCGTCATTGACCTATATGGCGCTGACCGCCCGCGCGGTAGAATTCGCCGTAGGTGAGCTTACCAAGCGGAACCTCTAATCAGGAGATCCAATGATTCTCGCTCTCGTGGTCGCGCTACAGCTATCTGCGTCGGATACGATTCCGGTGGGATGGGTTGCGGACCAGAAGACGCTCGACGAACGCAAGAACGTCGCACAGGTCGAAGAGATGCTCGAAGGGCGATTCCCGGGTGTTCGCATCCGCCGACTGCCTGAAGGCATCGCAGTGCAAGTCCGCGGCTCGGTGACCCTCACGGGCACGAACACGGCACCGTTGTACGTCATCGACGGACTGCCGATCGAGAGCGGACCGTCCGGTTTGCTCAACCTGAATCCGAATGACATCGCGAAGATCGTTGTCCTGAAAGACGAGACGTCGTTGTCGTTCTGGGGATCGCGGGCCGGCAACGGCGTCGTGATCATCACAACCAAGAACGGACGCAAGTAGCGGCGCGACTCCGGGCCGCGACTGCACGGAGGGGGTACGCACCGAGCAACTGTTCGCACGTGCCCTCTCGAACATTGTGCCGGTGAAGCGCGGGCGTCGTCATGTGGTCATGCCTCACTCGCGTTAACGGTCTCGCGCGTCAGCTGTGATCGACTACATGCAGCTGACGCCAGACCTCGTCGAGGAGTCGTTGTGTCGCCAGCGTGCGGACCACACTCTCGTGATTCGCCGCCGACCCAGGCGCCGCGGCGAGTGCGGCGAAGTGATCGAGCATCAGCGAGACGGGGGCATGCGCGGTCGGCGTCGCGACATGCGCATAACGTGACGGGCCGACGATACCCGCGCGCTGTACGAATTCAGTGGCGTGTTCGTCGGCCATGCCGGGAAACCCGCGCGCCCAGTCGAGCACAAAGTCATCGCACTGGATAATGCCACGATCGCCCAACAGCGAAAGATCCTGCACGCTCGTGCCAACGGTATAACCGGCGTCCCACGTCGACATGCACCCGCTGGTGAGGCGGAGAACACCCGCACTGCGCACGACCGCGCCGGAGACCGCGTCCCGCTCCGCATACCCGTGCGCGCTCGAGAGTACCACATCAGCACCCGCGTATTCGACGATGGCACGCATGGCATACCACACCATGTCGCCGAACGCACCGGTCGGTTCGCGTGCGGGATTGAAGCGAATGTTGGTGCGATCCATCGAGGGAAAGAAGAACGTTGTGGCGATCGTCTGCAGGGCGCCGATCCGCGTGGCGAGTTCCGCCTTGAGCATCGCCGTACGCGGATGATGCGTGAAGTGCGTCGCATCGAGAAACGCGACGCCGTGCTCGTGGCAGGCCTGCGTGATCGTGGCGACCGAGGCGGACGACACGAAGGGCTTTTCCGCCAGCACATGTTTGCCGCGTTTCGCGGCCGAGACGCAGATCTCCTCGCGTACCGCTGTCGGCGTGGCGACGTACACGGCGTCGACGCCAGACGACGCGACGAGCTCGTGCCACGTTGCATAGGCACGTAAATCATGGGCCGACGCCTGATGCCGCTCGACGAACGAGTCGGCGGCTTGCGGCCGCCGACTCGCGACCGCCGTCAGCCGTACCGACGGCGAGCGTGCCATATGGCCTGCCACGACGTCGGCGATGAAGCCGGTGCCGATGATTCCAATGCGAAGCGGTGTTGTCATGTGAGCGCTCGAAGCATGACGCAATTCTATCGCATCGCCCGTCGCGCACCTACCATTGTCGTCGTGTTTCTTCAACGGCCTGCCATGTTGACGGCATTCAAACCACTGTATCCGCTCGGATACCACGTTGGTCGTTCTCTCCTATCAGGTCATCCGTGACATCGCCGAACTCCAAGACCACGTCATATCTCACCAATCTGACCTCGCTGCGCGGGGTCGCCGCGCTCCTCACCGTGATCTTTCATGTCGACCTGATGCTGGGCGACAGCGCCGGCGGCCTCCTTCGCATCACGCATTCTGGCATCATCAATCGGCTATACCTGATGGTGGATTTTTTCTTCATCCTGAGCGGCTTTATTATGGTGCACGTGTACGGCACGGGATTTTCCCGCGGCGTCACGGGCTCGACGTTCAAGCGGTTCACGTTGGCGCGCTTTGCGCGCGTATATCCGTTGCATTTCGCGACACTCCTCTACGCGATCGTGCTCTTCGCCGTGGCCGCCACACTCGGCTTGCCGACCATGCCAGTCATGCAGGTCGAGAACAGCGGCTATTCAATTGTCACCAACCTGCTGCTGTTGCAGTCGATGAACCTGCACCACTGGTTTACGTGGGTGCATGCGTCTTGGTCGATCAGCACCGAGTGGTGGATGTACATGCTCTTTCCGTTTCTGGTCGTGCCGTTTTCGCAGTTGAGTGGCCGAGGCCGGGCGGTCGTCGCGGCGCTCGCCTTCGCGGGGTACGTCGGCATCATGTACTTCGTCATTCCAATCGTGTCGGTGCCTGCCTCGATGCCGTTCCTCAAGGTGAATCCGGCCGATCTGTCGATCAACGTCGCATATCAGTACGGCATCCTGCGCTGCTTTTGCGGTTTCGTGCTTGGCATGGCTGTATACGGTGCGTATGCGCGCCAATGGGGCCGCACGTGGCTTGCCAATGGCTACACACTGCTCGGACTGGTCGCCTGCGAAGCGCTCTGTCTGCACCTGTCCGCGCCCGACGCCATCACGGTTATGTGCGATCCGCTGATTCTGCTCTCCGCCGCGTACGGCAGCCCGCGCGCCAACACCGTGCTCGGGTCAGGCATCATGCGGACGATCGGCGACTGGTCCTTTTCGATCTATCTCACCCATCAGCCGCTGTTGTTCACGTACTACGAGGTGCAGGCATGGCTCGCGCGAGGCCAGCCAGTGGTCGTCTCGTCTGCGCCGCCGACCGGCATGTTGTACGGTTGGGGGGTCGCGGCGGTGGCCATTGGTGCCGCATTGGTCGTCTCCGCGGGCAGCTATCATTTGATCGAAGTCCCTGCGCGCCGACGAATTAACCAATGGGCAGGCAGGGCCGCGTAGCGTAGCTTCCGGCATGAATTGTCATCATCGTCGGATCGCCGCCGCGTTCGTCTGCGTCGTCTCCAGCCTCGTTGTTGGTTGCCATGATGCCGCCACGGCGCCCAACACCGGCACGCTGGCCGTGTCCGTCAGCGGGCTGCCGGCCGGCGTCAAACCCGCGGTCGTCGTCAGCGGCCCGTCGTCATTCACGCAGACGCTCGATAGCTCGCACACTCTGACCGCGCTGCCACAGGGATCGTTCACCGTCACCGCGAACGATGTCACGTCCGGCATCGTGCGCTACACCGGAACGCCGGCGACGCAGACGGTCGTGGTGAAAAGCGACGGCACGAGTTCGGCCACCCCGATCATCTATGGCATCGGCAGCGGCCGCCTCACACTCACGGTGTTTGGGCTCCCGGCCTCGACGTCGGCGAACATTGTGCTGACGGGCCCGAAGAATTTCTCGCGTACGTTAACGGGATCGACGCAACTGGATCTGCTCGAACCCGGCACGTATGCGCTCACGGCCAACGATGTGTCGGCCATCGGTAAGACGTTTCGCGCCGTCACGACGGCACAGCAGGTCAGCATTTCCGCGTCGCTCGCATCGCCTGCCATCACGATCGACTACGGCGCGGGACTCGCGACGTTGCGTGTCGCGATCAACGGCTTGCCATCTGGTGTTGATGGCGCCGTCGACGTCACGGGCCCGAACGGCTATTCACGGCGGTTGACCGCCTCCACCACGCTGGGTCGTCTCGAAGACGGCAGCTACACCGTGGCCGCCGCCGTTGTCAGCAGCGTCCTGACCACACATTCGCCGTCGCCTGAACGTCAGACGATCTCGCTCAGTGGCGCGCAGGACGTCGCGGCGACGACTGCGTACAACAGTGCACCGTTGCAGCTGGGCGTACAGCTCTTCGCCGATGGCTTGACGCAGGCGGTATTTCTCACGGCCCCCGTCGGTGACGCGCGACAGTTCATCGTCGAACGCGGTGGGCGCGTCAAACTGGTCGTCAACGGCGTGATCCAGGCAACGCTCTTCGCTGACATTGCCAGTCGCGTCAACAACGTCGGTGAGCGCGGCCTGCTCGGCATGGCGTTCGATCCCGCGTATACGACCAACGGTTTGTTCTACCTGTATTACGTCGGCCTCAATGGCGATCTCGTGCTCGAACGCATGACATCGACGTCGGGCGCCAATGTGGCGACGGGCTCCGGCGGTATCGTGCTGCGTATTCCGCACGGGCGCAGCGAACATCATGGCGGCATGATCGAGTTTGGTCCGGACGGGATGCTCTATCTTGGCCCCGGTGACGGAGGATGCTGCGGCGATCCGTACGACAACGCGCAGAATTTGACGACGTTGCTCGGCAAGATCCTGCGCCTCGACGTGAGCACTCTGCCCTATCGCGTGCCGAGCAACAATCCGTTTGCTGCCGGGGCCGCATTCTCCGGTGAAATCTGGGCGTGGGGACTGCGCAATCCGTGGCGCTTCTCGATCGATGGACCCAGTGGCATGCTGTACATCGGCGATGTCGGTCAGGATGCGCGCGAAGAGGTTGACGCGGTCCCCGTGCGTACGGCGGGCCTCAACTTCGGCTGGCCGTACATGGAAGGCACCGCGTGCTACAAGCCGAGTACGAACTGCGCGGCGGATCGGGTGCTGACGTTACCGGTCATCGACTATCCGCATGCGGACGGCTGCTCCGTGATCGGCGGCTACGTCTATCGCGGGCGAGCGATGCCCGAACTCACGGGCCATTATCTCTACGCGGACTACTGTCGCGGGTGGTTGCGCAGTCTGCGGGTGGTCGGCGGGGTCGCGGCCGACACGCGCACTTGGAGCGGGATCTCACTGGCGTTCACGAATTCATTCGGCAAGGACGGCAGCGGCGAACTCTACATGGTCGCGGCGGGAAAGATCTGGAAGATCGTGCGGCAACCCCTGTAGCTCAGGATTCGCGCCCTCCCCACGGGGGATTTACCCTACAGACCATGCGCCCGCTTTGTTGAATTCTTGACGCATCCGTCAGAGTTTCTCTCTCAGGAGCGTCTGTATGTCGATGGCCCACGCAGTACTCTGGTTGGACCACCACCACGCGCACCTGCAGCAGTTCGATCACACGCACGTGCAGTTTTCGGCGATCAAGGATCATCCCGTCGAAACCGCGCGCCATCAGAGCGGCGTGCGCACGGAGCACGAGTACTTCGGTGCGGTGTGCGATGCGATCGGCGGCAGCATGACCGTGCTCGTCACCGGCTCAGGCCGGGCACTCGACGATTTCAAGCACTACGTCGGGAAACATCGTGCCGAACTCGTGCCCGCCATCGCCGGATGGGAGACTGTAGACCATCCGAGCGACGGTGAACTTGTCGCGATGGCGAAGACATTTTTCATCGCGCATGACCGCATGCAGGGGCAGCCCGTACACCGGTGATCCGCACCGTGGTGGCGCGGATCCGGCGTCACATCGGGTTGGTCAGCGCGCTTGTGCTGACGATCGTCATCGGCATGTTCGTCGGTCCCCGCGTGGTACTGGGGCCACGGATCATCGTCGAGCCGATCGTGCAGCAGGACTTCGTTCAAACGGTGGTGGCGAGCGGACGTGTGGAGACGCCGCATCGCGTTGATGTCGGTGTGCAAATCACCGGCACCGTGCAGCGAGTACCCGTCCGTGAAGGACAGTCGGTCGCCAGCGGCGCAACGCTGATTGAGCTGGAGCCGTCCGAGTTACACGCGGCACTCCGCCAAGCGGAGCGCGCCGTGCAGTACGCGGCGGCGAAACAACGGCAGCTGCGCGAAGTGCAGGCGCCTGCCGCGGCGCAAGCGATGCGGCAGGCGCAGCTCGCCCACGACGCCGCGGTGGACGCGTGGAAACGCAGCAGCACGCTGTTTGCCGCCGGCGCGATCAGTCAGTCCGAGATGGACGTCGCACGCCGCGGCGAGCAGTCTGCCGCCGCGCAATTGCAGACGGCACAACAGGCCGTCGTGAGCGCGATGCCCTCTGGAAGCGATGATGCCGCCAGTTCCGCGACGCTCGCGCAGGCGCAGGCAGGCGTCGCGCTGGCCCGAGCGAAACTCGACTACACGACCGTGCGCGCGCCCATCGTCGGCGTGCTGATCGCACGCGATGTCGAGCCCGGCGATGTCGTACAGCCGGGACGTGTCCTGATGGTGCTCTCACCGGCGGGCGAAACGCAGCTCGTCGTGCAGATCGACGAAAAGAATCTTCGTCTGCTGACGATTGGACTCACTGCCGTCGCCTCCGCCGATGCCTACCCCACCAAACGATTCGCTGCCGACGTCGTGTACATCAACCCGAGTGTCGATGCGCAGCGCGGTGCCGTCGAGGTCAAGTTGCACGTCGCGTCGCCGCCAGCGTACCTCAAGCAGGACATGACCGTCTCCGTCGACATCCAGATTGCGACGCGACCGTATGCGATCCTCGTTCCCGGCGACGCGGTGCACGACATCGACACGAACGTGCCGTGGGTGCTCGTGGTGGATGGGGGACACGTCCGCAAGCGCCGCATCATGCTGGGACTGCGAAGCAACGGCGTCTGTGAAGTGCGCTCGGGCCTCGTGGCTGGTGATCGTGTGGTGCCGGTCGCGACGGCGAACGTCGTCGATGGGGCACGGATCCGGCCAACGGCCGCGAGTGCGAGTACGAGTACGAGTACGAGCACCGCACCATGACCCACTGGGTGCCCTTCGAGTGGATCGTGGCGATCCGATTCCTGCGCGAGGGGCGCGTACAGACGAGCTTCATCATCGGGGGCGTCGCGATTGGCGTTGCGGTGATCGTCTTCATGTCCGCGCTCATGACCGGGCTACAGGCGAATCTCATCAAGCGGACGCTGACCGGCCAAGCGCACATTCAGCTTTCGCAGCCCAAGGAGGTCGTGCGGCCATTACGCAACACGCCGACGCTCGTCGAAGGGGCCATCCTGCAGGCGCCGCTTCAGCGACTGAAAGGGATTGATCAATGGCAAGGCATCGTGGTGCAGGTCGGTGCGATGCCGGAAGTCATGGTCGCGTCGCCCGCGGTCAGTGGCTCAGCCATCGTCACCCGCGGCAACGCGACGCGCGTCGTGCTGGTAACAGGCATGGACCCGGAGATCTACTATCGCATTGTGCCGATGCCGACCAAAATCACGCGCGGCAATGCGAGCGTGACGGGCACTGACATTTTAATCGGGACCGAGCTGTCGACGGATCTCGGTGTCGACGTCGGTGACAAGTTGCGCGTCACGGGCGGCAGCATCGCTGGCGTCGCGTTTCCGTTAACCGTGGCCGGTATCTTCGACCTCGGAAACAAGGTCGTGAACGCTCGCAGCGCCTTTGTCACGCTGCGCACGGCACAAACTCTGATGGGGCTTCCTGGCGGCGTCACGGCCATCGACGTCACGGTACACGATGTGTACGCCGCCGAGGTCATTGCGCAGCGAATCGCCGGCGCGGCGCCGGTGCACGCCGATAGCTGGATCAAGACCAACTCACAGTTCTTCAGCGCGATCGCCAACCAGTCGATGGCGAACAACTCGATTCGCTTCTTCGTCGGACTCTCGGTCGCGTTCGGAATCGCCAGTGTGCTCGTCGTCACCGTCGTGCAGAAGTCGAGCGAAATCGGCATCCTGCGGGCGATGGGCATCACGCGCGGTCAGATCTTGCGGGTGTTCATCTTGCAGGGTGCACTACTCGGACTGGGCGGCGCGATCGTCGGCTCGGGTCTGGGAATGCTCGCGCTCACGACGTGGCAGAAGCAGATGCGCGCGGCGGACGGGACGGCGATGTTCGACCTCATCTTCTCTGGCCGCTTGTTCGCGTGGACGCTCGCGCTGGCGACGGTGACAGGCCTCGTCGCTGCGTTCGCACCGGCGTTGCGCGCGGCGCGACTGGATCCAATCGTGGCGATCAATGGCTGATGCGCAGGCGGATACCGTGAACAATCGCGTCAACGATACCGTGAGCGATAGCGGCCCGGTCGTTCAACTGCGCGGCATGCGCAAGTCATTCGATATCGGCCGGCCCAATGAAACCGAAGTACTGCATGGCATCGATCTCGAGTTGCGGCGCGGCGACTTCTGTGCGGTGATGGGGCCGTCCGGCTCGGGCAAGAGCACGCTGCTGAACATCATCGGCCTGCTTGATCGACCGACGTCGGGAACGGTGTCGATTGTGGGCCACGAAACCACGACGCTCGATGATCGCGCGCTGACCGATCTGCGCGGACACCGGATCGGGTTCGTCTTTCAGTATCATCATTTGCTGACCGCGTTCACGGCGCTCGAAAACGTGATGATGCCGATGCTTGGTTCGGCCGGGTTTCCCAACGACGCGATGACCGCGCGCGCGGCCGAATTACTGGACATGGTCGGACTCACGAAGTGGAAGGATCAACGCGTCGGACTCTTATCGGGCGGACAGGAACAACGCATAGCCGTCGCGCGGGCGCTCGCGATGAAGCCCGCGTTGCTGCTGGCGGACGAGCCGACGGGCAATCTCGATACGAAAAGTGCGGACGCCGTATTCGAACTACTGCGGACAGTGAATCGCGAGGATCACACGACGATTCTCTTCGTCACGCACAACCCGCTGTTGGCGGAGCGATGCGATCGCACGATCGAGGTCATCGACGGCACCATCGGATCGCGTACGGCGTTGAAAGGCGTCGTTCACGCGGCGTAAGTGGTGGACGCCCGGGCTATGCCGTCCGCATATTCCGGTATCGGCAGGCCGTTGGCACGTGGCCCGGCCGAGGATCGACTGTCGGAGCGCGACAGGGACGCCGTCGGACCGTGGTGCGTCCTATGTTTGTGCATCGCGCCGATGCATCGCGCCGATGCGCCGCGCGGAGGCGCCGCACTGATGCACCGATCGACCCGTGTATGACCATCCTCAGTCGAGGCGCGAGTGACCAGTTCCGACCGCTATGCGCGTTTTCACGCCCTGCACGAACGCGGCTGCTTCGTCATGCCGAATCCGTGGGACGTCGGCAGCGCGCACGCATTGGCCGGTCTCGGCTTCCCTGCCCTCGCGACCACCAGTTCGGGCTTCGCGTGGTCGGTGGGTCATACGGACAACACGGTTCCACTGGTACAGGTCCTCGCGCACCTCCGCACGATGGCCGTGTCCGTGGACCTGCCGGTCAATGCCGACTTCGAAGGCGGCTTTGCGATCCAACCGGAAGACGTATTGGCCAACGTCTCGGCCGCGACCACGACGGGCGTTGCGGGATTGTCGATTGAAGATTCGACGGGCGATCCGGAGCACCCGCTGCACGACCTCACGTTATCCGTCGAACGCATTCGGGCGGCGCGGCGAGCGATCGATGACAGCGGCATTCCCGTGTTGCTCACCGGTCGATGCGAAAGTTTTCTGGTCGGTCGGCCGAACATCGGCGACACGATTCATCGACTCGTGTCCTACGCACAGGCCGGCGCCGATTGCCTGTACGCGCCAGGACTGCGTCGTGAGTCGGATATTCTCGCCGTCGTGAATGCGGTGGCACCCAAGCCCGTGAATGTGCTGATGAGCAGTGACTTCACGACGGTCGCGGCGCTGGCGGAGCTTGGGGTGCGGAGGGTCTCGGTCGGCGGGGCACTGGCGCGGGCGGCGTGGACGGGGTTTCTGCAGGCGGCGGGCGAGATCGCGCGGAAGGGGACGTTTTACAATGTGTCGAGGGCGGTGCCGTCTGGTGAGATTGAGAAGCAACTGCGGGGGCGGTAGCACGCGGACGACGGCCACGACGAACCAGCGCTCCGACCGTCCGCGCTGCGCCGCCGACCCCTATGACGCGTACAGCTTGTCGATCATGGGCTGCGTGATCAGCACCGTACCCTTCTCCGTGCGACGGAACCGCTTCGCATCGAGCGCGGCATCTTCCCCGACGGCGAGTCCGGCCGGGATCTGCACTCCGCGGTCGATGACGACATTGCGCAAGCGCGCGGATCGCCCGATATCGACGTATGGCTGGATGACGCATCCGTCCAGATAGGCGTACGAATGCACTTTCACGCCGGTAAACAACACGGACTTGTGCAGTCGTGCGCCGGACACGATACACCCGCCGGAGATCAGCGAATTCAACGCGAGCCCGCGGCGTCCGTCCTCGTTGTGCACGAACTTGGCCGGCGCCGTCAGTTCGCTATAGGTCCAGATCGGCCAGTCGTGATCGTACAAGTCGAGTGGCGGCACGACACTCGTCAGATCGATGTTGGCTTCCCAGTACGCGTCGATCGTCCCGGCATCGCGCCAATACGCTTCGGTCTCTTCCTTCGACTTCACGCACGAGGTGCTGAAGCGATGCGCCACGGCCTTGCCGTTCGCGACGACGTACGGAATCAGATCCTTGCCGAAGTCGCGGCTGGAGGTGGGATCGGCGGCATCACGCTTGAGCAGATCAAACAGGAACTTCGTGTTGAACACGTAGATGCCCATGCTCGCGAGCGCCATCGACTCGTTACCCGGGATACCCGGCGGATCGGCTGGCTTCTCGAGGAACGACAGAATGCGGTCGACCCCATCGACATGCATCACACCGAATCCCGTCGCTTCCGTGCGCGCCACTTCAAGCACGCCGACCGTGACATCGGCGCCCTGATCGACGTGCTGCTGCAGCATCAATTCGTAATCCATTTTGTAGATGTGATCCCCGGCGAGGATCACCATGAACTCCGGATTGTACGCTTCGATGATATCGATGTTTTGATACACCGCGTCCGCCGTGCCTTCATACCACTGCGACTCCGACACGCGCTGACTTGCCGGCAAAATGTCGAAACTTTCGTTGCGCTCAGGTCGGAAAAAGTTCCAACCGCGCTGCAAGTGGCGAATCAGACTGTGCGCCTTGTACTGCGTTGCGACGCCAATGCGTCGAATACCGGAGTTGAGTGCATTCGACAGCGCGAAGTCGATGATGCGCGTCTTGCCAGCGAAATACACGGCAGGCTTCGCGCGACGATCGGTCAGTTCATACAGGCGCGAGCCGCGGCCACCTGCGAGGACGTAGGCCATGGCGGAACGCGCGAGTGTACCGGGGCGATGTGGTGTCGTCATATCGCGTAATTTGCAGACAGTGTGGCATCCTCCGCGAGACGTCCGGTCACCATTTCGTCGCGATTCCCCCCTCGCGACCTGCCCTGCCGAGGCCGTACACTTCGCCGACTATGAACGTTCTCTATATTGCCGCTGAGGTCGCCCCGCATATCAAGACCGGAGGGCTGGCCGACGTAGCCGGTGCCCTTCCGCCGGCGCTGCGGGCCGCCGGTCATGACGTGCGCGTGGTGATGCCGCGCTATCAGGTCCTACGTGAACGCGGCGTGCCGGTCGAGGGTCCAATCGCCGCGAGCTTTGTGCCCGCTGGAGAACGACAGGAGGAGCTGCGCATCTGGCGTATTGCCGACAGCGTGACGCCCACCTATCAGCTCGACATTCCGGCCGCCTTCGAGCGGGCAACGATCTACGGAGACCGCGACGACGATCGTCGGTTCATCCTGTTCGCGCGCGGCGTCCTGGCGCTGGTGCAGCACCTGCGCGAGGTCGAGGGGTGGCAGCCGGATGTCATTCACGTGAACGACTGGCACGCGGCGCTGATCCCGAACTATCTCAAAACGTATTACGCGTACACGTTCGGTCACATCGCGACGGTCTTCACAATCCACAACCTCGCGTACCAGGGACAGTTCAGTTCTGTCTCGATGTCGATCGCCGGATTACGCGAAGGGGGCCTCATCGAAAACGCGATGGGGCCGCGTCAGTCGAGCACCTTCAACTTCATGGCGCGCGGTCTCGTCTTCAGCGACATCGTCAGTACGGTCAGCCCGACGTATGCGCGAGAGATCGTGACGCCGGAATACGGCGAACGGCTGGACGGCGTGCTACGCGCGAAGGGGGATCGCGTCGTTGGTATTCTCAATGGCATCGATTCCACCGAGTTCGATCCGGCGACGGATCGCCACATCGCGCGGCCGTTCGACGCCGACGATCCGTCGGGCAAGGCGCAGTGCAAAGCGGCGTTGCAGGCGGAGCTGGGGCTCCCGGTCGAGGCGGATCGTCCGCTGCTCGGTGTGGTATCGCGAATGGTCGAACAGAAGGGATTCGACCTGTTGCAGGAGGCGTTGCCCTGGATCATCGGGCGCACGGACGCGCAGCTGGTAATCCTAGGATCGGGGAACGCGCATCTCGAAGGCGTGTTTCGCTTCCACGCTGGCGCGAATCCGGAACGTGTCGCCCTCCGCACAGGCTTTGATGCCGGTCTCGCGCAGCGCATTTACGCGGGCAGCGATGCGTTCCTGATGCCCTCGCGATTCGAACCGTGCGGCCTTGGTCAGATGATCGCGTTGCGCTACGGCAGCGTGCCGATCGTGCGCGCAACGGGTGGACTCGCTGACACGGTGCGTGAAGGCTTCGACGGCAACGGGTTCCGCTTTCATCCGTACGAGGCACGTCACTTCACGGACGCGATGGGCCGCGCGCTCGTAGCGTATCGCGATCAGGACAGCTGGGCACTGCTCCGCGAGCGTGGCATGCGCGAGGACAACTCGTGGACGCACGCGGCACAGCAGTACGTTGGCCTGTACCGGTGGGCGTTGGAGACGATTGGTCGGTAGGGCGGAACGGCGACCCCTGTGCTTCATTTTTTCTGTTTGGGACCCGCGCCGCCGCCAGCCTTCACCGCGCGCAGTTCCACAATCGCCGCGCCGTCCTTGCGCGGATCCGACGCACCGGAGTTGATCCCGCTGGTAAAATTGCGCACGACTGCCTGCCCCGCGCCCATTCGCGTGGCGGAAAAGTCGCCTCGCATCACGAGCTGATGGCCAAGTGCGGCGAGTTCCTTGCGCGTGCCCTCGGGAATGCGTGATTCGAAATTCACGTCGCAGCCCTCGAACGTGTCCTTCGAGAAACGAGGTGCATCGAGTGCGCCCTGCACGTTCATGCCGAAATCGACGATGTTCGACACGAACTGCGCGTGCGCCTGCGCCTGATTCCAGCCGCCCATGATGCCGAAAGCGATCTTCTGGTCACCCTTCTCCATGAACGCCGGGATGATCGTGTGCAACGGACGCTTGCGTCCTGCGAGCAGATTCGGACTGTCCTTGGCGAGCGAGAAGCCACCACCGCGATTGTGCAGCACGAACCCTGCGCCACCAACCGCGAGCCCTGAGCCAAAACCGACGGTCGAATAGTTGCTCTGAATAAGGGAGACCATGTTCCCCTCCTTGTCGACGACACTCAGGTACGTCGTGCCATTGTCCGTCACGCTCGGCTTACCCGCCGACACACTACACGTCGCTTTGTCGGCGACGATCAGCTTGGCGCGCTCGACGGCGAACGCTTTCGATCGCATCGCCGCAACGGGAATCTTCGCGAAACGCGGGTCGGCGTCGTATCGCTGCATGTCGGCGTACGCGAGCTTCTTCGCCTCGATCATGAGATGCAGCGTCATGGTGCTGTTGTGCCCCGTCATGTTCAGGGGAAACTGCTCCATGATGTTGAGCATCTCGAGCGCGGCGATGCCCTGCCCGTTCGGCGGAAGTTCATACACCGTCCATCCGCGATACGTCGTCGAGATCGGATCGACCCACTCGCCGTCAAACTCCGCGAGATCCCCCGCCGCCATCGTGCCGCCGTGACTGGCCGACGTCGCGAGAATCTTCTTCGCGATGGCGCCCTTGTAGAACGCGGTCGGACCGCCTGTCGCAATCTGTCGATAGGTCCACGCGAGATCCGGATTGCGAAACATTTCGCCGACTTCCGGCACGCGTCCGTTCGGCAGATACGTTTTCGCCGTCGGCGCGTCGGCCTCGAGCTCCTTCTTGCTGTCCTTCCAGAACACGCTCACCACTTCGCCAACCGGGAATCCCGACTCGGCGTATCCAATAGACGGCGCGAGCACATCGGCGAACGTCTTGGTGCCGAATCGCTTCAGCAGCTTGTCCCACCCGTTCACCGCACCCGGCACGGTCACCGCGTTGATGCCGCGCTGCGGCATAGTCGTGATGCCCTTCGCGATCAGATAGTCCGCGGTGAGCTTCTTCGGTGCCCAGCCCGACGCGTTCAATCCGTACAACTTGCCGGTCTTCGCGATGTAGACAATCGCGAATAGATCGCCGCCGATTCCGTCATTCATCGGCGCGACGAGTCCCATCATCGCGTTCGTGGCGACGGCCGCATCGATCGCGTTGCCGCCCTGCTCGAGAATGCGTGCGCCGACCTGCGACGCCAATACGCTCTCGCTCGCGACCACGCCCAACGGCGACGAGACCATCGATCGCGACTGTGATCGATCCTGCCCCTGCGCCTCGGCGGCGGCCACGGTACTGACACTGATCGCGCCCATCAAGGCGCGTCGCATAGTGCCACGAGGGATCCGACTGAACGATGGAGACATCAATGGAGACAGCATCGGCAAACTCCGGGAGTGAGCGAACCCTGGCGCCTTCATCTATCGCGCCTTCATGGTTTCCGTTGAGACAATCTTAGGCGGTTTACCAAGCAGCAGGATCGACGGCGAGACTGCCACGAACACGAGGAGCACGAAGATCCACGCGTCGTTGAAGCTGAGCATAGTGGCCTGCTGCTGCAGCTGCCCGTTCATTGCCGTGAGTGCGGCCTGATGGGCGGCCTGCAGATCCATCCCGCGACTCAGGAACCCCTGCGTCAATATCTGCAATCGTTGCTCGACGACTGGAGTGCCACTCGACAAGGCGCTCGCCAGATCGACGCGATGCAGCTGCGTCATCCGGTTGATCTGATTGGCCAGCACCGCGATGCCGAACGCGCCGCCTAACTGGCGCGAGAGGTTGATCAGCCCCGCCGCCTGCTGTGCTTCCTGCGGGCGAATGGTGCGATACACCGCCGAGTTGATCGGCACGAAGAGCAATCCCAGTCCAAAGCCGCGCACCAGCAGGGCGGTGCGCACATCATCCGCGCCGGCCGCCGTCGTGAGATGTCCCATCATCCACATCGAGATCGCAAAGAGCACGACGCCAAGTGCGATGAGCACGCGCGGATCCGCCTTGGGATTCCGTCCGTTCAGCAGCGCACCACAGATCAGCGCGCTGACGCCGGTCGCGATGCCGCCGGGAAGCATGACCAGCCCCGTTTCGGTTGGCGTGAAGTGCAGAATGCCTTGCGCGAACAACGGGAAGAGAAAGATTCCGCCGTACAGGCCGAACCCAAGCGCGACGAACAGAAAAAGCCCGGCCAACAGCGTCTTGTTTTTCAGCACGCGGAAGTTCACGACCGGATGTGTGTTCCGGGGATGCAGCTCCCACCAGAACATCGCGCTCAGCGACACCGCGGCGATGATCGCCAGCCGAAAGATCAACGTGTCGTCGAACCAGTCTTTTGAGTTGCCTTCCTCGAGCACGTACTGCAGGCTCCCGATGCCCGCCGTCAACAGGCCGATGCCGAGCCAGTCCACGTCGCCAGCATGCGCCTGTTGATCTGGCGGATCACGCAGAAACCCATTGACGAGAAACACCGACAGAATGCCGATCGGCACGTTGATGAAGAAGCACCAATTCCACGTGTAGTTGTCGGTGATCCAACCGCCGAGCGTGGGGCCGAGCGTTGGTGCGACGATGATGCCGAGCATGAAGACGGCCTGGACGAGCCCCTGTTCTTCGGTCGGAAAGATCTGGCGCAGCGTCGCCTGCGCCGTCGACAGCAGCGCGGCGCCACCGGCCCCCTGCAGGATGCGCCAGAAGACCAACTCGATGAGCGAGCTTGACGTGCCGCAGAAGAACGACGCCGTGATGAAGAGAATGATCGATGAGGTCAGGTAGCGACGTCGACCGAATCGCGACGCGAAGAACGCCGTCATCGGCAGAAAGATGACGTTCGCTAGGATGTAGCCGGTAGAGACCCAGCCGATTTCTTCTTGCGTCGCACTGAGGTTGCCAGCCATCTGCGGGAGCGCCACGTTGACGATCGTGGTGTCCAGCACCTCCATGATCGCCGCCGTGATCAGACCGGCGAGAATGAGCCAGCGATAGCGGCGGACAAAGTCGGCGGCGTCCTGGGCACGCACAGCCTTGGCCGCCTCGTGTTCGGCGGTCGTGGCGGCAGAATGACCCGGAGTACGCATGACGGACGTCGGCATCCCCGAAAGTAAGGCCGTGACTGACGTTTCGGATGGGGCGGTCGGCTTCTCCGACCAGCGGGATCGGGTCAGATTGCGGTAGGTTCCGCAACCTTCACATTTGCAGTCCCGAGGACGGATCATGCGACCGTTATTGCTGGCCCTGTGCGTCCTTGTGATCCCGGCGAGTTCCGCAGACGCGCAGAGCGAAGCGGCGTTGCGTGCCGCGCTCGAAGGAAGGACGGTGACGGTGAAGATCGAAATGCCGGGGACGAGTAGAGGCATCGACGTCTTTCCGCAGGACGCCGCGCCGGTCAACTGGCGCGAGGTCGCCGATCGCCTGAAGGCCAATGCGACGTCGCTTCGCATCGGGCAGACGGTGATGATCACGAAGGTCGTCCTGAACAGGGATTCACACATCGAAGTGCAACTCGGCGGCGGCGGCTTCGGGACGTTCGGCGACAATACCGGGTCGGAAGTCAGCGCGACCTACGACGGTGAAAGCCCTCGCGAGAAGGCGCTGCGTGATTCGATCAAGTCCGCGCCGACTCCACAGGCGAAGAAGAAGTTTGAGTCGTCGCTAAATAGCCTGCGCTCCGAGCGCGAGCAGCGAAACGATCACGCCCGCGCCGCCGCATCGACGGCGAACGAGGCACGCGAGGCGAATCTGCGCGTCAGACGCGCGGAAGGCGGCAGTCGCTTCAACGTGCGCTATCGTCGCGGCATCCCGAGTGACGCGATGACACCGAACGGGCTGATCGACGCGCTCTCGCCGTACATCGACTTCGGCGGTGGCACACATGCCTCATCGACGAATGCGTCACGGCCGGCCGCGCCTAGCGGCAGCCCGATGCTGACGCTCAAGAAAGGCATGTCGATCGCCGACGTCGAAGCACTGCTCGGTCCCGCCAACACGGCGACCGAATCGAAAGAAGGCGTGCTGACGTTGATGCGGCGGACGTACACCAACGAAAGCAACCGGATCATCACGTCATTCGTGAACGGCGTCATGATCGACTTCGTGATCGCACCGCAGTGAGACGTTCGATCGCGGTCGCCATGACGGTGGCGTGGGTAGCCGCATCCGCACTGTCGTGCGCGCGCCGTGTTGCCGCGTCCGCGAATGCCATCGGTGGCGGCGTGACGCCGGGCACGGTACCCGCGCGGATGTACGCCGGTGGTGCTCTATGCACCGGAACCCCGCGCATGCTCGTGCACGAGTACAACGCTGACCTGTTCATCCTGCGGCAGCCGGCCTGCACGAACTACGAGAAACCGTTTCTTTACCTCCTGATCGGCGATGCGCGCGCGCTACTGTTCGATAGCGGCGCCGGCAACATCGACGTCGCATTCTCCGTCGATAGCCTGCTGCAAGCGTGGCGCGCGCGGCATGGCGGCCGACCGATCACGCTGGTCGTGACGCACAGTCACGGACACGGCGATCATGTCGCGGGCGATTCGCTCTTTCGCGGCCGACCGGGTGTGACGCTCGTCGAGAAAGACACGGCCGCCGTGCGCGCGTTCTTTGGCATCACACGATGGCCGGACGATTCTGCGACAATCGATCTCGGCTCGCGCGTCATTGACGTGCTGCCGATACCGGGCCACCAGCCGGCGAGCATCGCGTTGTATGATCGACGCACCGCGATTCTGCTCACCGGCGACACGTTTTATCCGGGCCGCCTTTACGTGCGCGACACCGCGGCCTTCGCGCACAGCGTGCATCGGCTCCGCACGTTCGCCGATACGCACCCGATCTCGCACATCCTCGGCACGCACATCGAAAACTCCGATATGCCGGGCAAGGACTACGTCGTGGGCACGAAGGACCAGCCGACGGAACACGGGCTCGCGTTGTCGGTCGCCAACCTGCACACGCTCGACTCGGCGATGACGTCGCTTCGTGGACGCGTCGTGCGGACGATCTTCCCGGACTTTACGATCTGGCCGTAGTTGGCACGCGGCCGGCATCGCGCCAGTCGTGACACTGGACAAGACCGGCACGCAGTTGCCGTAACAGGACGACTATAATGTCATTCGATCTCGCCACCCGATTCATCGAACGTTCACGTCATTACGTGAGCGTCGAATACCCCGCCAAGATCTCCGCTGCCGTGCGCAGTATGCCCGCGGAGCGGTTGTGGTGGCGAGCGAACGACACGTCGAACAGTGTCGGCAACCTGCTGCTGCATCTCACCGGCAACGTGCGACAGTGGATCGTCAGTGGTGTCGGCGGTGCGCCCGATAGTCGGCATCGCGACGAAGAATTCTCGGCCGTCGATGGTACGGAGGCCGAGCCTCTGTTGGCTGGTTTGCGTGCCGCGTGCGACGAGGTCGACGCCGTGCTCGCGCGCCTGACGGCCGAGTCGCTGGGCGAGCCTCGCATGATTCAAGGGCGCGAGACCACGGTGTTTTCCGCAGTCTACCATGTTGTCGAGCATTTCTCCGGACACACGGGGCAGATCATTCTGCTGGCGAAGTCGTTCACGCCGCACGCCGTGCGGTTTTACGACGACACGGGCGGGCTCGCGCGTCCGCTGTTCATGCCTGACGGCGCGCAGGATGTGGACTAACGCGTGCGGGCATCATGGCCGTGATGTGGACGAGGGCGCTTTGCGGATTTCGGATCAGTCGAGCTCAGCCCACAGATTGCCGAAGATTTTGTCGGCCTTTTCAAATACCTCTTTCATCGTCCGCTTGCTGAGTTCTGGAGATAGATCCCAGTTCAACCCGGCTTGGGCTCTGGCTTGCTCCATGCTGTTGAGGATGTACTGATTTGAAGCACGGAGCCGTTCCTTCAATGTGGCCTCTACTTCGAGGGAGGAATTCACTCCAGCCTCTGTCTCGAGGTTAAGAGTGGAGAGTCTGCCAATATCCCTTTCAGTGGCCGCAGCAGCTTTGTTGATCGGTGACCCTCGTAGCGTTGGCGCACTGCCTAGCGGTTGCTCGATTGTCTGCGCATTGCCAGCGTATCCGCGCAGCGTTGGACTCTGACTGACGGGCACCCGCATGGTTTGCGCATTCGCGAAACGCCGTGTTGCAACACCCGCAGCTTCGGCCGCCGCTCTTCTTGCAATGATTCGAGCGGCCACGGAATACACTCCGTAGATCAGAAGGCCACACTCCGCAACTTTGCCGGCCTTGCGAAGAAAGTCGAGAATCCTCACCGCTTTTTCTGCGCCAAGATTTGTCTTTGTCGAGTATTCTTTGAGACGTTCGGAGCATAGCGCAGTCAAGGCGGCAGCCATTGCGACATGGTTCGAAGTTTCTTTGAGCCGACCCCCCGACCTATGCTCGATCGATTCCAGAAGGAGACCGAAAGGCGCGTCCCACATCTTGATGTCGGGGAAGGTGGTTCCACCCATCACGTCGGACACTCCTGACACTCCGGGCACTGTTTGCTGGCGTAACCGGGCCAGCTCTTGGTGCAGTTGTTTTGCTTCGAGAATCTGTCTGTCGACATTGCGTATCAACTCATTGATCTTTCTCAGTATGGAACCTTGGTAGACTTCCTCGTAGTAGCCGTTTCCGACAACGACGACGGACAGGAGTGCCTCGCGTGTCACCAGTCCACCGACTGACGGAATCTCCGGTCCGTCGGGGCCATACGACAACCACGCGCGAAAACTGTTCTTTGCACTGGCGGATAGGTCGCTCGGGGAATTTATCCAGCAGTGGTCGAATCGAAGCCAAACACCGCGATCCACGAGTGCTTCGAAGAGTTTTCGGAGGTATTTCTTCTCGTCCGGATTGTCAGTCTGTGGCTGCAACTGTTCTGGTGAGATGAGCAAATGAAAATTCAGGCGTATCTGCGTATCGCTCTTTCGTATCGGACTGGTCGCCTTCGGCATGCGATCGGCGAGTGCGGCCAGTTGCGAGTCTTTCATGGATCCCTGCGGTGAGTTAAATATTACCGCCTTGTGCGTGGCGGTCTTCAAGAGCACGACTACCTCGTGGTTCCTTACCGCAGCATCAAGGACATGTTGGACACGGGTGACAATGGTCCGGTCTACGGCCAACTTTTTTTGAATGCTTGGCAGTGCCACGGATAGCAGCTGGTCCGCGTCGAGTGCGAGTGAGCTAGGGTTCATCGTTATCCTCGGAGGTAGAAAAGTCGGCCGCGTGCGGATGTAGAAACGGAACTCATCATGCGATCGAGCATTCGCTTCCGAGAGAAATTGCGGTCTGCTCTGTCTCTCGTCGAGCTCTCGCCGCGCGCGACGCGTACATCGAGACCCAGCCTAAGCTGAGTCCGTTCGATCCGGGGCCGCACTTCGCTTCGATCGCGACGACCTCGCGGACATCACCCCCACCAGAACGCCGCGGCAATGATGCAGTACAGCCCGATCAGCGCGAGCCCTTCGATCCAGATCGATTCGCCGTCGTAGACGACGAACGCGGTAACGATGGCCGTCAGCAGCAGCGCACCGATAAGCAGCGGCGGCAGCACGAGCGTCAGGATCGATCCGCCCAACACGTATGACAGCAACACGAGCGCCGGGATCAGGCCGAGTGCGACCTGCAGTGAGCTGTTGAGAATCACGCTCACCGCATAGTCCGCCTGGTTCCGCCACGCGAGCTGGATCCCGACGATATTCTCGATCGCGTTGCCGGCGATGGCGACGATGACGAGACCGGCAAACGTGTCGTTGATATTCAGCACACGCATCGCCGGCTGCAGCCCGGCGACGAACCACTCCGAGACGAACGCCGCTCCAACGGACGACATCGCGAGCACGCCGATGGTCAGCCCCATTCCCCACGTGGCGTGCCCGAGGGCGCCTTCCTGCGGCGCGACCGCCGGATCGCCCCTGACTGAGAAGTAGATGCTCGCTGACATCACCACGAGCAGCACGATGGAGCACACGACACTGAGCATCCCGATGTGCGCTTCGGCAGGCGCATGCAATTCCTTCGCGAGCGTGGGAATCATCAGTGCCGCGACGGCAAGCATCATCAACGTCGCGATCATCTTCGGCGGTTCCGATGTGAAGAACTGCTTGCCGTTTTTGAGCCCGCCCAAGAAGAGCGCGAGCCCGAAGACGAGCAGCGAGTTGCCGAGAATCGAACCGATCAGCGCGGCCTTCACGACTTCCGTGAGTCCGGCGCGCAGCGCGAAGATGCAGACGAACAGTTCCGGCAGATTGCCGAGCGCCGACTGCAGGATGCCCGTCGCGCCGGGGCCTAGCCTCGAACCGAGTTGCTCGGTCGCGTCGCCGACAATCATCGCCAGCAGCGCCAGCGCAGCGGCGGTCACCGCGAACGTCAGTACCACATTGAGATGCGCGTAGTGCATCGTGCCGGCCGTCGCCGTCGCGAGTATCGCGAGTCCGACCGCGACCTTTTCCTTTTTGTCCATAGGAACGCTTCGACTGGAAAGAATTGGGGGTACGGGCGCCGACCTCGCTCCGATACGCCGCGAAATATGAATCCTTGGACGCGATCGCGCCTGTCGACCGGTAGATTCGTCGTATGCAACCATTTGTGCGTCGGCTCCTGCGTACGGTCTGCCCCTCGATCGCGGCGGCGATCGCGACGGTCGCCTGCTTGGTCACGGCAACCGTGGCATCTGCCCAGCCGCGTCGCGCGTCCGCGACCTCGTCCGTGTCGGTCCTCACCGACTCGCTGCAACTGTTCTATGTGGGCCGCGCGGTAGGATGGGAGCACTACACGGTCACCGCGACGCCGAGTTCGTCGACGCTGAAGAGTGACTTTGACTACCTCGATCGGGGTCGTCAAAATCACACGCAGGCCACACTCGAGATGGGGCCGCGATACGAGCCTGCGCGATTGAGCGTCGCGCGTCTGACCGACAGTTCTCGTGTCGTCGCTACGCGTGTCGTGATCGACGGGCGTCACGCCGCCGTTGAAGGGAACGGCGCGAATGCGGAGGTCACGCTCCCGACGATCGCGTTCACGCTGGCACCGGCGACTCCGATGGCGCAGCATCTCGCACTGATTCGTTATTGGCGTGCACACGGGTCGCCGCGCGCGATCGCCGTCGTGCCGGGCGCGCCGACCAACACGGTGACGATCACGGTGCAGGGCGTCGACAGTGTCACGGTGCGCGGCGTGCGCGAACGTCTTACGCGCTACGCCATCGACGGCCTCGTGTGGGGTGTCGAGTATCTCTGGCTCGACGGTGCCGATCGTATGGCAATGTTCTCGACGGCCGGCGGTGGGTTGATCCTCAAGGGTGTCAGCGCACGACTCGTTCCCGCCTACGACAGTCTGATGGCGATCGGTGCACGCGCCGCCGTGCGCGACCTCGCCATCATCGCGACGCGAAGCACGCCGGTGGCCGCCTCATCTAGTCGCGTGGCACTTATCGGTGCCACCGTCATCGACGGCACGGGTCGTGACGCGATCCCGAATTCGACGGTCATCGTGCGCAACGGTCGCATCGAGGCAATCGGCCCGTCAACGACAACGCCGGTGCCGGCAGGCGCGCGTCGCATCGACGTGAGCGGCAAGACCATCATCCCGGGACTCTGGGATATGCACGCGCATCTGCATCAACTCGAGTGGTTGCCGTCGTATCTCGCGACGGGCGTCACATCGGTGCGCGACATGGGCAACGAACTCACCTTCGTCACGGCACTCCGTGATGCGGTTGACTCGAAACGTGCCCGTGGTCCCAATATCTTTCTGGCCGGACTCGTTGATGGTCCCGGTGTGAACGCGTTTGGTGAATTCAGCGCCAGCACACCGGAAGAAGGGCGCGCCATCGTACGTCGCTACGCCGCGCGCGGGTTTGAGCAGATCAAACTCTATTCGTTGCTCGCGCCCGATGTCGTCTCGGCCATCTGCGACGAAGCACATAAGCTTGGGCTTATCGTCACCGGACACATTCCGAATTCGCTCACACTGAGCGCGGCCATCGATTCCGGGATGGATCAGGTCGCGCACCTCCCGATTCGCGGCGACCTCGCGTCGGACAGCGGCAAAGCGATGATCGCGAAATTCAAATCGCGTGGGATCATCTTCGATCCGACGGCGTCGTGGGGTGAGATCGGTGGACACTCGACCGCCGAACCACTCGAGCACTTTCAGCCGGGTGCGGTGCACATGCCGTCGGTCTTTCTGCAGTTCCGCGCAGCAGGTTGGGGTAGCGCGACAACCGACACCGCCACGGCGCACGCCAGGCTCGCCCGCTCGCTGACCAACATCCGCATCCTGCACGACGCCGGTGTGCCGCTGGTCGCCGGCACGGACGAAGGCGTTCCGGGCTTCAGCGTTTATCGCGAACTCGAACTGTACGTGAAGGCCGGATTCACCCCCATGGAGGCACTGCGATCGGCCACCGCGGTCTCGGCCAAGGCCATGCACGCCGACAAGGCGTTGGGAACGCTCGAGCCGGGCAAGCGGGCCGACCTGCTGGTACTGGAGCGCAACCCGTTGGACGATATCGCGAATGTTCGGAGCCTTCGGTCCGTCATGAAGGACGGCGTCCTGTTTGACCGGTCGGTGCTCTGGAAGGCCGCCGGCCTTCGGGACTAGCGACCCGTCGCCAACCGGCATGAAACCATCTCGAAGATATAGCGTAAGATATGACGTACGATATACCGTACGTCATATCTTGAACGCCCGGAGGGCGCTATGTGGCACCATCATTCTGACCATCGCTGTGGCGAGACCGACCGGCGCGCCCGGCGCGGCTGGCAGGGCTTCGACGCCGAATTCGGCGCCTTCTTCGGCTCCGGTGGCGGTCCAAAGCGGCGCGGTCCGTTCGGCGGGGGCCGCCTGTTCGACCAGGGGGATCTCAAGCTCGTGATCCTCCGCCTGCTCGACGAAAAACCGCGCCATGGCTACGAGATCATCAAGGAACTCGAGGATCGGTCGAGTGGACGCTACACGCCGAGTGCGGGCGCGATTTATCCGACGCTGACGATGCTCGAAGACTTAGGCTTCGCCGTCGCGACGCCGGAAGAGGGCGGCAAGAAGGTGTACGCGATTACGGACGCTGGGCGCGCGCATCTCGCTGAGCACCGGCCCCTCGTCGATGAACTCTTCGAGCGCGTTTCGCAGATCGGCGACGCGGTGTTCGGCGACGCCGTGCGACCGGCGCGTGAGGCGATGATGGGGCTCGTTCGCGAATTGGGCGCCGCGATGATCAGCGGTCGTCGTACGCCCGAGCAGATGCAGGCTGTGGCGGAGATTCTCAAGCGGGCGACAGACGAGGTAAAGCGGACGGGCGTGTGAGATCTGGCTCCGTTCGAGGCCGGGGACTACGTTCCCGAACCTATGAAGAAATCGCGCCGGGACCGACATCGCGTGCTGCTCTTGGGCCTTGCCGCCGTGCTGGTGGTATCCTGCCGAATGAAGCCGCACGCGGTGTGACCGGGCGAACGGGCGCAGGGCGTTGACCTTGCTCCTGCGATGCGCGTGGGCACCGCGCGCGATCTCACTGTTCGTTGGGAATTCGCCGACTTTGTTCACCGACTGAATCAGCGCGACGTCGACGATTTGCAGCTGCGTTATCGGTGGGACGGTGACGCGCATGCGCTGCAAGGATTTTGGCGACTGTGCTCGTCGGGCGATGGTCCGACCGACCTCCGAGCTCGGATGCAACCGGGATGGGATGCGCCCGACCGACGTGCGGTCGATTCGAGCATGGCTCCGGCGGAGCGTTTGGGTGCGCAGCGCGGCGTGGACGTGGCGATCCGCGCGGAGTGGTCCAACGGCGCCGGCGTCCCACGTTCGCAAGTAATCCCGCTGCACGTCGACCTCGTGTACCACGGACAGCGTTCGTGGATTTCCCGGTCAGCCTTCGGGAGTCGATCAGGTGGTAGATCGTATCACCCGATCGAACTCGACGGATCCGCTGCTGTTCAGTCTTCAACAGGCAGCGGAGGGGATGACCGATCGCTTTCTGCAAGAGGCGCGCATTGCCGCGCATCTGCAGCATCCGAACATCATCATAGTGCACGATGTGCGGCAGTTCGATGATCTGATGTACTTCGTGATGAACCTGGTCGAGGGCGCGTCGGTCGACGAAGTCATGCGCAGTGCGCGTCCGACATTCGACCAGATCCGGTGGCTGCTGTCGCAAGCCGCGCACGGGCTCGCGCACGCCCACTCCGAAGGCGTGGTGCATCGCGACGTGAAGCCTGGCAATCTGCTCGTCAATCTGAAAGGCGATCTGATCGTCACCGACTTCGGCATCGCGAACGCGACGTGTGGCGTGCGCATGACGCAGACGGGGATGTCGATCGGGACACCGGTCTACATGAGTCCCGAACAGGTGGTGGGATCGTCGGGACTGACGGCCGCGTCCGATCAGTATTCGTTGGGCATTGCAGCGTACGAAATGATCGTGGGGGCGCCGCCGTTCGGGGGCACGGCATTTGAGTTGCAGATGGCGCACGTGCAACGCGAACCCGATGCTCTTATCACGCGCCGACCCGACTGTCCGCCCGATTTTGCCGAGATCGTCTATCGGATGTTATCGAAGGATCCGGAAGCGCGTTGGCCGTCGCTCGAGGATCTGTCGGGACAGATCGCGGCGCCGCTGTCATTCGGCGGAGGCGAGACGCGAAACCAACTGGGCGTCATGGCCCGGTCGATCGCCGTCGCCCGCATCTCCGTTATCGCCACGGTCACCATCGCCATCGCCTGCACCGGCATCGCCATCGCCATCGCCATCGCCATCGCCATCGCCGTCGCTCGCACGAGAGCGTAGTTCAGGGTCGGTGATGTCATTGGGGCTGATCCCGCCAACGACCGACCTGCAACCGCGATCGCGCTTCCGTCTGCATTCGCAGGCCAACGTGAACGGGAAGGAAAGCGGCGAACATCCGGCCACGTGGAACAGCACGGACACGAGCGTCGCCGTGGTGACCGACGAAGGCGAGGTGATCGCGTTGAGCGCGGGCTTCTGCGACATCGTCGCGACGAACCAATTCGGCGAGGCACGCGCTGCGATTCGCGTCACCGATACGCCAGTCGAAATCGAGTCGCCGATTGTCGCGGTGATCACACCGTCTCCGAGCACGGCACCTGAGACACCGACACCGACACCGACAGCTGCGCCTGCGCCTGCGCCTGCGCCGGCCGAAGCAAGCATGCCGACGCCGTTGCCGATGCCGACACTGACGCCGATTCCGACGCTCGACGTGCGGCGCGTGCAGGTCATAGTTACGCCGGATCGCGTGACACTCGAAGGCGGCGACGATTACCGCAAACGTCGACGGAAGCTTTGCATTCGTTCGGGTCACGGTGACGACCTCGGTCAAGACAATGCTATTCCCAGAGGCGCCGCGAGTGGTCGCATCGGCATCGGCGCCGGCCGAGGCACCGCCGGAGCCGTTGGCGCCGGCCGCTCCGATTGCGCCGGCCTCGGCATCGCCACGTGCGACGCCCTCGAGCATCAACTCTGGTGTTGCTGAGTCACGCTCGTCCTCGCGCGGTGTTCTCGTTGGCGGCGGTGCCCAGATCGTCATCGCCGTCACCGCGTGGCTGGCCACTCGGAACAGGGCGCCGTCGCCTGTTGCAGAGACCACCGCCGTGGTGTCGTCGGTCGCGGAACCAGTGACGACGGCGTCGCCGAGTGCAACGCCATCATCGACACTGAAAGTCGGCCCGAGTGCTGCCGTACCGACCACGTTAGCAGTCGCTTCGCCGAAGGCCGCGTCCCCGAATGCGACCACGAACGCCCGTTCGTCCGCCTCGACGCCACCAGCGGAAGTCGTGAGCGCACCGAGCCGCCCATCCGAGCCATCCGGTGTTTCCGAGGCATCACTCGCCAGCGCCACGCGCGATCTGGAAAGTTAGCTGCAAAAGAAGTCTGTCGTGGTCGGCATCGCCTGCGCTGTCACACCGGTCTCGCCCAACGGCACCGGCAAGCCCCCGTATGCGTTCTCAAACAGCGGCACCCTACCGGGCGGTCTGTCGTTGAACGCGTCCACCGGCATTCTGTCGGGCACACCAGCATCGGCCGGAAACCGCACCGCCACCATCATCGTGACGGACGCATTGGGTCGCACCTCGACACAGACGGTGACGTGTACGATTCGTTGATCGATCGTTGAGCTAAGCCGTCAGATCCATCCGCGTCGACGCAGCCACGTCTTCACCAGCTGCGTCAACAGCAGATAGCTGATCACGGTACCCACCAGCAACGGCCAGTACGCTGCGGGCAACGCCACGAACCCCAGCGCCGACGCGAACGGTGAGAACGGCAGCCAGAGACCAACACACAGCACGGCGACCGTCGTGGCCAGCAACGGCCAGCTCGCCACGCTCTGGAAGAACGGAATGCGGTTCGTGCGGATGACGTGGATCACCAACGTCTGCGTCATCAGCGATTCGACGAACCAGCCGGTCTGAAAGAGCGCGGCGTGCGACGCGTCGTTCGCCTTGAGTACGAAGTACAACAGGGCGAACGTGGTATAGTCGAAGATCGAACTGATCGGGCCGATACACAGAATGTATCGGCGCAGCTCCTGCATCGACCACGGCCGTGGCTTGGCGATCTGCTCGTCGTCCACGTGATCCGTCGGGATCGGCAGCTGCGAGAAATCGTACAACAAATTGTTGGCGAGAATCTGGATCGGTGCCATCGGCACGAACGGCAGCAGCGCGCTCGCCCCGATGACGCTGAACATGTTGCCGAAGTTCGAGCTGGCGCCCATGCGCACGTACTTGAGGATGTTCGCAAAGACAGTGCGTCCTTCGCGCACGGCATCGACGATCACCAGCAAACTGCGTTCGAGGAGAATCACGTCGGCGGCATCGCGCGCAATGTCGACGGCCGTCTCCACCGACAGCCCGACATCGGCGGTGTGCAGGGCCGGTGCATCGTTGATGCCGTCGCCCAGGAACCCGACCACGTGCCCCTGCCCCTGCAGCGCGCGAATGATGCGCTGCTTGTGTCCCGGCGTCAGTCGCGCGAATACGGACGCTGTAGTCACGACCGTCGACAGGGTGTCGTCGTCCATGCGCTCGATGTCCGGACCCAGCCGCATGTCGTCCGTCGGCACGTTCACTTGTGTGCAGATACGCTTCGTAACGAGTTCGTTGTCGCCCGTGAGAATGACGACCCGCACCCCCGCTGCACGTAACGCGACGATCGCGGGCGTCGCGGAGTCCTTCGGCGGATCGAGAAATCCAACAAAGCCGACGAGCGACAGGCCTGCTTCATCGGGCACGCCGTAGGATTCTTTCACCGGCACCGCACACTCGGCGACCGCGAGGACGCGAAATCCGTCGCTGCTGAGCGTCTCGTACTCGTGCCGCACCAGCGCCAGCATCTCAGCGTCCAGCGGCTTCGTCACGCCGCCGACCGTCACCGTGGTGCAGTGCGCCAGCATCTCTTCTGCCGCGCCCTTCGAGATGAGTCGCCGAGGTTGATCCGGTGCCTCAACGACCACCGACATCATGCGTCTGGTGAAGTCGAACGGCACTTCGTCGACCTTGCGCCAGTTGCCCGTCATGACGGACTCACGTTGCGACTCATGCGCCAGGATCGCCGTATCGAGCGCGCTGCGCAGCCCTGTCTGAAAATGGCTGACGAGAAACGCCGACTGCAGCACGTCGTCGCGCTCGACGCCGTTCACGTCGCAGTGCCGCTCGAGAATAATCGCATCCATCGTCAACGTGCCGGTCTTGTCGGTGCACAGAACATCGATGGCGCCGATGTTCTGGATCGCATCGAGACGCTTGACGATCACCTTTTTCTTTGACATCGCGACGGCGCCCTTCGACAGGCACACCGAGAAAATCATCGGCAGCATTTCTGGCGTGAGCCCGACCGCGACCGCGAGTGCGAAGAAGAACGCTTCTTTCCAATCGTGCTTGGTGAGGCCATTGATCACGAACACCAGCGGCGCCATGACGGCGATGAGCCGGATCATCAAGACGGTGAAACCATCAATGCCCTTTTGGAAGCTGCTCGGCGGCTCATCGCTCTGCAGCGAGCCGACCATCTGACCGAAATACGTGCGCGGTCCGGTCGCTACGACGAGCGCGGTCGCGGTGCCGCTTTGCACGCTCGTCCCCCGGAAGCAGAGATCGGCGCATGCGAGCGGTTCGGAGACGTCAGCCTGCGCCGCGTGCGTCTTGGCAACCGGCATCGATTCGCCCGTGAGACTCGACTGATTGACGTAGAGGGCCTTACTGGCCACCAGTCGCAGGTCAGCGGGGATCATGTCACCCGCCGACAGGGTCACCAGATCACCCGGCACGATCTCACGCACCGCGCGCTCGGCCGCGACGCCATCGCGCGTGACGAGCGCTGTTACATGCACCATCGCCTTGAGGGCGGCCGCCGCCGCGTCGGCGCGCGCCTCCTGCACGAAGCGTAGCACGACGCCGATTACGATCATGATGCCTATCACGGTCGCGGCGCGGGCATCGCCAGTCGCCAGCGAGATCGCCGCCAGCGCGACGAGCAAGAGTACCAGCGGATTCTTCGCCGCCAATACCAATCGCCAGAACCAGCCTTCGACGTGCGATGGCGCGGCTTCGTTCGGACCGTACTGGCCCAACCGACGCTCGGCCTCGGCCGCGACCAGTCCGGTCGGCGGCGTCTCAAGCTTGGCGAAGACCGCTGGCGCGTCGAGCGACGCGAGTTCCACCATGAGTGGCGCGACGCGAAGCGCCTCGCGTGGCGTACCGGCCGCCACGCGCGCTACGTCCGCGATCGGCGGCCGACGAGAGGGGAACATCGTGCGCTTCATCAGATCGAAGCATGCCCTCAATCGCTTCGATCAGCAATCAGCCTTTCGACCACGTTGGACGCGGGACAGGTGCCGGTTGGCGCGAGGCAGTATCTTTGCAACGCGAGTGATAGCCACGCTGTCCCCTCCCTTCCGCCCGCCCGATGACGCACCGTCATGCCCTTCATCGTTCGTTGCGCGCCCTTCTCGTGTCACTGTGCATGGCCACGCCAATAGCCACGCGGGCATCGGCGCAGGTCGCGGCGAAGTCTGGCACGGTTCCGCATGACGAGGCGCGCGAGCGCGCACTGATGAGTCAGGTGAAGGTGGCCGACGGCTTCACGGCGACGCTCTTCGCGGCGCCGCCGATCGCGATGTATCCGGTCTGTCTTACGGGCACGATTGACGGTGCGGTATTCGTTTGCGTGGACCCGAACCTGTCGCTGACCGCAGCGAAGGGGAAGGGGCGCATCGTACGACTTATCGACACGGACCATGACGGCAAAGCGGATCGCTATTCGGTGTTCGCCGAGATGGACAGCCCGCGCGGCGTCGCGTACGACGGCCGGACGCTGTACGTGATGCATCCGCCGAATCTCACGGCATATCGCGATACCACGGGCGACGGCATCGCCGATGTGCAGGAAGACCTCGTGACCGGACTCGGCTTCGATCTCGATTTCCGCGGCGCCGACCACACGACCAACGGCATCACGATGGGCATCGATGGATGGATCTACATCGCCGTCGGTGACTACGGATTTCAGAAAGCCGTCGGCAAGGACGGCACGACGCTCAGTCACCGTGGCGGTGGTGTCGTGCGCGTCCGCACGGACGGCACGGGCCTCGAGCTGTATGCGCAGGGCACGCGCAACATGTACGATATCGCTGTTGATCCGCTGCTGCATGTGTTTTCGCGTGACAACACGAACGACGGCGACGGCTGGCAGATTCGCCTGCACTACATCCCGGCCGGCGCGCACATGGGCTATCCCATGTACTACAAGAACTTTTCGAACGAGCACATGCAGTCGCTGGCCGACTACGGAGACGGCTCGGGCACCGGTGGCCTGTTCGTGTATGACAACGGCATGCCACGGGGATTCGCCAACTCGCTGTACACGTCCGACTGGCTGCTGGGCCAAGTGTTCCGCCACCCGCTCACGCAAAAGGGCGGCAGCTACGACGTCAAGCAGGAGAGTTTCGTGTCGGTCCCGCACCCGGCCGACATGGCGATGGACGGTATGTCGAACATGTTTGTCGCGAGTCTGGCTGGTGGTGAGTACACGTACGGCGGCGACTCGGTGGGTTACGTGATTCGTGTCAGCCCGACGCGAGCAAAAGCGCCCACGGCGCCGAATCTCCCAACACTTACCGACGCCGCGCTGCGCGCACTGGTGGTCGGCGCAAATTCGCTGCCCGCGTTGCAGGCGCAGCGCGAGCTGTTGCGACGCGGTGAGCGTACGGGCGTCGTTGCCGGTCTTACGGCAAGCATCATGAACACAAAACTGAACGCCTACGCGCGCGTCGCCGCAATGTTCACGCTGCGGCAGCTCGTGGGCGTACGATCGCACGCGACGCTCCGTGCGGCGGCGAGCGCGGCGGACCCGCAGGTGCGCGCGCTCGCGTTGCGCGCACTGGTCGATGATACGAAGCAACTCGCCGACGTGACGCCGGCGCTGTATGTGAAGGCACTCGCCGACACGAGTGCGCCGGTGCAGCTCGCGGCACTGGCCGGACTCGTGCGACGGAACGCGGTGTCGGCCGCGGCAGCGATCATGCCGCTCACGGCAAGCACAGATGCGACCGTGTCGCACATCGCGATCAACGCGATCGTGTCGCTCAACGCTGCGGACGCAGCGCTCCTCGCGTTGGATTCGAAGACGCCCGGCGTCCGCGCGGGCGCGCTCCGTGCGCTGCAACTGATTCGCGACCCGAAAGTCGTGTCCGCACTGATCGCCAAGGCGACGGCGGAGCGCGCCGAGCCGTCGCTGGATCTTATCGTCGCCCTCGCGCGGCTGTACCACACCGACGTCGAATGGACCGGAGACTGGTGGGGCACGCGCCCCGCGTTTCTCGGGCCCTATTTCAACCCGACGCCGTGGGCACAGAGTGCGACCATCGCGCCGGTGCTTCGTCGTGCACTGCTCACCGCGTCGGCCGCCGATTTGCCGGCGCTGACAGACGACTTCATTCGAAATCGCGTGCTGCCGCAGGGCGCGAAAGCAGTGATCCTGGCCTCGGCCACGAACGATGCGCAACGCGCCGATGTGGTGAACACGCTCGTGGGTTCTGTCGCACTGACCGCGAATGCCTTGCCCTTGCTGACACGCCTGAACGCGGGCGGTGCCGGACAGCGCACCTCGGTCGCGCAACTGCTGGCCAACGAGAGTTCGATCATCGATGGCGCGATGCCGCTCGCACGCGCTGCAGCCGCGGACACCACACTGCCAGAAGACACCCGTGCCGCGCTGCTGAACAAGATCGCCGCGATGCCCGGACGTGCGGGTACCGACGCCGCCGCCTCGCTGTTCGCGACCATGACGCCGACACCATCGCCAGCGGGCACGACGGCAGCACCGGTCGAGGCCGCGTGGCGTCGCTTCGTCGGTGATCGCCGACGTCTTCAGGAGCTCGACTACTTCGTTGATCGCTCGCGTGCTGCACAGTCAGGCACACGCGCGCTTGGGTTCGCGGTGCTGCTGCAGTCCGTGCGCGGCGGTCGCGCGGCCCCCGTTGTGAACGAGAAGGTGCAACCGGTGCTCACCGCCGCGTGGATCAGTCACGAGGCCGCGCCCGATCTCGTGCGCGCGGTGCAGATCATGCGGCTCGAGTCGGCCTACACCGCGCAACTCGACGCTTATCGCACCGCAGCGGTCAAGCCCGTCGATCATGCCGCGATGGACTGGGTGCAGATGTTCAACGGTAAGGATCTCAACGACTGGGATATCAAGTTCGCGGGATCGCCCGTCGGCGTGAACTATCGCGACACGTATCGTGTCGAAGAGGGGCTGCTGAAGGTGCGCTACGATCACTGGCCAGACTTCAACGGCGAGTTCGGTCACATTTTCTACAAGAAGCCGTACTCGTATTACATCGTGGCCGCCGAGTATCGCTTTGTGGGCGAGCAGGTGAAGGGCGCCGGTGGTGGCAACAGCTGGGCCATCCGCAACAATGGCATCATGGTGCATTCGCAGTCGGCGCAAAGCATGGGCCTCAAGCAGGACTTCCCCATCTCGCTCGAAGTGCAGTTGCTCGGCGGACTCGGCAAAGGAACGCGTACCAATGGCAATCTGTGCACGCCCGGCACCAACGTGGTGATGAACGACCAACTGATCACGACGCACTGCATCAACTCGAGCTCACTTACCTACGACGGCGATCAATGGGTGCGCGTCGAAGCGATGGTACTCGGCGATTCCGTCATCAAGCACATCGTCAATGGTGACACCGTGCTGACGTACAACAAACCACAGATGGGCGGCGGCGCCGCGAACTACACCAATCCCGGCGTGCTGATGGAAGGCAAGCTGTTGAGCGAAGGCTATATCACTCTGCAAGCCGAGACCGCCCCCATCGATTTCCGCAAAGTCGAAATCGTCAATCTCAAAGGCTGCATGAACCCAACGGACCAACATTTCCGGAAGTATTTCGTGAAGTCCGACCCCGCAGCCTGCCGCAAGCAGTGACGTGGTCCGATATCGGATATCTGATATCTCTATCCCTGATATCGTCGTTATCGTTTCACGATTCCCCGCAGTCCCGTCGCACCCAACCCCCCGACGGCGCCAAGCTCTACTCCGCCACCTGCCAGACCTGTCACCAAGCCAACGGCCTCGGTCTGCCGAACCAATTCCCGCCGCTCGTCGGCAGCGAATGGGTCCTCGGCAACGAAGCCCGCTTCGTGATGATCATCCTACACGGCGTTGTCGGAGAAATCGAAGTCGAAGGCGAGACCTTCAACGGCGCGATGCCGACGTGGGGCCCGACGTTCAAGGATGAAGAGCTGGCGGCGGTCGCGAGTTACGTCCGTCGTAGTTGGGGCCACAAAGCGGCGCCGATCACGACGGCGACCGTGACGCGCGTGCGACTCTCGCATGCGTCGCGGACGAAACCGTGGACTGTTCCCGAATTGTTGAAGGCGACAGCGAACAAGCCGTAGCCCGTCGTTCGAAACGTGCTACGGCTTTCGCGACCAATCGATATCCGTGCGCACACCGGTCCACACTTGGAGCGGTCCATGCAGGATCTTCGTATCGGCCGACTCGTCGCCAAGTCGCACGCGGAATTCGCCGCAACTGAATGGGCTCCGGCGGGAGCCAGAGTACCGTATACACGCGAAGTCGCTGCCATTTGGTGCTCGTGATGGGCGAGGATACCCGCACTTCGAGACCTAGGCCGTGCTGCGCCGAGCGACCGGCGCGCAGAATGCCCATGCTCGGGAAGATCCCATCGCCGTGATTCCAGAATCCCCGGATGGCGTTCGGCCCGGTGACAACCTGTGGTTGTGGATCACCCCACGCGATCCATCGCGTCGGCCAGCGCTCATCCCACCGCTCAACAAGCACGGTCACGGGAGGCTCGCCATCGACGCGTATTTGCTTCTTCATGGTGCGCAACCCGACCAGCGATGATGCGCGTTCCATCCGGCGAGACGAACGGACGGCCTTCATGCGCCGTACCGCGCGTGATCTGTCGCGCGATACCCGTCGCGGTGTCGAACAGCGCAATGTCGTAGCCCAGACTTCCCTGCTGCGACCAACGATCCGTCATGCCCACGAGCGCGGAGCCGTCGGGGAGCCAGCCGCCGACGACATCGTCGCGAAGCTGCGTCGTGAGCCGCCGCGTTCCGCTCGGTATTCGCAGCCAGATACTGAGAAGCCAAGTCTTCCCATGACCAGCGGGCGCGCTGAGATGTAGATGTCGTGCAGGGCCCGTGCGGACGGCGCCCCACGCGGTGGTGATTGCCGAAAACTCGCGTTCGCGCCCGGTCAATTCAGCGACGAGTGCGGTCGAACCGTGATCGCGGTCCACTGATGTGTCGTCGCGACGTGCCCGCGCGATTGCGGCGCGTCGCGGACTCCATGACGAGGCCTTCAGTTTTGGCCCACTGCACGAGCGCGTTGGCTTCCATCGACGCGGAGACAAAATCCCGCGAGGCGATAAACGTTTCCAGAACCAAACGCCCGGTGGCCTCGTGATCGGGCGTGAGCTCCCGCACGCGGCGCGCCCATTGCCTTGCGTCGGTGAATCGCGATTAGTTGAGCAGACGCCGAACCAGCAGTTCGGACCCTCGCTTGAAGCCAGCCTGCAATCGATCGCGCTCAAGGTCGGCCCACTGCTCGAACGCTACGCCGCCCGGCACGCCAAACGACGGAAGGAACGGACCGCGATAAGACTCCACCGCGATCTCGTATTCATTCGCGTCGAGCGCGCCAGAAACGCATCGCGATCGACGTCGATCGAACACTCGTGCGTCACCTCCTCAGATCCAGTCAGTGCGTCGTCGCCGAGCAATCTGCGTAGCTGATACAACGTCTGGCGGAGCGCATTGCGCGCGCGATCCTGGTCCACGTCCGACCAGAGCACGTCGATCAGCGACTCACGTGACGTACATCGTCCGGGCGAGAGCGCGATGTACGTCAGTAGCGCGAACGGTTTCCCGGGCCAAGGAGCAGCTCGCTCGTCGCGCCGGCGAACAGACCCGTGGTCCCAGGGTGCGTAACGTCAGGTGGCGCGGCGAGGCGTCCTTCCATTCGGACATGCCTGCTACTTGAGTTCGACGGTGGTGGCCTGCCCCTCGTCGACGTCCACTTCGAGCGCACGCTGGCCTCGGCGTTCGCCGTTCACGAAGAGGGTCGTGTCGTACGGTTCGGCCGCGAGCTGCACGAAGCGGCGCTTCAACGCGATCGTGACGCGTTTGTCCTTGTAGTCGACGTTTTTCGGAAAGGACCGGGTGGCATCGCGGTACCCTTCCAGTCGAACGACCACCATATTGGGACTTTCCTTTTCAAGCGTGAGCTTGGCCGTGCCGGTCCAGATCGGGACCAGCGATTGGTCCTGAGGTTTGAGCAACAGGATGGTGGCGGTCGCTGGCTGCGCGGTGATCTCGAGCGTCTGCGCACCGGCCAGCGAAGCTGCAGCGACGGCGAAGACCGCGAACGCAATGCTGTGCTTCGACTGGGACATATTGCTCGTCGGCAGTTGAGGGGTGGCACGCGGCGGATGCACCGCGCAGGACTCGCGCTTTCTGTACAATCAGCTATGCATAGGTGAATGACGCCGTCGGTCGAATCGATTCACCGATGCCAATTGTCATCTGCAGCCTCCTGCCCTGCAACACGGATCCACATGATCACTGACCGCCCTCGCCTCGATCTGATTCGACGCCCGCTGATCCTCGCCGGCGCCGCGCTGTTCGCCGCGTGCGCCAGCAATCCCGCCGCGCGCCGCGCAACGGTCTTGGCCGACGCCGACCGCGCCGCCAAGGCGGTGATCGAAAAGGAAGCGCAGCTGGACGTGTCCAAAATCCCCGCGCGCACCTTCGCGGTCCTGCCCTTCGCGGCCGCAAGCGCTGACACCATTCTCGAACCGCTGCGCTTCGGCCTCGCCACGCTGCTGACGAACGACCTGAGCGCGTCGCCGAGTCTGCAGATGGTCGAGCGACTGCACACCGACGCGATCTTGCGCGAACTCAATATGGTCGACGAAGGATTGGTCGACCCGAAGGGCGCGCCGCGGGTGGGACGACTGGTCGGCGCACGACGCGTGCTCATTGGCGATGCCGCGCGCGTCGGCAATACGGTGCGGCTGAGCGCTCGCGTGGTCGATGTGATCGGGGGGACGGTGCAGAATCTATTGACCGCCGAAGCGCCACTCGATCGTGTCATCGATGCCGAAAAGCAGCTGGCGCTCCAACTCTTCGAACGACTCGGCATCACACTCACACCCGCCCAGCGTGCCCGAGTCGAGCGTCGCCAGACGACGCAGACCGCTGCATTGATCGCCTTCGGCAAAGGCGTTGAGGCCGAGGCGAAGGGCGACGCGAAACGCGCTGTCGCGTCGTATCAGGAAGCGGTGCGACTGGATGCGGCGTTCAGTACTTCGCGTGCGCAGGTGTCGAGTCCGACGCTCACGAGCGCGGCGGCACCCATCACCAACCTGTCGCGCGTGATCGACTTCAGTTCGCAGGCAATCAATACACCGGTCATCACGAACACGCGGACCACCGACGTCGCCAATCCGCCGAACGTCGGCGGCGGGCTGACGTTGACGTTCATCATCCGGGTGACGCCGTGAGCGCGATCGGCATGACGCGCGCCAGACGAATAAGCACAATGGCGGGGGTCATCGGGGTGGCGCTCGTATCTCGACGAGCGGACGCGCAGGCGTTGCTGCCATCGGCGGGATGGAATGCCGGGCCCGTGATCAGCGCGTGGTATTTCTCCACGCCACTCAAGCAATCGGTTGGTGATCTGCAAGCGGCGGCCGAAGTGGCGCTGCCGTTTCGCGTGCGCTTTGCGAGCGGCGGATTCAGTGTCGATCTCACTGGCGCCGGTGCCTACGGTGCGGCGGCGCTCAAGACCGGCACCGACGACATGCATGTGATTACGATCGCTGGGCCAACCGATCTGAAGTTGCGCGTGTCACGCGCTTTGATCGATGACGCTACGCTGATCACGCTCGGGCTCAACGTGCCAACGGGCAAGGTGAAGCTCAACTCCGACGAAACCAACGCTTTGCAAATTCTTGCGGCGCCATCGCTCGCGATGCCGCTGCCCTCATTCGGGATCGGCACCGGCGCGACGCTCGGGCTCGTGCATGCCTTTCAGGGTGACGGCTGGGCCTTCGCCCTCGGTGCGTCGGGGGAGAAGCGCTCGGAGTACTCACCCGTCGCGCTCGCGTTGCAAAGCGGACTGTCCGAAACGAAGCTCACGCCGGGCTTCGCCGCGCATGTGACCGCGGGCTACGATCGCACACTCGGCGAAGGGCGGCTGAGTGCCCTGCTGATCGGCGATATCTACAGCAAGGATCAGATCCACCTCGCCGATCTGCCGACGGATACGAGCAACAACTACACGCTTGGGCCGCAGCTGTCCGGCACCGTGCAATACGACTTTGGCGCGGCAGGGTGGCGACAGAGTGCATTCAGCATCGGCGCACGCCTACGCACCGAGTACGCGAACGCAGCAGGCACGAAGGTCGCGGGTTCGTCGGGCGAGTATCTCGAAGCGGCCATCAACGCGATACGCGGCGGACCCGAAGGCGCGGGATTCGTCATCGGCGCCGACGCGCGATTGCAGTCCGGCCTCAAATTCACCACGGCCATGATCGGGGCGGCGATGAGCGGCGTCGGCCTGACACTCGGATTGGATCACGCGGGACAAAGCACCTCAACCCGTTTCACGGTGCACGGCATGTTCGGATCGTTCGACACCGGTGCATCGAAAAGCACTGGCATGAACATCACGTTGGGATTGTCAATCGGCGCGCGCCGGGAGGCCCAGTGATGCGCACTCTCTCAACACGCATGGCGCTGGCGACGCTGTTTGCCGCGAGTGCGGCCGCCAGCGCGACGGCCTGCATCAATAAGGAATTGCTGCCGCCGTCGTTAATGACGCCGCGGCATGTCACGCTGCAACTCACGACGACGGCGCTCACGCAGCAGCTCGCCGGTCCGTCGTGGGTCTTCGTCGCAGCCGGCTTCGATAACGGCGACGGCCTCGAACCGCTGTCATACAAGTTCGCGCCGCTGACGCAGGGCAGTCAGTCGTTGTCGCTCGCAGTGGATCTCGCGCCGTGTCTCGCGTACAACAGGAGCAAAGGGAAGGACGGCTGTCCGCTGTATGTGGCCGCGGCGCTCGTCGCTGATACGCTCTCGAGGCGCGATTCGACGCAGAACATCTTCAACGGCGCGTACGACTCGGCGGTACCAATCGGCCCGTTCGAAGTCTCACAAGGACGCACCCCGACGATCCCACCGATCGACTTGTCGATCTCGCGGTTGGGCGTCATCGGCTGGACTGGCGACCAAGCGCTGCGGCTTGGAGGGAAGGAGGCATCCGCCGATGCCATTTTCGCGTCACTCAGCAACGAAATGACACCGATCAGCGGTGTCGCGAACGGCAGCGCCGTACCGACGTTGTTCATGCTGACGCCAGGATTCCAGTTCACCTACAACAACGATCCGACGCAGTACCAAAGCCCCAGAGCGGTGCTGTCGATCTTCGAGAATGGGACGTGGCGACGCGTTTTCGGACCCGCGTTCAACCCGAGCGGGCCGCCTCCGTTCAATGATGTGCTGGCCTTCGCCACGAACGACGTCTACATCGCGTCGACGACGGGGTTGTTTCGCTACGATGGCACCGCGATCGCTCGGGTGGCGGCACTCAGCAATCCGATCCTGTCGATTGCGGGAACGGGATCGGGCGCGAACAAGCTGATCATCGCCGGCGGTGGTCAAGGCTTCGTCGCGATTGGCAATGGCACCTCGTTCACGAGCTACGCACTCGGCATCGCGAATCCGGTCAACGGCGTGTGCATCTCGAGCGCGACCGAAGCCTTCGCGAGTTCCACCTCCGGCGCGCTCTATCGTTTTGACGGCACGACGTGGACCGCGCAGACTACGCAGCCAACAGGCTCTCGTATCGATCTGCAGTGCGTCGCGCCTGGACAGGCGTATGTCATGAATCAGAGCGGTGCGGCCATGCGCTGGAGCGGCACCAGCTGGACGCCTCTTTCCACGTCGGGGCTCCCAACTGGCCGCAGCTATCACATTGGCGCCGCGTCACCGACTGAGGTCTATGCGTACGGCGACAGCGCGGCCGTCGAGCGCGGATTCTATCGGTTCGATGGTGGCGGATGGACGTTACTCGGCAAGTCTCGTTTCACACTCGCCGCCTCACGACCGTGGGCGATTCCCGGTGGCGGCGGCGCGTTCATCGCCAGCAGTTTCGGTCGCATCGAGCGCATGTCGTCCGCGACCGGTGTCACGACGCTCGCTTATCAGCCCTCGATGCGCGACGTCTTCGTCAACTCGTCGACGAGTGCGTTCGCCGTCGGCCTTCAGGCGTTCCTCGCACGATGGACCGTCGGACAATGGATCGTTGACCCGCCGCCGCCGAATGTCGTCACGCTGAATCGGCTGATGACCGGCGTCTGGAGCGATGGACCATCGAACGGCTGGGCCGTCGGCAATCTGAGCAACGTCTTTCGGTTCACCGGCGCGTCGTGGACGTCCGTCAGCGACAGCCTGCGACCGATAGCGGCACGCGACAATTACAACGCCGTCTGGGGAAGCGGCACGAACGTCTGGGCCGTCGGTGACAACACGATTCTGCATTGTACCGCACTGACCGCGATATCGTGCGTCAACGAAACCGCGTTCGGGTCCGGTGTGCTGCTCAGTGTGTGGGGCGCTTCGGCGAGCAACGTATTCGCCGTCGGCGATGGCGGTCGGATTCTGCGGTACACCGGCAGTGCGTGGAATGCCATGACGAGTCCAACGACGCGCACACTGGCGCGCATCTCCGGCACCAGCGCGACCGACATCTGGGCCGTCGGCGACAGCGTCTTGCTGCACTTCGACGGCACGGCATGGTCGAATGTCCCGATGACCGGCGATCTCGCCGGCGCGCGTTCGCACGTGTTGACACCGGCCGAGCGCATATTCAACCGTCCGGTGGGGCTGGCCTTGTGGGCGCGGACGCCACGCGAGGTGTACCTGAGCAATCTGTTCGGCACGATCTACCGCTATGACGGAAACGGCTGGGTTGACCTCACCAACGACCGCTATAGCCATCAGTTGATGTCGATGCATGGCACGACGGGCCCAGGTGGTTGTGCACTTGGTGTGACAGAAGCACAATCCATCGTGAACGGTCCGACGCTCTGGCGTGGCATCGGTCCGACGGGGTGCTTCAGTGCGCCGATGGGGGCTCCGGTGCGCTGGCCGTAGGCCACCGCCCCACTGGTACGATTCTGAGTGCGGACGCGCGCGTTCGAACGGTCGGGCGCGCGCTGTCTCGATGACGGTGCTTGATGCGCTGCGCGCTATCCTCGGCGGATGTTCGCCCCTTGCGCAAATCCCCTCGCCGAGCTGACCATATGGCTATGCCGCGTGTGCGTTCGACGTCGGAGTCACCGCCTGTGCCGGAACGTTCCATGTGGACGTTTGCGGATCTCGAGCAATTGCCGGATGACGGCAATCGCTACGAAATCCTGCACGGCGAGCTGCTCGTGACGCCGCTGCCCGCGCACGGACACCAAGCCGTCTCAATGCGACTGGCGCTCAAGCTCGGCGCCTGGTGCGCCGCGAACCCCGGATGGTCTGTCCGCGCGTTTGGTGGTGTCTACGTCCGCGAAACATTGTGGTTCGAACCGGATATCGCGGTGTACCCGACGCCCGAATATCTGGAGCTACCGTGGAAGGAAATGCCGCCACCGATGCTTGCCGTCGAGGTGCTCAGTTCGGCAACCCGCGCGCGTGATCGTCACCGGAAACGGCCAGAGTACATTCGCCACGGCGTCGGCGAAGTGTGGCTCGTCGATCGCGACACGCGTGTGGTCGAGCGGTGGACGGCCGCGTCGGAATTTCCAGAAACGCACGTCGACGGCATCGCGTGGACTCCCGATGCCGCGTTGCCGACGCTGTCGATTGCGTTGGACGAGCTGTTCGGGCCGAACGTCGAATAGCGCCCTCGGGCGTCAACGCTTCCCGTGAATCCATCGCGCCGCCAGCACACCACCGATGAATCCGCCGAGATGTCCCTGCCAGCTGACGCCAGGCGTTCCGGGTAGTACACCGGCGATCGTGCCGCCCCAGAGCACGGCGACAGCAACGCTGAGCGCGATGCTCGCGAAACTCCGCGCGTACCAGCCCGCCAACAACAGGAAGCCAAGCAATCCAAACACCACGCCGCTCGCGCCGATGTGAATGGACCCAGGTGCGCCGAACGTCCACGCGAAAAGCCCCGAGCCCAGCACGCCCGCGATGAGCACGGGCACGAAATGCCGTCGATCGCGCAGCATCACCAGCCAACCGAACAGCAAGAACGGAATGGTGTTCGCGACAAGGTGATTGAGGTTTGCATGCAACAACGGCGCGAACAGAATATCGACGAAGCCCGCGCGCGTGCGCGGCACGATGCCGAAGCTATTGAGCATGCCGCCGAGCAACACGTTCACGCCGAAGACCGTCCACATCGCGGCGACGGAACCACCGAGTGTGACGGCTTGCACTTTGAGCGAGCGCGCAACGCGCTTGGACGTCTGAGCGACGGAGGTCTTGGCCATCTGCGGAGTATCATCAGCGGCGGACGACGACGCTACCGGATCAGGGCACTGCGTTCCACTGTATCCGGTTGAGTACTGCCAAGCGCGCTCGAGGGACGCTCAGGGAAGCATTCGGGACGCCAGCGAACGTCGACGCCTCGCGGGCGTCTCGGCCCGAGCGCATGATATGCACCATGCACCTCGCGATTCGCTCATTCGTTCCGATCATGCTCTGCGCCGTCGTTGTTGCGCAATCCGCTGTAGCGCAATCCGCTGTAGCGCAATCCGCTCGCGCGCAGTCGCTGGCACAGCAAGGCGGCGGCTACCGAGTGGAGACATTCACGACCGATGAGGGACTGCCCAGCCAAGCCATAACGGCGATCGCGCAAGCGGCCGACGGCTACGTCTGGATCGTCGCCGGGGGGATTCTGGTGCGGTTCGACGGTCACACGTTTCGCTCCTACACGCCAGCCAACACCCCCGCCCTGATACGCCGCGTCACGGACGTACACGCGGGATTGGGCGACACGTTGTGGATCCTGGACGAGGGCAACGCGGTGCTGGCCTACGCGAGCGGCAGGCTAGTGACCGTGGCTCCGCCATCGCGTCGGACGCTCTGGGCGGTGGCGCAGGATCGGCGCGGTACGCTATACGGTTTTGGCGAGTCCGTGTGGAATCTCCGTGCGCAAGACGGCGAGCCGGCCGAAGTGGTGCCGCGTCTTTCCCCCGTGGGAGGATGGTCTCGTCACGTGTCACGGGACGGCAACGGGCGGCTTTGGATGGTCGACTCTTCGCTGACGCTGCGACAGGTTGGCGCACGAGCAACACCGTCTGCGCACACGCTCGTCGGGTGGCCGCTCATTGATCCTCGTCCCTACGGGGGGGCCTATGCGGTGCGCGGCCCTGCTCCGCGGCGCCAAATTGTTCGCGTGAACGGCGACGTCGTGATGACGTTCACGGCCGCGGTTATCGCGCAACCGTTCATGATCGACACGGAGGGACGGCTTTGGGTGGCGACACGGCATACCTTCGACGTTTTCGAGCAGGGACGCAACGATCCGGTAGAACGAATTCCACTCGGGGACGGCGGCGCAACAGGCGTCATGGCACAGGGCGAGGACGGATGCATCTGGGCTGGCGGATTGTCGTTGCAGAAAATCTGTCGCACACCCTTTCGCACCTTGTCCGTACTCAACCGTGGGAGCCGTTATCTCACGCGAGGTCCGCGTGGCACGGTTCTCGAAGTGGATTCCATGGGCGCTATCGTTGGAGTCGACGCGAACGGTGCCACCCGAATGTTGGCGGCAGATAAACCTGCGCTCCCATTTACCCTCGCCTTTGTCGACCAGCGCGGCACGACGTGGTGGTCACTCAATTCGTTCGCCACGGCGGCCCAGAGCCGTGTCAACACGCTCCCGCATGGTGGCGTTGAACGGGCCTCCACCCATCGCGCGTGGGAACGCGCCGCATGGTACGCGGTCGGACCGAACATCTTTCATGTCGAATTGTCACGTTCGGGACGCGCAACGGTCACGGACTCCATCGCGACGAACGCCCAATCGATCGACCTGTCCGCGACGAAAGACGGGGGCGTCTGGGCAGTAGTCCGGCGCACCGACCAAGCATTCGAACTCCTCCATTGGTCCAACGGACAGCTGCACCGATATGGTGTCGCGGACGGCCTGCCACCGGTCACGCTGCGCGCGATCCGCGCGGACGATGACGGGACGGTGTGGATCGGCACCTACGGCGCGGGTCTCGTACGATTTCGCGATGGTCTGTTCCGTGCGGTGACGGAGCGCGATGGGCTCGGCGACAATATCGTGACGAGCCTTCTCGACGACGACGGGGGGAACTTGTGGATGGGCGGCAATCGCAGCGTGCACCGGGTTGCCCGCAGCGACATCGATGCGTGGTTCGACGGACGCGCCAGAAAGGTCAATGGCATCAGCTATCGTCGCAACGATGGACTCAGTGCGCCGGAGACGGTGGGCTTTCCCGGTGTACGCGACGATCATGGGCGTCTCTGGTTCCCGACGATCGCCGGCACCGCCGTGGTGAATCCGGCGTTCGCGATCGCGTTGGACAGCACACCGCCACATGTGCACGTGCTGGATATCCGCACGGATCGCGATAGCAGCGCGGAGCCGTCGGGCGCGGTGCGACTGACGCAAGGCGCGCGGCGGCTGGCCGTGCACTACACCGGCATCGCGCAGCGCAATAGTGACGCCGTGCGCTACGAGTACCGCATCGACGGCGTGGATGCCGACTGGATCGATGCGGGCCATGCGCGTGAAGCGACGTACAACGACGTCGGTCCCGGCACACACACGTTCCGCGTTCGCGCGTTTAATGCCGGCGGCACTCCGAGTACGCAGGATGCAACCCTGCAGTTCATCGTGCCGCCGTATTTCTATGAGACGCCGCCGTTCTTCGTCCTGTTATTGGCCGCGACTGGCGCCGCGACGCTGTTCATCGTGCGATACCGGGAGCGGAACCTTCGGCATAACGCCGAGCAGTTGACGCGCGTCGTCGAGGAGCGCACGGCAACGCTCAAAGCGACGCTACAGACCGTGGCTGCGCAGTCGGATCAGTTGCGCACACTCGACGAAACGAAGTCGCGGTTCTTTGCGAACGTCAGCCACGAATTTCGCACGCCCCTCTCGCTCATCATCGGACCCGTGGACGATTTGCGCGGCGGACGGGACGGCGAATTGGCGCCACTCGTGCGACGGCGCCTAGACGGCGTGCAGAACAACGCGCGCCGCCTGTTGCAGCTGGTGGAACAATTGCTCGACGTGGCGCGATTGGAATCGGGTACGCTGCAACTCAGCGCGGACGTACGCGATCTTGTCCCGCTGCTCCGTCGACTGGCCGATTCTTACGCCTCGCTGGCCGAGCGTCGGGGCATTGATTTTCGTCTCTCCTGTCCCGTGGGTGGACTGCGCGTGCGGTACGATCCCGATCAGATGGAAAAGGTGATCGGCAACCTTGTCGGGAATGCCCTCAAGTTCACGCCATCTGGCGGTGAGGTGGAACTACGCGCGAACGCCGATACGGACGGCGATGGAACGGTGGTGCTCGAAGTGCGCGATACCGGTCCCGGTATCGATCCTGCATATCACGCGCGCATCTTCGAACGATTTTTTCAGATCGATGACTCGTCACGACGAGCGCATGAGGGCACCGGCATCGGGTTGGCGCTGGTGCGCGAGCTGGTGGAGTTGCACGGTGGGACTGCGACGGTACAGAGTGCCGTCGGCGCGGGGAGCACGTTCATCATCCGATTGCCACTCGCCTCGGGGACCGCGCGGATCTCCGCCGAACACGCCGTCGCGGCGCCCGAGCCACGCCACCCCGTGTCGCCTGAGACGCATCAACCGACCGCACCGAGTCGCGTGCAGGGCGCAGATTGGACGACCGTGCTCGTCGTCGAGGACAACGCGGATTTGCTGGAGTACCTGCGCGAGCATTTGGCCGAACGATTCCGCGTGCTGGTGGCGAACGATGGGGTGCGCGGGCTGGAGATGGCGCGTACGCATGTGCCCGATCTCATCATCACCGATGTGATGATGCCGAACATGGACGGTCAGGCGCTGTGCGAAGCGGTGAAGCGCGACGTCGATATCGATTTCATCCCCGTGATCCTGCTGACCGCCAAGGCCTCCCGCGATTCACGACTGGCGGGCTTGGAGTCGGGCGCCGATGCGTATCTGACGAAACCGGTGGACCTGCCCGAATTACTGATTTTGGCGGACAACTTCATCGCCTCACGTCGTCGGGTGCGCGAGCGACTGCGCGCCAACGATCAGTCGTTGCCGTCGATCAGTGTGCCCGTGAAGGAACCGCCGCGCGATGCGTCAGCGGCAGCGCTGCTTGCCTCGTTCTCCGCCGTCTTAGCAGCGCATCTTTCCGACGAGAATTTTGACGTGGAGTCGATGGCGTCGGCGATGGGGATGGGGCGCAGCACGCTGTATCGCAAGCTCGAGCCCCTCGTGGGCAAGTCGCCGATGGATGCCCTCTGGGAATACCGACTCGCTCAGGCCGCACAGTGGCTCGCCGAAACGACAATCACCGTGAGTGAGGTCGCCTACGGCGTAGGGTTTAAGAGTGTGCCCCACTTCTGCGGAAAGTTTCGCGACCAGTACGGTGAAACGCCGTCCATCTACCGACGCACACATGCGGGTCGTGCGAATTAGTGCCGATGTGCAATGCGGGCGAACGTGCAGTGGCACGTTCGCCCGCGCGATCACACGTTGACCGTCAGTCTATCGGTGCGACAGCCGCGTGAAGCTCCAGAACTGGCCGGAGAACCCGCCGGTCGTCTGCATCGACGGCCACGGAATGCCGTTGTACAATGGCGTGTCCAGCGACTTTGCCGACGAACCCCAGTTCTGCAAGAAGTAACGACCGGGCGAGTACGCCGCTGCCGAGGCGGCCCTCCACATCATGCCCGTGTACTGCCCAGGTATGAATGGACCCGTGAGAAAACACTGGCCGGGAGATGCCGCCCCTTCGAGCGCCCGGGTCGGCCCGCCGTACGCGTTCTGCATGGTGTAGTAACCACCTGATCCCACGATCGGCAGGAAGTACCAGGCCTGCCCACTGTAGTTGCCCGTGGGGCCCATAAAGCAGTTGTAGGTTCCGTCCGGATAGGAGTCGAGCGACTCACTCGCGCCGCGGTAATCGTTGGTGAGGCGATAGTAGTACGAGGGATCCCAGAACACCGTGCTGAAAGACAATGAGCTGTTCGCCGGCAGCTGATTGCCCACCGAACTCCTGAGCGCCGTCGTGACGCTCGTGCTGTACGATGTTGTGAACTCGTCAAGTAAAGCACTTGGTGTGAGCGTGACCACCTTGCCGCTCACGGTCCGAGTTGCCGCAACGGCCACGCCACTCTTGGTCAGCGCCACGGACGACGCACTCACGGTCGCAGCGTTGATGTTCTCGGAGAACGTGATAATCACCTGGCCTTCGATGGACACGTCGGCGCCGCTGTTGCTGGGCGAAATGCTCACGATGCTGAGAGTCGGCGTCCCAAGCACGGTGAGCGCGACCGTGCCACTCTGGCCCTCCGACGTCGCACTGATCGTGGCGTTGCCGGCGCTCACCGCGGTGATCAACCCCCCTTGACTCACCGACGCGACGCTGTTGTTGCTGCTCCCATACGTCACAGGTCGCGAGACGACATCATTGTTCTGGTCCTTCACCGTCACACTGGCCTGCAGGGCGTTGCCGACACTGACCGTGTTCGATGGCACGCTGATCGCGACCGTCCCGACCGGAACCACGTTGACGCTGATGACCGCGGATGAGGTAATTCCTTCGATCGTGGCGCGAATCGTCGCGGTGCCGGGCGCGAGTCCGACCACCAATCCGCCCGAGGACACTGCGGCCACTGCGGTGGCAGTGCTCGACCACGTGGCCACGCGATCAGTGAGTGTCGCACCGCCGGCGTCCTTCGGCGTCGCCGTTAACTGCAGAGAACGACCGACCTGCACGCTCCCTGAGGTCGCCGACAACACCACGGACGCGACCGGAATGAGGACAGGCGTCACCGTGAGTTGCGCACTCGCGGTCACGGCACCGACCGCTGCCGTGATCGTCGTCGTACCGGGAGAAATCGCCGTGATCGCACCATTCGATGTGATCGTCGCCGCCGACAGATTCGACGACGAATACGTGATCAGTACGCCGGTCACGGTGGTGCCACTGCCATCCTTCGCCAACGCCGCGGCCTGCGACTGCTGCCCGACGACGATCGTGGTGACGGGGACCGTCAGCGCGACCGACGCGACATTCGGGGTCACCGTGATGGCCGCGCTCGAGAACTGCCCCTCGGACGAGGCCGAAATGGCGACTGAACCCACGGCGACGGCGGTGATGACGCCTCCCTGCGTCACCGACGCCACGGATGGATTTGAGGACGTCCACGACATGCTGCGCCCCGTCAGCGCCACACCGTTCGCGTCACGAGCCGACGCCGAGGCGATCTGGGTGTCGCCGACGCGCATGGTGGCGCTGTTGACCGCCATCGACACGGACGCGACTGGAACCTGGGTGACCGTGAGCGTTGCGCTTCCGGACTTCCCCTCGGACGTCGCGCTGATATTCGTCGATCCCGGGGACGTCGCGGTGACGACGCCGAAGGCATCGACCGATGCGACCGCCGCATTCGACGACTGCCAGCTGACCGCGCGTCCGGTTAGCGACGTGCCCTGCGCATCAGTCGCGGTGGCGATGGCTTGCGTGGTTTGTCCGGGTCGGAGCGAGGTCACGCCGAGCACTACGCCCACCGACGCCACCGGCGCCGGAGTGACGGTGACAACCGCGATCGCGTTCCTCCCCTCGGCGACTGCCGTAATGGTCGCCGACCCAACGCTCAGCCCAACGACGAGGCCCGACGACGACACGGTCGCGATCGACGGAACGAGACTCGTCCACGTAAAGGTCCGTCCACTCAACGTGCCGCCTTGCGCGTCCGTCGCGACGGCGGAGAGGGTCGTCGACTGGCCGACGATGACGCTGGTCGCCGCCGGAGTGATCGAGATCGCGGCGATCGGCGCGGGTGATACCGTGATGGTTGACGAACCCGAGGCACCGGCGACGGCGCCCAAGATCGTCGCGGTGCCCGGTGCGACGGCATTCACGAGGCCCGTCGAGGAAACGGTTGCGACGCCCGCCGCGCTGGTGGTCCAAGTGACGGTCGATTTTTCTGCGGCTGTGCAATCCGTCGCCGTGGCGCTCGCCGCCAGTTGTTGACTGGAGCCGACCGCTAACGCCGCGGCTGATGGGCTGACGCTCACCGCCGTGACCGCGCAAGGCTTCGTATGCTCTTTACAGCTGGCCAGAATGGCGAGTAGCGGCAAGACGGCCGTCAGCACATGCCAACGTATCGGCCCGCGGCTCTGAGGGGGCGTCGCGCCTGAGCGACTCGATGCATGCGTGCGCATGGTGTGGATTGGGAGAGGTGGACGGTCACGCGCGTGGTACGGTCGCGCGAGCAGAGCCACCAGCGTTACACCGGGTGCAGATCGGCGCACAACGCACAAGTCTCAGCGAATAGGCTGTGCGTCCCACGGGACGCTGACAGAACAACGGGGGACGTGTACGACGGACACGCTGGCGCGCGCATCGCCGTCAGCCCCCATACTGCCCGCTATCGATTGAAGTGCAGCGCGGCGAACCGCGGCCAGTACAGCGTGCGCTGGCCATTGGCTGTCAGCAGATCGGCGAACGTGAAGCTGTTGGCGACATACGTGACGAGCAAATCGCCCGCGGGCGCGGCGAGCATGGGATGCGCTTTGCCTGCGTACACGAACGGAGCCGCGGCGTCCGACTCCGGTGGACGATACACTGTCGTCGGCGTCGACCATGGCCCAGTAATCGCCGGCGCCGTGCGCATGCCGATCGTCGTCGCGCCGAAGCCGTAGCTGGCGACATGGACGAACAGGTTGTGCGCCGAGTCGAAGTGCAGCGAACACTCGGCACCCGCGTCGTCCATCACGGCGGCCGGGCCACCGGCCCCGACGCTCGATGTCGCCACCCATCCGCGTGCGTCACCCATCCACCACTGCGCGCCCGTGAGTGTGCCCGCGATCAGCGCACTGGCCGCATAGCGCACGAGGAATCCGCGCTTAGAGCCGTTCTGCGGCACCGCCAGCGCGACCACGTTGTCACCTACGCGCACCACAGCGGTCGCAGGCGTCGCATCGAACGGGAGCGCGGGTCCATCGATGATCCGCACGCGCCACGCATTCGGGCTCGCGTCCGGATTGTCGATCACGGCGAGCGCATAGCCGCTGACGGTGAAGCCGAGTCCGATGCCGGGTGTCGAACGGACCGCGGTGAGGAAGACGACCAGTGGTCCTTCGACGAAGCGCAGTCCTCCGCCCGGCCAGTACCAGTTGGTGCCGACATCGGGAAAGAACGACGTGGGCGTGGACGCGTTCAACGCATTCCACGCGAACGTCATCGTCGACGTAGTTGGATCGCGGCCGGACTGAATTGCGATCGTATTGCGCGGCAGCTTCGCATTCGTGCGCGTCGCCGGCGTGACGAGCGACACGAACGAATCACCAAACAACCAGAGCGTCCGCGCGTTCGAGAGTTCGATCGAAATCGCCGCATCGCCGCCCATCCAGCGCGCGTCGCGCCGGAAGAGCGTATCACCGACGGCGTACGTGCGGCCGACCGCGGTGAGTGGCGCGGGTGGCTCGACCGTGGTGGGCGGTGACTTGACGCCGCAAGCCGCGAACGCCATGCCGACGAGGAGCGCCCTCACCGGCGCTTGGGCCACCGCGGGGGCATGGGTTCGAAATGTGGTACGGGTGGCATCGCTCAAACGCATGAGACATTCTACCGCAAAGGGTCACGACTGGCATCTCAGGCGAACACTGGCAGCAGGTCCGACAAGCCAGTTACCTACCGCGATCTGCGCAACACGCCCGGCAAAGTGTTCGAGCGACTCGCTGCCGGCGAGCCTCTGGAGCTTGTCGCTGACGGTACCACGAAGGCGCTACTGATTCCGGTTGATGACGGAGATGTCAGCGGCACGCTCGACGCATGGCGTCGCGGGCGCGCGCTGTTGGCCCTGTCCCGAACGCAGGCCGCAGCCCGTCGCGATGGGACGTCCGCGTTCGCGCTGTCAGACATTGACCGCGAAATCGTCGCGTCGCGCCGTGTGCGTCGCCGTCGCGAAGTCTCATAGCGCCGAACCGCGTGAGGCGTGTCGTCCTCGACACCACTGTGCTGGTGTCAGCCATGCTTTCCGGCGGTGGCGCGCCCGATATGGCGCTGCAACTCATTCTGCAACGCGAGGCGATTCTGTTGACCGACTCACGGATTGTGGCGGAGTACGAAGAGGTGACCGCGAGACCGCGCTTCGGTTTCGATCCGATCGAGCGGCGTCTGTTGCTCGACGCCATGGCGCACATCGCCGAGACGACGCTCGCCCGCCCATTGCGACTGTCACTGCCGGATCCCGACGATCGGATGTTCGTCGAGGTCGCAATTGCGGGCCACGCCGACGCCATCATCACTGGGAACCTTAAGCACTTCAAACCGACACGTGGCGCCCTGACCATTCCGGTCATGACGCCACGTCAGTTTGTCGACACGCTACGTCGCTGAAGGTTACGGGACCGTCTTCACAATCGGCGCCGTCTTCGGATCGACCAACGGCTTCCGATCCTTCAGATGCTCCTCCATCTGCAACCTGATATGACTGGGCTGCGGTCAAGAGGGATCTTTAGTTCGACCTGTGTAGTGGTTGGTTGTGTGTTGAAATGCGGAGAGAGCCCACGGGTGCCGGCGGAATCTTCGACGATGAATCCTGCTGAGATACGCCGGTCACCGTGTCGCCACGGCGGCGCGGCAAGCATTGAATTCGTCTGGAGTGCGCGCATTCTAGGATCGGAGATTGGATCGTCATGCAGACCGACGGACCCCATCACGAGGGCGAGGCAGCTCCTGTCGTACCGACGGACACCCGTGGACCGCCGATGAACAACGTGACGCGTGCGCCGAAATGCGAAATGCGAAATGCGAAATGCGAGGTGCGAGGTGCAGAGGTGCGTGATGTTGTTATGCGGCGACGGGCGGCGCGGTCTCACGCGCGACCTCCAGATCGCGCATCACCGCCCACCGATAGCCCACGAGTTCGCGCGCGACGGCCACCACGGCGATCTGCGGGCCACGCCGCAAGGACAGTCGATGATACATCGCGGACACGCGCTGTTGCGCCGTCCAGGCGTGCCGCGTGACCGTGGGCGATTGGCCGCGCTGCCGCACGGCGAGCGCGGGCCCGATTTTCG
>JANLPE010000061.1:0-27930 GCA_031366985.1 Gemmatimonadaceae bacterium
CATCGCCGCGGCCGCCGCCGTCAGCCTCGCTGCCTGCGGCAGCAGTGATGTCGGCGCCGCCAAACTGAAGGTGCTCAAGCCCAACACCTCGCGGGATTCTGTCTTGGCCGTCATGGGCACCGGACCGCTTGTCGGCACCGGCGTAGACACACTCCGGATGGCTCACGGCTTCCGTCGTCAGGCCTTCATGGTCGCGGGCGCGCAATACGAAGTGCTCTGGTACCGCGACACGCCAGGCATGCTCGACGACCCCATTCTCAAGGAGCGCGAGACCCCGCTCGTCATTGAGGACAACAAACTCAAAGGCCTCGGCTGGTCGTTCTACGACAAGCTCGCCCAAGAGAAGAACCTGCCGAACCCTTCACTGTCAAAGCAGCGTCTGGACTCGATCGTGCAGTCGCAACAGCCGAAGAAGCCGTAGGCTGGACGCCTTGGGCTAGTACACCACGGCGTCGAGCGCGAAAACGTCTGCGAATCCGGCGATGACCGCGCGCTGCACCGCCTCGAAACCTGCATAATCACGGTGGTCCATTAACAACTCACGGACCACCGTTGTCATTTGCACGTCGGAAATTCCGCACGGCACGACATGGGCAAACGTCGCCAAGTCGTTCTCGACGTTCAGCGCGACGCCGTGCCAGGTGACCCAATCGCGCGCATGCACGCCTATGGACGCGAGCTTGCGTCCTTCGCGCCAGACGCCCGTCTGACCGACTTGGCGACCGCTGGCAAGGCAGAGCGACGCCAACGCGCGAATGATCGATTCCTCGACCTGCCTGAGGTACCAGTGCAGGTCTTTGGTGTGCAGCTTGAGATCGACGATCGGATACGCGACGAGTTGGCCAGGCTCATGCACGGTGATGTCGCCACCCCGCTCGACGTCGCGCAGTTGCACACCACGTTCCTGGAGGAACGTGGGCGTCGCCAAGAGGTGCCCCGGCTTAGTGCCACGCCCAAGCGTGACTACCGGGGGATGCTGCACCAGCAGCAGTGTGTCGTCTGCCAACTCGCCCGAAATGCGCTGACGAGCGAGCTCCTTCTGCAACGCCCAGACGTCGTCGTACGGCGCGACCCCAAGGTCTCGAATGAGCAGTTTCACTCAGGCATGCAGCAACTTCCCAAGCGAATCCAGCACCGCCTCACCGATCGCTTCACTAAGCGTCGGATGCGCGTGGATCGCCAGATCGATCTCCTCAACCGTGAACTCATTCGCACGGGCGACCACCAATTCGTGAATGATCTCGGTGGCGTGCGCGCCGACGATGTGTGCGCCGAGGATCTCGCCGTACTTGGCGTCGCGTATGATCTTCACGAATCCGTCGGTCTCGCCCGAGGTGCGCGCGCGGCCGTTCGCTGAGAACGGGAATTTACCGACCTTGTAGTCGAGCTTTTTGTCCTTGCAGGCCTGCTCCGTCAATCCGATCGACGCGACTTCCGGATGGCAGTAGGTGCAGCTCGGGATGTTGCCGTAGTTGACCGGATGCGTGGGCTGACCGCCGAGCATGTCCGCCAATACGTGGCCTTCGCGCGATCCTTTGTGCGCCAGCATCTGATTGCCGGCGACGTCGCCGATGGCGTAGTAGCCGGGGACGTTCGTTTCGAACTTCTCGCTGATCTTGATAAAGCCGCGATCACTCTTCGCGATCCCAACCGCTTCGAGACCGATTTTTTCGACGTTCGGCGCGCGGCCTGCGGCGACGAGGATCTTGTCGACCTCGAGCGTCTGTGACGCACCGCCGGCTTCGACGACAATGGTCGCTCCTGTCTTGGTCACCTTGACGCTCTGAATCTTCGCGCTGGTAAGAATATCGATCTTCCGCTTCTTGAAGGCACGCGTCAACTCGGCGCTGCAATCGGCGTCCTCGATCGGAAGAATCGTCGGCGCAACTTCGATCAGCGTCACCTTCGTGCCGAAGGCGCTGAATACGTCGGCGAATTCACAGCCAACCGCACCAGCGCCAACGATCGCCATCGTTTTCGGCGCCTTCTCGGCGACGAGCGCGTCGTCGCTGGAGAGGACGATGTTCTTGTCGAGATCGAGGCCGGCCTGCGGCAGGCCCTTCACGCGCGAGCCCGTCGAGATCACGATGGCTTTCTTTGCTTCGTGCGTCTCCTTCTTTCCGTCGGTGCTGGTGACGGTGATCTTCTTTCCCTTCTCGATCACGCCTTCGCCACGGATCCACGTGACCTTGTTCTTCTTGAACAGGAACTCGACGCCCTTGGAGTTCTGCGTGCTTATCCCGCGGGAACGCTCCATTGCCGTGCCGAAGTCGAGCGTCATCCCTTCGATGGCGATGCCATGCTCGGCGGCGTGCCCGAGTTTGGTGGCGAGATATGCACTCTCGAGCAGTGCCTTGGCCGGAATGCAGCCCCAGATCACGCAGGTGCCGCCAAGCGCTTCACGCTCAACGACGGCGGTCTGAAGGCCGAGCTGCGCGCAACGGAGTGCGCAGACATAACCGGCGGGGCCACCGCCAAGGATGATGACGTCGAAAGCTGCCATGGGTCGAAAGCGGGGCGGGATATAGGCGGACGCGGGGACGGTGAAAGGTACCGACGTGATACAGACGGGAAAAGCGCGCGATGAGAACCCAGCACCGCCTGGAGCCGAGAACTCAGACTAGAACTGAGCTCTCAGATCTGAGCGGTGCTGGGCGCTCACCGCGCGCGTTTCCTCTCTTATCGCAACCCGCCTCTAACCACCGACCGAACGCCATCCGAATAAACCAGCTCAACTGTCCGCCCACCAAATGCCATCGAATCGCCGGAACTCCGCATGTATCCCATGACGAGCCCAGTGCGCGCGTCACGCACCATCACCATCGGATACGCCGCGCTGTTCCATCGCACGCGTGTGCGGCCTGCCGTCGCTGACTCGAGCACCGGCTGCGGATCAGGCATCGCCAGCGGTTGCGCCGTACGCATACCGCGCGCGAGTCTGGCCAACACGGCACTCACGCTCGCGCGAGACGCGGACAGCAACGGCGTGCGCACGTCGCGCACGCGCACCTGTGATAGCGCCTGTTCCAAGGCCGCTGTCCACGGCACCACCACAGCGAACTGGCGTTCGTCGCGATCGGTAACGTGATCGACTCTCTCGGCAATAATCGGGAGCTCAAGCAGCACGGCGCCATTCGCGTCGAGTGCTTCGACATAATGCGTTGGCCGCGAAACCGCAGCGGTCGGCTGGGCGGTTACGCGGAAGGCGGGCTCCAGTATCACCGTGCCGTTGACCACCCGGCCCCACACGAGCAACCCGTCGCCGGCATTCCCCGCCGACGAAACCGCGCCGGACGTCTGGCGATAGGACATGGCGTTCGTCCAATTGTAATCCGAGACCCACGTCGGATTGCAATAGCCCATCAGGTCGCTCGTCGTTGGCACTACCAATGCGTTCGTGGTTGGATTCCACCCGTACACGCCGATCAGGCCGCCCGGGTACGGGAACGACGGGTCGGGGCCGGCGACACCGCCGCACGGTGCATGCGCGCGACCAAAATTGTGCCCCCACTCATGCGCCGCGACGCCATCGCCGCTGGGCAGATAATCCCAGCCGATGGCCGTACGTCCCGGTACATATCCGTATCCGGCAACGCCGCTGTTGTAGGTGACTTTGACGACACCGAAGTAGTGCATCGTCGAAGGGGCGGCGTCGGTCGCACGCAGCGTATTGATTTCGCTGAGGATCGTCGTCCACTTCCCGTTGTTGTCATTTGAGACCAGCGACAGCGTGTCGTTATTCGAGCTGAACGCGACCGGGCGTACGCTGGCGTTGACCTGCGCGATGGGCCAGACGCGCTTCGCACTGACGAGGAACTGATCCATGTTCGCGGCGGACACGTTGCCTGTGAGTCCTTTCACGGTCACCGGGACGAACGTGACGTTGAACGCCGGAGTTGTCGTGACCGTCAGCGACTGCGGCGTGCCATTGGCCGGCCAAATGTTGTTCGACTCGTTCGACTCCGTCACCGCGTTGGTCGGGTCGATGTCGACGAGAATGCGCATCGTTGGTCGCACATTCGTGCCGAGAATCACCACATTCCACGATGATGCCAGCGACGATTCATCGATGGCGGTCGGTACGCTGGACGCTGCGCGCGTCAGCGTCGACGTCTGCAGCAGCGTGGCCCCTTCGTAGATCCGTGCGCGAACCGTTGCCGACAGCGTGTTGACTTGATCGGCGTGTGCAAACACACGAAGCAGCGCGTCGCGGCCCGCGACCAGTGGCACACTGCCGTCCATCTTCTGCGTCGCCTGCGTCACATAGGCCGCGTCCAGCACGAGATCGATGTTGGCGGATCCTGACGAAGCGTACGTGATCGTGGCCGCGCTCTGTGTTTGACGAGTGATACTCACCGACTGGCTGCCCGGCGACGGTGTGTAGGTGGTGCCGCCAGATGACACGGCGACGGCGGCGAGCGTGTAGCTGCCCGCCGTGAGATTCTGGACAGTAGTGCTGCCGGTGAGATTCGTTGTCTGTGAATTCCCCGTCAGTGTCACGGCGGCATTCACTCCGCCGGGGAGACCGCTCACGGCGAGCGCGAGACTGCCACTGGCATTCTGATACGCCATGGCGAGTGAATCACGCCCGTTGATGGTCACCGTGCGATTCACCGTCGCGGGCAATACGTCGTACGGCACGCCGGCAGCGCTGAGGGGCGACGCGGTGATCGTGTAGGGCCCGGCCGCCGTCGGCGTGAAAATCGTCGTGCTTGAAACGGTGCGATCAAATCCGTACGGCCCAGTCACGCGTACTGATCCCGTCGATCCGCCGGGCACGCCGGTGACGGCGACGACGAGTGTTCCGCTGACCGCCGCGTACGCAACGTTTGCCGGTGCTGCCGTCACTGACGCGGTGACCGTCACCTGTTGCGACGCGGGTGACGCGCGATAGGCGAATCCACTACGCACGACGGAGTCTGCGGCGACCGTATACGTACCCGGTAGTAACCCCGTGAGCGTCTGGGTGACCGTGACGACCTGCGAAAACGCGCTTGGGCCGGTGACCGTCACGCTGCCTGTCGCCTGCACCGGCAATCCGGTAATCGCGACTGCGATCGAACCATTCGCGATAACGTAGCGCACCGAGGCGGCGGCCTGCACCTGACGCGCGATCGTCACCGCCTGCGTGGTTGGCGATCCAGCATACGTCGAAACGCCGGACGTGACGCTCGAAGCCGTCAGTGTATACGTGCCCGGCGTGAGATTCTGCAGCGTCGTGCTCGCCGTGATGTTGAACGTCTGACTGTTGCCCGTCAGCGTGAGCGCGCCGTCGGTGCCGCCCGGAAGGCCGCTGACTGTCACCTGCAGCGTGCCGGTGGCGTTTTGATAATTCATGTCGAGCGAGTCGCGCCCGTTGATGGCGACCGCCCGGTTGACGGTGGCGGGCACGACATCGTACGGGACTGCGCCAGCGACAATCGGCGCCGCCGCGATGGTGTACGGGCCTGGCGCGATCATCGAGAATACGGTGGTGGTCGCGACGGTGCGATCAAAGCCGTATGGTCCGATGACGCGCACCGAGCCGGCCGCTCCACTTGGCACGCCGCTGACTGACACCACGAGGGTGCCCGTCACTGCGGCGTACGCGATCGTGGCGGGGGCGGCGATGATCGAGGCGGAGACGGTGACTTGCTGCGTTAGTGGCACGGCGCGCCACGCGACACTATTGCGTACGACGGAGTCGGCGGTGACGGTGTACGTGCCCGGCGTGAGATCCGTCAGCGTTGTGGTCGCCGTCAACGCACGCGCGAATCCACCAGGTCCCGAGATGTTGACACTGCCAGTGACTCCCTGCGGCAATCCCGTCACGGCGACCGCGAGCGCACCAGTGTTCACGCTGTAGTTCACGGCAAAGCGCAGCGTGTCACCCTGACTGACCGACGTGTCGCGTGCTGTCGGCGACGCCACGTAGGTGAAACCACCCGACTGCACGTTCGCAGCGGCGAGCCGCCAGCGACCCGGCGCGGCCGGCGAAATCCGCGTGGTCGACAACACCGGCACGATGTCGCCACTCGGTGCGGTGAGCGTGACGTTTGGGGCTGAGCTTGCGGGCAGCCCGTTGATTGCGACTTCGATGGTGGCCGGCGCGGGACCGTACGCCACCGTGACGCTGACGGACACCGCCGATGCGACCACGTTGAGCGTCTGCGACAGCGGATCCGCGCGAAAGACGCCGGCCGATGCACGGACATCGCGCCCCGCGACGGTGTACGTGCCTGGCTTGAGTTTGACCAACAGCGTCGACGCCGTTACGACGCTCGAAAAATTACTCGGCCCGGTGATGAGAACGCTGCCGTCCACGCCTGCGGGCAGTCCACTCAGCGCGAGCGATATCGCACCGCTGCTGGCGGTCCAGACAACCTTCGCCGATCCGACGGAGCGCGCCGGAATGTTGACGGTCTGCGTCGCGGGTTGCGGCGCGTACTCGACGTTGTCGATCGTGATCGTCGACGCGGTCAAGGTCCACTCGCCAGCGTCCAGCCCTTCGAGACTAGATCCAGCGGTGAGGACCTTGACGGTCGAGCCGCGCGTCAAGCGAATTTCTCCAGAGGCGCCCGAGGGGAGCCCCGTGAGATCGAAGGTGATGCCGCCGGTCGCCGCAGGTCCCGTCGCATCGCCGCACGCGGCCATCACCAGTCCGAGTCCGATGGTCAGCAGCGACCTGAGGGCTCGACCACGCATCCCCCGGGGGGGCTGTTGGTGCATGGTGTCTGAGAACGTGCTGGGCTGTGGTCGCGTCACGCGTGGGCGCTCCGGCGGGGCATACAATGGGCCTCTGGCGTTTCACCACAGGCAACCGAGAGGGAATCTACCATTCTGCACGACGACCATCCCCGCCAACATGAAACCGGGTCACGTGAGGAACACGTGACCCGGATCAATCACCCCGTGAGACGGAGGACCCAAAGCGGCGCAATCGGCTAGAAGAGCATCATCATCGGCGCTTCGAGGAGCTGTCGAAACGTCTGCAGGAACTTGGCGCCGATGGCGCCGTCGATGATCCGGTGGTCGCAGCTCAGCGTGACGCGCATGCGCTGTCGCGGCACGAACGCGCCATTCTCCCAGAAAGGCTTCGTCTCGGTCCCGCCGACGGCGAGAATCGCGGCCTCGGGCGGATTGATGATCGCCGTGAACTGATCGATGCCGAACATGCCGAGGTTCGAGACGGAGAATGTGCCGCCGGTGAATTCATCGGGCGTGAGCTTCCGTTCGCGCGCTTTCTTGGCCAGTTCGCGGGCTTCTTTGCCGATCGCGCCGATGCCTTTGCGATGCGCATCGCGGATGACCGGAACGATCAAGCCGTCATCCGTCGCAACCGCCATACCGACGTGCGCCGCCGAGAAATAACGAATGTGGTCACCCAGCCAATGGGCGTTGCATTCCGGGTGACGCGTCAGGGCAATCGCGACGGCTTTGATCACGATGTCGTTGACGGACACCTTGTACTGTTCGCCGGCAACGACCATCTGCTCGCGCAACTGCGCGACACGCGTCATGTCGATTTCCGACGTGAGGTAGAACGTCGGAATCGGCCCGATCGACTCGCCGAGCCGACGCGCGATCGTCTTTCGCATCTGCGTGAGCGCGACGTCTTTGAATTCGCCGTCGATGTGCATCGCGGCGCTTGCGACGGCAGTTGGGGTCGCGGCCGATGAGGCGGCGACGGTCGCGGCTGTGGGTGGTGCAACCGGTGCCGGAGTTGTCGCGATTACGGTTGCCGCGGCAGGTGCAGGTGCGGAGGCCGCCGCTTCGATGTCGCGACGAATCACGCGGCCGTTTGGACCGGAGCCGTGCACGTTGGCGATGGCGACGCCGCGTTCGGCGGCAAGACGACGGGCCAGCGGCGAGGAGCGGACCGGGCCGGCAGGGTCGTCTATTTTTTGAACCACAGAGGTCACGGGGGACACCGAGGGTGAAGGACCGGCGCTGGTGGCGCGAGCCTGTGTGCTCCCTGTGGCCTCTGCGGTTGATTTTGCGGTTGAGTTTGCGGGGGCTGTGCCAGACGCAGGCGCGGCGGCACCGGTCAGCGCGGAAATGTCTTCGTCCGCCGCCGCGATGACACCGATGACGGTGCCGACGGCGCTGGTCGCGCCCTCCTCGGCGAGACGTGCGCGCAGGATGCCGTCGCCGCGCGCGACGAGTTCCATGATGGCCTTGTCGGTCTCGACTTCAGCCAACGTGTCGCCGGTCTTGATGACATCGCCGACGTTCTTGAGCCACTTCGCCAAGCGCCCTTCTTCCATCGTCGGAGAGAGTGCTTCCATCATCACTTTGGTCGCCATGTCTCGCTCAGTCGATGTAGAGAACTTGCTTCACTGCCGCGATCGTCTTCGGGACGTCAGGTTTGGCCGCTTTCTCGAGGCCCTTGGCGTACGGCATCGGCGCATCGGCCTGATGCACGCGCAACACCGGGGCGTCGAGATGGTCGAAGCAATAGCGCTGGACGTAGTCGACGACCTGCGCGCCGACACCGCACATCTCCCAGCCTTCCTCGACAACGACAGCACGACCGGTCTTCCGCACCGATGTCGTGATCGCGTCGACGTCCATCGGACGGATCGTGCGCAGATCGACGACATCGCACTGAATGCCGTCCTTGGCCAGCTGTTCGGCAGCCTGCAGCGCGACCAGCACCATCTTGCCATGCGAAATCAACGACACGTGCTCGCCGGTGCGCTTGAGATCCGCCTTGCCGAGCGGGATGACATAGTCGTCATCCGGGACTTCGCCCTTGGTGTTGTAGAGCATTTCTCCTTCGAGAAAGCACACCGGGTTGTCGTCGCGGATCGCCGCTTTCAGCAAACCCTTCGCATCGTACGGCGTCGCGGGCGCGACGACCTTGAGGCCAGGGATGTGCGCGAGCCACGACTCCCAAGCCTGCGAGTGTTGCGCCGCCAGCTGCAACGCGGATCCGTTCGGTCCGCGGAAAACGATCGGCATCGGGAACTGTCCGCCAGACATGTAGAGCATCTTCGCGGCCGCGTTCACGACCTGATCGAGCGCGAGCAGCGCGAAGTTCCACGTCATGAATTCGATGATCGGCCGCAGTCCGGCCATCGCCGAACCGACGCCGACACCGGCGAACCCGAGTTCCGTGATCGGTGTATCGACGACCCGCATCTCACCGAACTCCTGCAACAGTCCTTTGGAAACTTTGTAGGCGCCTTGGTAGACGGCGACTTCCTCGCCCATGAGAAAGACGCGGTCATCGCGCCGCATTTCTTCGCGGAGCGCCATGTTGAGCGCGTCGCGGTACGTGATTACGGCCATGGTCGTTGCGCTCTCAGCTCGTGGTTTCGACGAGGATGTCTTCCATGAGCGCTTCGACGGGCAGCTCTGGACTTAGTTCTGCGAAGTCGATGCTTTCCTGCACGATCTTCTTGATCTCGTCGTCCATCGCGGCGACGTCGGCGGCACTGATCTCTCCCGCTTCTTCCATGCGCTGGCGATGCAGCACAATCGGATCGCGTTTGAGATACTGCTCGAGCTCTTCTTTGGTGCGATAGGTGCCGCTGATCGCATCGGACATGGAGTGACCCATGAAGCGATAGGTGCGGATTTCGAGCAGCGTCGGCATGCTTTCCTTGCGTGCGCGCTCAATCGCATCGGTGGCGGCGGCGCGAACGGCGATCACGTCCTGTCCGTCCACGACGTCGCGCGGCATGTCATACGACGCGCCGCGCTTGTAAATGTCGTTGATGGCGGACGCACGCTCGACGGCTGTGCCCATGCCATAGCGGTTGTTCTCGATGATGAACAGGCATGGCAGCTTCCAAAGCGCCGCCATGTTGAGCGCTTCGTGGAAGGCGCCGTTGTTGACCGCCGCCTCGCCCATGAAGCACACGATGACCTGATCGCCACCGCGATACTTGATCGCGAAACCGACACCGGCCGCGATCGGAATGTGTCCGCCGACGATGCCATGTCCGCCCAGAAAGCCGAGCGATTTGTCGAACATGTGCATCGAGCCGCCCTTGCCCTTAGCGCAGCCGTCCTGTCGTCCGAACAACTCCGACATCACCGCGCGCGGTGTCATGCCACGCGCGAGTGCCTGTCCGTGATCGCGGTACGTCGTGATGACGTAATCGTCAGGGCGCAGCTGCGAGATGATGCCGGTTGAGACGGCCTCCTGTCCGATGTACAAATGACAGAAGCCACCGACGCGACCGATCGCGTACATCTCCGCGCATCGTTCTTCGAAGCGACGCTGCAGCAGCATCGAATACAGCAGATCGCGATTCGTCGCCGGCGCGTTGCCCGGAACACCGGAGGCGGTAATCGCGCGCGGACCAGGTTCGGTCTTCTTGCGACGGCTTGAAGCAGTCATGATAGTACGGAGTAGCGAGTAGAGAGACTGGGAAAGTCGTGAGACGGACACTGCAGGGAGTAGAGAGACGACTGGCGACGCACTACTCGCTACCGGCGACGCCGGCGGCTTGCACTTGCTCCCAGGCGTGATAGCTGGAGCGTACGAGCGGACCGCTTTCGACGTGACGGAAGCCGAGGCGCATGCCGACAGTGTACAGTTCGCGGAATTCTTCCGGGGTGACGTACCGGTCGAGGGCGATGTGACTGTTGGATGGGCGCAGGTATTGGCCGAGCGTGAGAATGTCGACGTCAACTGCCCGCAGATCCTTCATCACTTCAATCACTTCTTCGTTGGTTTCGCCGAGGCCGAGAATGATGCCGGTCTTGGTTGGAATGTCGGGCGCGATGCGCTTGGCGACGCGAAAAATCTCGAGCACACGCTCATACCGGCCACCGGGACGCGCCTTCTTGTATAGGCGCGGCACCGTTTCCGTGTTGTGGTTGTAGAGGTCAGGCCGCGCGTCGAGCACGGCGTGAATGGCGTCTTCGTCGCCCTGGAAGTCCGGGACGAGCACCTCGATGGAACAGGACGGCAGTCGCAGATGGATCTGTCGGATCGTCTCGGCGAAGATGAACGAGCCGAAGTCCGGCAGATCATCGCGGTCGACGGACGTGATCACGGCATGCCGAAGGTTGAGTTCAGCGATCGCCCGTGCCACGCGCGACGGTTCTTCGATGTCGTAGGCCGGCGGCCGGCCATGGGAGACGGCGCAATAGGCGCAGTTCCGCGTGCACACATCGCCGAGGATCATGAACGTGGCGGTGCCATGCTCCCAGCATTCGCCGATGTTTGGGCAATGCGCTTCCTCGCACACGGTATGCAGGTTGAGCTCCCGCATCATGTGCTTGAGGCGCATGTAGTTGTCGCTACCGGGGGCCTTCACCTTCAGCCACTGCGGCTTCCGCTCGGGGAGCGGATCGCGGCGGTGGCGGCCCATGATTTGGTAAAGCGCGTCGGCCATGATCCGAACGAAAGGGGACAAACTGGCCCCGAAATTCCGGGTCGGCGGAAGCTAGTTTGATGTCGCCTCGCAGCCAACAACCAGTAACTGTCAAAGTAATTTTAGCCGGTAGTGTACTTCTCCGGATGACGAAACTTTCGCCAAGAGCGTAGCGTACGACCGAGAAAACCCTACTACTTGCTACAGGACATCGACGATGCTCAAAAACCTTCTAACGATCGGACTCATCGCCCTGATCGGCCTCGTGGCCTTGAAGGTCGTCTTCGGGTTGTTGGGTCCGTTGGTCAGTCTGCTGCTGTGGCTACTTGGCGCGGCGATCAAGGTCGCGCTCGTCGGCGCGGTCGTATACGGCGTTGTACGGGTAGTGAGTCCGGAAACGGCGAAGCGGCTCACCGCGGGATTTCGGCGGTAGGCTGATCACACGCGGCGTCTGCTCGGTTCGTCACTGAACCGAGCAGTTTCGGTTCGGTCAGTCCGCGGTCGGCGGTTCGCTGCGGTCGCCCGCGTCCGACGAGGTGCCATCCGCACCCGACGATCCGTCGTCGCCCTCACGGTTCCGGCCACGCGATCGACGAGATCCACCGCGGCGTCCACGACGCCCGCGGCGGCGCGCGCGAGAGGCCCGCGCTTCATCGCTGCCGTCGTCTGGACCGTCGCCGCCGGCACCGCTGTCGTTGACCGGTTCGCCGCGCTCGTCCGGCGCGTCGTCATCGCGCTCGTCGGCGTCCTCGGAATGAGCGCGTGCGCCGGAGGAGGGCGGTTCGTTGGCTCTGCCGGATGAATCGTCGGACGCTGACGACTCGACTCCGTCGACACGGGTCTTCGAGCGGCGACGACGTGACCGCCGATTCCGACGGCGCTTTCGCTCGCTCGAATCGACCGAGTCGGCGGCGTTCTCGGCGTCCTCGACGAGCTCGGATTCGCCGACGCCGGCGTCGGCGATCACCTCGGTGTCAGAATCCTCGCCTGCCGAACTTTCGGCACGACGACCAGCATCCGGAGTGGTCACCGTCGGTTGCTGATCGACCAGGTCCGGCAATTTCTCGTCGCGCTCGTCATCGTCGGGCGTCGTGATCCGGTCGGGACGATGCAATGACGCGGATGACGGGACGCGAGCCGTCGGCGCGGCGAACGGATCGTCGAGGATGACACGCGGATCAATCGCGGCGGTAGGCCGTCCCCCCCGCTTGGACCCACCGCGCTGCGACCCGGCCGTCTTCTTCGACCGTTCTTCACGCTTCTCCTCAGTCCGTGCGACTTTTGGTTCTTCCGGTAACGGAGGACGCGCGGCCACTGCGGATTCGTCGCGCTGTGCCGCTCCACGACCTTCACCGCGGCCGTCAGTACGGCCGTCACGGCGGGACCGCGGCTGTTCGGACTCTGGGCGCTCGCCACGCAGCTTGTCGCGCTCCTTGGAGCGCTCACGGAGGCGGTCGACGGTGACCTCTGGTTCGTCGCGTCGACGAGCTCCCGGCGTGAGGCGCGCGTTGCGCGTGCTGACCTCGGCGACGACCTCTGGGGTCGTGCTTGGCTTGACTCGACGCCCACGCGCACGCCACCCCCACCGTAGCGCCGCGAGCGCGTCACGCACCGTTACGCGACGCGTGTCGCGAGTGCGCACACCGTAGGTCGGCTCGACGGGGACCGTCTCGACACGGCGCGCGTGCGGCACCAACTGCAAGAGCAGATCGGCGTTCGCGGTCCACGAGTCGCCTTCGCAGACCGGCGCGTCGCCGACCGTCCGCAGCAGGTCACGCAGGGCGGAAATCCGGACGAGGCGCATGGAGCCCGTCAGATCACGGAGTCCTTCGACGCGAACGAATGGCTTGAGCGCCCATGCCGCCGCCGTAAACAACCGACGCACAGGAACCGGCGCATCTACGACCGTCGTGCGCTCACCGACGACGAGATCCGCACCACCTTCAAATCGCCGTGCGAATTCCGGCACGATGCCTGGCGGATCGGTGAAATCCGCCTGCAGGATGAGCATCGCGTCGCGGCGCGGATAGCGCGTGTGTCCGGCCACGTAGCGCACGAGCGCGTCGACGGCACCCGCATATCCGACGGGCGTGGCGCCGCGAAGCACGGTGACCGGCATGGCGTGCGTGTACTGCTCCGCGACAGCCGCCGTCTCATCCGAGCTGGCGTCGTCATAGACCACGACCTCGTATTCGCGCGGGAACTCGGCGAGCACCGTTCGGAGCCGCCAGAGGAGGACGCCGATGGTGGCGTCCTCATTCTGCGCGGGGATTGCGAGGTATAGCACTAGGCAGGGCGGGGTCGTGGCCGCGGCAGGAAATACCGCTGGCGTGAGATGATGCGTCCGATAATAACAGAAAGGAGGCCTCGACGGTTACGGTTGTGCCGTTTGAGGTGGTCAGTATACGGGGGATTTCAGGAGGAAATGCTGATGATTCTCGCTAACGTACGGGCCCAACTGGGCCGGGAAGACGCTCAACTCGCCGTTCGGCTGGTGTCCCGAGGCTCGGGTCACGCGCAGGATGAAGCGGAGGCACTGCTTGCCGACCAGGGCCTCGATCCGCTGCTGGACGACCCCAGAATGCTCGAGGGGCTGCTCGATGCACGCCAGGGGGCGCATGCCTCGCTACGCCTCTTTAGCTACGTGGTGGTGCGCCACGCGATGCGCTCGGCCGGCGAACAGGAGCGGATGTTGGCGGACTACGTGGCCTCGTTGCTCCTGCATTTCGGCCTGCGACAGCGCGCCACGCGCCTGGCGGAGCACGACGACGCGACGTTCGACACGCTGGCGTCGCTCGGCGAGGCGATCGAGGGGGGCGATGCGTCGCGCAGTTTCATGGCCCGCGCCCATCTTGGGAACTACGCACTTTGGATGAGCGGTCTATTTCCTGATCACATCGAACAGCGGCGCTGGCGACGCGGCGGACCGGACCTGGGATACTTCGAGACGATGGGCTCGCGCGGGTTTCGGCTCGCGGCGGACCATCGGCTTGCCGGCGAGCACGGTTTGGCACCGTTGTTCGACGCGGCGGCCGAGCGGTTTCCGCGTTTGCGATGGGCGCTGAACCACGTGAGCGACCGGCTGTTCTTTCCAAATGTTCATACGCCAGAGCGGCTCATGCGGCAGGTGCGCGATGAGGCGCGGTGGAAGCAATGACCCGGTTGCCCTGCGTCCGTCCAGCCACGACCTTTGCCAGATGTTTGAAGAACTCCGTGATACGCTCCGTACCTTTTCGGGTCGACTGCCCCCCGACGAACGTCGTCGTGTGACGACGTCGATGCGTGACGCGATGGTGCACGCGAAGCTGGCGATCCGAGATTTACGCGACGCGGCGTCGGCGACGGAAACGCGTGTGCGTGCCGAGCGCACGGACCTAGAGACGGTTCGCCGACGTCAGGGGCTGGCGGCGCAGATCGGTGACACGGAGACGGTGGAAGTCGCCGAGAAGTTCGCGGCGCAGCACGCCGAGCGAGTGAGCATGCTCGAGTCGAAGTTGATGGTGCAGCAGCAGGAGCTCACGCTGGTTGAGCGTGAGTACGAAGACATGTCCTCGCAGCTACGTATGGCGATGGCTGGCGTTGCGCCGGGCGCGGCGACATCGCCGGATGCGGCGGCCGCGCGCGACGTCGATGCGCTGCTTTCTGATGCGCCGCCGTCGACGGACGAACCGATGTCGCTGCCGAGACGCTCCCGTGCTGAAAAGGAGGCCAGCGCGGAGTCGCGGCTGGCGGACCTGAAACGTCGCATGGGTAAGTGATGCGTCGTCGGTCGGTCTGGGCCGCACTGACAGCCGTCGCCACGCCGACGTGTCTGTTGACGGCACAAGCGGCGCGTCCCGATTCGGCTCGACAGCCTCCGGTGTCGCAGCAGGGACGTTTGGCCGTCACCGGTTGTGCCGGACAGCGCATCAACGACATCGTCGTCATCACGCAGCCGCCGTACACCGAGCGGTTGCCGAAGCGGTTCGAGTTCCTCCGACGTGCGGCGCGCACGCTCCACTCGACGACGCGCGACGACATTATCCGCCGCTATTTGTTGATGAAACCGGGTGACGCCTGCAATCAGATTCAACGGGCGGAATCCGAACGCATTCTTCGCGCGCAGCCGTTTCTCGTCGACGCCCGCATTCGCGTGTACGACGATGAAGCCGGTGGTGTGCGCCTCGAGGTCGAGACGCGCGATGAATTCAGCACGACGGTCTCGCCGATCATTAGCGCGAAGGCGCCAGTCTTGCGGGCGCTTCGGTTTGCCGAGTCGAATCTCGCCGGATCGGCGCGCCTCGTGGGGCTGCAGTGGCGCGACGGCGGTGCGTACAACGACGTGATCGGCGCCCAGTTTACGGACTATCAGTTTCTCGGTCAGCGCAACGAGCTGCGCATGCTTGGTGTTCGACGGGAACGCGGGCAACAACTGCGCATCGACGTCGTGCATCCGTACTACACCGATTTGCAGCGCTACGCGTTCCTGGGATCCGTCGACGGCACGCGCGACTATGCCAGTCTTCTTCGCCCCACGAGCATGGGTCCCGCCATCAACACGACGCGACAGAGTGCCGTGCTGGGCGCGATTGCGCGCGTGGGTACCGTCGGCCGACTGAAACTCGCCGGTTTCTCCGTGGCGCAGTCGCGCGATCGGTACGACACGGCGCGCGTCATGATTACTGACAAAGGCTTTCGACCCGACACGGGCAGTCCATTCGGTGCGACGTTCAAACAACGCAACGTCCTACGCGTGAATGCGCTGTTCGGCGTGCGCCTGCTGCGCTTCGTCCCCGTGGAGGGCTTCGATGCGCTGACCGGTGCGCAGGACGTTCGTGTCGGCATGCAACTCAGTATGGTGTTTGGGCAAACGATCGGCGTCGGCAGCGCGCGCGATCACGATCGGTTTATCGCGACCGGCGTGTACGGCGGCGTGGGTGGCGAGCAGTCATTCCTCGGCGCACAGCTCGCTGGCGAAGCGCGCAATGATCGCGGCACGCGCACGTGGGACAATCAGATTTATTCAGGCCGAGTGGCTTGGTATTTCCGTCCCGCCGTGCACCAGTTGACGTTCATGTCCGTTGAATGGTCTGCCGGACGCAATATGCAATCGCCCTTTCAGCTGTCACTCGCCGACTTCAACGGCGGCATTCGTGGGCATCGCGGTTCGTGGACCCCCGGTGGCGAACGCCTCGTCGCGCGCGTGGAGCAGCGTCTGGTGATTCCGTCGCGACTGAATGTGGCGGACATCGGTGTCGCGTGGTTCGCCGAGGCCGGTCGGCTGTGGGCCGACCCGAGCGTGCCGTATTCGACGAGCACATCGACGCGTGGCGCAGTCGGCATGTCGCTGCTGGCGGCGGTGCCGCCACGGTCACGGCGACTGTGGCGGCTCGACGTGGCGGTTCCGGTCGGCGGCGATCCACGCAAGAAATTCGAAGTGCGCATCTCGAATGAAGATCGGACGCGTACGTTCTGGCGTGAGCCGGATGACGTGCTGCGCGCGCGTGAGCGGACTGTGCCGACGAGCTTGTTCACATGGCCGTAAAGCAGGGAACGGCGCGCGAGCAGTGCTGAGCTCTCATCGCGCGCAGTTCCCCCGTAGTAGCTAGCCTTTGACTGACCGCGTGAGGCGCTTGAGCAGCGGCACGCACGCCAGCATCGCGACTGACGCCGCCAGTGACGTCACGACGAAGATCGTGAAGAATCCCTTGTTCGTCGCGCTGAGCTGCTGGATGTAGCCGCCAAGTCCGGGCTGAATGGCCGTCGGGGTTTCACCGGGCAGTGGCGTGTAGCCGGCGAGGAAACCCGCCACTTTATTCGCGGCGGCGTTGGCGAGGAACCAGACGCCCATCAAGAGCGATGCAAACTTGATCGGCGCCATGCGCGTCACGTACGAGAGGCCGACGGGCGACAGGCACAGCTCGCCCCAGGAATGCAGTGCGTACGCGCCAACGAGCCACATCGGACTCACTTTAATGCCGGTGTCGGCACGACCGCCGCCAATGGCGAGGAAGAGGAAGCCGAGACCGATCAGTGCGAGGCCAATGGTCATCTTGAGTGGCGTACTCGGTTCCCGGTTACGCTTGCCGAGTGCGATCCACATCGCCGCAAAAATCGGCGCGCAAATGATGATGATAAGTGAGTTGACCGACTGGAACCACGTGGACGGAATGTTGAACGAGCCCAATGTCAGATCGGTGTACTTGTCGGCGAAGAGGTTCATCGACGACCCGGCTTGCTCGAACGCGGCCCAGAAGAACACCACGAAGAACGCGACGATGAAGAGGGCGATGACGCGATTGCGCTCTTCGCCGTGCGTGCCGAGTACGGTGATGGCGAGCGACGCGCCGATGGTCGCGCCAACGACGACGCCAAGGATGCTGCCCGACAGGAGCCACGAGATCACGGCACCGGCTACCGCACCGATCACACCATTGATCGTCGAGCGATCATCGAGTTGCTCGCCAGCCATCGGCGTGATGGCCGCGGATGATCCCGTCGGCGTATCGCCGATGTTGCCGAGGAATTTGCGCTTTTGCGTGGTGTACATGATGAGGCCGCACACCATGCCGACACCGGCGGCAGCGAACCCGTAATGCCATCCGAAGCGATCGCTCTGCGCGAGCGAGCCGCAGACAAGCGGCCCGAGCATCGCGCCGGTGTTGATCCCCATGTAGAAGAACGTGAAGCCCGAGTCGCGGCGCGAGTCACCCTTCTCGTACAACTGCCCGACCATCGTCGACACGTTGGCTTTGAAGAAACCGGTGCCGATGATGACGAGACCCAGTCCCGCGTAGAACGCCTGCATGCCCGGAAACGCCAGCACAAAGTGTCCCGTGGCGATGATGGCCCCGCCGAGAATCAGTGAGCGGTGCGTGCCGATGTACCGATCCGCGAGATACCCGCCGATGAGTGGCGTCAGAAACACGAGCATCGTGTACGTCCCGTACAGGCTGGCGGCGGCGGCTTTGTCCCACTTCAACGCGTTGACGAGGTAGAGCACTAACAGCGCGCGCATGCCGTAGTAGGAGAATCGCTCCCACATCTCGGCCATGAACAACAGGCCGAGTCCTTTGGGGTGTCCGAAGAACGAGCGATCCTGCACGGCGGCGGCGCGACCGGCCGCCACCTCGGCACTCATGGGCATGGTCACGCGGAAGGGAGCGGGAGGTGGGTGGGTGACTCTTTGAGGCAGGCGACGAAATGCCCCGGCGCTTTTTCCTCGAGCGGCGGCACGATGCGCGTGCACGCGGCGTCCTTGAGCGGATGCGGACAGCGCGGATGAAAGACGCATCCACTGGGTGGATTGGCCGGCGACGGCGGTTCACCCGGCAACAGAATGCGTTGGCGATTCGTCGTGGGGTCAGGAACCGGAACGGCTGAGAGCAGCGCTTTCGTGTACGGCATGCGCGGCGTCGCGAACAGTTGTGCCCGGGACGCGAGTTCGACGATGCGCCCGAGGTACATCACGGCGACGCGGTCGGCCATGTGGGCGACCACGGCGAGATCGTGCGCGATGAAGAGGTACGCGAGTCCGCGGTCGCGCTGCAAATCGCGCAGCAGGTTGACGACTTGCGCCTGCACACTGACATCGAGTGCGGAGACCGGCTCGTCGCACACGATGAAGGACGGCTCGACGGCCAGCGCGCGTGCGATACCGATGCGTTGGCGCTGCCCTCCGGAGAACTCGTGCGGATAGCGATTCGCGTATTCCGCCCGCAGCCCGACTTCGTCGAGCAATCGCGCCACGCGCTGGTCGGCCTCAGCGCCGCGCGCGAGATCGTGCACGATCAGTCCTTCCTTGATCGCCGCACCGACCGTCATGCGTGGATTGAGCGAACCGTACGGATCCTGAAAGACGATCTGCATCCGGCGGCGCAGCTTCCGGAGCGTCTCGCCGCGCAATGCACGCACGTCGTTGCCGTCAAATGAGATCTCGCCCGAGGTCGGTTCGATGAGTCGCAGAATCGCGCGGCCGGTGGTGGTCTTGCCGCAGCCAGACTCGCCGACCAAGGCGAGCGTTTCGCCGGCGGCGAGATCGAACGACACGCCATCGACCGCTTTGACGGCGCCGGTCTGCCGCTGCAGCAAACCGCTGCGAATCGGAAAGTGCTTCGTGAGATCGCGAACACGGAGCAACGGCGTGGTCATGCTCCCACCGCCATCGAGCTCGTATCGATGTCCACGTCGCGACGACGGCGCGACGGTTCCTGCACCAGATGGCAGCGCGCGCGGTGCGCGGCGCCGACTTGCACGAGCGCCGGTTCTTCGGTGGTGCAGCGGTCAAACGCATGCACGCACCGCTCGCGAAAACGGCACCCGGATGGCCATGCCGTTGATGGTGGCACGGTACCGGGAATCGTGCGCAGACGGCCGCCGATCTGATCGAGTCTGGGGACGGCGGACATGAGGCCTTCCGTATACGGATGCACCGCCGACGCGAACAGTGCGTCAACGGGTGCCTCTTCGACCACCTGTCCGGCGTACATCACGAGCACGCGCGAGGCCATTTCGGCGACGACACCGAGGTCGTGCGTGATGAGCAGGAGTGCGAGCCCTGTTCGATCACGCTGCGACCGCAGCAGCTCGAGAATCTGTGCCTGAATCGTGACGTCGAGCGCCGTCGTCGGTTCATCCGCGATGACGAGGCGCGGTTCGAGCACGAGGGCCATGGCGATCATCACGCGCTGTCGCATGCCGCCGGACAACTCGTGCGGGTACTGCTTCGCGCGTGCGGCCGGATCCGCGATGCCGACCTCCTTGAGCATCGCGACAGCGCGATCCCAAGCTTCGCGCCGCGATGCCTTCGTGTGCACGCGGACCACTTCTGCGACCTGATCGCCGACGGTGAGCACGGGATTCAGCGCCGTCATCGGCTCCTGAAAGATCATACTCATGCGGCGGCCGCGTACGGCGCGTAACGCCGCGTCCTCGAGCGTGAGGATCTCGGCGCCTTCGAATCTGATGCTGCTGCCGCTCTCGATGCGCCCTGACGGCGGAATGAGACGAAGCAACGACAACGCGGTCATGGACTTGCCGCAGCCCGACTCGCCGACGACGCAGACGGTCTCGCCGGCCGCGATGGTGAACGACACACCATCCACCGCGCGCGCGATCCCGCCGTCGGCTTGGAAGGTCACGCGCAATGCGGTGACGGCGAGCAGCGGCTCGTCGTGGGTGCCAGACGGCACCGTGCGGACGCCGTCGGATGCGGGCACAGGGAGGGAAGCGGTCACGCGGGAACCTGATCCATGGCGAAGTCATCGCGCAAGGCATCGCCAAGCGCATGACAGGAGACGACGGCCAGCACGGTGGCCAGCGCCGGGAACAAGGTCAGCCACCACTGCGCGCCGACGAACCCGGAACCGCTGAGCAGGATGTTCCCCCAACTGGGGGTTGGCGGCTGTATGCCAAGCCCGAGAAAGCTGAGCCCCGCCTCGAGCGTAATCGTGCTGGCGACGTTCAAGGTCGTGCTGACCACGAGCACCGGCAGCAGGTGTGGCATTAGATGGCGCCACAGAATGCGCAGACGTCGCACGCCGCTGCTCTCGGCGGCGAGGACAAAATCACGGCGCACCAACGTCTGTACTTCGCCGCGCACGAGCCGCGCCACATCGAACCAGCCGGTCGCGCCCAGCACGATGATAAACGCCGCCAACGGGAGCTTCGCAGACCAGAAGGCCGTGATGGCGAGCAGTAAGAGCAGTCGTGGGATCGAGAGCGCGACATCGAGCGCGCGCATGAGCCAGCGATCGGTCGCTCCGCCGATCATGCCGGCGATCGATCCATAGGCCGTGCCCAGGACGAGTGCCAGTAATGCCGCCGAAAAGGCCACGGCGAGCGACACGCGAGCGCCATAGATCACGCGGGTCATGACGTCACGTCCGAAATTGTCTGTGCCGAAGGGATGCGTCGCCGACGGTGGCACGTTCAGTATCGCGTCGTAACCCTTCGGCACGTCGAGCGAATACGGAGCGATGAGTGGCGCGAAAATGGCAATCGCGACGAGCAGTGCCACGAGCGCCAACGGCAGTCGCCAACGGTGGGATCGCCGCGTCGTTGACGGCGACAGAATGCTGACGGCGGATGTCACGAGATCCGCAATCGCGGATCGACGAACGACCGCACCACGTCGGCGAGCAACGTGCCAAGCGTCGTCATGGCGCTGCCGATGATCACGCAGGCGCTCACTAACGCGTAGTCGCGATCGGAGATCGCGCCGAGGAGCGCACTCCCCATGCCTGGCCAGCCAAAGATGTTCTCGACGAACACCGCGCCCGTGACCAGGGCGGGGAAGAAAAGTCCGGAGAGCGTGATGATCGGTAGGATCGCGGCGCGCCATGCCTGTCGTCGCGCGGCGCTTTGCGAGAGCCCCTTGGCCACGGCGGTGCGCACAAACGGTTCACGCAGCATGTCGCGCATCGTCTCACGCTGATAGCGCGCAAAGACGGCCGAGCCGATGAGTGTCAGCGCGAGCCACGGCAGAATCAGGTGCCGCAGCCGATCGATGAACTGATCCACCGGCGACATGGAGTCGTGCATCGCGACATCGATCATGCCGCCAGCGGGAAGGATGGGAAATCGGAGTGCGAACAGGGTCAGCAATCCGAGCGCGAGCCAGAACTCGGGCACGGCATACGTCAACAGCGATAAAAAAGAGATCGACCGATCGGCGCGCGTTCCGATTCTGGCGCCCTGCCACGCGCCAATCGCCGCGCCGAACAACACGCTCGCGCCCAAGGCAAGGCTCATCAGCAACAGGCTGTTCGGGAGCCGATCGCGGATGACGTCGATGACGGGACGTTTTTGCGAGGTGGAGCGACCGAAGTCGCCGTGGGCGACTTTGCCGATCCACCGCACATACTGTATGGCGATGCGTTGGTCGAAGCCTTCCTGTGCACGCCACTGTGCTCGCACATCGGGCGGGATGCCGCTGATGTCGGCGATCGCGGAGATGGGATCGCCTGGGGCGATGTGCAGTAGTGTGAATGCGAAGCTGGCGGCGACGAGCACCACGACGACGCTCTGCAACGCACGATGCAGCATGCGTGTCAGCGCGTCCCGCGTGTCGTCACCCGCTGAACCGATCAGCGTGCGCCTCTCGCGGCGATGCGATCGCGATCAATTCGCTGCGTCGGATCGACGGACCAGTCGGCGAGGTTTGCATACCACTCATCGGCGCGCATCGGAGCCATGCGAATGCGCTTGTGCACCGCGATCGGTTTGCGCTCCTCGTACAGCCAGATGGAGGGCGCGTCATCGATCGCGGCTTGCAGCGCGCGTGCCCAGTAGCCACGGGCGCGCCGCGCATCGAATGTCGTCAGTGCGCTGTCGAGTGAAGCGTCGAAAACGGCGCTCGCGTATCGTTGCGAATTTGACGCGCCGCGTGAGGCCCACGACTGACGCAGACCCTGCAGTCCCGGATTGGCGGCCGAGCCTCCCATCCACGCGTCGAAGTCACCTGCTTCGAGGCGCGGGCCGAGCGCGCTGCCGTCCATGTTCTGCAGCGTCACGTTGGCGCCGACGTCCTTGAATGCCGCTTGCAGCAGAATCGACAGCTTGAGCCGCGTCGGACTGGTCGATGGAACGAGCAGCTCGAATGCGAGTGGCACACCATTGTGCTCGCGTACGCCGTCGCCCTTCGTGTCCGTCCAGCCGGCGCTGTCGAGCAGTCCCTTCGCGGCGACGAGATCGAACGGGAGCTGCGTGAGCGCGGCGGTATCGGGAATGAGCGCGCGCGGTGCCGGACCGAGCGACACGGTTCCGGCAGAATCAAGCACGCTGCGCACCATCTTTGCGCGATCGACGGCCATCGTGAGCGCGCGTCGCACGCGCGAGTCGCCAAAAACGGGATGTGGCGTTCCGATTGGCCCGTTCGCGCGACGCGTTCGCAGGTTGAAGCCGACGAAGCCGTAAATCAGCGGTGTGCTGCGTTCCAGTCGTAATTGCGGTGACGCGGCCAAGGGCGCCACGTCTTCCGTGCGCAGGTTGAACAGAAAGTCCGCCTCGCCAGCGGCGAGTTTCACGGCGGCGGCACCGGCATCGCCGAGAAAGGTCCAGATGACGCGATCAAGCTTGGCGGCACCGCGTGCGTTCGCCGTGTCCGAGACGATCTCGAGTCGCGATTTTGACTCCCACCTGGCGAACCGGAAACGTCCCGTGCCGATCGGTGCACGACCAAATGGCGCATTGACGAGCGACGAATCCGGGATGCTCGCCAGCAGGTGCGACGGCAAAATGAACATCGAATACGTCGCATCCATAAACTGCTGCGGCGTGCGACGCTTGAACCAGAAGACCGAGGTGAGCGAATCGCGCGAGGTGACGGAATCGATATTGCCCAGCAGGGAATTCATTTCGCTCGCGACGACGGGCGAGGTGTAGGCGTGGAACGTGAATTGCACGTCGGCGGCGCGCAGCGGTGCGCCGTCATGCCAGTGGATTCGCGGATCCAGCGCGAAGGCGATCGAGAGCGAGTCCTTGGCCCACGTCCATCCCGTGGCGAGGCGTGGCGCGAACGTCGAGTCGCCGGCGGCGTCCAGCCCCGGGCCGATTTCGGCGAGGCGATCGAAGACGGACGCGATGACCTCGAAGTCCTGCGCGTTGCTCGCGCGCGGCGGAAAGAGCGTGTGCGGCTCGGTGGTGCTGGCGATGATCATCGTGCCACCCCCCTTGCCGGTCGACTTATTAACCGAGTCGGCGCAGGCCGCCAGCGCGAGGGCGCTCAGACACAACCACAGGGCCGCGGGCCGAGCGACATCGCTTCGACGAACGTGGCGCTGATACACTCGGGACATGTGGGCGGGGTTGAAGAAGTCCTGCGCGTTAGGATGCCGAGTTGCCGCTATCGGCGCCAGAGCCATGACGGGTCGGTGTAGTGCATGGTGTGACGGTCGAGGATCGACGGGTCGACCAACGGCTCGCTATCATCGACGACGGCACCACCGCGCGAGGTCACCTCGACGCGAAGCGCTGCCTCGAGCGCATTGGCAACGGCGTGCCATGACGGCGGAGGAACGAGGCAGGCGTCGAGCGATGCGGCGGAGGGGAGGGTTACTTCTGAAGCCGTGCGGACGGCCAGCTGTGACGGGCGCATCGCGTCGAGCAGGAGTGGCTGCCGGTCGCGGAGCAGGATACTGCCGTGCTGCAGAAACGCCCCGCGGTCGCGCCAGACCGCGCTGCCGACGAGTTTGGCGCCGCCGACGGCGATCTCCCCCATCGCTGGCCGGTCGAAGCAGACCGGCCCGTCGGGTCGAATCGACGGGGCATTCGTCCGCTCGACGAGTACCGCGTCCACGCCGAGGGAACGGATCGCGCGGAGCAGTATGGCGTTGACGGCAGCATACACCGCCGACCAGGCGGTCCGCTCGTTGATCGGGACGGTGACGCTGTAGGTGACCTCGTCGGCGTGCAGCAGCGCTCGCCCCCCGGTCGGTCGTCGGACGGCATCAAGGCCTGCGGCATCGATCGACATGGCGTCGAACGCACCGCGCGTCGCTTCGTTCCGTCCGAACGAAATTGTCGGCGTGGCCCACGCATAGGTGCGCCATACACCGGTGCCGCGCGCTCGCGCCGTCTCGAACAGCGCGTTGTCCAACGCCATGTTGACGGCGCCGCTGGCGGGCGCGCTGCGCACGGTCTGCCATTGGTCGGGGAGGATTGGGGGCAACGAATCAGAGCTCACGGCGGTTAAGTTTACACGCTCTTCACACACACCTCGCCTGTCCCGGGTTCCGGCCTGTTTCTTGAGGAAGTTCATGGCAACGCGCACCGCTTCGTCGGCGTCCTTCGCGGTTGATTCATTCATTCCGCGCCACATCGGCCCCAGTGCCAGCGAGCAGCGGCAGATGCTCGCGACCCTCGGCTATGACTCGCTCGATGCATTCATCGACGCGGTCGTCCCCGAGGCGATTCGCTTCCGGGGCACGCTGGCGACCGGCCCGGCCCAGAGCGAGCCGGACGTGCTGGCCGCGCTTAAACGCATGGCGTCGCGCAACAAGGTCTATCGCTCGCACCTCGGCATGGGCTACTACGGCACGCACACGCCCGGCGTGATCCTGCGCAACGTGATGGAGAACCCGGCCTGGTACACGGCGTACACGCCGTATCAGGCCGAGATCGCGCAGGGCCGACTCGAAGCGCTGCTGAACTACCAGACGATGGTGATCGATCTCACGGGTCTGGAGATCGCGAACGCCTCGCTGCTTGACGAGAGCACCGCGGCCGCTGAAGCGATGGCGCTGGCGATGGCGTCCAAAGGCTCCGCGACGCGCAACACCTTCGTCATTGCGAACGACTGTCACCCGCAGACGATTGAAGTTGTCCGTGCCCGCGCCGAGGCGCGTGGCGCGCAGATCCTTGTCGCCGACGCCACGACGTTGAAAATCGATGAGTCGGTCTTTGGTGTGCTGCTCCAGTATCCGGGCACGGACGGTGCCGTCGTCGATCATCGCGGACTGTGCGAGCAGGCGCATGCGGCCGGTGCGATTGTCGTCGTGGCAACTGATCTCCTCGCCCTGTGCCTGTTGACGCCGCCGGGTGAGTGGGGCGCTGACATCGCGGTGGGCAGCGCGCAGCGTTTTGGCGTGCCGATGGGCTTCGGCGGACCGCATGCGGCGTTCTTTGCGACGCGAGACGAGTTCAAGCGCCTGCTGCCGGGGCGCATCATCGGCGTGTCGCGCGACAGCGAGGGCACGCCCGCGCTGCGCATGGCGCTGCAGACGCGTGAACAGCACATCCGCCGGGAGAAGGCGACGAGCAATGTCTGCACGGCGCAGGTGTTGTTGGCCGTGATGGCGGGCATGTACGCCGTGTATCATGGCCCCGACGGACTCGCGCAGATCGCTGCGCGCGTGCACCGTCTGGCGGTCACGTTGTCTGCCGGACTCGAAAAGCTCGGCTTCTCAATCACGCACGAGAACTACTTCGACACGATTCGTGTCGAGGTGGGGGCACACGGTCAGGACGACATCCTGACGGCCGCCGACGCGCATCACCTGAATCTGCGCGTGCTCGAAGCCGGCACGCTGACCGTGGCGCTCGATGAGACCAGCACGCCCGCGGACATCGTCGATCTGTGGACCGTGTTCAACAACGGCGAGGTGCCCGACTTCCATTTCGACGATGTTGCCAGCGACGTCGATTCGCGGTACGACGAGCGGTTCCGGCGCGTGTCGACGTATCTGACGCATCCGGTGTTTCATCGGTATCGCAGCGAGACGGACATGCTGCGCTATCTGTACGCGCTGCAGGCGCGCGATTTCTCACTCGTGCACGGCATGATCCCGCTGGGTTCGTGCACGATGAAGCTGAACGCGACGGCCGAAATGATTCCCGTCACGTGGCCGGAGTTTGGTACCATGCATCCGTTCGCGCCGTCGTCGCAGACGGAAGGGTACCGCGCGATGTTTCGCGAACTCGAGCAGGATCTCGCGGAGGTGACCGGTTTCGCCGGGGTGTCGTTGCAGCCCAACGCGGGCTCGCAGGGCGAGTACGCGGGACTGCTGGTCATTCGCGCGTATCACCACGCGCGTGGCGACGCGCATCGCACCGTGTGTCTGATACCGCAGTCGGCGCATGGCACGAATCCGGCGAGTGCGGTGATGGCGGGTTTTTCCGTGGTCGTCGTAAAGACAGATACCAACGGCAACATCGACGTCGAGGATTTGCGCGCGAAGGCCTCGGAGCATGCGGTGAACCTCGGTGCGCTGATGGTGACGTATCCGTCGACGCACGGCGTTTTCGAGGAGCGCATCAAGCAGATCACGGCCATCGTGCACGAGTATGGCGGGCAGGTGTACATGGACGGCGCGAACATGAACGCGATGGTCGGCATCTCTCGACCGGGTGATCTCGGAGCGGACGTCTGTCACCTGAACCTGCACAAGACGTTCTGCATTCCGCACGGTGGCGGTGGTCCGGGGATGGGACCGATCGGCGTGGCGCCGCAGTTGGTGCCGTTCCTGCCGACGCATCCCGTCGTGACGACGGGCGGTACGACGCCGATCGGGCCGGTGTCGGCAGCGCCGTGGGGCAGCGCCAGCATTCTGCCGATCTCCTACGTGTACATCCGTCTGATGGGCGGCGCCGGGCTCGCCGAAGCGACGAAGCTGGCGATTCTCAACGCGAACTACATCGCGAAGAAGCTCGAGGCGCACTATCCCGTGCTGTATCGTGGACAGAACGGACTCGTGGCACACGAGTGCATTCTTGACACCCGCATCTTCAAGGGCGCAAGCGGCATTGAAGTCGAAGACATCGCGAAGCGCCTGATGGACTATGGATTCCACGCGCCGACGATGTCGTTCCCGGTGGCCGGCACGATGATGGTGGAACCGACGGAAAGCGAATCGAAGGTGGAGCTCGACCGCTTTTGCGAAGCGATGCTTGGTATCCACGCCGAGATCGCGGCCGTTGAGCGCGGCGAAGCGGATCGTGAGGACAACGTGCTCAAGCGCGCGCCGCACACGGCCGCGCATGTGATCAGCGACACGTGGGACCGGAAATACTCGCGCGAGCAGGCGGCGTATCCGACGCCGTATACGCGCGCGCGCAAGTTCTGGCCGACGGTCGGGCGCATCGAGAGCGCGTTCGGCGACCGGAACCTCGTCTGCGCGTGCCCACCAACTTCTGAGTACAC
>JANLPE010000077.1:0-71323 GCA_031366985.1 Gemmatimonadaceae bacterium
GCGGCTCATGACAGATCGTACTTTTCGAGCAGTCGGTTCAAGCGGGGACGCGACACGCCAAGCAATGCCGCCGCGCGCCCTTTGTGTCCCTGCGTCGCCTCCAGCACGCGCGCGACATGCTCGTGCTCCAATTGATCCAGCGATGGCAGACGTTGCGCAGGCGTCGCACTCGGCGACGACACCGACAGATGCTCCGGGCGAATGACGCCGCCCGACGCGACCACCACGGCGCGCATCAGACAGTTTTCGAGTTCACGCACATTGCCAGGCCACTGGTGTTCCATGAGGCGTTGCCGCGCGTCGGGCGACAACACGGCGATGGGGAGGTCGAGCGAGATCGACGCCTGACGCAGTACGTGTTCCGCGAGCAGCGGGATATCCGACACACGCTCACGCAGCGGGGGCAGCACGATCTCCACGACGCGCAAGCGATAGTACACGTCTTCACGGAATCGCCGATCACCGATCATGGTTTCGAGCGGTTGATGCGTGGCCGCGATCACGCGCGCGTCGGTGTGCAACGTGCTGTCCGCACCGACCGGTTGAAATTCATGATCTTGCAGGACGCGCAGCAGTTTGCTCTGAAAATCCAGCGACGTGTCGCCAATCTCGTCCAAAAAGATGGTGCCGCGCCCCGCCTGCGCGAACCGACCGCGGCGATCGCTCATTGCCCCGGTAAATGCTCCTCGCACATGACCAAACAGTTCTGACTCCAGCAATGCGGTCGGCAACGCTGCACAGTTGACCGGTACGAATGGTTCGGCGCTGAGTGACGAGTGCGCATGAATGGCGCGGGCCACCAGCTCCTTTCCGGTTCCACTCTCGCCGCGAATCAGTACGGTGGCGCGTGATACAGCGGCTTGGCCCACGCGCTTGTAAATCTCAATCATCCGTGGATCGCGGCCGACGAGCGCGCCTTCGGCCGGCGGCGCTACCGGCGTGGAGCGCGCGCGTTGGCGCAGCGCGCGATCACTCACGATGCGTTCAAGCGTCCGCTGCACCTCATCGAGATCGAGCGGTTTGACCAAAAACTCGGCAGCACCGTGCTTCATTGCCTCGACCACCGTCGGCATATCGTCGAACGCCGTCATGAGTACGACCGCAATGTCAGGCACGCGGGCACGCAGTTCGCGCAGCAGTTCAAGCCCGCTCATCTCTGGCATGCGCACGTCGGTCAGTACAATGGCCGGCGTGACTTCAAATCCGGCGGACGTGAGCGCATCCTGCAGCGCCGAACGAATGGCCGCGTCATCATCGACCAGCAGGATGCGCGTAGTCATCGGAGCAGTGATTAGGCCGTGATCAGTGACGTTGACGAGGAGCCGGTGCAGACGGCGAAGACTTGCGAAGACTTGCGAAGACTTGCGAAGATCTACGAGCAGCAGCGAGCGGGAGACGTCCCGTTGCGCCGCATATACAATGAAGCGCGCATCCGGTGATAGCGCGAAGCTGGCGCCGCCCATCATGCCGCCGAGATTCGCGACGACTCGGGGGAGCGCACCGTCCACCGGTACGGCGTAGACATTGGAGCCGCTCGGATCATTTGGGGAGCGTCCAGCGATGAAAAGTGTACGTCCATCCGCGGAAAACGTGGGCGTATTTGGTCCGAGAAACCAGAAGGGGAGTGAAATTTCCCGTCGCGCGCCGGACTCCATGGCGATGAATTCCACCCGTCCGAACATGCCTCGGCTCACATCGCGGAAGGGAACGGCGATGGTTTTATGATCGGCGGAAATGGCGGCATTCGCCGGCTGCGTATTGCGTGGCACATCGGCCAGCTTGCGCGGTGCGCCTCCATCGAGCGGCACAAAGAATGCCCCCGAATCACTGCGGGTAACAATTGATGCACCATCGATGAAATAGCCTGTGACGCCGCCAGGCCAATTGCCGAGCGTGAGTTGCGCTTGCTTTGGTCCGTTGAGCGGGAAGAGCGTAATGGTGGGTGGAGCACCGTTGGCAAGAATGACCGCTGAGATCGCCCGCGAGTCATCGTGCCAGATCCATTCACCGATGCGAACGGTAGCGTCGGCGAAGAGGTCGCTGATCGTGCTGCGTGCCACGTCGAGCAACATCAGCTTTCGCGCTCCCTTTCCAGAGAAGGCAATTGCACGGGAATCCGGCGACCAGTGAAATCCCCAAGGATCTTGCCGCAGATCGGTCTGCCGATACACGCGCGCACTCGTCCCGTCGGCGTTCATGATGGCCAGTGATTGGCGATCGCCCTCGGCTACGTGAAACGCGATGCGGCGGCCATCGGGCGACCATTGCGGATACAGATTGGCGTCGCCGATGATCGGGATACTCTTCGCTGGTCCGCCGGCAAGCGGCTGAATCACCAGCTGTCGCCGCTCATGAGACGGTTCCCATACCAACAGGCTATCGCCAATGACGCCGTCGTATTGTGTGATGGCGCCGACCGGAAGGGGAACGCGACCGACTTCGCGTCCAAGTGTGTCGATCAGCGTCGCCTGATCGCCCTCGGCGACTCGGCCCTTCGCTGCGAGGAAGATCAGGCGCGTGCGGTCAGCGGTCATACCGGCAAACCAACTCTTCGCCGGCTCCGGAATTTGAATGGGAGGCCGTCCGTCAACGAACGCCTTTGTCAGCGTCCAGTGAGCACCACGATCGCCGGCCTTCAGGTACAGGCTCTGCCCGTCCCGACTCCAGTGCATCTCTTCCAATCCACCAAAGCGCGCAATTTCGCGTTCCGGTCCTCCCTCAATCGGTATGACGACAAGGCGTAGTGGGGGTCTTTACGTCGGACCGATCGCCCGACTGATAAGCGACCCACTGGCCGTCGAGCGAGATGGACGGCGAGCTGCCGGGACCAACGGAGATTCGCTGCGCCGAGCCGATGGGCGTGCCTGTCTGCGGATTGATCGTGATGGTCCAAAGGAATTCCTGCGAATTGTTTTCCGCCCCTCGCGACCACACGAGCCGATCGCTCTTCGGCGACCATACGAAGTCGCCCAATGGCAAATCGGCAATTTTCCAGCTGCGCTTCGAGGCCACGTGTAGCACGCGAAAATCCTTGCCGACGACCATGCTGATGAGTTGCCCGTTCGGAGCCACAGACAGCTGTGACGCCGAGCTGTCGCAGGCGAATCGCGCAAGCACCGGAAACGCGCTCGTCGTTTGCTTCGGCGCTTGCGCGACAGCACAGCGCGCCAATGACGTCGCGAGGCACGCGCCTGCGATCGAACCGAACAACCACGTCCGCGAAAGAATTGTGTGTGAATGCATTGCACGCTCCGAACGATGCGGGGTGTGAAGGTCATCCCAAAGGCAACTGCTCCGGGAGCTTGGCGCGATGAGCGCTGCCCTCTGGTCTATCAAGTACCGGTCCCCGTCGCCGCTAAGGCGCAAACACTTGAAGCTCAGCCGGTTACGTGATCAGGCGCGCCATCGATCATAATGTCCGGTTGAATAATTCGTTCAATTCATGCGTGCAAGACAATACGGACTTTACCCGGTAGGCTCGACGCGTTCGTCGGTATTCCGACAACTGCCAAACAAAACAGCGACCTCAGCTATGATCTAGTCTGAGGTCGCTCTTGTCGTAACGCGCGAACGATGCGGTGTGCGCTACTCGGCGATATCCGCGTCCGGCACCGGCGCGTCGGCTGGTGCGGCGGCGACGGCTGGCTTGTTGTGACTGCCACGATTCGCCCAGTGCGAGCCACGTTGCGTGGGCTGCGTCAACTGATAAAGCCGATTCGTGTAGTACTTGAGGATGCGCTCTTCGACGGAATCCGCCGTGTCGCTTGGCAACGCTTGAAATGGCGCGTAGCTCTGGTTGTCACCGGAGACCGTGAACCACCACCATGCGCCTGCGCTCGAGCCCTTGCGCTCGGTCACGGTGCAGCTGTACCGGCGTCCATCGGATTCAAACTTGAGTTCTGTGATACGTCGCTCGTGTGAGATTTCCGTAATCTACCCAATCACGCGCGCCGAACATATTGCCGAAGCCGAATTGTGGCAGAAAATGCCGGATTTCCTATGTACGCGGGGCGTACCACGTCGTACTTTCGCCGTTCACCGGCATATATGTCCCCGGTCCCACCGGAGTTCCACATGAGCACTGTTCGCGATTTGCTGGCTCGCAAGCCACCTGCCGTGGTCTGGGTGACACCGCAGACGACTGTGCTGGAAGCCGCCATGATCATGGCGGACAACGGCTTCGGTGCCGTCCTGGTCCTCGACGGCAAGGCGCTGGTCGGCATCTTCACCGAACGCGACGTGCTGCGCCGCGTGGTTGCCGTCCGGCTCGATCCGGCCTCAACCAGCGTCGAATCGGTCATGACGGCATCCTTGCTGACGTGCGTACCGGACACGTCGCTCGATGAGTGCGGTGCAATCATGACGACCCACCGCATCCGCCATCTGCCTGTCGTCGACGCCAGTGGACTGCTTGGACTTGTCAGCATTGGTGACCTCTTGGCGCATCAGGTCAGCGAACACGAGGTCACGATCCGTTTCCTGAACGAGTACATGTTCAACGCCCGATAGGCCCAGTGCAGGCGCTCGTTCTCGCGCGCGCGCCGGCCCTCCTCGCGACACCAGCGCAGGGGGCGGCACCGTTTCCCACGGTGCTCTGGTTTCACGGCTTTCGCGCCGACGCGCTCGCCCACGCCGCGGAGTTGGAGCAATGCGCGGCGTTGGGGATGATCGCCGTCGGTATTGACGCGATCGATCACGGCGCTAGAGCGAACCCGGAACTCGCGGCCCGGCTCGCACGGTCGCCTGACGGGGCGATGCCGGTCATGCTCGATCTCGCCGACCGCACGATCGCCGAAGTGCCGGCGATTGTTGACACGTTGGTGCGTGAGTATGACGCCGATCGCTCACGCGTCGCGTTCGTCGGCATCTCGATGGGTGCGTTTCTCGTGTATCGCGCCATCACCGCCGGGATTCCGATGCGTGCGGCCGTTGCATTGCTTGGTGCACCATCGAGCGGCGCGTCGGCGCCGGATATCATCGCATCACACTACCGACATGTGGCGTTGCTCAGTATTACTGCGGAACACGACGCGTCGGTCCCTCCTGTTGCGACACGCGCGCTGCATCGACAGCTCAGCGAGTCGGCGATACCGAATGCGCGCGCACACCGCCATCACGAGTTACGCGGTGCCGGCCATCTCACGAACGCGGCGCAGTGGGACGAGGCCATGCGCGAAACGCGCGCGTGGCTTATCCAGCACGGATGACGCGACGTCGCCTGACGTCGATGTCGTGCGCGCGTGCGAGAGACTACCGGTCCGCTTCGAGGCCGATGCCGACCAACTGCCATCCATCGGCACCGCGTGACGCGTAGAGATGCACGCGCAGCAGTTTGCGACCGTTGCGCCAGACAGTTTCGATACTGACGTCAGTTTCGAAACCATTGGTCCAATCTCTAGGGGTCGACGCCTGTCGATCGATGCCGACTGAGAACTCCGCCGCCTTGTCGCAGCGCGCGATCAGTTCCGCCCGCAGCGATGCATCGCCGCCGATCGCCGTGAGTGCAGTCACCTCACGCACGCGACGCTGGTTCAAGCTCGTCACGAAGCGACTCGCGATGAGACGCGCGTCGGCGAGGGTCGCTGCAGTGACTGCCGACGGCGGCGGAGAAGGAGTACTCGCCGCGGCAGGCGACGGCGCCACCGCGGCGGCGCTCGAGGCTACGCTCACGTCACCGTTCGCGCGCGTGCTCGGTGGATCTTGCGGCGGTGCTGTGGGCGATTCCATCAGCAACGCGTTGCCGATGGTCACTCGCGACGCGGTTGGTGCGGTCGATTGCGGCGCCGCTGATGTCGTCCTCGGCAGAACGGCCGTCGGCGACGCCGCCTGTGTCTGCCTCTGCGACGCTTGTGTCTGCGTCTGCGGCGCTTGTGTCGGCGCCTGCGGCAACGACGACGACACACTGTTTCGACTGACGATCCACCACGATCCGATCGCCACAGCCGCGATGATCGCGACGAGCCCGACGATCCATCCCGCGCGCGACGACGGCTTCACAACCGTTGTCGCATGCGCGACTACAGCGACGGGGGCCACCGATGGGCCGCGTGGGGTCGCCATCGGTTGCGCGATACTCGACGCGGACGGCGTAAACGCGGCGACGAGCGCGGTCATAGAGACCGGCGTAAACGTATTCACCGGCGTCGGCGTGACGACACGCATCGTGACCGGCGCATCCAGGCGAGGGACATTTTTCGAGTACGCGGCGATCTGTCGCGTGGTCGATCCGGTATCCGGTGTAAGCGCGCCGAGTACCCGCTGTGCGTCGTTCAGTGTCGGCCAGCGATCCTCAGGCGCTTTCGCGAGCATCCGCAGTACGAGCGCCTCGACCGCCAGCGGAATCTCCGGACGGAGGCCGCGCAACGACGGCGGCGTGTTCAGCATGTGCGCGCGCATCACGGCGCCGAGATCGCCCGTGAAGGGCAGCGTACCGGTCAACAGTTCGAATGCCATCACGCCGAGCGCGTACTGATCTGTCGCCGGCATCACACGCTCGCCCGAGCGTTGCTCCGGGCTCATGTAATCCCACGTGCCGAGCACCATGCCGGTCTTCGTCGCTGCTGATCCATCATTGCGGCGCGCAATCCCGAAGTCCGATACCACCGCACGCCCGTCGCGCGAGATCAGCACGTTGGCCGGTTTGACATCGCGATGGATGACGCCGCGCTCGTGCGCGTGCTGCAGTCCTGCCGAGACTTGCGACAGAATCAATCCCGCCGCCTGCAAGGGCAGCAGCCGTTGCGCGGAGACCACCGTGTCGAGACTGCGCCCATCGACGAACTGCATCACGATCGCATTGGTCCCGCGACCGCTGCGCACCGCGTAGACCGACACGACGTTCGGGTGTTGCAGCGACGCAACCGTGCGCCCCTCGCGAAGGAACCGCTCGGCCACGTCCTGATCGCCCGCGATCTCTGGCAACAACATCTTGATGGCCACTCGGCGTTCGAGCGCCGGATCGAACGCCAGAAACACTGCCGCCATCCCACCGCGGCCGAGTTCCTGCTCGATTATGAGCTCGGTGCTGAAGAGTTCCTGAAGTCGCGCGCGCAGATGATCAGACGGCTCGTTCGTCATGCACAAGAACTTCGACGATTCGCGACGCGAGTCAAGGCATCGTGGGTGGCGCCTGCGACTTTCGGTGACCATCTTCTAAAATCCCCGAACGATGAACACTGACCGAACAGCTATCAGCATGACGCACGCGTCGACGCCACTCGTCTCTCTCGACGCCATCCGCGAGGCACACATCGCCGTCGCGCCGCGCATCCACCGTACGCCCGTGATGGGCTCGACGTATCTCGGCATGCGCGCCGGCGCTCGTGTTGTGCTCAAACTCGAGCTCTTTCAGAAAACGGGTTCATTCAAGGTGCGCGGCGTGCTGAACACACTGCGCCAGCTCACCGATGACGAACGCGCTCGCGGCGTCATCTCGCTCTCGGCGGGGAATCATGCGCAGGCGCTCGCGTGGGGGGCGTCGCAGTATGGTGTCGCAGTCACGATCGTGATGCCGGCGACCGCGCTCGCGTCGAAGGTGGCGGCAACCCGTGAGTATGGTGGCACGGTCATTCAGACCGACGGCGATCTGCTCGCGACCGCGTTGGAACTGCAGCGCGAACGCGAACTGACACTCGTGCACCCATTCGACGATCTGCGCGTCATCGCGGGGCAGGGCACTGTCGGCCTGGAGATCCTCGAGCAGGTGCCGAATGCCACCGTCGTGGTGATCGCCTGTGGTGGCGGTGGTCTGATTTCTGGCGTGGCCGCGGCGATCAAACAATCACACCCCGACATTCGCATCGTCGGCGTCGAACCCGCCGGCGCCGATGCGATGACGCGCTCACTCGCGGCCGGGTCGCCGCAACGGCTCGCAGCGATGAACACCATCGCGGACGGACTCGCCGCACCGTTCGTCGGCGTACACACGCTCGCACACTGTCAGGCCTTCGTCGACGAGTGGCATGTCGTTCCCGACGACGAAATCGTGCTCGGCATGCGCGCCCTGATGGAGCGCTGCAAACTGTTTCCCGAGACGGCTGCGGGCGCGGCCATCGTGCCGTTGCTGACGAATCGACTGTCGTTACAAGCGAGCGATGTCGTCGTGCCAATCGTCTGCGGAGGCAACATCGACATCGAACGCATGAAGTCGCTGCTGTAGGACGGCTACGGCGCCGGACGTCGGTACAATCCCACGAGCACGCCCTTGCCGCGAATATGCGATGCCATCGCCGCCACGACAGCCGAGCGCGTCGCCGGCGGCGACATCCCGACGGCAGCCACGTTCACGTTGATATCGAGCGCGTAGATCTCGAACACATAGTGATGCGCCGGTCCCGTGCTCGGCGCCGCTGGTCCGCGATAGTATGGCCCGGTGCCGCTGATCTGCCGCACGTTGCTCGCGCCTTGCGGACCCTGCGGCACACCCTCGGGCAACGCCGTCATCGCTCCGGAAATATTCCACACCATCCAGTGCAGCAGATCGTCGTTGCCGTCGGCGATCGCGGCGTCGGCATCGTGCACGATCAGCACGTAGCTCTGCACGGAATCGGGTGCGCCACTCCACGAAAGCGGTGGCGACACATCGCGCCCCGTCTGCGCGTGCTTCGCCGGCATCATGCCACCGTCAGTAAATGCCGACGACGTCAACGTCATGACGCGAATACCGCGTGGTCGCGCGTTCGCACCACCACCGCGACCGGCAGGTGGTGGCGCTGGGGGTTGAACAGTCGCCGGCGGCGTCTGCGCCTGCACCGGCCTGGCGCCGACCGCCATTGTGGACAGCGCGAGTATCATCACGGAGATCGACCGCATCGCGCGCCTCACTTGAACGATGCCGGTTGGACCTTGCGCCACGCGTCGTAGCGCAGGCGCAGCGTCTTTACCGGATTGAGATTTTCGCCGGGCCTGATCGCGTTCGGACCGCCCTGCTCCGGCTGCGTGACCGTGAGATACATCGCATACTTGCCGTTGTTGTGCGAGTCGCCGTTGCTATCGGTCTTATCGGCCATCAAGATGTACGACACGTACGACGTGCGCCCTTCGCAGGGAATGGCCGGCTTTGCACTCTCGGCGGGCAGCGGCGGGCAAGTACAGCGTGAATCGCCGCCGTACTGATCGGCCGTCTCGAGCGCTGCCATCACGCGATCGGTGATCGCGCCTTTCGTGTACAGGAACGCCTTCACCGCGTTCGGTATCACTTCACCCGGCCGCAGGATGTTGCCCTGGATCGAGTAGTAGATCTGCGTGCCAGGCACCTGCCCCTGATAGTCCTGACTCACGTAGCCGTTGGTGAGACCCGAATGCCCGGCGGTGCGACCCTCGAGGTCGAGAATGCCGAACTGCCTCGTCTGAAAGGCCGGGTCGGCCGAGAGCATCTCAATGATGCGCGCCGGATCGGTGCCTTTCTGCAGCTCGCTGTACACGAGCATTTGGTTGGCGTGCGTGCCGTCAACCCCAGCTTGGCACGCGGCGACGCCTTTGCCGGGCACGACGACGGCCTGAATGCCCATCAGGAATGCGTCGTTGTTGTTGACGCAGGTCGCCGAAGCGATCACGACACGACCGGTGGCGCGGTCGATCGCGATGACGGACCATGTGGCGTGCGCCGTAGTGGGTGCCACGACGAGGAGCGCAGCGAGCGCGACAAGAAATCGCGCGGCGCGGCGGAGCGAGTAAGGAATCATTCCCAGAACGTGCGGCCGCGTGCGTGCTACCCGCAAGGGTGGCGTCGTGACCCGGTGATCTATCCGCGCCGCTGCGCTACCGCGGTGGCGCTCGCATGCGTGACAGCGCATACTCCACCGCGAGATCCGTCGTGCTCCAAAGCTGCACATCCGCGCCGGATCCATAGCGCATCGGCACCAGCTGGCCGTTGGTGAAACCGTAGCTCCACAATTCGCTGTGGAATCCGGACGCATTCACGGCGTCACGGACGGTGCGGATCGCCGCGCGCAGTTCACGCGCATACGCCGCGGACGACGCGTCGCGTGACGCTTCGGCGACGCGTACACGATCGGCCGCCCCGAGCAGGAAGAGATTCACTTCGCGGCCCCAAATTACACGGGGGCCATGGTAAGCATCCTTCACAAACGCATCCCACACGCGCGGTGGTGCATATGCGTCGTTCGCGACGGCGGGGCCGATGCCATCAACCAGCAACCCAGCCGGATACGGGCGGGTAAAGACGCGCACATCACGCAGCGCACTCGCGATGTCTCGCTGGGCGAGCGACGTTGGCGTGCCTTCGCGTTCCCCAAGAAACAGACGGGTCGCGGGATCGGTGTTCGCGACCGCAATCGGAGCGCCCGTGGCATCGAGCGCGAGCGCGAGGAAGGACAACGAATCCCGATCGCTATGGGTCGCCGCGACACGCGCCGTCCAGTAGCGGCGCTCGTCGGTCGGCATCGAATCCAGACGCGCCGTGATGGCGGCCTGTAGCTGCGCGGGCGAACGGTGCACTACGAAATGCGCCGACGCACCGCGCCATGTGGTGATCGCGCTGTTGAGCACCGCGGAATCATGTGCCCAGCGCATAAAGGTCGTTGTTGCCGCGACGGTGGGCTCGAGCTTCGCGATCGAGTCGATCGAGAAGCCGAGGGCTTTCGTCTCCGTGAGGATGCGCTGCATCGACTCGAGCGCCTGGGGCGCCCAGATCGCGTTCACATCCATCGCGTAACGCCCGTTCGCGTAGCCAACACCGCTATCGCGCCAGCTGAACGACGACCAGCGGGTGGCGTCCCCGGTGCCATCACGCCGCGTAAAGCCCACGAGATTCAGCGCGTCCGGTTTCGTCGCGTACGCGCTGGTCATGCGTGCGACCAGTGCGAGCTCCCGTACGAGCAAGGCGAGCCGCGACACGCCAGCGCCGCCGGTCGGACGCTGACCCTCGCCCGTCAAAAATGCGCGTTTGGTGGCGCGCGGCACTGATGGGTCGGTGATCCAGCGCGCGACGAGCACTGGCAATTGCAGCTCGTCGTCGATCATGTGATAGTTCTCGCGCGTCTTCCGCGCGTTGCGCAACACGCTCGTCGCGACGCGAAGGAGACTGTCGGCGGTGGCGCGATCGCCTCGCTTCGTCGCGGCAATGCGCGCATCGACCAAGTCGGCGAATTCCGCCGAGGCCTCACGAACGGCCTGTCCGCCGAGCGCCTCTTCGTGGCTGACCTGACCGTCGATTGCGAGCTTGCGGAGTGCGGCCGAGATCGCGGCCTCGGACATGGCGCTGCGCCAGATCGGACGCATCATCAGAGCGCTGACAAGCATGTCGCGACCGAAGTAGGTCGCGTATGTCGGCAGGCCAGCCATCAGCTTCTCGCGCGACGACAGCAATTCGACGCCGCGGACCTGTCGTTCGAGGCGCCGCGCTCGTTGGCCGGCCGGCGACATGGAATCGGTGGCCGCGGCGCGCGTCTGCCGCAAAAAGCGCAAAAAGTTCGCGGTGAAGATCTCGGTACGCGGCAGCGGGGTCAGCGGCGCACCGGTCGTGGTCACGCGTACTGAAAGCGGAATCTGGTGCCCCTGGCGGGCGGAGAAGGTAAGCGAGTCTCCGCCTCGGACCGCGCCGACGGTTCGCGGATCGACCGAAAGCGCCAGCGTGATCGTGTCTCGGCCGTCCAGCGAGGGCTGCGTGATCGTCGCCGTCCACCGCGACGTGGCGGCGGTAACCGTGATCGATGGCGCTCTGCGCGCCTCGAGCGTCGCGAGGTCGGGTGCGTTCAACAACGGAAGCAGGGCTTTACGGTCGGGCTCGCTAAGCTTGCCCAATGCCGAAATAAGTCGCCCCGTCTCCTCCATTCTATATGGTGCATTACTGAAAGCGTTTCGGGCGAGTTCGAAGTATTGGAAGTCCCGTTCGAGGCGCATGGTGCCGAGGAGGAACCAACCGACATGTATGACGTCTACGTCCGCGAGGAGGCGGTATTCGAGTGTTCTGGTCCGTATGGTGCTTCCGTAACCGATTACAGCTGAGTTATCGGCCCATTTGAGGGGTGCAATTGTGCCTGTGACGGTACGCGCGGTGAATCCTATGCTCTCGTTTTCTGCGTCGGCCCAAAGTTGGACTACCCGTCCAGCCCGACGATCCACGTAAATTTGCATAGAATTTTGCGCTGGATCCCGAAAGAATCGGGTCTGGTAACCCTGATAGGCGGCCGTGTCGTCGAGACCGACCTCGGGCAGCGCGAGCACGGGATGGGCCGAGACGGCGGCCGCGGGGACGATCGACCGGGATACCGGGGCCGACGATGCGGCGAGCTGGAATAGCAGCGGCAGGCAGGAGGCCAGCGACATACTTGAGGCGGCGGCGGGAGGAAAACAGTGGGATTCCGCAATATACGCGTGAATTCTCGCGCGCGAGTTGCGACAGAATCTTGACAATCAAAGCAAAATCCCTAGGATTGGCCAACTGAAAGTATCCGGTATTACGTCTCAGCTTGTTGCCAGTTGCTCTCCCTACCCGTTCGCCATCCCTCCGAACAAGAATAATCGAGCAACGAGTCGTTGATGCGGTCCGCGCTCCCCGCGCCATCCATCCGGTATGCAGTGCCGACGTGATCGGCCGCATGTCGCACTGTTCGAAAAAATCCCCACAGTTTGTCCCGTTCCACCGCTGTTGTCCGTCGCGTTCCCGTTGTTCCCCCGGAAGTGTCCTCGCACTCGTGCGATCCGCTTCTGCCCTCCTCGCCCTCTCGAGGCGGGGGTCATGCTTCACACCGCACCCCACAAGGCCGACGTATGAAATTCGTTCGTGTCCTCGGCACCCTCGCGGTCGCCATGCTGTGGACGGTTCAGGCTCGCGCGCAAGGCGCCACTGGAACCATCACCGGCAAAGTTCTCGACGCCACGTCACAGGCGCCGATCGCCAGTGCGTCCGTCACCATCGTCGGGACGACGCGCGGAACACTGACGCGGCCCGATGGCAGCTATTCGATCAGCGTGCCAACTGGCAGCGCCACCGTTCGTGTGTCGCGCATCGGTTATGCGGCCATGAACAGTGACGCATCGGTTAGCGCGGGGGCGACCGTCACGGTCAACTTCGCGCTCAAGCCGATCGCCGCGTTCCTCTCCGAGATCGTGACCACGGGTTACGGCTCGCAGCGCCGTGAGCAGATCACGGGCTCGGTCGCCACGGTCAAGGGCAGCGATGCCAACGTCGGCGTCATGCCGAACGTGAACGGCATGCTGGCCGGCCGTATCGCCGGTATCAATGTGACGCTGCAGAGCGGCGAGCCTGGCGCGGGCGCCGAAGTGCGCATCCGCGGCGGCACGTCGATCAGCGCGAGCAGCGAGCCGCTGTACGTCATCGACGGTGTGCCGATCAGCAACGAGTCGACCGAAGCCGGCGGTATCGGCCTCGGCGGGCAGCCGTCGCTGCCGCGCAGCCCGCTGACGTTGCTCAACCCGAGCGACATCGCGAACATCACGGTACTGAAGGACGCGTCGGCGACGGCCATCTACGGCAGCCGCGGCGCCAACGGCGTTATCCTGATTGAAACGAAGAAGGGCGCGCAGGGCAGCGGCACGATGGAGTACGAAGGCTACTCCGCGATGGCTTCGATCGCCCGCCCGCTCGACGTGCTGAACGGCAACGAATACCGTGATTTCGTGAAGGCCCAGGTCGCCGCCGGCAAGCTTGCCCAGAGCCGCCTGACGGGTCTCGGCACGGCGAACACGAACTGGCAGGATGCGGTGTCGCGCACCTCGATGACGCAGAACCACAACCTGACGTTCTCCGGTGGTACATCGGATACGCGCTACCGCGCCTCGCTGAACTACATGGATCAGCAGGGTGTCATCACTGGTAGCGGCTTCCAGCGCCTGCAGGGTCGCCTCAACGCCAGCACGGCGGCGCTCGACAGCAAGCTGTTGATCGGCCTGAACCTGACGACCTCGCAGGTTCAGAATAAGTACATCCCGTTCGAGTCGACGGGCGGTTTCGAAGGCGGCGTGTTCAACAACATGGTCACCTTCAACCCGACGCGTGACATCCTCAATTCGACGACGGGTGGCAACCCGTACTATGAAATCGGCACGGGGCGTCAGTCGCAGCGTAACCCAGTCGCGCTGATCAATCAGGTCACTGACAAAGCCACCACGAACCGTACGCTCGGCAATATCACCGCGTCGTACACGATCTTCGATCCGCTCGTCGCGACGGTCAACGTCGGCTTCGACAAGACGGGCAGCAATCGCAATCACTACTTCCCGGCCATCAGTCCGTCCGGCGCCGAGTACAACGGCCTCGCGGCGATCGACAACCGCGAAACGTCGTCGGCGACGATCCAGACGCTCATGACGTACAAGCCGAATCTCGGCGCGTCGCAGGAGTTCGAAATCATTGGTGGTTACGAGCACGCGGACTACGTCGCGAACGGCTTCGGTGCACAGGGTCGCAACTTCCTGACCGACGCCTTCTCGTTCAATAACCTGAGCGCCGGTGCGACGCTGAACCCGCCGTACTCGTACGCCGTGACCAGCCGCCTCGCGTCGTTCTTTTCGCGCGCCACGTACAGCTGGAAGAACCGCTACTTCCTGACCGGCGTGCTGCGCCGTGACGGTTCGTCGAAGTTCGGCGCCGGCAACAAGTGGGCGACCTTCCCAGCCGTGTCGGCCTCGTGGCGCCTGAGCGACGAAGGTTTCATGAAGAACAGCACGTTCTTCAATGACCTCCGCGTGCGCGCCGGTTACGGCTTGCAGGGTAACCAAGGCGTGAACCCGTACGCGTCGCTGACGCTGCTCGGCACCGATGGTGGCGCGCGGTACGTCTTCGGTAACACGGTCTACACGGGCGTTGTCCCGACGCAGAACCCGAATCCGAATCTGAAGTGGGAGCAGACGGCGCAGAGCTCAGTCGCCATCGACTACGCGATCCACGACAGCAAGTACACCGGTACGCTCGAGTTCTACAACAAGAAGACGACGGATCTGCTGCTGACCGTCGACGTGCCGCAGCCGGCCGTCGTCTCGACGCAGCTCCAGAACATCGGCTCCGTCAGCAACAAGGGCTTCGAAGCCAGCCTCGATGCGCAGCTTATCAGGGACGCCAAGAAGTCGTGGTCGGCGGGCTTGGTGATGTCCGTCGATCGGAATAAAGTCGAGAGCTTGGGCCGTCAGCTTTACATCAGCACCGGCGGCGTCAGCGGCCAAGGCCAGTCGGGACGTAACGCGCAGCGTATCATTCCCGGCCAGGCGCTGGGCACCTTCTGGGGCGCTGAGTTTGTCGGCGTAGATAAGGACGGCAAGCAGTTGTTCAACAAGTACACCGTGACACGTGATGCAAGCGGCATCGAAACTGGTCGCAAGCTGAACGGTACGACGACGGCGCCAGGCGGCGACGACGAAGTGATCTTGGGCAACGCGAACCCAAAGATGTCGATGGGTATTCGCAGCTCGGGGACGTGGGGCAGCTTTGATTTCGGCACGCTGATCCGTTCCGACGTGGGTCAGAAGGTGTTCAATAACACGGCGCTGGTCTACTCGACCAAGTCCAACGCGCTACAGGACAAGAATTTCCTCAAGTCAGCGATCACCGACGGCATCGCCATCACGGAACCGGCCATCTACTCGTCGCGTTACATCGAAAGCGGTTCGTTCCTGCGTCTGGCGAATGTTACGGTCGGCTACTCGTTCAAGCTGCACGGCATGTCGTCGAAGGCGGCGCCGACGCGGATTTATGTGTCGGGCGACAACCTGCTGATGTTTACCAACTACACGGGCTACGACCCGGAAGTCCATGCAGCGGCCGGCTTGGCTGCCCGCGGCATCGATTACCTCGCGTACCCGCGTGCTCGCACTATCACCACCGGCATTCGCGTCGGCTTCTGATGCGAACCAAATTTTCCCGACCGACCAACCACACTCAGAGGAACTCTCCGGTGAAGATGACCATCACAAAGGCGAGTGTCGGCGCTCTCCTTCTGGCATCGGCAGTCGGCGCATCCCTGCAGGGGTGCACCGAACTGACCGAAGTACCGGCCAGTGCGATTTCGCCAGACAACTACTACCGTACGTCGGCCGAAGTACTGGGCGGCGTGGCCGGCGTGTACGCCACACTCCGCGACAACATGTGGTCGTACTACAACATCTCGCAGATCAGCACCGATGAGACAATCGTGCCGACGCGCGGATCGGACTGGTATGACAACGGCCGCTGGCTCGAAATCCACCGTCAGGCGTGGACCGCCACGAGTGGATCGACCAACGAAGACATCGGTGGCGTGTGGAACACGATGTGGGCCGGTATCGCCAAGGCCAACGCCGTGCTCAACGCGCTTAAGCCGAACACGGTCGCCAATCAGGCGGCCGTCGAAGCCGAACTGCGCGTGCTGCGCGCGTACTATTACATCGGCCTGATGGACTTCTTCGGCGGTGTGCCGATCGTCACCACGACGGAGATCATGGCGCGTGAGCGCGCCTCGCGTGCCGACGTCTACAAGTTCGTCGAGACCGAGCTGTTGGCCGCGCGTGGTGCCTTGCCGGCGACGCGTGATGCTGGCGAGTGGGGCCGTGTGACGCAGGGCGCCGCAGATGCGATGCTGGTCAGCATCTATCTCAACGCGCAGGTCTATACGGGCACCGTGACGGCGTCCGGTCTGACGCCGGGTGCGCCGCGGTGGGCGGATGTGGTGACGGTCGCGGATCGTCTCATCAATTCGCCGAACTACCAGTTGGCGGCGAGCTACGGATCGAACTTCGTGCCGACAAATCAGAACTCCAAGGAAAACATCTTTGTCGTGCGATTCAGCACGCTTGGCGGTCTGGGTTGGAACATCAACTCGCGCTCGTTCCACTACAACTCGTCGAACTATGGAGGATGGAACGGCTTCTCGACGGTGGCTGATACGTACAACGCCTTCGACGACGCTGACGGTCGCAAGAAGCTCTGGCTGGTCGGCCCGCAGTTTAACGCCAATACGGGCGCACCGGTGAAGGATCGCGCCGGCAACCCGCTGGTTTTCACGCCGGAAATCAAGGACGTCACGCAGGCTGGCGAAAACGAAGGGGCGCGTCTCTACAAGTGGCCGATCGACCAGTCGGTGGCCAATCAGGAAATGCCGAACGACTTCGCACACTACCGCCTTGGCGAAGTGTACCTGTCGAAGGCCGAAGCATTGAACGAGCTGGGCCAGACGGCGTCGGCCATCGCCGCGGTGAATACTGTTCGTGCGCGTAACTTCACGGTTCCAAAACCCCTCAGCGCCGCGCTGACGCAAGCGCAGGCTCGTACGTCCATCTTCAGCGAGCGTCTCTTCGAGCTGGTTGGCGAAGCGAAGCGTCGCCAAGACATGATCCGCGCGGGTACGTTCACGGGCAAGTTCATGTTCAAGGAAGTGCAGCCTGGCTACAAAATCCTGATGCCGATCCCGGCGTCGCAGTTGGCCACGAACCCGCTGCTCAAGCAGAACCCGGGTTACTAAGCCGCATCTCGGCCGCGCGATCCGCGCGGCCTGATGAAAAGCGCCTGCCTCTACCAAGAAGCAGGCGCTTTTCATTCGCGCGGGTTGCCCGCCGAGCACCAATGCGACACGTCGGTCGGTTGACAGACCGACCACACGAAACAGTGCGAAGCCTCTATTTTCCCTGCATGTCTACGAACATCTCGCAATGCGCAAGCACCTCGCATCGTGCTGCCGTCGCCGTGTTTACGCTCGTCGCGCTGGGCCTCACCGGCTGCAACCGTCAAGCCGACGCGCCACGCGCGAAGCGTGACGCCACCGCACCCGCGGCCGACGCACATCTGTTCACGCTGATGCCCTCTGCCTATACCGGCGTCGCGTTTCAGAATCACGTAACGGACACGAAAGACGTCAACGTCTTCACGTACCGCAATCACTACAATGGCGGCGGCGTCGCGCTCGGTGATCTGAACGGCGATGGGCTGCCGGAAATCATTCTGACGGCGAACGAGGGCGGCGCGAAGCTGTATCTAAACGAAGGGGCATTCCGGTTTCGCGAAATCACGTCGGCCGCGAAGCTGGCGAACAACGACACGTGGACGACCGGTGTCACACTGGCTGATGTGAACGGCGACGGCAAGTTGGACATCTATGTCTGTCACGCCGGCAAGGAGCCTGGTAAGCGACGCGCCAACCAGCTGTTCATCAATCAGGGCAACGACGCGAACGGCGTACCCCAATTCAAGGACATGGCCGCCGAGTACGGGCTGACTGATGGTGGCTACTCGACGCAGGCGGTGTTTTTCGACTATGACCATGACGGCGATCTGGACCTGTTCCTGGTCAACAACTCGCCGCGACCCGTCAGCAGCTTCGGCATGCGCAACACACGCGCCGTGCGCGACCCGCTTGGCGGCCATAAACTGTACCGCAATGACAACGGGCACTTCGTCGACGTGAGCGCGAAGGCCGGGATCTACGGCTCGGAAGTCGGCTTCGGCCTAGGCGTTGCGGTCTCGGATGTCAATCGCGACGGATGGCCAGACATATACGTGTCGAATGATTTTTTCGAGCGTGACTATCTGTACATCAACAACCACGACGGCACGTTCACCGAGTCGCTGGACAGGCAGATGCCGTACAGCAGCTATTTCTCGATGGGGCTGGACGTCGCCGACCTCGACAACGACGGCTGGCCGGATATCTACACGACGGACATGATGCCCGAGGACGAATATCGTCTGCGTACGACGACGTCATTCGAAGGATGGGACGTCTATCAACAGAAGGTGCAGAACGGCTACCATCACCAGTTCATGCGCAACATGCTGCAGCGGAACAATGGCAACGGCACCTTCAGCGAGATCGGGCAGCTTGCAGGTGTCGCGCGCACCGACTGGAGCTGGAGCGCCCTGATCGCCGACTTCGATCTCGACGGACGGAAAGACGTGTTCGTGACGAACGGTCTCGCGAAGGACGTCACGTCGCAGGACTACATCTCGTCATTGGCCAATCAGACGGCCGCCGATGCGGTGTATGTCGGCAAGAAGGTCGACTTTCTCGGGCTGGTCGATGCGATGAGTTCGACGCGCATTTCGAACTACATGTTCCACAACACCGGCGAGATGCAGTTCGCCAACGAGGCGAAGTCGTGGGGGCTGGATACACCCAGTTTTTCGAACGGCGCGGCGTATGCGGATCTCGACGGGGATGGCGCGTTGGATCTGGTCGTCAACAACGTGAACATGGAAGCATTCGTGTACCGCAACAATGCACGGGCGCAACGCACGGACAACCACTTCCTGCAGGTGTGGCTGGACGGGGACGGGATGAACCGATTCGCGGTCGGCGCGCGCGTGACGCTGCGTCATGGCGCCCAGCAGTTCATGCAGGAAGAGTCGCCGGTGCGGGGCTTCCAGTCGAGCGTGCAGCAGTTGCTCACCTTCGGCGTGGGCGCGCACACACAGCTCGATTCGGTCACCGTCGAGTGGCCGGACGGACGGGTGAGCGTGGTTCGCAATGTGCCGACGAATCAGAAGATCACGGTCAAGCACGCGGAGGCCTTACCCGCGCCGCCGGCAGTGCCGACTCCCGTCGTGGCCAAAACGTTTGCCGACGTGACCGCGACGATCGGTTTGAACTACACGCACCATGAAAATGATTTCGTCGACTTCGATCGCGAGCGGCTGATTCCGAAGATGCTCTCGATGGAAGGGCCTGGGGTGGCGGTTGGTGATGTGAACGGCGATGGTCTCGACGACATCTATTTGGGCGGCGCGCGTGATCAACCGGGGCAGTTGATGTTGCAACAGCCCAACGGGCACTTCGTACGGAGCAATCCGGGGCTGTTCGAGGTCGACGCGATCTCGGAGGATGTTGGCGCGATATTCTTCGACGCCAACGGCGACGGGCGGCCCGACCTCTATGTCGTCAGCGGTGGCAACGAATTCGGGGATGCTGCACCGGCGTTGCAGGATCGCTTGTACCTGAATGACGGCAACGGTCGCTTTCACAAAGCGGTCGGGTACTTGCCAGCCGAGACCTCCAGCGGCTCGCGCGTGGTGGCGGCCGACTACGACGGCGACGGTCATCTTGATCTATTCGTCGGCGGGCGCTCGGTGCCTGGGCACTATGGTCGTGACCCCGAAAGCCTGTTGTTGCACAATGACGGCACGGGGCACTTCACGAATGTGACCGACAAAGCGGCGCCGGCGCTCAAGCGCATCGGCATGGTCACCGATGCGGCGTGGGTCGATATCACCGGCGACAAGCGGCCGGAGTTGATTATCGTTGGCGACTTCATGCCGATCACCGTGTTTCGCAACATGGGCGGCGGCAAACTCGAAAAGATGACCGTCCCGGGTCTTGAGCACAGCGAGGGTTGGTGGAATCGCCTCATTGTTGGTGATTTCACCGGTCATGGCCGCGTGGATTTCCTGCTCGGCAATCTCGGGTTGAACGGCCGCCTTCGTGCGACCGCGACCGAACCGACGATCATGTATGTCAAGGACTTCGACAGCAACGGATTCGATGAGCAGATCCTGACGACGATCTCGTCGGGCAAGCGCTATCCGATCGTACTGCGCGATGATCTCATCAAGGCCATTCCGCCGCTCAAAGCGCGCTACCGGAACTACAAGGACTACGCGACGCAGACGGTGACCGACATTTTTTCGCCGGTCGAACTGCAGACCGCGACGACGAAGGCGGCCTACACGTTCGAGTCGTCGCTGGCCATGAACAACGGCGATGGCACGTTCACGCTCGTCCCGTTGCCGCGGGAAGCGCAGCTGGCTCCGATGTTCGGGCTGCTGCTACAGGATGTGAACGGCGACGGCAAGCCGGACCTGCTGATGGCTGGCAACTTTGACGGCTTCAAGCCGGAACTGGCGCGCATGGCCGCAAGCTATGGGCTGACGCTCTACGGCGACGGGAAGGGCAGCTTCACGCCGGTGCGCGCCGCCGTGAGTGGTTTCGAGGTTCCAGGGCAGGCGCGCGACATTCAGCGCATTCGCACGAAGTCGGGCGATCTGATCATGGTCGTCCGCAACAATGACACGCCGATGTTCTTTCGACCGACTCTCTCCCGCACTACGAAAAAAAGAGGCGCGCGATGACCATGGCGCACCACGCACTCAGCCGCCACGCCATCGGTGGCGTGACACTTTTACTGTCCGGCGTGCTCGTTGCCGCGTGCAGCGGCTCGAAGGCCACGGACCGCGCCGAATCAGCGAAGCCGACCGCCGCCGCGTCGACGTCTGTGCTGCGCGAGGCCAGCCCGTTGCACCGCGCCGTGCACGATCTCACGGCTGTTATCGTGTATGACATCTTTAGCCCGTCGCAGGCGAGCCGCGTGTATGCGTACAGCAGCGTCGCCGCGTATGAGGTGCTGCGTCAGGCGGACACGACGTACGCGACGCTGTCCGGCCAGCTGCATGGACTGACACCCGTGCCCGCGCGTCAGCCGGGGGTCGAGTATTCGCTGCCCCTGGCCGGCGTGCACGCGCTGATGACGGTCGGAACGCAGCTGACCTTCTCGCGCGAGCGCATGGATACGTTGCGGCGCGGACTCGACGAGGAGTACCAAAAAAGCGGTATGTCGAACGCGGTGTACGCGCGGTCGATCGCGTATGGCGATACCGTCGCCAAGCACATTCTCGCGTGGGCGTCGAAGGACAACTACAAGGAAATGCGCGGCATGCCGAAGTACACCGTGACCAAGGAGCCCGGTCGCTGGGTACCGACGCCGCCGGCGTACATGGATGCCGTCGAGCCGAATTGGAACACGCTGCGCCCGTTCATCATCGATTCGGCCAGCCAGTTTCGTCCCGAGCCGCCGATCAAGTTCGATCCGACAAAAGGGTCGCCGTTCTGGGCACAGATGCAGGAAGTGTACGACACCGGCCGGAACCTGACGGAAGAACAACGGAACATCGCGGCCTTCTGGGATTGCAACCCGTACGTCATGCACGTGCAGGGGCACACGATGTTTGCGACGAAGAAAGTGACGCCTGGCGGTCACTGGATGGGCATCGTCGGTATCGCGTCGCGCCAGACGAAGGCGGACATCGTGCGGGCATCGGACGCGTACGCGCGCACGGCGCTCGCGTTGGCCGACGGCTTCCTGAGCGTCTGGGAATCGAAGTACGCCACGAACGTCGTGCGTCCCGAGACGATGATCAACACGTATCTGGACGACAAGTGGGAGCCGCTGCTGCAGACGCCGCCGTTCCCCGAGTACACGAGCGGGCATAGCGTGATTTCGACGGCGGCCGCGGCGGTGCTGAGCGAGCAGTTCGGTGACGCGTTCGCGTTCGCCGACTCGGCGGAAACCGAGTACGGACTACCCGTGCGCTCGTTCACGTCGTTCAAGGCTGCGGCTGAAGAAGCGGCCATCAGTCGTATATACGGCGGGATTCACTATCGTCGGGCTATCACGCAGGGACAGGTGCAGGGCGGCCGAGTCGGCGCGCTGATCGTGCAGCGTCTGAAGACGCATCCGACGGCGCGCGTCGCTGCCCAGTGAGCCAATTCGCGACCACATGGCGCCGACGTACGCTGGCGATCCTGCTGTGCGGTGCGGGGGCGTGCGCGCGTGCGGCCGACGCGCCGAGGGATTCGCTGACCGAGTCACTGACGGGCGCATCGGCGACCAGTGACGAGAACGCGGGGCTGCCGCTCTTCGAGTTGCTTGATGCGAAAGCGACCGGCGTGGCATTTGCGAATACGCTGCCAGAAGCGCCCGACTTCAACATCCTCAACTACCTGTACTACTACAACGGCGGCGGCGTGGCCGTCGGCGACATCAACAACGATGGATTGCCCGATCTGTACTTCTCGTCGAATCTCGGGAAGAACCGGCTGTATCTGAACAAGGGCAACTATCAGTTCGAAGATGTCACCGACAGAGCGGGTGTTGGTGGTCCGGATGGGTGGAAGACCGGCGTGACGATGGCCGATGTGAACGGGGACGGACTCGTCGACATCTATTCATCGTCGGTGAGCTACCTCGGCATGCACGGCCGCAACGCGCTCTACATCAACAACGGCGACGGAACGTTCACGGATCGCGCGAAAGAGATGGGCATCGATCACGTCGGCTATTCGACACAGGCGCTCTTCTTCGACTACGACAACGACGGCGATCTCGACCTCTTCCTGCTCAGCCACTCGACGCACACGGAGCGCGGCATCGGCTCGGCGATGAAGCGCGATGTGCGGAGCGCACTGGGCGGTGGCCGTCTCTATCGCAACGATCGCGGGCACTTCACGGACGTTAGCGCCAAAGCCGGCATCTTCGGCGGCATCGAAGGCTTCGGCCTAGGCGTCGTGGCCAGCGATTTCGACGGCGACGGATGCGTGGACCTGTATGTGTCCAATGACTTTCAGGAAAATGACTTCCTCTATCACAATAACTGCGACGGCACGTTCACGGAGAGTATCACGTCGGCGACGCGGCACACGAGCCGTTTCTCGATGGGCGTCGACGCGGCCGACATCAACAACGACGGTCGGCCCGATGTGTTCGTCGCCGACATGATGCCGGAGCGTGAGGATGTGCTCAAGTCCTCCGCGAACGCCGAGAGCTATACGTTGTTCAACTTGCGCCTCCAGGCGGGCTATCACCCCCAGTATGCGCGTAATACGCTGCAGCTCAATCGTGGCGGCGGACGCTTCAGCGAGATTGGTTATCTCGCGGGCGTGTACGCGACCGACTGGAGCTGGTCCACGCTCTTCGCGGACGTCGACAACGACGGAAAGAAAGATCTGATCGTCACAAGCGGCATCTATCGTCGGCCGAACGACCTGGACTACATCAACTTCGTCGGCAATGCGACGGTGCAGCACTCGCTCGCGAACGGCATTACGCAGGAGAATTTGAGCCTGCTGCAACAGATGCCGACGGTGCCGGTGGCTAACCATATCTTTCGCAACGACGGCGGGCTGCACTTCACCGATATGGCGACACGATGGGGGATGGGGCAGAAAGGTTTTTCGAACGGCGCTGCGTATGTGGATCTGAACAACAGCGGCGCGCTCGATCTGGTGATGAACAACTACAACGCACCGGCAAGCATTTATCGCAACCAGGCGCGTGCACGAAATCACAATAGCTACCTGACGGTACAGCTCAAGGGCACAGGCAAGAACACCGCGGGCATTGGTGCGCGCGTGACGGCCACGCAGCGTAACGCCACGCAGTTCCTCGAGCAGAACCCGACCCGCGGGTTCCAGTCGTCGGTCGATCAGCGTCTGCACTTTGGTTTTGGCGTCGATACCGTGCTTGACGCATTGACGGTGATGTGGCCCGACCATCACATGCAGACGCTCACGAACGTGCCACTCAATCGTACGCTCGTCGTCGAACAGAGCGCCGCAACGGAGACATGGCCAGTGGTGAGCCGGGTCATGCGTACGGTACCGCTCTTCACCGATGTCACGCGCGACATTAAGCTCGGTTACAAGCACGAGGACAATTCATTCGATGATTTCGATCGCGAGCCACTGCTGCCGCACATGCTGTCGGCGGAAGGCCCTGCGCTCGCCGTCGGTGACGTGAACGGCGACGGCCTTGACGATCTGTATCTTGGCGGTGCGAAGTGGCAGCCCGGCAAGTTGATGCTGCAGCAGCCGGACGGCACGTTCCGCGCGAGCCCGCAATCGGATATCGCGGCCGACAGCGTGGCCGAAGACGTCGATGCGCTGTTCTTCGACGCGAACGGCGACGGCAAGCTGGATCTCTATGTCGTCAGCGGCGGTAACGAGTTCTCCGGGACTGCCGACCAGATGCGCGATCGATTGTACATCAATGATGGACAGGGGCACTTCCGCCGCGATCGGGCCGCGTTGCCGGACTTCTTTGAAAATGGATCCGTCGTCGTCGCGGGCGACTTCGATGGCGACGGCCATCCCGATCTCTTCGTCGGCGCGCGCGTCGTCACAGGCAAGTATGGGTTGACGCCGCACAGTCATCTGCTGCGCAATGACGGGCACGGCAAGTTCATCGACGTAACGTCGACCGCGCCCGGACTGGCGGAGGCCGGCATGGTCACGTCTGCCGCGTGGTTCGACTATGACGGCGATGGCAAGCTCGATCTCGTCGTTGCGGGTGAGTGGATGCCCGTGCGCGTCTTCCATCAGGAAGGCGGCCGGTTCGCCGAGCGCACGAAGGAAGTGGGACTGGCGACGCAGGACGGCTGGTGGAATAGCGTGACCGTCGCCGATGTCGATGGCGACAAGAAGCCCGATCTCATCCTGGGCAATCTCGGACGCAATTCGTATATCACGGCGTCGGCGACTGAGCCGGCGCAGATGTACGTGAGCGACTTCAGTAAGAATGGTACGGTCGAACAGATCATCACGTTCTACAAGCATGGCGTGAGCTATCCGCTGGCCGGACGCGATGAACTCGTGAAGCTGTTACCGTCGCTCAAGCCTCGGTACCTCTCCTACGCGAAGTTTGGAGCCAGTCGCGTGGAGGACATTTTCACGCCGGAAGAGCTAAAGGGTGCGAAGCGTCTGCAGGCGCACCAGTTCAATAGCGTGGTCGCGCGGAACTCCGGCCGATCCACGTTCACGATTGAGCCGTTGCCCATAGAGGCGCAGTTTGCGCCAATCACGTCGGTACTCGTGCGTGATTTTGACGGCGATAACATTCCTGATTTGCTGCTGGCGGGCGGCATGAGCCGCGTGCCACCGGTGCTCGGTCGCTACGATGCCAGCTACGGGCTGTTGCTGCGCGGTGACGGGAAGGGACATTTCACGACGGTCGACATGCCCGAGAGTGGACTCGTCATCGACGGTGATGTGAAACATCTTGCGCTGTTGCGGCACAAGACCGGGACGCTGATTCTGGTCGCCCGGAATGACCAATCACTCCAGATCATCCGGGCACGATGACACGCCGTTCTCATGTGGTGTATGGTGTCGTTCTGGCGTTGTGCCTCACGTCCTGCGGCGGCGGTGGTGATGCCGCACCGACGGCGCCCACCACGCCGACCACACCCACCACGCCAACGGCGCTCGGTTCGACGTATCGTGCGAGCGGACACGCGGCCGCTGGTGATGTGTTCGTGCATCTCTTCGAATGGCGTTGGCCGGATATCGCGAGGGAGTGCGAGCTGTTCCTCGGCCCCAAAGGTTACAAGGGGGTGCAGATCTCGCCCCCGTCTGAACATGCCGTCATCACGTCGGGCGGTGCGTTCTATCCGTGGTGGCAGCGCTATCAGACGGTCAGTTACAAGCTCGATCAGTCGCGCTCCGGTACGGCGGCGGAATTGCGGGACATGGTCACGCGCTGCAAGTCCGTTGGCGTCGAGATCTACGCCGACGTCGTCATCAATCACATGACGGCGGGCAGTGGTGTCGGCAGTGCCGGGAGCAGGTACAGCAAGTATGACTATCCGGCGGTGCCGTATCGCAGCAGCGATTTTCACAACCCGTGCAGCATCGACAGCTATCAGATCGCGTTTCAGGTGCAGAACTGTGAGCTGGTTGGGCTCTCGGATCTGCGCACGGAAGACGCGAGTGTACAGAATGCGATCGCGCAGTATCTGATCGCGCTGAATGCGATCGGCGTGGCGGGGTATCGCATCGATGCGGCAAAGCACGTGCCGGCCAAGGACCTCGACGCGATTGTGACCCTCGTGAACGTGGCGGCCGCAGGTGCCGGTCGCGCGACGCCGTACGTGTTCATGGAGATCATCGCCGGATCGGGCGAGGCGGTTACGCCGCAGCAGTACTATGGCGTCGGCTATGCATCGGGTGGTGCTGCGGACATTACGGACTTCTCGTATGGATCGAAACTGACCGACGCATTCGGCAACCGGAACGGTGGCACCCTGAACGCCGTCTCAGGGCAGGCGCCCGGCGTGCTCCTGAGCGACAAGAGCGTCGTGTTCGTCGAAAATCATGACACCCAGCGTGGCAGCAGCCTGATTTACCAGAATGACGGTTACGAGATGGCGGTGATGTTCATGCTCGCGTACCCGCAGGGGTATCCCAGCGTGATGTCGAGCTATGGGTTCGACCGCAGCACCGGCAGCGGACGCGACGCCGGGCCGCCGAGCGTCAGCGCGGGCGTCACGCAATCGACGTTCAGCGGGGACGGGTCATCGAAATGCACGGCGTCGTTGGGACCGGTGCAGATCGGCTCGTGGATCTGCGAACATCGGCGTCCTGCGATCGCCAACATGGTGGCCTTCCGTCGCGTGGCGGCGAGCGCTCCGGTCTCGACATGCGGTCGCACCGTTGGCACGATCGGGGACGATCCGAATCGCATCGCACTCTGTCGGGATGGCGCCGGCTTCGTGGCGTTCAATCGCACGACGAGCGAGATGACGGCGACGCTACCGACGCGACTCGCGCCGGGGAGTTACTGCAACGTCGGTCGTTTTCAGTTCACGCCGGCCGGCGGCAGCTCAGCCGCCACCTGCAGCGGCGCGGCGATCGTGGTGACGGCGAACGGTGACGCCGCGCTCACGGTGCCGGCGATGACGACGCTGGCATTGCATACCGGTGCGCGGCTGAACTGATCCGGTGACGGGATGTGGTGACCCGATCAGACCGTGCGAACGATCTGAAACTGGTCGTCGATGAGAATATCCGCGATGGCGGCCTGCTTCGCGATGATCGCATGTTCGATCGCCAGCACCTGCGCGATGAACGGCGCATCGAGATCGCGCGCGCGGAGGCGTCGGCGCTCTGCGTTGTCTTCGTGTGTCGCCGCGAGGAAGATGCGGACGTCGAGTTGATCGAGCTGCAGCACATACGTGCCTTCGACGATCAGCAGCTCCGCGGCAGAGAAGTCGAACGACTGTTCCACGAACCGGTTGCCTGGGTAATCGACCAACGGCGCCAGCACGTTGCGCGCGCGCGCGCGAAACGCCGTAATGTGTTCGGCGAGCAGCGGCATGTTCACTTCCTGCGGGCCGACGTGTGCGAGATTGTCGTGCCGACGCTCGTGGTTGGTGCCCGGCGGCAGGATGAAGTAGTTGTCGAGATGCAACACGACGGTGCGCACGCCGGCCGCATTGCAGGCCTCCGCGAGGCGACTGGCGGTGTGAGTCTTGCCGCTGCCGGACTCTCCCGCGACGCCGATGACGCGCGGCTGGAGCGTGTGGGACTCCCAGCGGATGCGAAGCAGGGCGAGTAACTCATCGGCGAGTTGCGCCGGCGTGGCGGTCGATCGGGTCATCGCGAAAAAAGAGAAGAGGCGGCAGATGAATCCGCGCGCGGCAGGAAAATCTGGCCCGTCGCCGAGTACGCCATCTGCGCGGCGCCGCCGGGGACGCCCGTGACGCCGTGCAAGTATTCTTCGAAGGCAAAGACAGCTTCGTCGCCGAGGTGCGGCTCGGCAAGGGCACGCAGGCGGCCCAGCGCATCGTGTCGCGCCGCGTGGCCGAGCGCCAGCGCGAGCCAGCCAAGCCAGATGGGCCAGATGCCGCCGTTGTGATATTGATGCGGCGCGTTCCGGAATTCATGCAAATGGTATCGGCGCAGTGCGGGCCACGAGGGATGCGACTCGTCAATGACCGGCGCGAACGCGGGCGGCAGGCGGCCGGCCTTGAGGAAGGTGTCGTCGATCCAGGAGAGCGCGGCGGCGCCGAGGGCGGGGGCGACGCCGGAGAGGGCGAGCAGGCTGCACGCCGCGAGGTCGAACATCGTCTGCGGGCCGAGGGGCGTGAACGAGGCCATCGGGTGTCCGGTCATGCGGGCCGGATCGAGCCAATAGCGGGCGTCGATGGTCTCGCTTATGGCATAGGCCTTGGCGACCCACGTTGGCTCGTTGTAGCGGGCTCCCAGACGCCGCAGCGCCCAGGCGCGCAGCACCTGATCGTACAGGATGTAGCCGTCGTAGATGTACTCATCGGCCCAGTTGCCGCCGGTGGGGATGTACATCAGGTGGCGCCCGTTGTACTCGATGGCGTCCAGCAGGTGGACGACGCGTGTCGCCGACGCGCGGTATGACTCGGGGTCGAGCACGCCTTTCTGCGCGCCGTAATCGATTCCGATCAAATACCATGTTGCGGAATCGATGCGCGGTGCCAGACTTCCGAAGCTCACCCGCGGGGCCGCATTCGCGCGCCGTGCGAAGTTCGACGCGATCTGCCCTTCAGGACCCTGCAGTTCCCGCAGTCCCTCCAGCGTGCGCACCAACCCCTGCGACACCACGTCGTCGCCCAGCAGCAGTCCTGCCATACCCGCCATGACCGCATCGCGCGCGAAGACCGCCCGATAGTCCGCCGTTGCCACTGTAGACATCGATGCAGCAATTCCATCAGGGCCGCAGGCCGCGCGTAAGAGCGCGATGGCCTCGATATCCCGTCTGCTGTCGACTTCCATCATCGCCTCACGCGAAAATCGCCCATGAAGAACGCTACCGCTGCTTCGCCGACGAGACCGCTGCTCTCGTTCTGGCAGGTCGTCAACATGAACGTTGGCTTCTTCGGAATCCAGTACAGTTTCGGGTTGCAGCAGAACAACATGAGCCCGATCTACAAATATCTGGGTGCCGACGAAGCGAGCCTGCCACTGCTCTGGCTGGCCGGCCCAATGACGGGTCTGCTGGTGCAACCGATTATTGGCGCGATGAGCGACAAGACGCTGAGCCCCCGGGGGCGCCGGACGCCGTACTTTCTCGTCGGCGCGGTGCTCTGCAGTCTGGCGTTGTTGGCCATGCCATTCAGTCCGACGCTGTGGATGGCCGCCAGCTTGCTCTGGATTCTGGACGCCGCGAATAACATCACGATGGAGCCGTACCGCGCCTTCGTCTCTGATCGGCTCGACGTGAGTCAGCATTCCATCGGGTTTCTCACGCAGAGCGCGTTCACGGGCCTCGGTCAAACGCTGTCCTATCTCACGCCCTCGATCCTCGTCGTGATTGGCATGAACAAGGATCTCGTGAACGGGCACGGCATTCCGCAGATCACGGTCGTGGCGTTCGTCATCGGCGCAATCTTCTCGATCAGTTCGATTTTGTGGACCGTGACGTCGACGCCCGAGCTGCCGCTCACGCCGGCAGAACGCGCACGCATCGAAGCATTGCCGACCGGCTTCATGGCCGCGCTGCGCGAGGCCGCCGAGGCGTTCAAGGACATGCCCGAGACCATGAAGCAGCTCGCCGTGATGAAGCTGTTCCAGTGGTATGCCATGTTCTGCTACTGGCAGTACATCGTGCTCTCGCTGGCGCTGACGCTGTTCAATACGCGCGACGCCAGCACGGCGGGATTCCGCGATGCCGGGCTCGTGAACGGGCAGATCGGCGGGTTTTACAACTTCATCGCGTTCGTGGGCGCCTTCGCGATGGTGCCGTTCACCACGCGCTTCGGTCCGAAGGTGGTGCATGCGATCTGTCTCACGCTGGCCGGCTTTGCGATGTTGTGGATTCCGTCGATTACGGATCGCGCGCTGCTGTTCGTACCGATGATCGGCGTCGGTCTCGCGTGGGCCAGCATCATGGGCAACCCGTACGTCATGCTGGCCGGCAGCATTCCTCCGGAACGCGTCGGCGTCTACATGGGCATCTTCAACATGTTCATCGTGATCCCGATGATGATTCAGATCTTCACGTTGCCGTTGTACTATCATGCGTGGCTTGGTGGAAATCCGGCCAACGTCGTGCGACTCGCCGGCGCGCTGTTGCTCTGCGCGGCGCTCGCGGTGCTGCGCGTGAAGGTGGCGAAAACTGATGCGGCCGTCATGGCGCCGCGGGGAGGTCACTGATGCGTGATTTCTTGATACCGACGATGATGCGGGCCCGGCGCGCGGTGATCGGTCTGTCGATGACGGCCCTCTGCGCCGTCGCGACGCACGCGCAACCGGCGGCGCCAAAGTACACCGCGCCGTACGATCCCGCGCGCGACCTCGGCCCGCTGTTCCACGACGTGCAGATGGCGTCGGTCTTCCCCGACTCCAAGACGTTCGTTGACGCGACGCCGCGCGAGACGCCATTCGCGATCATCGCGAAATACGCCGTCGAGAGGAAGGCGGTCGGTTTTTCACTCAAGACCTTCGTGGCCGCACATTTCGATGCGCCGAAGGCCGCGGGCACCGACGTGAAGACGGACCCGACGCAGAGCATGGAGGCGCATATCAAGGCGCTGTGGCCGGCGCTCACGCGGGCGCGCGACTCGGTCAACGCTAGGTCCACGCTTATTCCGCTGCCGTTTCCGTATGTCGTGCCAGGCGGACGCTTCCGCGAGGTCTACTACTGGGATTCCTACTTCACGATGCTCGGGCTCGTGCAGAGCAAACGCACCGATCTCGTGAAGAGCATGCTCGACAATTTCGCGCATCTGATCACGACGGTCGGCCACATTCCCAACGGCAACCGGGTGTACTATCTCGGCCGCAGCCAGCCGCCGTTCTTCGCCGCCATGGTCGGGCTGTATGCCGAGGCGACCGACAGTGCCAACGCGCTGCCCTACCTCGACGCGATGCGGCAGGAGCACGCGTTCTGGATGGAAGGTGCGTCGGCGGTGAAGCCCGGCCGTGCGCATCGGCGCGTCGTGCGCCTCGCCGACGGCACGCTGTTCAATCGCTACTTCGACGACATCGCCGCCCCGCGCCCCGAGTCCTATCGCGAGGACTTCCGTTTGGCGGAGAAACTGCCGATCGCCGCGCAGAAGGCGCTGTACACCAATATCCGCGCGGCGGCGGAAAGTGGATGGGATTTCTCGAGTCGCTGGATGCGTGATGCGAAGGATCTGCGCACGCTCGAGACGACCGAACTCGCCCCGGTCGACCTGAACAGTCTGCTCTATCACGCGGAGCGCACCATCGCGGCGCTGCTAACACGTCGCCATGCGTCCGGTGACGCCGTGGCAAGTGCGGCGTTTTCTGCCGCCGCTGACGCGCGCCGTGCCGCGATTCAGCAGTACGCGTACGATGCCAAGGACGGCTACTTCTATGACGTTCGTTGGCGCACGGGAACGCCGGAACGCACGCGCCCGACGATGGCGGCGGCGGCGGCGCTGTATTTTCGCGTGGCGACGGCGGAGCAGGGGCGCGCGGTGGCGACGCGACTCCAGAAAGACTTTCTCCGGTCGGGTGGCTTCGTGACGACGCTGGTGAAATCAGGACAGCAGTGGGACCTGCCGAACGGATGGCCGCCGCTGCAGTGGTTGGGCATCGAAGGCGTGCGTCGCTACGGTCGCTCCGATCTCGCCGACAAAACGCGTGCGCGGTGGCTCGCGCTCAATGGCCGCACGTACGCGACGACGGGCAAGATGACGGAGAAGTACGACGTGACGGATCTCCGTCGGCCCGCCGGTGGCGGCGAGTATCCGACGCAGGACGGGTTCGGGTGGAGCAACGGCGTGGCGCTGGCATTGTCGGCGATGCGTCCGACGACCATCAAGTAGCGTACGCTGCTGCCTCCGATTGCAACCGCCTTCGTGACGCGCCGCGTCGTTACGGCGCGATTCGTACGACGTTCGGCTTCACGAGGGTGAAGCGTTCAAAGACCAGCGGGTCGTGACCGGGAATGATGAACGCCGGTGATACCGCGAGCGCCGTCATGCGGGTCTGCGCGGCGAGATTCGATGCCGCGTCGAGCGTCTGCGCGATCGGCAGATGCTTCTCGAGATTTTCGTACAGATACATGTTGTCGGACGCGATGACCACGGTGCCCTTGGCCGTGCGCACGCCGGCATACTGCGACTGAAACGTGTGTTTGCCGCCGGTATAAATCGTGATGCCTGACATGATTTCCTGCGCATCCCCGTCAACATACGCGAGCCGACCCGCGGTGCGGAGGGCCTGCAGCATGACGGCGTCCGGCGCATCGATGGCGCGGTCAAGCACTCGTCCCGTCGAGTCGATATGGTGGTCGACTTCATCGCGTTGAATCCAGATCTTCGCGTTGGGGAAGAGATCGGCGCCGTCGAAGTGATCCCAGTGAATGTGCGAGATGATGACATCGGTGATGTCGACCGCATTCACGCCGGCCAGGGCCACCGCAGAATCCGGACGCACGAAATTCGTGGGCTTCCAGCGTGCGATGAGGTCGGCGCGTTTGAAGCCTGCATCCACGAGCACGTTGCGGCGATTCGAGCCACGCAGCAGCCAGACGGTCATCGCGATGTCGCTTCGACGTGACGTGTCGGCGCCCGCGATCAGCCCGGAGACGCGGAACGCCGGCACCGTGGCGTAGCGGATGGCGAAGGCCTGCCACGTGACCGGAGGTTGGGTCCGCAGAGCAGGTAACGGCAGGAATAGGGCAAGCGAACAGATACCTCCAAGTGCGCGGACGACCGTCGAACGCGTGTTCATGACGCGTCGTCGCTGACGACTCCGTCGAGGATCTTCTGCAGTGCGGCGATCTCGTCGTCGTTGACGAGATGCCCCATGCCGGGATACAGTGTGCACGTGACCTGCGCATGCAGTTGTCGGAATAGCGCTGCGGATTTGAGTACGCGGTCCTTCGGGATGTGCCCGTCGACGTCGCTGCATCCAAGGAACACGGGTGTGCTCGCGAAGTCACCGGTGACGTCATCCCACGTGGTGCCCGGCTCGCCGATCGCGCCGCCGCTCAAGATCACGATGCCGCCGTAGCGGCGCGGCTGGCGGATCGCGAACTCCGATGTCAGGCAGGCGCCCTGCGAGAAGCCGAGCAGCACGATCTTGTGTGGTGGGAATCCGCGCGCGATCAGGCGCTGCACAAGCGCCTCGAGCATCGTCAGGGCCGAGGTGAGCCCGGGCTCGTTCGTCTCGCGCGGCGCCATGAAACTGTACGGATACCACGTGCCACCGGCCGCCGCTGGACCGACGCAGGCGATGCGCGGTCGGTTAAATCGGGGTATTAGTTCGAGGATGTTCTTTGGTGCGGCATTGCGGCCGTGCACCATGATCAGCACGGCGTCGGCGTCGTCGAGAGACGCGCCGGCATAGACGGCTGGTTCGTTGCCATGTGGTTCCATTTGTCAAAAATGCGTGTCGCACACCGGCGTCGCTACGGTCGTGGACCGCATTCGCGCATTGACAGCACTGGTGCCGCGTGGCAAGACTGACGCACCCCGCTACCGGAGCGCCTGCTGCGACCGATCGACCGATTCCTTCATCGTGCCGCGACGCATCCCGCCGCGGTGGCTATCGCCGGCGGGAACGGTGAGTCCACCTTCGCGATCAGCTACGCCGACCTTCGCGCGCGCGTGGAGGCGCTTGCCGTGGCGTTTCAGGTGCTGGATCCCACGCCCGGAAGTCGCGTGGGCATTTGCGCCCGTAACACTACGCGGCATTTGACGGCACTGCTCGCGACGTACGCGGCGGGCAAGGTGTGGGTGCCGCTCAGTCCGCGGAACGGACGGGCCGAACTGGATGCGATGATCGCGGCGACGCGGCCGTCGATCCTCGTCGCCGATGCGTACGGCCTCGCGCGTATCACCCCGACTGCTGCGGCGCTGGTGCGTGCGTCGACGACCGACGGCGAACGCGACACGATCGATGCGCTGGTTGCGCAGTACGCGGGACAGGGGCCCGAGCGCATCGAACGCGGCGACGAAGATGCGCAGATCATCAAGTTCAGCGGCGGCAGCACAGGCACGCCAAAGCCGGTCGTGCAGTCGGTACGCTGTCTCAACGCGCAGGCTGACGGGCTGCGCGAGTTCTTCGCCTTCGCCGCCGACGATGTGAACCTGATCGCCGCACCACTGACCCACGGCGCGTCGTGTTTTGTATTGCCGCTGCTCGAGGTGGGCGGCTGTCACGTGCTCGTGGAAGAGCCCAAGGCGTCGGTGATTTTCGACGCGATCACGCGGTTCGGCGTCACGACGATGTACGCGCCGCCGACGCTGCTGTACGCGCTGATGGGTGCGCACGACGAGCACGAGGTTGCGCGGCCATCGTTCGCGTCGCTGAGACACGTCATCTATTCCGCGGCACCGATGACAGCGGAGCGAATCCGCGACTGCCAGCGATTTTTCGGGCCCGTCATCGAGACGGCGTACGGGCAAGTGGAGGCGCCGCAGATCATCTCGGCGATGCGCGCCGACGAGTTGCTCCTCGAGGAGAACCTGACGTCCGTGGGTCGACCCTCGTCGGTGGTGACGGTCGCGACGATGAACAAGGAAGGGACAGTGCTGCCGCCGGGCGAGGTCGGTGAGATTGTGGTGCGTGGACCACTGCTGATGAGTGGTTACATCGATCGTGATGAAGAGAACGCCCGCGCGATTGTCGACGGGTGGTTGCGTACCGGCGATATCGGCCTGATCGATTCGCGCGGCTATCTCTATATCCGCGGCCGCTTGCGCGAGATGATCAACAGCGGTGGCTTCAAGGTGTTTCCGGGTGAGGTCGAGACCGCGTTGGGTCGGCATCCCGACGTTGCGGAATGTGCGGTCTTCGGGGTGCCCGATGCGAAGTGGGGCGAGGCGGTGAATGCCGCGGTGGTGGTGCACTCCGGCGCCGCGGTTGAACCGGACGCGTTGATGGCGTTCGTGAAGGCCGAGCTCGGATCGGTGAAGGCACCGAAACGCATCTGGTTCGTGGACCATCTGGAACGGAACGCGGCGGGCAAGGTCAGTCGGGGCGGTGTGCGCGCGTCACTCCTCGGGCTGTGATCTCCGAGCGCCAATCACTCCGCAGAAGCCACTAGCCATTCGTGCGTCGCTCGGTCACGTTCTCTTGCATGTCGACGACTCCCCGGAACGCGAAGCTCGCCTTGTTGCTGCTCTTCGGCATCAACATGATGAACTTCTACGATCGACAGGTCGTCGGCGCGATCGGTGAGAAGATCAAAGTTGAATGGCATCTCAGCGACGGACAGCTTGCGGGGCTGACCACCGCGTTCATCATCCTGTACGCCATCGTCGGCATCCCGCTGGGTCGTCTCGCTGACGTGGGCAGCCGGAAGCGCGTGCTGGCACTCGGCGTGACGGTCTGGAGCCTGTTTACGGGACTGTCTGGTCTCGCCAGCAGTTTCGCGGCGATGATTGTGTGCCGGCTTGGCGTCGGCATCGGTGAAGCGAGCGCCGCACCAGCCGCCAACTCGCTCATCGGCGATCTGTTTCCGGCGCGGCAGCGCGCGCGCGCGATCAGCATCTTCATGCTCGGGCTCCCGGTCGGAACGGGTGCCAGCTATCTGATCAGTGGGCTTGTGGTGCAGGCGACGGGTGGCTGGCGTTCCGCATTATTCGTCGCGGCCGCACCGGGATTTCTGCTGGGTGTGCTGGCGTTGTGGATGGCCGAGCCGGCTCGCGGATCGGCGGATCCGACGGCCGTGAACCGTGATCGCAGTGCGATCGAATCGATCCGAACGGTTCTGCGAATTCCAACGATGTGGTGGATTATCGCGTCGGGTGCACTGTTTAATTTGAACATGTATGCATTGAGTGCGTTCCACACCTCGTTTCTGATTCGGTATCACGGCCTGAATATCGACATCGCCAATCGGTTCAGCGGCGTGATTTTCGGTGTGGGCGGCGCGATCGGCATGCTGGGTGGCGGGTGGCTTGGCGATGCGCTGGCAAAGACGTCAACCCGCGCGCGACTGATTGCCGCGACTGGTGCGCTACTCGTGGCTGCGCCCCTTCAGCTCTTCGCGTTGCAGCAGCCTCGTGGTGCCGCGTGGGCATTTGCCGCGACGATGCTTACTGGGGTGATTGCGATGTATGCGTACTACCCGACGGTATACGCGACGATCGCCGACATCGTCGAACCGCGTGTGCGCGGCACGGCGATGTCCGTGTACTTCTTCGTGTTCTATGTGTTCACCGCGGTCGCGTTGATATTCTTCGGTCGCTTGAGCGACGCGCGATCGGCGGCGGCCTCGCTCGCCGGCGCGACGCCTGCCGATGCGAATGCCATGGGGTTGCACGACGCGCTGTTTGTGCTGCCGATTGTCAGTGTGCTGGTGGCGCTCGTGCTGTGGGTGGGATCGCGGACCGCCGATCGTGATCACGCGCGGGTACAGGTGGCGGGCTAGTACCGTGCGGCGCAGGATCGTCGCGGCCCCCCGACAGGCACAAGAGGCTCCGATCCCGCCGCCGACGCACCGTCGCGTGCGACGCGTGCGGTTGCATCCGCGCATGTCCGCGTGATCCGCGGCAGGCAGTGCACCGCCGCCCGCCAGCATGTAGCCGCTGGCGCAAAGTGGACGTCGCGGCGTACACTTGGGCAACTCTGCACCAGGAACCGCAGTCAGGAACCGCGATGAGGATCGCGCACCGACACAGGCCGCGGTCCCGCGCAGGACTATCTCATGCCGACGCCCACGAGGAAGTGATGCCACGTATCGCTGTGATGGCGCTTGCGGCTTACGCGTTGTCCGCGTGTACCACCAAGGAAGTGGGTGATCGCGACGGGCGGAACGGGAACGCAAGCACGCCGACCGCATCGGCCGCCGCGGCCACCACCGTCGCGGCCACGACCGTCGCGGACGCACACATTGCCGTGCCGAGGCCCGGCCCGCCCGGCGATTGGCCCATGCCCGGCGGTGACTACTCGAACTCGCGATACGCCGAGCTCAATGACATCACACCGGCCAATGCGAAGAAGCTACAAGTCGCATGGGCGATGTCGACCGGTGTACTGCGCGGACACGAGGGCCAGCCGCTCGTCATCGACAGCACGATGTACGTCATCACGCCCTACCCGAATGTCGCGTACGCGATCGATCTCGCGACGCCAGGTCAGCCGCTCAAGTGGCGTTTTCGTCCGGAGAATGCGGAAGCGGCGGCGGGGCGCGCGTGCTGCGACGTCGTGAACCGCGGCGCGGCGTTTGCCGAGGGGCTGCTCGTGTACAACTTGCTTGACGGACACACGGTCGCGGTGGACGCGAAGACGGGCACGCAACGATGGCGCACGCGGATGGGTGATGTGTCGCTCGGCGAAACGATCACGATGGCGCCGATCATCGTGAAGGGGAAGGTGATCGTCGGCTCGAGCGGTGGCGAGATGGGTGTGCGCGGTTGGATCGGTGCGCTTGATCTGAAAACGGGCAAAGTGCTCTGGAAAGGCTACAACGTCGGCCCCGACAAGGACGTGCTCATTGATGCCTCGTTCAAACCGTTCTACGAGAGCGACAAGGGCATCGATATGGGCGTCAAGTCCTGGCCCGGTGACAGCTGGAAACGCGGCGGCGGGGTGTCGTGGGGATGGGTCTCGTTCGATCCCGCGCTCAATCTCGTGTACTACGGCACGTCGAATCCGGGGCCGTGGAACGAAGGCATGCGTCCCGGCGACAACAAGTGGACCTGCACGATTATCGCGCGTGATGCTGATACTGGCAAAGTACGCTGGGTCTTTCAGGTGACGCCGCACGATATGTGGGACTACGACGCGGTGAACGAGAATATTCTCGTCGATCTAAAGATCAACGGTGCGCCTCGCAAGGTGCTCGTACATTTTGATCGCAACGGGTTCGCGTACACTATCGATCGCGCAACGGGCGAAGTGCTCGTCGCCGAACCATTCGTGACGACGAACTGGGCGAAGGGGATCGACAAGAAGACCGGCCGTCCGATCGTCAATCCGGAGAAGCAGACCGGAGACGGCAAACTCGTCAAGAACATCTGCCCAAGTCTCGAAGGCGGCAAGAATCAGCAACCCGCCGCGTTCTCGCCGCAGACGGGATTGTTCTACGTGCCGACGGTGAACTTGTGCATGGACTTCAAGTCGCGTCCGGTGACATACATCCCCGGAACGCCGTACATCGGCGCCGACGCGCCGGAAAAGCAGGGCGGTGGCGGGTTCGGCGGCGAGTTCATAGCGTGGGATGCGACGACGGGTACGAAAGTGTGGGGCAATAAGGAGCCGTTTCCCCTCTGGAGTGGCGTGCTCGTGACCAAAGGCGGTGTGGCGTTCTACGGCACGCTGGATGGATTTTTCAAAGCGGTCGATGCGCGCACCGGTACGCCGTTGTGGCAATTCAAAGTTGGATCGGGCGTGGTTGGAAACCCGATCACCTATCGCGGTCCCGACGGTCGTCAGTACGTCGCGGTGTACGCGGGCATTGGGGGTGACATGGGATTGTTGATTGCCGGCGATGTTGCGGCGAACCTGCCATACGATGTGCGCGAACGCGGCAGCACGTTACCGGAACTCGCGAAGTGGACCAGCTGGGGAGGCGAACTGTTCGTGTTCGCGATACCGCAATGAACACACCGGCGCGTCTCAATCGTCGTCTGGGCGTTGGGGTTGCGCTGTTGACGATGGCGGCTGCCGTTCCGTCGGCGTGGAAGCACATTGGTTTTCGCGAGGCGCTTGCGATGCAGGCTCGCGCGCCGGCGTCGGATACGTTGCGATTCGTCGAACATCCTGAAACACTGCCGATTGGCTGGCCCTCCGTCGACAAGCCGCTTGTGCTCACGAATCCATACGACCGTGATGCACAAGCGCTCGCGACCGGCGCGAAGCTGTACGTCGCGTACAACTGCATCGATTGTCACGGCGCCGACGGCAGCGGATCGATGGGGCCAAGTCTTGCCGACGGCCGCTGGCACTTCGGCGGTCGCGCGGGCGAAGTGTTCGAGTCGATTTATCAGGGACGCCCAGCCGGCATGCCCGCCTGGGGCGGGCGCATCACGAACGAGCAGATCTGGATGCTCGTTGCGTACGTGCGGTCACTCAATGGTGGGCGAGACGTCAGTACCGAAAACTTCTCGGGCCGCACTGTGGAGCGAACCGGTCACTGACGGCGAAGCGTGATAATGTGCTTCGGCGTGACGATCGTGAGCGTGCCATTCGACACGCTGAAGCGCGCGCTCCCTCCGGCGCTTGATCCGGCGGGCGCATCGAGAATACGCAAGGTGCCGTCGTCGCCCATAGTGAGTTCGGACGGCGCGTAGGGGCGCGAACCGATATCCATGATCGTGCCGTTGCGATCCCACGTGTACAGATTCGTCGCGCCACCGCGGGCGTTGTTGATGCGCACGGTGGTGCGTAGGCCTCCCTCGGGGCCCGGCACGAGGCCGAGTACGTCAATGGACTTGAAATCGCCGAATGTCTCGCGGCGATTCGCGAGCAACCCGGATTCTTGCTTCGCCACCTCGGCGCTGTCGCTGCCACGATCGAGCGCTTTGAGCAGTAAACTGACGTCACCCGTCAGCAGCCGTTCGACGATCGCGCGCGATTTCGCGTTCAGTGCAACGGTGACAGCCGGCGATGTCGTGTCACCCGACGCCACGAGCTGGAACGCCTGCTGTCCAACCGCCTCGACGAACAGTTTTCCGTCGGCCCCACGCAGCGCGCGCGCTGCCATCCTGTAACGCGTAACGCCCCTCTGCGGCTTTCGTGATGTCCGGGGCGATCGCGACGCGAACGGGCGGACGCGTATACGGATCTCCAAAAACGATATGCGATACCACTCAGACCGCCGGCGAAGCGGTCAACTCGGAGACCGTGGACGTCACGAACAGCGTGGCGCTATCGTCGACAAATCGGAGGAACTCAGCGACGTACACGCCGTTGCCGCCATTGTGCTCCACCAATCGCGTGCCGCGCGATGTCTTCGACACCGCCCACCCATAGGCGTATTGCGACAACCCGGCCGGGCCCTCATTCACGTAGCCCGTCATGAATTTGCGACGCGTTGAATCCGTGAACACACTCGTGCCGGACAGCGCGGCATCCCAGCGCATCATGTCGCCGAGCGTGGTGTGCAGTCCGCCGTTGCCGCGCAGCGCCCAGTACGGCGCGCCCGGCTTGTTTATGCGCTCGAGAATCGTGCCCCACTCGTCGCCGTTTCTATAGCCGTGTGCGATGCGGCGCGCCGGCCATGTCAACAGCCTGTAGCCTGTCTGGAGCATGCCCGCGGGCTTGAGCACGAGCGCGCGTAACGCGACTTCATAGTCTTGCTTCGTGACCAATTCCACGATGGCGGCAAGAAGGGAATAGCCGGCATTCGCGTAGAAGTATGCCGCGCCCGGCTTCGTCCGCAGCGGCGCGTCGAACATGCGTCGCACGTATTCGTCGCGCGTCGTGGCTTCGGAATCCGACGGTGAGACGTCGGATTTGAACCCGGCGGTGTGGGTCAGCAATTGATGTAGCGTAATACTGCGCTTGTCTGCGGGCGCATTGGGAAAGAAGCGACCAACAGAGTCTGTCGTGCGCAGCTTGCCCTGTTCTTCGAGTCGAAGAGTCGCGGCGGCGGTGAATTGCTTGGTGATGGAGCCGAGGTTGTACACGGTGCTCGTACCCGCCTTTATACCGGCGCGCTTGTCGGCGAAGCCGTAGCTGCGCGTCAGTCGGGCGTTACGCGCTGAGACGCGGCGTACCAACGGAACCGAGTGCCACGAGCGCGACGAATGCCCGCAAGCGGAAAGACGGCATGAGCGGAATGGCAAAGGGGGAAGGTGACTCGTAAATCTGTCACCTTCCCCCGCCGTTCGGTTGCCGAGGTCAGACGCGTTCAGCCCGCGAAGACGTAGGTGCAGCCGGCTTCCTGCGCCTTGGTGACGCCAAGGACGCCACTGGGCAGGATGTAAACACCCGGAAGGATCCCCGCCTGCCATTCAGCGAACGCGGCGTCAGGCTTCACGCCCGCGCCGCCGGCGGCCATACCGGACAGGACTTTCAGCGCCAGTCCGCAAATGCCGATCACAACACCTTTCGCCAGCAACTTGTCGGCCGAGGCATCGATGTTCATCATGTCGCCGGTCTTCGACTTGTAGAAAATGTTGCGCGTCGCCGGCGCCTTGGTCGCGGGGTCGTTCACTTTGAACATCGCGCCGAGCGCGTACTTCTTCCAAATGGCATCCTGCAGGCCAATGCCAATGCCCATGTGTCGCACGACGACCATCGCACTGATGTCGGCCGGCGTGAGCTTGTAATGTTCCGTCATCGTGGCCAAATACGTCGCGGCGAACATCAACGGGAATCCATCGTTGACGATCGGCGCGTCGAATACGGCCTTGTGTTTGCCCTTGAGCGCCTTGAGCCACGGATCGTTGTCGGCGGCACCAGACAGTTCAGCCGACGCCGCGAGGATGGGCGCGGAGGCGAGCGCTAACGTGCCCGCCGCTACCTTTCCGATGAACGCACGACGCGCAAACGGATCTTCATCAACAGTCGACATAGGAATCCTTGTAAGGGGAGCGGAAAGTGACAACCGCCGCGACGGTGGCGCCGACTACTTCTTGTCGTAGTGTTCGATGTTCTTCATCTTCTCGCCCTTGTCGGTGATGCCGGTCGTCGTCACGGTCATCGACTTGCCATTCTTCGAGACGACACGGTGTGATTGCGCGACCTCCTTGCCGCCCTTTTTCAGGCTGGCGTGCGTGGTATTCGCGTCGAGCTTCTTGAGCGTCAGCATGTCGTACTGCGGGGCACCCGTGATCGGAAAGTCCTTGCCGTCGAAGCCCGCAGTGTACTCAGTTTTTGTTGGCTTGCCGTCGGCACCAACGCGCTCGATGACGGACTTGAGCAACGCGCCGGCCATCGTGTACGAGCGCGTGGCGGACTTTGGCGCCGGGCCGGGCGAGTACGTGGACTGCTTCACGCTAAGGACCCAGGTGCCGATCTGAGGGTCAGGCGGTTGTGTGCGCGCGGTCGCTGGCAGGACGGCGAACAGGGCGAGTGCGGCGATCGAGCGGGCGAGAGATCTTGTCATCGGTCAGCTCCGGTCAGGGACTCAGGTGGGATCTCATCTCATGAGGCTAGGGCATGTCACGGCCGAACGAAAGCAGACCCATGCGAGAGCGGGTTACCGACGTGTCGCGAGTAGCGCCGCCATCCGTTCGTGAATCAGGTTGACGGCCTTGAGTGGACGGATCATCACCTTGAAATCCGTGATCCGCCCCTCAGAGTCCCACGACAACATGTCGACCCCGTTCACGGTGATGCCGTCTAGATCGACCTGAAACTCGAGCACGGCCCCGCGCGCGCCATGAACCTCTCGCACGTACTGAAACGACGGATCGGCGAAGACGTGAAAGGCGGCCGCGAGATACTGCGTCACGATCCGCTTGCCGCGCTGTGGTGTGAACACGACTGGCGAATGGAATACAATATCGTCCGCCAGCAGCGTATCAAGCGCGCCGGCGTTTCGAGTGGCGGCGGCCGCGTGCCACGCCGCTAACGTATCGATGGACATCGCGCACTCCGCGAAACTGGGTGAGTGAACGCAGCGAATGACGACTTACGCGGTGGCACCGCGGACGACGACGAACTCACCGGGAATGGCATATCCCACTCCATCCCGAAACGATTCGATCGACGCAAGGTACTCCTCGCGCACTTGATCGCGCACAACGTCGTCGAAACGTGAATACGCAAGCGCCACGGGGCCGCCGTTGAACGCCGCGCCGCAGGCGTCGTCACCGTTGGCATATCGGAGCGGCGCCGACAATCGATCCAATGTTACGTCGACAAAACCTGCGGCGATAAACTCATCGCATAACGCGTCGCCGTTCCCGAGCTGAAAGAACATCGGGCATACTTCGGAGCTCACGCGCGCATCGACGATCGGAAAGATCTCAGCCCAGCCGCATTGGGCCCGTCCGCCCCACACGGATGCAACGACGCGCCCGCCTCGCTTGACGGCGCGACGCATCTCGCCGAGTGCGCGTCGGGGATCCGGTACGTACATCAGGCCCAACGCACAGAGCGCCAGATCGAACGCGCCGTCCTCGACCGCCAACGCCTCGGCATCCATCCGCTCGAAGCGCACATTCGATGCGTCGCGCGCTGCGGCGATCGCGCGCGCGCCCTCGATCATGCCCTTGGATAAATCGACGCCGAGGACTGAACCGTGCTCGCCAACGGCAACGGCGACGGGGAAGGTGATGAGTCCTGTGCCGCAGGCGATGTCCAGCACCTGTTCGCCAGGTTGCACGGCGGCAATGCGCATGAGATGCATCTGCACGGGCTCGAGCTGACGCCGCCAGAACGTCTCATAATATGCCGCCGCCTTGTCCCAACCGTATCGCTGTACGCGACGCTGCAATCGCGCGTCCATGCTACTGCGGCGGCATGCTGTTGATCTGCACCGAACGCCGGCATACCTGCGCCCGACCGAATACGTCGAGGTAGGGGCTGTGTCGCTCGGCGTCATCCAGCACGCGATGGATATCGTCCTCACTCGCGCCACTCGTGACGCGGACGATGTAGCGTACCTCGGCATAGCCGGGTGACGTATCGCTCACGCCGAACAATGCGCCGTCGTCATAGTCCGCCTGGATCTCGACCTCGAGCGCCTCGATCGCGACACCATGTTTCGCGGCGTACATCGTAATGCCCATCGCCAAACAGCTGCCAAGGGCAGCGCGCCCAAAGACGCCCGGCGTAGGGCCGGCGCCTGAGCCGCCGGCGCTTTCTGGCATGTCGGTGACGACCTTCCACGATCCTTCCTGCGATTCGCAGCGCAGGCCCTCGGTGACGCGCGTTACGGAGACACCGGTTCCGTGGCCGAGTGAGGGACGATGGGCCATCGCATTGGCCACGCGTTCGAACGCTGCTTTGATACGCGGTGCATCAGACACTGCTCGCACTCCGTGAGGGGACGAGACGAATATGCCGTCTGCGTCCTTTCCCGGAAACCGCGCCACGCAAAAGACTCAGGGTGCGACCGCGACCACCGTTGTGCCAAGTACAAGCTTCTCGAGAGTCGCCACGACGACCGGTGCATCCGCCGGGATCGACTTCGTGCTGACGATGGTCTTTGCGAGCGTGCGCGCGCCGTTGGTTGCTGCCGACTGTTCGTCGGACAGCGTCCGTCCCGTCAGCGTGATCGAGCGCTCGAAATGAAACGCGGCGAGGTCAACATCCTTCGCCACCGCGTAGAGATCCGCGTTGTTCGGCTTCGCGATGCCCGCCGACGCGACTTGCAGGTGATGCTGTGCGAGGAGCACGTCAATCTGCGTGAGCGTCCGGTCGAGAGCGGTCAGGCCGCCGCCGGCTCCGGCGCGGAGTCTTGCTGCCAGTTTTTCGAGCTGGCCCTCGGCGTCATACAACTTCATGCCGACGATCTCGTCGTGGCTGCGGCCGACTTCTTGGCGCACGAGAAGACTGGCTGTTAGCAGCGTGTTGGCCGCGTCACGCATCTGGCCGGCAACGAACTGTCGGCGGGCCGCAGGGAAGTCCGCAAAGGGATTCTGCGCGCCGAGCGAGAGCGGGGTCGCGAGGGCCAGCGCGGCGAGCGCCACGAGCATCGAACGAACGGACATAGGCACCTCCCGGTGTCGGGTGCCGCCGCGCATCCCGGTGCACTGTGCCTGATCCGTTCAACATGCCAAACGGCATAGGGGATCGCCGGACCCGTGCCATAAAGTTTCGGCATCGGCCGCCAACCAGTCGTCAGCGAATGTCCTATTCGAATGAAAGGCAAAGCCCGACGTCGCGCGTTGGCTCCGGCACGCCGCATCACTGGGCCAGATGATACGCCCTGATCGCGTTCTCCCGCATCACCATGCGGGCCAGTTGCTTCGCCCGATCACGCGAAATGTCGCCGTCGCGGATCATGCTGGTCAAGGCACTCGTCAGCGCCTCCCGCGTATTGCGGATTGCGATCCACGCGCCCTGCTCCCACCCTTGCCGGTCGCCACCGTCGAAGGCATCCGTGCCGAACATGACCTTGTCGGGATATTCGGCCAGCCACATGCGCAAGGTGCGTACGAGCGATGCGCGGTCAGCGAGCACGTTCATCATGGAGATATCCGCGTATACATTGGCTTTGCCGAGCAGCGCGAGGGTTTCATCGACGCGCGGCCACCCGCCGTGCGTCACGACGAAGTTTGTTGCGCGTAGCGTGGAATCGTTCAAGGTCGACTCGAGGTGGTGCGGCGCCGCGCCCTCGGCCGAGTAGAAGCCGCCGAACCCTTCGAGCGAGTGAATTTGTACGGTGAGGCCAATGCGCCCAGCTTCGCGCGCGATCAGGCGAAACAGATAGTCCTCGAGCAGCGTGTACTCGGCGTGTGTCGGCGTGCCGCCGTTGGCGTATCGCGCGTAGATCGCGCGCGCCGACGCCGCATCGGCGGACTGGAAGTCGAGCGAACGCAAATACGCCGCCTCGAATTTCACGCCGACGGCGCCGCCTGCGCGCTGTCGCTCGAGCGTCGCCGTCACGACCTGCTTTTCATACGCGTCGAGCGTCGCCGGTATCTTCACGATCCCGAGATCCGATAGGTATCGCTTACGCAGCTTGTCTTCCAGCGGATACAGCGCGCGCGTGTCCGGCGTTCGCGCCGCTTCCGTGCGCGTGTCCAGTGGCAGCATCAGCGCGTCGACGAAGGGCACCCACTTGAAGCGTGCTGCGGGCAAGCCGGCCCCCATGCTCACTCGATTGGCGAGCATGATGTCGATGCCAGTCTTGTTGAGCACCCATTCACCGTAGTGCTCGCCCTCCTTCGCCATTGTCTCGGCGCGGGCGCCGCTCATCGCGTTCAGAAACACCTTGCCGGTGTCGGTCACGCTGGCACCGAAAAGTGCCCGCTGTGCCTCGCGGTAGTGGTGGTGTTCCGGATTCACGCCGTACGGCACGTTGAACGGCGGAATGCCGTCAAGCGGCAACGCGTCGTAGTCTGTATCGCGCGGCGCTCCGGCCGCCACGTACCGCATGGGGTGCGCATGCACGTCGATGGCTTTGATGCCGACGATGTACGCGAGTAACTCGCGATCGGAGCCGGGGTCGTTGGATTGTGCGCACGCCTCCGCGAATAGGGCCACGGCGAACAGGGCGACGGCGAGCAGGGCAGAGGTGCGGACAGTCAGACGACGGGGCATCAAGACTCCAAGGGCGACGGCGCAGGCGACGAGCGATCGCAGACTAATCTATTGGTCGGCGACGCCAACGCCGTGCGTCCACCTCGCGTCAGTCAGCCCGGATCGTACTGGCCGGGTCCACCAATGTCGCCCGGCGCGCCGGTACGAACGTGGCGAGTGCCGCGACCGCGATCAAGACCGCGGGCACCAGCGCGAACGCCGTCGGATCGAACGGCGATTGGCCGTACAGCACGCTGGTCAGGAGGCGCGACGCGCCTACCGCCCCAACGAGCCCGATCGCCGTCCCGATGAGCACCAGCGTCAACCCCTGACGCATGATCAGTCGCACGACATCGGCGGCCGTCGCGCCGATGGCCATGCGAATGCCGATCTCCCGCGTGCGCTGCGAGACGGAGTACGCCATCACGCCATACATGCCGACCGACGCGAGCAGCAGACCGATTCGCGCGCCGTCGATCGGCGAGCAGGCGGTAGAATTCGTTCGTGCGCGCGCGTGTGTATCCTTGCAAGCCGGGATCGAGCTCGACGATCCGCAGGTTTTCACCGTCGAAGCCTTGGTCGAGTTCGGTGACGCCGCGCATGTTGAGCAGGAACAGTGCCGCGCAGACGAGCAGCACCATCGAAAGCGCCATCTGCGCGACGACGAGACTTGTGGTGGTGCGCGAGCGCGACTCGCCCGCGGGCGCTTCGCCTTTGAGCGCCGGAATGAGCGACGGGCGCGTCGCTTGCAATGCAGGCTCTCGACCATGAGCTGTCGGATCAGCGCCGCACGACGCGCGCCCGTGCCAGAAACAGATTGGCGACGTTCACGCAGGCGATCAGTAGCAGGATCGACACGACGATCATCACGACAGCGGAGAGGCCGACCTGCGCGCTGCGCAGCATTGGATGGATCCCCGCATCGTTCTGTCGTATAAGATTGCTCCCGCTGTTCTTGTAGTCGGCGGGATATTCGGTCAGCAGTTCTTGATCGATGGCCGTCAACCGGGCCTTGGCCTGAGCGACGGTGACGCCGGGCTAGAGTCGCGCGATGATGGTCTGAGAGTTGTTGCCGCGGTTTTCGAAGTCGTTCGAGTTGCCAGGCTTGATCTGACCGACCTGCGTCAGCGGCACCCACAACACCGGACGCACCATTGGCAGCGTGCCGTTGAACTCGGGCGGCGTCACGCCAACGACGGTGTCCTGTTGTCCGTTCACCGGGATCACTCGACCGATGACCTTTGGATCCGACGCGAAGATGCTTTTCCACGCGCCATGGCTGATGACCGCGACCGGGTGCGCGCCCTGACCAATGTCCTCATCGGGCGTGAACAGTCGCCCTCGTTCGGCATTGACGCCAAGCACCGTGAAGTAGTTGGCCGACACCATCTGCGTGGCTACGGTCTGCGCGGGCCGTCGGCGGTGATGTTGACGAACTGAAATGACCAGGCCGCGACATCGGAGAACACACTGTGCGAGCGATCGCGGATGTCGACGAAATGCGGGATCGAACTGCTGTTGAAGACTTCGCCGCCGGGCGCCGTGCGATAGATCTGCACGATCTCGCCGGTCGCGCGCACGCCGGGCAGTGGCCGCAGCAGCATGGCGTCGACGGCCGAGAAGACGGCCGTATTCAGTCCAATGCCGATCGCGAGGGTGAGTACGACGATCGTCGTGAACCGCGGGCTTTTGACGAACATGCGTCGGGCGAACCGAAAGTCCTGGCGTAGGACAGCGAGCGAAAAGAGCGGGCCCGAGGCGTGGTCAGTCATGGCGTGGCAGGCGGGCGGGTGGTCGGCCGAGAACGTAGCGTCGATCGGGACCGCAGGGTCGTACGGGCCGCCGGCCCGCGAGGTTGCAGATCGAGGGCCTCCCTTTCGCGATATTGGCCGGTGGGTCATGATTCCTTCGTGCGACGTCCGTTCTGGTTCCGAGCACTGATCACCCTCTGGGGGATCTGGTTCACGACTGCGCTGACCGAGCCAGTCGGGTTGCTCGCGTGCCCGATGCACTCGGGGTTGGGCGTCTCGGCCGTCGCGAACATGGCGATTGGCCCCGCAGCGGCACCGATGCACGGCCACGATCACGCCGCCATGGCGGCGGCCGGCGAGACGCAGAGCGCCACGCGTGGCGCCGCGCCGAGCGTCGCGCAGGGCGTCGCCGTGCAGGTCGATGCGACCTCGCATCACGCGCCCACCGAGCATCACTGTTGTACGTGCCTTGGTCAGTGTTGCACGATCTCGCCGGCGGTTGTCGCCGCGCGAGTAGCGGTGCCGACGCTCTTCGCGCTACTCGCGTCGGCGTCGATCGGCACGGTGTTTCTGACGCGCGTCGCGACCCGTACGCCGCACGTGCTGCCGTATGCGAATGGCCCGCCGCTGACGCTGCTGTAACCCGCCCGTCAGCCCGTTCACGGACCGAGGATCGGCGCGCCTTCGTGCGCGTCCTAGGGCGCGCCTTGGTGCGCGCGGTCGAGACGGTCACGTGCATGCCTTCGCACTCTACACAACATCCATCCATGAAGCTCGGACGCCTACTTGGCGGTTCGCTGCTCGCGGCGTCGACGACCTTTTCGTCGGCGCACGCTCAGACGCAGCCCCCCAAGTCCTCGAAGCCTGATAGCACGACGCGCGATTCCATCACGACACTCGGCGGCATGAAGGTCACCGCCGAACGCGACTCGCGCCCCGCCCTGATGAGACTCACGCTGCCCGTGAGCGCCAGCATTACCGCCCGCCGCGTCGAGGAAACGGTGAACCTGATGGACACCCAAGACGCGGTGAAGTATCTGCCAAGTGTCTTTCTGCGGAAGCGCAACAACGGGGATACGCAGTCCGTGATGGCCACTCGCGTCTGGGGGCCAAGCTCGAGTGCGCGCAGTCTCATCTTCGCCGATGGCGTACCGCTGACGGCGCTCATTGCGAACAACAACAACATCGGTGGGCCACGGTGGGGGCTTGTCGCGCCGGAAGAAATCGAGCGCGTTGACATGATGTACGGGCCGTACTCAGCCGCGTATGCCGGCAACTCCATGGGCGCGGTGATGGAGATTTCGACGCGCACGCCCGAGAGGCTCGAAGGGTCGATCGCGCAGACCCAATCGATCATGCCGTTCGATCTGTATGCGACGAAGAAAAGCTATGGCACCTCGCAGACGTCGGCCCGCGTCGCGAATCGAATCGGCAAATTCTCCTTCTCGGTCAGTGGCAACTATCAGGATAGTCGCAGCCAACCCTTGAGCTACGTCACGGCGGCGACGTTTCCAACAGGCACCATGGGAGGCTTCGCGGCACAGAACAAGCTGGGTGCCACGGCAAATGTCTTGGGCGCGAGCGGCCTGCTGCACACGCAGATGACCAATGCGAAGGCGAAGGTGGCCTACGACATCACGGGGACGATGCGGCTCGCGTACAGCTACGGTTTTTGGCAAAACGACGCCGACGCCGGCGTCGATCCGTATATCACGAAGGCCGGAGACCCGACGTTTGCCTCGCAGGCTGGGTTCGCGAGCGGCAACTATGGGCTGCTGCAACAGCATCGCGCGCAGAGTCTCTCGCTGCGCACGGACACCAGGAAGGATTGGGATTTCGAGCTGATCGGTACGGACTACGCGATGGTGGTCGACCGTCAGCGCTTCTCGTCATCGGCCGCCGCCACCGGATTGACGTTTGGCAACGCCGGTCGCGTCGCCGAGCTTTCCGGCACCGGATGGCGCACGGCGGACGCGAAAGGCGCGTGGCATGCCGGTGGTGCGCTGGCGAGACATACCGTGAGTTTCGGCGCGCACTACGATCAGTACGCGTTGCGCAACCCCACGTACACCAGCGCCGATTGGACGGTCGCGAAGCCGGTGTACACGACGATCGCGTCGGAAGGCGACGGCAAGACGCGGACGACCGCGCTATGGGTGCAGGATCAGTGGCGCATTTCGAACGCGCTTCGCGTGAGGGTGGGTGGGCGCTACGAGCAGTGGAAGGCGTTCGACGGGTACAACGGTAACGGCACCACCAAGATCACGCAGACGACGGTCACAGCGAACAACTTCTCGCCGAAGGCGACGCTGACGTGGACAGCGTCGCCCGATTGGACGATCACCGCGTCTGCCGGCAAGGCATATCGCTATGCCACCGCCGCTGAGCTGTACCAACTCGTGACGACCGGCACCACGTTCACGTCGCCGGATCCGAATCTCAAGCCGGACAACGTGCTGTCGACCGAACTCACGGTGGAACGCGCGTTCGCGCAGGGGAAGGCGCAACTGTCGCTGTTCAACGACGACATCCACGACGCGATCATTTCGCAGTTCAAGCCGCTCGTGCCGAATTCGACGACGCTGTTCTCGTACATCTCAAACGTTGATCATGTGCGCGCGCGTGGCGCTGAACTGGTGCTGAGCGAGAATAGTCTGCTGATCGACAAACTCGAACTCTCGGGGAGTGCGACGTATCTCGACGCGAAGACGCTCGCGCTGGCGGGACGAGCGAGTGCGGCCGCGTCCGCCGATGCGGCAATCGGCAAGCATCTGCCGAACATTCCCGATTGGCGGGCGACGATTCTGGCGACGTATCGACCGACGACGCGCCTGTCGATGTCGATCGGTGGCCGATACAGCGGCGCCTTGTGGACCACACTCGACAACGCCGACATCAATCCCAATACCTATCAGGGATTCAGCGCGTGGTTCGCCGCCGATGCGCACGTGCACTACCGTTTCGGACAGCACCTCTCGGCGTCGGTCGGGGCAGACAATCTGCTCAACCGCAAGTACTTTCTCTTCCATCCGTTCCCGCAGCGGACGTACTCGAGCAGTCTTAAATATGTCTACTAGTCTCGTCCTGCGACGTGTGTCGATGGTCGCTCTGGCGGCTATCGGCGCGACCATCGGCGCGACCGCCGGGTGCGGGTCGCGCGGCGACAGTTCCACGTCGTCGCGAACCGCGTTGCACGCGCCAGCGATCGGCGCTGTGGCGCCCGTGTATGCGGCCCATACGCTCGACGATTCGACCGTGACGCTCGCGGCGTTCCACGGTCGGGTTGTCGTGCTCAACGTGTGGGCGACGTGGTGCCAACCCTGCAAGGAAGAGTTGCCGCAGCTCCAGGCGCTGCATCAGCAGTTCGCGACGCAGGAGGTCTCGATGATCGGCGTCAGCGTTGATGCGGCCGGCTCCGGTTCCGACGTTCGTGAGTTCGCGAAGGCGCATGGTTTGACGTACCCGATCTGGCTCGACCCGGATCACGACTTCGCACTCAAATTTCTCACGCTTGGCGTGCCGGAAACGTTCGTGGTCGATCGCGCCGGCGTCATCCGGTGGCGCCAGATCGGCGCGCTCGCCCGCGGCGACACTACACTTTCCGCCGCGATTCGCGCGGCGCTGGGTTCATGACTATGCTCGCTGTCCGTGTAGACGTCCGGTGCAAGCTGATGTCGCCGCGTTGGCTCGTGTTCGTGCTCGTATGCGTCCTCGTTTTGCTGCGGCCGTCGCACTCGGCGCAGGCGCAATCGACGGCCGGAATACTGGCCGTCGCCGGTCGAATCAACTCCAATCCGACGGTCGCTGCCAGCGGACAGTTTGCGGCCGTGGTCTGGTCCGCCGCGACGACGAATGCGATGGATATTTATGCGGCCGTCAGTCGTGACGGCGGCGCGTCGTTCGGAGCGCCAGTGCAGGTAAACGCCATCCCGGGTGAGGCGCGCGTCAGCGGCGAAGAGCCGCCACGCGTCGTGTTGGTGCCACGCGCCGGGAGCGTTCCCGACGTGGTGGTCGTGTGGACCGCCAAGAACGGTGCGGCCACGCGTATTCTCTCGGCGCGTTCGAACGACGGTGGGCGCACGTTCAGTATCGCCATGCCCGTTCCCGGCAGCGAAGGCGACGGCGCGCGGGGGTGGCAGTCACTGGCCGTCGACTCGACGGGACGCGTGCTCGTACTTTGGCTGGACCATCGCGAGACCGTGATGATGGGCGCGAGGCACACGCACGATGCGAGCGCACCCGCCGCAAAAGCGGATCCCACCGAACGCGCGGGGCTCTCGCAGTTGTATTTCTCGTCGTTGGACGGAACCGACGCGGTGACGATCACACGCAGCGTCTGCTATTGTTGCAAGACCACGCTCATGACCAGTGGACGCAACGTGTATGCGGTCTGGCGTCATGTGTACCCGGGCAGTCAGCGTGACATCGCCTTCAGCATGTCACGCGATCGTGGCAAGACGTTCTTGGCGCCGGTGCGCGTCAGCGACGATCATTGGCAGATTGACGGGTGCCCGGATAACGGTCCGTCGATGGCGATCGATGCGACGCAGCGTGTGCATGTCGCGTGGCCGACGCCCGCGGACGGCAAGGACATGACGAGCATGGCGCTGTTTTATGCTGTATCGCGTGACGGCGCGACCTTCACGCCGCGTGTGCGCGTGCCGACGCGCGGTGCGGCGTCACATGCGCAGTTGGTCATGAATCGGGATGGATCGTCGCTACTCGCGTGGGATGAAGTCGTCGACGGAACACGCCGACTCGGCATGGTGAGGGTCGTCGTCAACGCGACTGGCAAGACCACGTTCACCGCGCTGCCAGCGCCAGACGCGGGGCCGGGGCAGTGGTATCCCGCGCTCGCGTCAACCGGGAGCGGAGCGGTGGCCGTCTGGGTGCGACAGCAGGAGAAGGGGAGCGTGATCGGCGTGGCACGCGTACGGTAGCGCGCGAATAGCGCGCGAATGGCGCGCGAATGGCGCGCATGCGATAGACGGAACGGGCAGGGCAGCATCCTCGCGCTATACTTGTGACGAGCGGTTCGTCGACACATCGCCCTTTCACGATCTTCCGCATGCGTGCTCGCAAACGGATGTCCCGTTCGTCCACCATCGTCGCGCTGGCGCTGCTGCCGCTGTTCGTCGACGCGTGTGCCTCAAGTGGTGCAAGGTCGACCGAGATCTCAACGCCGGTGAAAGCGCTGCCGCCGGACGCGGCACCGCCGCCGGCTGTCGCCGCACCGATGACGCCGTTCGCGAGGGCCTTCTTCGACGTGGACAGGCGGGCTCGCGCGATCGTTTTTCGCAACGAGTGTATGCCGACGGTGCAGCGCCTGCGTGCGAGTGGTGTCTTCGGCGCTGTGGCGGCCGCTCCGAAGCTGGTGTTTTGCGATCGGACACCCGATGGTGTTCCGATCGGCGGCGTCTTCGACGTCGACAGCACGTACACGCACGCGCGTAGACTGACGCTGATCCGTCTTGACGGCGTTCGGCCGCGCTACATGGAGCCCTTCGACACGGCGCGTGTCGCCGCGCAGGCGAAGATCGCGCGCGACGTGATGAAGGAGGTCACGCCCACCTGGAACAAGCTCGGTCGGCTGTTTACTGTGGTGCCGCTCGTGCAGAATGGTACGCTTGAATGCTGGGTCATTCCGTGGCCGTCGAAGGCGCGTTCGGCGATCATCGGTGGCGACATGGCATTCACGCGCACCGCTGACGGTCGCCTGCAGCGACTGGTCGATCGGTCAGCGAGCTGGAAGACCGTCACGGTGGCGCCGACGGGGCCCGTGCTGTTGCCGAGCAGTGAAGCCGACGTGGCCGCGGTCGCTGATCTGGTGGTGGCGCGTGGTCTGTCCGATTTCGGTCGCGATGTCACCATCACGACCGGCACGACGCACAGCGCGTTTGTCGCTGGGCCGGATCCTGTCACTGGTGCGCGACTCAAGTGGGAGCACCGTCCTGTCACGCGATAGCGCCGCTCAGTGTGTGGCATGCGCCCACTCAGTTCGTGTTTCGCCCCCGAGCGACGGTCCATATCACGAAACCGACCACGACGACGACCAGAATCGGCAGCCACGGACCGCCGTAGCCACCCATCCAGCCGGTGCCGCCTCCCATCATGCCGCCGCTGTGATCACGCTGAGCGGCGGTAGGTTGCGCACCGGCCGCCAGGGTCAGTCCGCCAATCGAGACCGTGGCGCCCAGGATTCTGCGAATGTCAATGCGTTTCATGGTCGTGTTCCTCGGTTGATGTCACGCCGCGAATTCTGGCACCTTCGCGGCGGTGTCCTGCACCGTATTGTGAAGAGCTGGAGCATCGGCGATAGTGCGAGAATCGGCGGCCTCAACGGAACCGCTCGTGCACTCTACTCGCTAATGCTCGCCGCGCACATCGCTCGTAAGGATGACGGCACGATCAGCACGGCGGCGCCACAGGTGTGCGCACGCGTCGGACCCATCTCATTCCTTTGAGCGATAGCGATCTTCGACTGAGGTCCGTAGGCATTCGAGTCGGCGCGCGTGCCCGACACAGAGGTGAAGAACGCAACGGTTGTACCGTGGACTCGAGCGCCGACCGTTCAACGCGTCTGCGCTGCGACGAGGACGCACCATGCGCACGATCGAGTCCCGCGACTTCCACGTGAAGCCGGGTGCGAAGGTCGATCTGAAGAAGTGGCCAACCAGCGGAACGCCTCATCACGACAACAGGAGCAACGCGTGCAGATCCTCACTAGCACCGATCACCATATCGACGGCAACGAAGCCTTCGCTGCCGAAGTCACCGACGTGGTGGCAAATGCGCTTCGACATGTCAGCGATCACGTCACGCGAGTGGAAGTGCATTTTGCAGACGAGAACGGCCCCAAAACGGACCCCCGCGACATTCGCTGCATGCTGGAAGCCCGTATCGAAGGTCGTCAGCCGATCGCGGTCACCCACCACGCGGACACGACGTCATCGGCCGTAGTGGGTGCGGCAGGCAAGTTGGCGTCGATGATCGCGAAGACACTGGATCGCGCGGCGGCGTTGCGACGTACCGAAGGCGTTTGACGGCGACCTCCGTCGTCGACATACCCTTCCTCCCTCCGGTAACAGATCCGATACGGATCGTTGAGGCGAATGCTGTGTTGACCGCGACGATCGCCGCGCAAGGATTCGAGCCGGTTGCTTAGGGGCACGGACGGGTAGCCGCATGCAACTCCACGCATTCCTTGCAAGCTGGAGCGTTCGTTAGGAAGCAGCGCACTCGTCCGTTGCATCGTACGCGCCCCTCCTGCACGGCATCCGTCTGATCGGCCGTCGTGCCCTATCGGACGGGCATTTTTTGTCAGCTTTGGTGTACGCACCATTCAACCGATGCCTCATCCACTCAGATAGGAGCCAGCATGTCCGTCGCCAAAGTCACCGAAATCACATCAACCTCGACCGTGTCATTTGAAGATGCCATCACCAAGGGCATCGAGCGTGCGAACAAGACGCTCAAGAACGTCAAAGGTGCGTGGATTTCGGAGCAAAAGGTTCAGGTAAATGATGGGAAGATCATTGGCTATCGGGTCGACATGAAAGTGACGTTCGTGTTGAACGATTGACGTCGAAGGCGCGAAGAACGGAGGTCTGAATGACAGGGGAGTCATCGGCGACGGGCGACGGCTCGTCGCCGCCTCACAGTGCCTGGTAATGTGAAAAAGAATACTTCGGCATTGACCATAGTATTGTCCGGTGATGTAATCTGCATGACAGATCGGTTCACCCAACCAATCACTGGTGTGGAGATGGTTCAATCCGCGGTCGCAGATGATGTCTTTCACGCCTTGTCCAATTCGACGCGACGGAAGATCCTCGAGCAACGGTCGGTCGGATCAGCCACCGTCAGCGACTTGGCAGCACCGTTCGACTTGAAGCTCCCCTCGTTCGTGCAGCACCTATCGGTCCTCGAACGGAGCCGACTGGTGAAGTCGAAGAAGCGAGGGCGGATGCGGACGTATGCGATCGCCCCCGAACGGTTTAAAGTCGCTGAGGGCTGGCTGACCGCGCGCCGACCGTTGTGGGAGGCCCGATTGGACCGCTTCGACGAATACGTCAAACAACTCAAGGAAAAGGAATCGAGATCATGAGCACGCTTTTCGCGATCAATCCGAAAACGGATTTCGTTCTCGAACGCGTCATCGACGCTCCCACGCGTCTCGTCTGGGACGCATTGACGACACCGGAACATCTCAAGGAGTGGTACATGCCCACGCCGTGGGGCCGTGTTGCGCATTGCGAAATGGACGTACGACCGGGCGGCATCATCCGTATCGACATTGCAACGGCAGGCGGCCAGGCAATACCCAATGTCGGGTGCATCCTGGACGTGATTCCAATGGCGCGACTGGTCTGGACGTCGATGTTGTTTCCCGACTATCGCCCGGCGGTCTTTGACGACATTCCGATCACGGCGATCATGACGATGGAAGCCGTCGGAACCCGAACGCGTTACGTCTTCACCGCGCTGCACCGGGATGAGGCTGACTGTGAAAAGAATAAGTCATCGGGTTTTTTGCAGGGGACTGAGATCGCCCTCGATCAGTTTGTGGCCCACGTGCAGTCGATGAAATAGTTCTGGGCGACTTCCGGCGGGCGGCCCTTGTCGGCACAGTGCGGCAGGGTGCGGAGACATACTCCTGTGCCATCGAGCGTCGTGCGTGGCGTCGGGTCGGCTATCGTTCAAGTGCCGCTCTCAAGCAAGCCATGATTTCGTTCTCGCCTATGAAGTCGTCGTCGCACGCGAGCGGCGCACGCGAGTCGGCTTCACATGCATACATGTGCCGATGGACAATGCCGTCACTCGTCGACACACGCTTGCATATGGAAGACGCCGACCTGCCGCCGGAAACCGAGCTGCCCAAGCGATGGCCGCCTACGATCGATCCCGAGGTGAGGGCCCGCGCGCTCGAGGAGACGCGCCGAAAAGCACGCGAGGCTGCGGCGCGCTTCTCGGAACGATGTTGGTCGCGATGTGTACGCTTCGCAGCGCTCCGGTCACTCCCGTTGCCAGCGGATCGGTTGCGGCGGTCGCGCTGAATTACCTCGCAACTCCAATCGGAAGCATACCATGTCGTTCGGACTGTACTTGCTGGGCGCGGCCATCTTTATCGGCGGTGTTGCGTGGGCGCTGATTGCGGTGCATGTGCCACAACACTACGTGATCATCACCAGCGTGATCCTCTTGGGCGCAGGCATTTTCACCGGTGTCACGCGGACGAGATCCAAGGATCCTTCGTAGCGTTCGACTTGGACACTAGGCGCTCCCTCGCTTCGTGCCTTGTGCTTGCGAACGAAAATAGCGCACAGTTCCGCATGGGTTTTCGCCTGCGCATCGACATCATCGCCCTGACGAGCCTGTGGGCGCGAGGTACCCACGCGCAACCGGCATCGCCGATTGCGTTGCAGCCGCTCGCACCAGTTGGCGTGTGGCGCGACACCTCGTGGTGTCAGCTGCGCCCGTCGCCGTGCAGTGACGAAGTGGTGGTTGATCGCACCGAGCGGATTGGCGCCAGCGACAGTCTCACGCTCGGCAGGCGCAAAATCGTTGGCGGTGCCGAGGAGACGATGGCAGTACTCCGCCACCAACGCTCCGCCGCCACCGCAGCAATCAGCCGAATCGCACGCTCGACGCGATCATCTTTCTAACCCGCATCGCGTGTTGGCTGCGCCGAGCGCTGGTGGCACGCGTTTCATTTTCGGAGGCGTGATCCCGGCTTAATCGCTCGAATCAGCAACAACAACACGACCGCACCGACGAAGGCGACAGTAATCGTGGCTGGAAGTCCACCGTAAGGCAGGCTTACGCCCAAGGTGCCGAAGAGCCATCCGCCGATGACGGCGCCAATAATGCCGACGATGATGTCACCGATCAACCCGTACCCGATGCCGCCGACGGCGGCGCCGGCGAGTAGTCCCGCGACGAGGCCAACGATCAACCACGTAATAATGTCCATGATAACTCCATTTGGTGCGCGCGATGCACGCGAGTTGTACCGGAAGCGCCGGTACGAGAAATTGGGTCGACCGCATGAACGTTGGTCGACGCGGACGAGACCGCATGACAGCAACGCAGAACGTCCAAAAATCGCCATGCAACCCGCCGAGCAGAATCGCCCGTAGGGAGTAGGAGCACGTGACTCGGAAACGTCCTTTGGCAGCGCTCGTTCGCGCGTGCCAGTTCGGACCATACCGTCAGTACGACGTACATAATGTCCACCTCCCGTGACCAGTCGCTCACGCGTGCACTCGCCGATGCGGGGGCAACGTCCGTGTTTATGTACACGGCGTTCCTGCTCTTTGACATGATTGGCGGATCGCTTTTGGTTCGACCGAAGCGGACGCCTCGCAGTGGTTCGCGCGCTGGGGCCGCGGCGCGTTCGTACAGTGGTGCAGGTGGATATGGTGCACGGCAACGCGCATGCTGGTCGCGCGCACGAGCGGCGGGCAGTCAACAGCTGCGACTGTGCGTGCGCTTGTCGCGCTACCGCTCGCACCCGCGTCGTTTCGCGGACCTGTGGCCCGCTACGTTGCTTGACTGCCCGTGCATGTAATCGCACCGGCGTTGGGGCGAGCGGTCGAGCGGGCATCAGTTGATCCGACGCACAAGATCGTCTCCGACTCGGACGACGAGGGGTTCGGTGGCGGTCGTCTGACGGTCCCACCAGAATCGCCGATCGCCGCTGGCGGGGCGAAGTAAAGGCCAACTCTGAGGGCCGTTCCCTCAAGGGCCTCACCGGTTGACCAAAATACATCCGCGATCAGCTGTGCAAGTACGGCGTGGGACGGTGTGACCGTTGGAGCACGAAATGGTACGCCTTGCGCGAGGAAGCGGAGCGTCGTCGCGGCCAGCGATTCGGCGCCTATCAGATTGGATGTGCGCTCATTGTTTGGGTATTACTGATGCAACAGCGTCGTGTCGTTTCACCGGAAAATACACCGGCGATCAGGGTCGACCTGAACGAGCTTGAGTTGAGCTGTGAGGACCTTCGCGTCGCGTCACAATGAGGCTTAGGCGACGAAGACGGCACGCGCAAATCACAGCGGCGACGTGCACTGCGTAGAGCACGGGACGGACGTAGTTACTGAATCCGGGAGCGAGCGGAGCGGAGTGTTCGTGTCGTATTCCATCGTCCTCCCTCCAATGCGTGGTTCAGACGAGAGAGCTCGTCGCGAGGGTCGGTAGATGCATGAGGGCGCCTCGCAGACGGTTCAAGTCTCGCTCGATGGGTGGCGACCACACGAGGCGACCACGTGAGTGGTGGTGGCACCTCGTCCGCGCAAATCCGACCAGTTGGTGTCGCGAATGAGAGTGTTCGCTTGAAAGACTTCCACCGTGAAATTCCCGAGGCTCAATCGAAGGGCGCTACGAATCCAACCACCATTGTGAGGGCGGAAATGGTCACGGCCGATCAGGCAATTGCTGAGAAAGCATGTGAACGATGGCATTGACTTCGCTATGGTTGGACGTCGGCAAGCGGACTAGCGCGTATTCACCTGCGTGCGATTACTGTGTAGAACGGCAATAGCTCCAGAATTGCGCAGTATAAACTGAGACGCGACTTCGATCGACGTGCGGTGCGAGCGCCGATGACGCCTTAACCTGCGTATGCGGCCGGACCTTGATGGCGTTGGAATTGTACGGCGGATAATGCGGCATAAGACGATCGTGCGCCGAGACGCGCGCGAAGGCCCCGGCCATCGATCAACCGTCACGCCGCTCCGGTATTCGTCGCACGTGACCGTCGATCTCGGGTCCGTCACAACACTGGCCGTCCCCACGTTCGACGGGTACAATGAAGCGGCCGCGGTCCGGCAGTTGCCCTCCGGTTGCCCCTCAGAACGCCCGCCGACTACGCTCGCGCCGGCGTCGGATCCTGTAGCTTCATTCTTCAGCGATCGTATCGATTGATGGACCGGTTCCACTTTATGAGGATGACCCCGACGTGAACGGTGCCTGTAGTGCTTGTGCGCGGTGAGAATTCTTCTGGTCGCAGACTACGGTACGCCCGACGGTGGCGCGGAAATCGCGACGATACAGCTCCTCAACGGACTGCAACGTCTCGGTCATGACGTGCGTCTGTTCGCCAGCTCGGCGCGGACCTCGTCGCTTTCAAGCGCGGCAGATACGCACTGCTTTGGGACCATCGGATCGTTCCGGACGCTTGTGCAAACCGCGAATCCGTCGGCAATGAGTGGCCTCCGCCGAGTCTTGCGCGCGTACCGGCCGGATGTGGTGCATGTCGGTGCCTTTCTCACGCAACTGTCGCCGCTCATTCTCCCGCTGCTGCGCGGGCGGAAGTCTGTCTATCACGCGCATTGGCTGCGGGCAATATGTCCGACGGGCATGAAGGTGCTTCCGTCCGGCCGCTCCTGTGCGGTGCCCATGGGAGTCGAATGCTATCGAGCTGGGTGTCTGCCCTCTCGCGATATGCTGCCGCTGATGGCGCAGATGCACCTGGTCAAGCGGTGGCGCGACGTCTTCTCTCGTGTGGTGGCGAACAGTATGGCGACGCGTGATGCGCTGCACGCGGGTGGCTTTGCCGACGTACAGGTCATTCCGTGCGGGGTCGACGCGGAACCATTGACCGCGCTGATGTCGGCCACGCCGACGGTGTTTTTCGGCGGACGTTTGACGCGACAAAAGGGTGTTCACCACCTCCTTAGCGCGTGGTCCGCGGTACGGCAGCGCGTCCCGCACGCGACGCTGGTGATTGTCGGCGATGGTCCGGAGCGCGGGGCGCTCGAGCGCACGGCGTCTGCAGGCGTGCGATTTCTCGGATCACTCCCTCACGCCGAGTTGAGCCACGCGGCAGGTGCCGCATGGGTGCAGGTCGTTCCGTCGGTTGGATTCGAACCATTTGGCCTCGTCGCCGCTGAAGCGATGATGCGTGCGCGCGCGGTGGTCGCGTCGCGGGTGGGCGGATTGCCGGAAATTGTCACGCATGGACAAAACGGTCTGCTGGTGGAGCCCAGCGATCCGACCGCACTCGCCGACGCGTTGATCACGCTACTCGGCGATCGTGCGCGTTGCGAGCAGCTGGGAGAGAACGGGCGAGCTGTCGCGTTGCAGCAGTTCTCGGCCGACCTCTACGTCACGCGCTTCGCCGCGGTCTATCAATCGCTGATCGAAAGCGAGCGCGTGAACGGATGAGCGCCGACACTGCCGCCACCGATCCACAGGGTTCGCTGCGCGCCAACGCCGTGCGCGGCACGGCGGTAACGCTGTCAACCCAGTTCGTGTTCTTCCTCATCAATGTCATCGTGTCCATCACGCTGGCGCGCTTGCTGACCCCGGAAGACTTCGGCGTCTTCGGTATCGCGTTCGCCCTCACCGGTTTCTTTGAGTTCGCGAAGAATGGCGGACTGCTGATGCCGATGATTCAGCGGTCGTCGATTTCCGCCGAGCAGATTAGCACACTCTTTTGGATCAATGTGGGCCTCGGGGTCGCCCTGTTCGTCGGCGCGTTGGTGATGGCGCCGTTGGCCGCGTATGTCTACACGGATACGCGGCTGGCCGCGTTGATCAGCGTACTCGCGTGCACCTTCATCGCCGCCGGGTTCTCGACGCAGCACCTCGCCGTGCTCCGTCGGCAGATGCGCTTCTCGACCATTGCCTGGTGCGAATTCACCGCACTGATCGTGGCCAGCGCTTTCGCCATTGTCATGGCCAGACGCGGCGCCACTTATTGGGCGCTCGTCGGCTTTCACCTCGGACGCGAGGTCACCTACGCACTGTTGGTGAGCGGAGTCTCCGGATGGTGGCCCTCGTGGCACCAGCGAACCACACCAGTGCGGCCACTGCTTCGGTCTGGAATCCTGATGATGCTGTTCGAACTGCTGGGCTATCTGAACTTCAAGGCGGACAACCTTGTGGTCGGATGGGCACTCGGACCGGTGGCGCTCGGTTTCTACAGCAAGGCATATGAGTTGTGCCTCCAACCGATCAATCAGGTGACGCAGCCCATGTCGGGCGTCATGCACTCCTCACTCAGCCGTTTGCAAGCGGACCCGCACCGGTACTCGATGCTGCTCGTGCGCGCGTTGTTTGTCACGACCGCGCTCGGCTTGCCCGCCACTGCCTTTCTCTTTGCGAATGCTGACACTATCATCGTTCAACTGCTTGGCGAGCCGTGGCGAGCGGCCGCGTCGATTGCGCGCGCGCTGGCACCGGCGGCGGCATGCGTGTCGATCACGAGCTGCGTCGGATGGATATTTTTGTCGCTGGACCGAGGTCGCCGCCAGTTGCCGTGGAGTCTGCTGACGACCGTCGTGACTATTGTCGCGTTCTCCATTGGGACCTTGCGCGGTGCCGTCGGGGTGGCCACGGCGTTTAGCGTGACTCGTGTACTCCTGTTGGTCCCAACACTTGCCTATACGTGCCATGGTACCAGCATTCGGTGGCCAACACTCGTGCGGACGGTCGCGCAGCCGGCGATCGCCAGCGCCACGGCACTGCTCGCGATTCTATGGTTGAGTATTGCGAACGCCGCGGTGTCGTTGCCGGGACTCGCACTCCATGCGTTGGTCTTCTGCACGGTGTACGTCGGCGTGCTCCTGCTGATGCCGCAAGGTCGCGTCTTTGCGCGCGATCATGCGCCCACCGCGCTTTGGCGCTAGCCTAGTGCGCAACCGATTGACGCTCGGTGTCATCACTGATGAGTTCTTCGATGCACAACTCGGCCGCCGTGGCGGATTCGGGTGGGCGGCTCGACAGCTCGGAGAAATCTTCAATGGCGACCCGACCCTCGGCGTCGACCTTGTGTATATCGCCGGCGAACATCTGGCCACGGCTGAGCGCAATGAGACCACCGTTCACGGGTCGCGGGTGATTCTTCGGCAGCGCAGCCGCTTCGCCAACTTCCGCGCGATGCAGCGTGAACGGTTCGATCTGCTGCTGACCATTGACTACAACCTCGGCTATAGCGTGTATCTGCGCTCGCTGCCACGAACGCCGACGATCGTCTGGGTTCGCGATCCGCGAACGCCGGAGGACGCGGAGCGCATACGGGCCGTGCGCCTACCCGGTGATGACGTCACCATTCCGCAAGGACTCATGAGCCACGACGGTCGCTCGCTGGCGCGGATCGCGCGCGAGTCACGGCTCACGCGCCGGAAGCTGCTACTCGCCACGCCGACGCCGCTGCTCGTCTCGAAGCTGGAGGGCGCGTACGGATTCGAACCATGGGATTTCCATTTTCTTCCGAACCCGATTCGATTCGATCCCGCCGCGCGCAGCAAGAGCCCGACGCCGACTGTTGTGTTTCTTGCCAGACTCGACCCCTACAAACGTCCGTGGGTTGCCGTTGAACTGGCACGACGTTTTCCGCACGTGCAGTTCCAGTTGCTTGGTCAGGCTCATTACGTGGGCGCAGGTGCGTTCTCCACCGAGAACCTTCCACCAAACGTTCACCTGTTAGGGCATGTGGGTGAGCGCGAGAAACAACGCCTGTTGTCCGAAGCGTGGGTGGCGATCAATACCTCGGTGCACGAAGGGCTCGCGGTCAGTTTCCTCGAAGCGTTGGCGTGCGACACGCCGTTACTCAGTTGTGTCAATACCGGTTTCACCGTCTCGCGCTTTGGGATCTACACGGGGCGATTCGACGGCGATGGGATGGAATCGCTCACGGCATTCAGCGCCGGACTCCAAACCCTCCTTGATCAGCCCGCGCTGCGTGCAGACCTCGGTCGGCGTGGCCGCGAGTGGGTGCGTGCGACGCACTCGCTTGAGAACTTCGTCGCCAATTTTCATCGACTGTCCGACTCCGCCCGGGGAGTGTCGTGACCAGCGTCTCGGTCGTGGTACCAACGCGCGATCGGCGCCAGCTTTTGACCGAAACGGTGCAGTCGATCATCGATCAGGAATGTGCTGACTGGGAATTGATCATCGTCGATGAGGCGTCGACCGACGACACGGCACGTTATCTTGACATGCTGACCGATCCTCGAATTCGCTGGACCAGGCATGATGTGGCACGTGGCCCCTCACTTGCACGCAATACCGGGCTCGCGCTCGCCACACATGAGCTGGTGATGTTTGTGGATGACGATGACCTGCTGCGTCCGACCGCTATTACTCACCTGCGCGATGCCCTGATGCGTCATCCCGATGCGCTCGCGGTCAGCGGTGCCTGTCGACTGTTCCACGAGAATGGTGATTCGTGCCGCGTCTATCGTGCCGCCGCGCCATCGCTGCGCGACATCTGGCGCGAGGTGCTCTTTGGCTGGTGGTCGAACTCCGGTCAGAATATGTATCGGACCCCAGTCGTGCGCGCGATCGGCGGATTCGATGTTGAGCTAGGAGCGGTCCAAGACCGGGAACTGTGGCTGCAGATTGCGAGACGCGGACCGGTGGCGCTGGTACCCATGATCACGTTGGAGTATCGGCAACACAGCGGTCAGATGACGAAGCGACCGAACATCGATGAAGAGCGACAGAAGATCTGGCAGCGCTTCATCGCGTCACTGCCGCCGGCACGACAGCGCGAAGGGCGTCGTATTCGCCGGGCCGCCACATGGAGCGCCCGATCGGAGTTAAGTCGTTCCAGCGGTCAGTTCATTGCGGCGATCGGCTGGCAGCTCGCGGCAATTATGGTGGCGCCGCGGTTGCTCTTCTCGCCGCTGACGGGTCGCCCGTTGTACTGGAACCTGAAGAAAAGCCTCCTCAGGCGTGCGGTCCCGTGAGAATCGCCTTCATGCTCGGCGAGTTCCCGTCGCTCTCGGAGACATTCGTGCTGAACCAGATCACCGCGTTGATCGATCGCGGTCATGATGTGTCGATATTCGCCGAGCGTCAATCGAACGAAGCCACGACACACGCGGACGTCGCGCGCTATGATCTGCGGCGCCGAACGCGGTATGAAGCGATGCCCAGGTCGTTCTGGGGCCGGTTACGCGTGCTTGCGTCGCCGTGGCGACTGCGACGCGCGGAACGGCGTGCCTTGAACGTGTTTCGCTTCGGCCGCGATGCGCTCTCGCTGCGATTGCTCTGGGCGGCGCGCATGGTCGGTTCCGACGCGAACTTCGACATCATTCAGTGTCATTTCGGTGCCCTTGGCCGAAAGGCCGCACTGCTTCGTCAAGCAGGCGCGTTGCGCGGATGCATTGTCACCGCGTTCCACGGAGCGGACATCATCAGCTATCCGAAACGGTTGGGCTCGGACGTCTATCAGCCACTTTTCGCGGAAGGCGACTTGTTTCTGCCCATCAGCGATCGGTGGCACGACAGCCTCCACTCGCTTGGCTGTCCAATGGAGCGTGTCCGGGTTCACCGGATGGGCGTCGACACGAGCGAGTTTTCGCCCCGTGGTCCAACCAGTGACGCCGAGGCGCCCATCCAAATCCTTTCGGTGTCGCGCCTCGTCGAAAAGAAGGGGATTGGCGATGCAATTCTCGCAGTAGCCCGATTGCGCATCGGCTATACGTACCAGATAGTGGGAGATGGTCCTCTGCGGTCAGTTCTTGACGCACTGGCCAAGTTTGTGCTCGCTTCGAGCGCGATAACTTTGCTTGGTCCACAACCGCAATCCACCGTTGCATCTCTCTTGCAAGTGACTGATGTCTTCCTCGCGCCAAGCGTGACTGCCTCCGACGGAGACATCGAAGGATTGCCGGTCGCGATCATGGAGGCCATGGCCTCTGGTGTGCCCGTGGTCAGCACGTGGCACAGTGGAATCCCCGAACTGGTCGCCGACGGTGTCTCGGGCTTTCTCGTTCCCGAAGGCGATGTCGATGCTCTGGCTGACCGCTTGACACGCCTGGCTGAGGCGCCAGCGTTGCGTGCCGCTATGGGCGCTGCCGGCCGAGCGATCGTGGTCGGCGAATTCGACAGCACGATGCTGGCCAGCAGGCTGGAAGGGCTGTATGCAGAATTGCTGGCGTCGACGCGGCCAGCCGTCGGCGTCGCTCCACATCCGCTGGGAGGCGCATGACCGGCGGCGATGATTCGATCTTGATCAGTGTGGTCATTCCGTCATTCGACCGATCAATGCAACTGGCTCGATGTCTCGAGGCCCTCGCATCGCAGAGCCTCGCGCGGGAGCGGTTCGAGGTGCTGGTCGTCGACGACGGAAGTCCGCGCCCGCCGTACGCCGTCGTTGACGCTTTTGCCAATCGTCTGGCCGTTCGGATGATCACACAAGCGAAGGCCGGACCGGCCGCGGCGCGGAATGCCGGTGTAAACGCCGCACGTGGGACTTACGTGGCATTCCTCGATGACGACTGCGTGCCGCATGTGAACTGGCTCGCGTCGTACGAGTGCTGCCTCCGCGAGCATCCGCACGCGTTGCTCGGCGGGCCGGTCACCAACGCCCTGCCACACGTTCCGTTCTCGACGGCCAGTCAAATGTTGGTGCAGTTCCTGTACGAATATTATGGAAACGGTGAGAATCGTTTGCGGTTCTTCGTGACGGCCAACATGCTGGTTCCCCGAGAGGGCTTCATCACCATCGGCGAGTTCGATCGCGCGTTCCCCATCGCTGCGGCGGAGGATCGCGATCTGTGCGAGCGTTGGTTGGAGAGCGCGAGGCGCATGATATTCTGTCCTGCCGCGATCGTGGCGCACGCGCACCAACTGGGTTGGCGTACGTTCGTCCGTCAGCATTTCAATTACGGGCGTGGTGCGCATTACTTGCACCGCGCGCGGGCGCGCCGCGACCAGCAGGGGTTCCGACTTGAGTCGATCCGCTTCTACCTGTCGCTGCTCTTCTATCCTTTCCGACGTACCACGGCCTTGACCGCGTCTGGATTGTCGGCCCTCATGATGCTCTCTCAGATATCATACGCCGTCGGGTATTTCGCGGAACGTTGTGCGCAAGGAGCACCGCACGGTGAACTGCAACTCGATGGTCGCGCCGGCGACGCGTCGCGGCCGGCATAAACGTTCCCGCGCCCGTGAAGGCGTCCGAAATCGTCCGTGCGTGTCAACAGCAACTTGTGGTGGGGACAGCACGTTCACCCGGCCGGCCGTTGCTCCCAAGCGACCCGTGGCGTAACAATCGGGAGCGTCACCAGTACCTGCTACTCTCAGCAGATCCAGACCCCCTGATAAATCGTCGAATGCTTGCAGTTTGCATAGTGATCTCGGCGATGGTGGGGAGTGCCGAAAACGTTCGCCTCTACCGCGAGCGCTCCAATAGGAAGCCGTGAACGAGTGAGCGCCAGCGAACGAGGTACACGGCGCACCGAGGCGCCCCAGTGTGCTATCGAAGTCGAACAGGTTGGCACTCGCGAGCGCCAGCATGCCAAAGAGACTGGCGATACTGAACGCCGGAATCGACGGAGTCGGTGCACGGTTTTGCCGACACCGCCGATTCACAGTAACGGGAATAGTCAGCAGGACGGCGGTCGCAACAAGGATGGTCCAACAGACTGTTCGCAATGTCATGCTCCATATTCACTGCACGAGCCCAATGCACACGCTGGCCGCGGCATTCGCCGAAACTACAGAGCCCTCGGCGCAGAAGCAAAGTACTTGCCCGTCGTCTCGTAGTTCACTGCGGAGGCCGACGTAAACAGCTGCGCAGCGGCCGTGAATTGGGTGGATGTAAGGAACACTTGTGTTGTGGTAGTCGCCCCTTGAAGCGTGTAGTACAGCCAGAATTTTTTGTCGGTCGTGTTGAAACCGAAGCTGTAGCTCTCGACCTTTGCCCAAGCCATGGGGATCTCTCCCGTTGAAAGGATTTCCGACCGCACGATCATATCAAGCTACGTGCGAGGCTTTGGGTCGGCTAACGTTCAGGTGACCCTCTCAGGACCACCCGTGATCACATTCTCTCCCGCACCACACTCCACCGAGTGGCCGACGCGCTTCCCGACGCCGTTCGACCGCGGCGCCGTGCACCCGCTGGCGCGGCGCGCAGCGATGGAGCTCGTGGACACGCTGCAGTCGCACCACGCGAAGGCATGGCGCCTGCACGACCCGGGCAATGGAAAGATGTTCGGGGTGCTCGTGGTCGCCGCACCCGATGGCACCATCGGCTACCTGCGCGGCTTCTCCGGCATGGTGGACGGACAGTGGGAGATTGACGGCTGGGTACCGCCCGCGTTCGATCGGTCGATGCGCGACCGCGCGTGGATTCCCGGTGCGGCGGAAATGCTCGACTTCGCAGCGCGGCGCGCGACGCTGGTAGCGACGTTGCTCGCCACCATGCCTGATCCCGCGGACACGGCAGAGGCACGTCGCGTCACCGCGGCCGTCCGTACGCTCGACGAGACCCGGACCGGGCGCTCACGCACGTTGATGGGCCAGATCCAAGACAGCTACCACTTCCTGAATGCGCGCGGTGAGGTGCGTTCGCTGCGCGCGCTCTTCGCACCGGTCGAGCCGCCCGGCGGTGCGGGTGACTGCGCAGCGCCAAAGCTGCTCGCGCACGCCTATCGGCGTGGACTGCGACCGCTCGCACTCGCGGAGCTCTGGTGGGGCGCTTCCTCCGCCCCGGGTGACCGCCGCGCGGGCGTGTTCTACGCCGCCTGTCGCGGCAAGTGCCTGCCGATTCTCACGCACATGCTCGATGGACTTTCGGCCGATCCGCCACCCCTCTTCGGCTCGGCGGCGCTCGATCCGGCCGAACCGATTGTGGTCTATGAGGACGAGCAGCTGCTGGTGGTGAACAAGCCGAGCGGACTGCTGACGGTGCCGGGACGCAGCGCCTCGCTACAGGATTGCGTGGTGACACGACTACGGGTGCGCTATCCCGACGCGAGCGGCCCGCTGGTGGTGCATCGCTTGGATATGGACACATCAGGGCTACTGCTGGTCGCGAAGAACCTCACCACGGCCTCGGCGCTACAGCGGCTCTTCTCGCGGCGCGAAATCAACAAGCAGTATGTGGCGTGGCTCGACGGCACCGTCGTCGTCGATCACGGGCACATCACGTTGCCATTGCGCGTGGACATCGACGACCGGCCGCGAAATATCTACGATCCAGTGTTCGGTAAGCCGGCCGACACCGAATGGCGCGTGCTCGCGCGAGAGCACGGGCGCACGCGCGTGCAATTCACGCCGCATACCGGTCGCTCGCACCAGCTGCGTGTGCACGCAGCACACCCGCAGGGGCTCGATGCGCCGATTGTTGGTGATCGGTTGTACGGACGAACGGCACCGCACGACGACGAACGTCTGCAGTTGCACGCCGAACGACTGGCGTTTGCGCATCCCGTGTCGGGCGCGTTGCTGGTGGTAGAGCAACCGGCGCCCTTCTGAGTCTGGTAGCTTACGACATGGTCGACTCCTCGATGCTCTCGACACCGTGTTCCGCAGCGCCGGCAATGACCTCTGCCGAGTGGCAGGCGCGCGCGATGGCGCACCTCGAGCGAGTGCAGGGGTACACGCGACCGCGTCGAGCGCGGCGTTCGTGCGGGGAGGTGCATCCGGTTTACGATTTTCTGTTTCAGTACTACAGCTATTCTGGTGGAAAGTTGGAGACGTGGCACCCCGGACCACACGAGCTGATTGTCGACAGTCCGGAGGCGCGTGAGCGCTTTAACGGGCCGGCGTATCAGGCGATCGACGGCGTGATCCGACGAGATGCGAGCGCCCTCTCTGCCGCGGAGCGTGACACGCTTGATCACCTGCTGCATGTGTTGCGCACGACACGAGATCGACCGGCAAACTTTGGATGCTTCGGAATGCACGAGTGGGCGATGGTCTATGGTGGCCACGACGTGCGCCACGCGGAGATTGCGCCGCTCCGGCTTCCACAAGCCCAGGTAGACGCGTTTGTGGAGAGTCGTCCCATCGCGTGCAGCCACTTCGACGCTTTCCGGTTCTTCGCACCCGCGGCGAAGCCGATGAATCGCGTCGCTCTCGCGTGGTCCACACGTCACGAGGCGGAGCAGCCCGGCTGCATCCACGTCAACATGGACCTCTATCGATGGGCGTACACGTCGATGCCGTGGATTGGCAGCGATCTGCTTGTGCAGTGCTTCGAGCTCGCGGTGGAGCTGCGCGTACTCGATATGCAGGCGGCTCCGTATGATCTCCGTGCATTGGGCTTCGACCCCGTGCGAATAGAGACGTCCGAAGGGCGAGACGAATACCAGCGACGTCAGCGGGAACTGAGCGCACGCGCGAGCGTACTGCGAGCGAGACTGATCGATGCGGTGGGCGCCATGCTCTAGATGAGCGTGCCCGCACCATCATCGGCGCCGCATAATTCAAGAGAGACGGTTAACGATGTCCCCGGACAACGTGAACTGTCCCGGCATCCGTAGACACCATCCTAAGGTGTTCTTTGGAAACGGAGGTGCCCGATGGCATCGAGACGGCGATTGACGAAAGAGTTCAAGCAGGAAGCCATCCGGTTCGTCCCGGAGAAGCGCGTGGCGATGAGCCAGATGGCGCGCGACCTCGACCTGCACGTGAATATGCTCCGGCAGTGGGTGCGGGCGCAGCAAGCGGATCCGACGCACGCGTTCCCTGGCGAGGGCCAGCAGAAGCCGGAGCAGGCCGAGTTGACGCGTCTGCGGCGCGAAGTCGCGACGTTGTGGCTGTAGAAAAAGCCTCAACGCACCGACGGTAAAGGTCCCAAGTCGCGCGAAAACAGTCCGCGGTCATTCGATTCGGCATTGATAACTGGTATCGCGGAGCGATTCGCACGATACGCGCGTCATTCGCGACCGCACGTAACCCTCCCGCCCCGTGATTTACGCCGCATACCCCGCGTGTGTGCGCTTTTCGCTGTTGTGCACCAGACAGAAGAGCAGCCACTGGCCGTTCACCTTCGTGCGGCCGCGCAGCGTGAAGCGATCCAGTCGCTTGTTTTAGCGCACATTGGCGAACACCGGTTCGACGGTGGCGAAGCGTCGCCCGTATTGCTCGCGCCCCTCGGGCGTATCGAGGCGCTGCTGCATGCGCATCGTGTGCGTCTCGGCCTCCGCGTCCTCTCGCCCTCGCAAGAACGCCACGGTGCGGACCACCGACGTCTCCGGCTTGCGCAAACACTGCGCGCGTAGCGCACACGGCGCGCAGTCGCGCTTCGCGCCGCGAAAGTGCGCGCCGACATACCCGTTGGACACGTTGGCGGCG
>JANLPE010000085.1:0-33377 GCA_031366985.1 Gemmatimonadaceae bacterium
AGCGCGTGCAGGATGGCAATGGCAAGACCAAGGCGATAGCTGTGCCGATTATCGGCACGACGTTGGAAATTGTCGTCGTGCCACGACGATAGCGCTCCCGAATGTCACTCTCGCACAACTCTCTTGTCGGCAAACAACCGACTCGGCTTCCCCGCCCTCGGATGCCCGGCGGGACGTACGCCCGCGTTGCGCCCTATCGCGTATGCCCGGCACATCGTGCGTACGACCTGCTTCGATCGCACGATCTACGAGCGCACGTCCTGTAAAAACTTCACGCCGATGTGGATGTCGCACGACGAGAAAAGCGCTATCACCTCGTCGAGCGGCTCACCGGTGCTCCCAAGCTCGGGATACAACGCCAGCGCGGCGCCGACCGTCGTGAGCTTAGGATTAAGATCGCGAGCGAGGGGGTCGCGTGCTGTGCGGCATTGGTCGCGTCGCGCAGCAGAGCACACGCGTGGTGCCAACGAGCCGTCGTGCGAGGCCCGTGACGGCGCGATCGAGTGGGGCGGAGGGACGATGTCATGGCGCGGCTATCGTAGCCGGGGCCGGGGTCGGCGTCCAGACGACGACTCCCGCGAGCAATTTCTGAACGAAATCCGTGACTAAAACGTCTACTATCGGAGGATGCTCCCTGTCGGAGAGCGCCGCTGCCACGCCATTCTGGAAGCCATGACGGCCTCTGATCGCTCGCTCCCCAACGTCCGCTCGACCTCGGAATCCCCTTCGGCGCGCACCAAGGGCCCGGGCGGCCGCATCCCGAACAGCCTGCTCGCCCTTGGGTCCGCGGCCGTCATGACCATCTATTCGGCGGGCTACCTCCTCACGAAGTCGGCGGCGGATCGCTTTGCCGCTGAAGACGGTGGCCGCCGGCGTCCAGCACCGCCGGCCAGCCCGACGTCGCTTGGCCACCCAGAACTTTCGGCGAGTGTGATTGCCGACAGCGCGTTGGCGAAGCCCGCGACGTCGACGAACGTCGGCGCGAAGCGCGCCTCGCAGTACGCGGCGGCGACCGCGCCCAAGAAGTCTGCCGTATCGACCGCTGCGCTCAACGTTCATGCGACCGACGCCGCGACTGCTGCATCGGCCGATTCGGCTCCGGCCACGACAGACTCCGTGAAATCCGCAGCGACATCGGCGCCGGTATCTGCATCTGCATCTGCATCTGCATCTGCGGCGACACCGACGCCGACACCAGCGCCCGTCGCCGCCGTCATCGCCCCGAAGATGCAACTGCACGACGGCACATACACCGGCTACGGCACGTCGCGTCACGGCGACATCGAGGCCACGGTCGTCATCGAAGGTGGTCGCATCGCGACGGCCGCCATCAGTCGGTGCCTGACGCGCTATTCCTGCTCGTGGGTCGCGCATCTGCAGCAGCAGGTCGTGACGCGCCAGAGCCCGGAAGTCGACTACGTGTCGGGCGCGACGGAAAGCACCAATGCGTTCTATTACGCCGTGGTCGAAGCATTGACGAAAGCGAAGTGAGGCGTGCGTTCGAACACACCACCTCTGCAATGGGGACGGTGGTTTCCATTCGAGTGGTTGGCGATGATCTGACGGCTGGTCGAGAATGCGTCGCACGCGCGTTCGAGTGGTTCTTACGCGTAGAAGCGGTCTGCAGTCGGTTTGACGCGACCAGTGAACTGCGACAGTTGGTGACGCGCGTAGGCGAGCCGGTTGCCGTCAGCGACATTCTCTTTGAAGCGGTGCGCTTCGCGCTCGTGGTCGCGAAGTCCAGCAACGGCGCGTTCGATCCGACGATCGGCGCGACGATGGAGGCGAACGGCTTCAATCGGTCGTGGCGATCCGGCGCAGCGGCGCAGTCGCTTGTGACACCGGACCCGCGGGTGTCATGGCGCGACGTACAGCTTGACGATGATGCGCGCACGATCACCGTGATACGTCCGTTGCTGCTCGATCTGGGCGCGGTCGCGAAGGGGCTGGCCATCGATCTCGCGGCGCACGAACTGGCCGACGTCGCAGACTTCGCGATCGACGCCGGTGGCGACTTGTATCTGGCCGGCCACAACGAACGAGGTGAACCCTGGTCGGTTGGTATCAAGCACCCGCGCACAACTGACGCACTGCTGGCGCGCCTCCGCGTGCGTGACGTTGCGGTGTGTACGAGCGGCGACTACGAACGGCGCGCCCGCGTGTCCGCGACGCGCGAGACGCCGCACATCTTGGATCCTCGCTCCGGCAGTACCCTTCGCGAATCGGCACGCAACGTGATCAGCGCGACGGTCATCGCTCCGAACGCCATGACGGCGGATGCATTGGCGACGACCGCGTTCGTCCTCGGAACGCAAGACGGCCTCGCGTTTCTGGAGGCGCATGACGTAGACGGCATGCTGATCGACGCAGACATGAACTGTTACGCGACGGGCGGCATCGATGCGTACCGCGAGCACCACGAGGTGTCGCATGTCGATCGATAAGGCATCCGTGCTCCGATATTTCAAGACGCCGAAGGGCGTGTTCACGCTGATTCTGCTCGTGCTCACGGTGATCAGTGCGACCAAGGAAGGCTGGACATTGGTACTTCCCAGTCTGCTCGCCGCGATGACCATCGCGGTGCTCGTGGACGCGCCGATACTCAGAGCGCGGGAAGGAAAATGGCTATATCCAGATGGAGCGTTACTGAGCGGCTGGCTCGTCGCGCTGATTCTGAGCCCGCACGAGCCGTGGCGCGTTGCGGCGATCACGTCGGCGGTGACGGTGTTGAGCAAGTACGTCGTCCGCGTGCGCCGAGCGAACGTGTTCAATCCTGCGGCGCTCGGGCTCGTCGCCACCTTCTATGTGTTCGACACAGGACACAGTTGGTGGGGCGCCTTGGCTGCATTGCCGCTTGCGTGGCTGATTGCGCTGTTTGCCACGGGGCTGTACATCACGGTGCGATTGAACAAGGCGCCGCTCGTATTATCGTTCCTCGGTGTGTACTACTTGCTGATCACGACCATGGCGTTCATCGGTGAACCCGCGCGCGTCATGGAGTTGTACCGCGCCCCCGATCTGCACGCCGCGCTGTTCTTCGCCTTCTTCATGGCCACCGATCCGCCGACGTCGCCGCCGAAACACCGCGATCAGCTGATCTACGGTGCGATGACGGCGGTCGTGAGCGTTGCTGTCTTCGAACTGATTGGTGCCGCCTACTTCTTGCTCGCCGGGGTGTTGGTGGCGAATGTCTGGGAAGGCTGGCGTAAAGCGCGCGCGGCCCAGTCGCGGACACGTGAATTTTCTCCAGTCTCCACTCTCTCCTGATGCCTCGTCTCGTTCGTGGAATCGCCGCGCTCTGCGCTGGCGCGCTGGTCTCGCACGCGCTGTCCCGCTCAATTTCCGCCCAATCTTCCAGGGAGATCGTTCGCACGCCGGGTGGTTCCGCGGCAGTGACGCCGGGTGCGCTGAAGCGCTTGCACGCCGTGCGCACGAGTACGCCGATGACGATCGACGGGCTATTGAACGAAGCGGTCTGGCGTACGGCTGAACCGGCGGACGGGTTCGTGCAGGCCGAGCCGCGCATGGGCGCACCGGCGAGCGAAGCCACCGAGGTCCGAGTGCTCTTCGACGCCGACTTTCTGTACATCGGCGCGACGCTGCACGATCCGGATGTGGCGAACATCGTCGTCAACGATATTCGCAAAGATTTTAAGGAAGAGGAGCAGGACGACTTCGAAGTTATCCTCGATACATTCCACGACCGAACGAACGGCTACCTCTTTCTGACGAATGAAGCCGGCGCTCGCGCCGATCGGCAGGTCGCCAACGAAGGGCGCGAGGTGAACACGAGTTGGGACGGCGTGTGGACGGTGAAGACCGCACACACGAGCGAAGGATGGACCGTCGAGATGGCGATTCCCTTCAAAACGCTCCGCTATCAGCTGGGCGCGAGCGATGGATGGGGTATCAACTTTTCCCGTCGCATCCGGCATCGGAACGAGATCACGTACTGGGCGCCGATTCCGCGCGCCTTCACGATCTCGCGCGTATCGCTGGCCGGCACCCTTGACGGGTTGGAGATCGACGGCACCTCGCGCGACCTGCGTATCAAGCCGTATGTGATGGGGCGCACCGTGCGCGACCTCGGCGGCGCCAAGTCGACGACGAGTGAAGCGGTCGGGTTGGATGCGACGTACGGACTGACGCGACATCTCGCGATGAACCTGACGATCAATCCGGATTTCGCGCAGGTCGAAGCCGACGAGCAGCAGGTCAACCTGACGCAGTTCAGCCAGTTCTTCCCGGAGAAGCGCGAGTTCTTTCTCGAGAACTCCGGCATTTTTTATGTTGGTGACGCCGCGCGCAATAACCGGGTGAATCTCGCGCCGACGCCGGACGAAGATCTGCTGCTCTTCTTCAGTCGTCGCATCGGCCTGTCGTCGACGGGGCGCGCGGTACCGATTCCGGCGGGGCTGCGCATCACCGGCAATGCGGCCGGCGTCACCATTGGCGGACTCGCCATACAGACGCAGCCGGTGGGCACGACACCAGCGAATCGCTACGGCGTCCTGCGCCTCCGCAAGAACATCCGGCCAGGCACGGATGTCGGACTGTTCTTGCTCGATCGCGATGCGACGGGACCAGGCAGCGACGGCAACTGGAATCGCGTCGCTGGCGTCGACGCCAACGTGCGATTGCTGAGCTCATGGGACTGGAACAGCTATGCAGTGGGAACGCGCACACCGGGCAAGAGTGGCGGCCAGTATGCGTGGCGGACGTCGCTCAATCACGAAGGCAGTTTCGTCCACGTGAAGGTCGGCGCGCTCGAAATCGGCAAGGGCTTCGCCGATGATCTCGGCTTCTTCCGCCGCACGGACACGCGCAAGTATCTGATCGATGCAGGGCTCCGCCCGCGACCGTCGTGGCTATCGGCGATTGCGACCCGTGAGTTGCACCCGCACATCACGTGGAACTACTACGAGTCGCTCGACGGACGGATCTCGGCGAAAGATCTGCACAGCGGCTTCACCTTCTTTTTCAGCAACGGCGCCTTTAGCGAGTTATCGGTCAATCCGAAGTTCCAGCGTATCGCGACGCCCTTTAAGATCAACCGCGCCATCGCCGCGATTCCTGCCGGCGCCTACGCGTGGAATGAGTGGAAGCTGACCGGTGCGACGAACCTCAGCCGGCCCATCTCGGCTTCCTACACGATCACGGAGGGCGGACTCTGGAACGGCACGCAGCATACGCAGCTGTTTCTGGCCACGGTGCGTCCGTCGGGGCAATTCAGCTCGTCGCTGGGGGTCTCGCACACCGAGGCCACTCTGACGCTGCCGAACACGAAATTCGAAGCGCTCCTGTGGACGGCGCGGACGAATTACAGCTTCACGACGAACATGTTCTTCGATGCCTTAGCGCAGTTCGACCCGCGTTCGCATCAGTTGAACGCGAACCTGCGCTTCAACCTGATTCACCATCCGCTCAGTGATCTGTTCGTCGTCTTCAACGAGCAAACGATCAACCTCCCGGACGCGCCGGCGAATGGTTTCGGCGTGATCGTCAAGTTCACCCAGATGTTCGCCTTCTAGGATCGGGACTGACTCGCGTGACCCCGCTGCCAAACGCGGGCGGGCGCGTTGGAGTAGACTTCAGGGTATACGTGATGCGTCGGCGGCCTGGTCGCCGCCCGACGGTCACCCAAAGAGGACCTCCATGAGCAAGAAATCGCAGAACGCTATCCCGGACTTCTCCCGGAAGCGGCCGATCCCCGGCGGCAAGGTCGAGCAGACCACCGGCCAGACGAACGTGCCGGACCCACGCCAGCCGCAGCGCCCACCGACCAAGTCCAAGAACGGCGGTCGTCGCGGCACATGATTGGTCGGCGAGCGCGCGTACGAGTTGTCTTTGGCGTCTGCGCGCTGGCCGCGCTGAGCGTCGCCACGCCGGCTCAGGCCCAGCGCGGATTTCGGCGACAGGCCCCACCGCCGACCATCCGCAACGCGCCGTACGACGGTCGCTTCACCTTCGCACGCATCAAGTATGAAACGGCACCGGGCGGCTTTTACTATATGGGGTTGCCGGCGTGGTCACACGGCTATCCGAAAGCCGAGAATAATCTCGTCCGCATCCTGAAGGAATTGAGTACGATGCGCGTGAACACGACCAACACGAACGTCGTGGCGCTCGATGACCCGCAGCTAATGCGCTATCCCGTCGCATTCATGACGGAAGCGGGGTTCTGGACGATGTCCGACAAGGAGGTCGCCGGCCTGCGCGCCTATCTGCAAAAGGGAGGCTTCGTGATCTTCGACGACTTTCGCGACGATTTTCGCAATAACACGGGATGGTCGAACTTCGTGACGATGATGAATCGCGTCATGCCGAAAGCGCGGTTTCTCGATCTCGACCCGTCGTTCCCGATATTCCATTCGTTCTACCAGATCGCCTCGTTCAACGTAATCCCGCAGGCGTACGATCGCGGCAAGCCGCAATTGCGTGGACTCTTCGAGGACAACGATCCCGCCAAACGTATGCTGGCGATGATCAACTTCGACACGGACGTGTCGGACTACTGGGAGTTTTCCGGGTCGGGGTTTCGCCCGATCGCCGAAGGCAATGAGGCGTATAAGCTGGGAGTGAATTACATCCTGTACTCGATGACCCACTGAGTCATGTAGGTCGAATTCACGCAGCTGGTGGCTGAGTACCCGTCGCCTGCTGCGACGTCGACGCGCCCTAAATCAGCGGTATAGGCGCCGGCGGCGCGTCGTTTCGCACATAGTGTCGAAGCAGCTCCTCGGCCGCCTCTAAATACGCTTCGACCGGCGGCAGCCCACCGTCCAGCAGTGGCCCCGCGTCGCGCAGCACGGACGCGATCTCGTGCGCGAGCCGAGCCACATCGCGGTGCTCGTGTGCGCACTCGGCAAAAAGCATGACGAGCTCACCGGCCAGTTCTTCTGGCGTCGGGTCACGGACCGACCGCCAGCCGATGCGCTCCAGGCTGCGCGCGATGCCCTGCGTCGCGCCCTCGCCGCCCATGCTCGTGTCATCGGTATAACGGTCGCGGAATGCGCTGAACGTGATCATGGGCGAAAGATGGCCCCACGATGCATGTTCTCCCATGGCTTCCCCATTGTGGACGCATGGGTTTGCCCGTGGGTTCGCTCAGTGCCAGGCCCTCCCTTCTCGAACGAACGCGCCCCATGACGCCGTGGACGCAGCAGTACAACCCGCTGGGCGGTGCCGTCGCCTCGACGCTCGTCGCGCTGCTTCCTATCGCGGTGCTGCTTGGGCTGCTTGCGTCACATCGCATGCGCGCGCATTGGGCCGCCGTGGTCGGGCTCGCGGCCGCAACGACCGTCGCCGTCGCCGCCATCGGCATGCCGCTCGGCCTCGCGGTGCGCGCCGCTGCCTACGGCGCCGCGTATGGACTTTTCCCGATCGGCTGGATCCTGCTGAACGTTTTATTCCTGTATCAGCTTACAGTGGATAAAGGTCTCTTCGACGTGCTGCAGCAGAGCATCGCGCATGTCACGACGGATCGGCGCTTACAGTTGGTACTGATCGCCTTCTGTTTCGGCGCGTTCTTCGAAGGGGCCGCGGGCTTCGGCACGCCGGTCGCGGTCACGGCCGCGCTGCTCATCGGCCTTGGCTTCCCTGCCCTCGATGCGTCCGTCTACTCACTGATCGCCAACACCGCGCCTGTGGCGTTCGGCGCGCTTGGCACGCCGCTCATTGCGCTCCAGGGCGTGACCGGGCTCGATCTGCGCGATCTGTCGGCGATGGTCGGACATCAACTGCCACCATTCTCGCTGCTCATTCCGTTCTGGCTCGTCGTCGCGTACGTCGGCGTGAAGCAGACGCTCGAAGTGTGGCCCGCGCTGCTCGTGGCGGGCATCTCGTTCGCAGTGCCACAGTATCTCGTCGCCACGTATCATGGTCCGTGGCTGGTCGACGTCGTCGCGTCGATCTGTTCGATGAGCGCGCTGTCGCTCTTTCTGCGCGTCTGGCGACCGTCCATCGCACCAGTCGCGACGGCCTCGAGCGCCGATCGTCGCGCGATTATTCGCGCGTGGACGCCGTGGGTGATTCTCACTGTCGTCGTGTTTGCGTGGGGCACTCCGCAACTGAAAGGCTGGTTGAACGGACTCTCGGCGCCCGCCTTCAACGTGGCCGGTCTTCACAGCATGGTGATGCGCGTGCCACCGGTCGTCGCGGCGCCAAGGGCCGAGGCGGCGGTGTTCACGTTCAATTGGCTGAGCGCGACCGGCAGCGGTATCGCGCTCGCGGCGCTGATCGGCGGTCTGGTGATGGGCTGCAGCCCACAATTGATGGCGCGCACCTACGTGATGAACGCCAAGCGCCTTGTGCCGTCGCTCATCACGATCTCGGCGATGATGGCGCTCGGCTACGTCACGCGATACTCCGGCACCGACACGATTCTAGGACTCGCGTTCGCGCACGCTGGCGTGCTCTATCCGTTCTTCGGCACGATGCTTGGCTGGCTGGGCGTCGCACTCACCGGCAGCGACACATCATCGAATGTGCTGTTCGGCGGGCTGCAGGTGGTGACCGCCAATCAACTCGGCATCAATCCCGTGTTGATGGCCGCCGCCAACAGCTCGGGCGGCGTGATGGGCAAGATGATCGATGCGCAGAGCATCGTCGTCGCCAGCGCGGCCACCGGCGCGCGCGGCGATGAAGGCACTATTCTGCGACGCGTATTCTGGCACTCCGTCGCGCTGGCGTCGCTGATGGGGTTGTGGGTTCTCGCGCAGGCGTCGTTCGGCTAGGCCTCTTCCCACCCCTTCGCGCGATCCAGCGCCTTCTTCCATCCGGCAGACATGCGGTCGCGTTTTGGCGCCTTCATCTTCGGCGTGAATCGACGATCGGCTTGCCACTGCCGACCGATGTCCGCTTGATCCTTCCAGAAGCCAACGGCGAGTCCGGCGAGGTACGCCGCACCAAGCGCTGTTGTTTCCGCAACGACCGGCCGCACGACCGGCACATTGAGCAGGTCCGACTGTAACTGCATCAACAGATTGTTGGCGCAGGCACCGCCATCGACGCGCAATTCCTTCAGGGTGATGCCGGAATCCTTCTCCATCGCCTTCAGCACATCCTTCACCTGCAGCGCAATGCCTTCGAGGGCGGCGCGTGCGATGTGCGCGCTCGTGGTACCACGCGTGATGCCGACCATCGTGCCGCGTGCGTACTGATCCCAATGCGGCGCACCAAGTCCGGCGAACGCTGGCACCAGATACACGCCACCGGTATCATCGACCGACGCCGCGAGTGGTTCGACGTCGGCCGACGTGCGTATGATGCCAAGGCCATCACGCAGCCACTGCACGACCGCACCGGCGATGAAAATGCTCCCTTCGAGCGCGTACTCCGTGCGTTTGCCGATGCGCCACGCGACCGTGGTGAGCAGGTTGTTCTTGCTCGCAATCGGCTTTGTGCCGGTGTTCATGAGCATGAAGCATCCGGTGCCATACGTGTTCTTCACCATACCGGGCGTCGTGCACACCTGACCGAACAGCGCGGCCTGCTGATCACCCGCGATCCCGGCAATCGGAATCGACGCGCCGAGCAATGCGGTTTCGCCGTACACTTCGCTGGACGACCGCACCTCGGGCAGCACCGACCGCGGCACATCGAAGATCTCGAGCAGCCGATCATCCCAATCGCCCTTCTCGATGTTATACAACATCGTACGTGACGCATTGCTGGGATCCGTGACGTGCACCTTCCCGCCAGTGAGATTCCAGACCAGCCAGGTGTCCACCGTGCCAAAGGCGAGCTGCCCTGCCTTCGCTTTCGCCCGCGCGCCTTTCACGTGCTTGAGGATCCACTGCAGCTTCGTGGCCGAGAAGTATGCGTCCAGCACGAGTCCCGTTTTCTTGCGGATGACACGATCGAGTTTCTGCTTCTTGAGCGCATCGCACATCGCCGCCGTCCGACGGTCCTGCCAGACGATCGCATTGTAGATCGGCTGCCCCGTCTCGCGATCCCACACGACGGTGGTTTCGCGCTGATTCGTGATGCCGATCGCCGCGACATCCGCCGGACTCAGACTCGCCTTTTGCATTACTTCCGCCGCCACGCCCGCTTGCGTCGACCAGATATCGATCGGGTTGTGTTCCACCCAGCCCGGCTTCGGAAATATCTGCGGAAACTCCTTCTGCGCGACGGCCACGATGGCACCGGCGTGATCGAAAAGAATCGCGCGGGAACTGGTCGTGCCCTGATCGAGTGCCAGAATGTGCTTCATGACGTCGCTCGTAAGAGTGTGCGTGTGGTGAAACAGATCACGTCGGGAAATGCGTCTTGTAGATGAACGCGCCGATTAATCCACCGACAATCGGTCCGACGACCGGAATCCACGAGTAGCTCCAGTCGGATCCACCTTTCCCCGCAATCGGCAGCAGCGCGTGCGCGATGCGGGGGCCGAGGTCACGCGCGGGATTGATGGCGTAGCCGGTCGGTCCGCCGAGTGACAGTCCAATCGACCAGATGATCACACCAACGAGCGCCGGACCGAATCCCTTCGCGACATCCGAGCCGGGCGTAAGGTTGGCCGGCGACAAGACCGCCAGTAGCGCGAGCACCAGCATCGCTGTGCCGATGATCTCGGCGACGAGATTACTCGGCGCGCTCCGAATAGCCGGCGCGTTACAAAAGACCGCGAGCTTCGCGGCTGGGTCTTCGGTGACGGCCCAGTGCGGCAGATACGCGAGCCAGACGATCGCGCCACCGAGCACGCCACCGGCCATCTGCGCGACGATGTACATCGGGACGTTGGCCCACGGAAACTTGCCGAGCGCCGCCATCGCGATCGTGACCGCTGGATTGAGATGGGCGCCACTGATCGAGCCGACAGCGTAGGCGGCGATCGTCACCGCGAACGCCCATCCGGCGGTGATGACGATCCACCCACTGTTTTGGCCTTTGGTTCGATTCAGGACCACGTTGCCGACGACACCATTGCCCAGCACAACGAGGATGAGGGTGCCGAGGAATTCCGCGATGTTTGGAGACATGTCGGTTTGGCAGGAGTGAGCGAGCGGGAGCTACGGCGCCTTCCGCTTGACTTCCTTGTAATCAGCGGGCGCCGCAAACATCTCGGCCGACACCGAGCCCGTGCTGATGCTCTTCACTTCGTCGACCAGCACCATCAGCGTCGTCTGTTTGGGCGGCTCGTCCTTTTTTGCGTCCTTGTTGTCCTGCTGCTTGCCCATCTCTTCGGCCGTCTTCTTGAGCGCGCCCATGAGGCCACCGAAACCTTTTTTCGGCTTGTCCTCTTTCGTGGCGTCGTCGGCCTTCGCCGCGGCTGCCGACGAGGCGGCACCGTCGAGCGCTTGCTTGCGATCAAACGGCGTATTCGCAGGCACTAACGCAACGTGCGTCGTGCTCCGCAGCGCGACACCTTGCAGTTTCTGCATCTCCTTGCCGGCGGCTTCAAAGCCATCCTTGAGGCGTGCATCAGAGGCGAACGCCGCTTGCATGCCCTGCACCTGCCCGCGGAATTCGCGGCCGAGTTTCTGCGAATACGATTTATAGAACTCTGCGTATGCGCCCTTCTGCGGTGTGTTGGCGGCGATCCACTGGTCGATGAAGAACACCATGCTGCCGACCTGTTCGGTTTTCTTCCCTTCGGGCGTTGCCTCGGCCTCGAGCGTGATTGTGAGGAACACGCGTTCGGCGTCATAGCCGGCGACTCGCTCGCGTTGTCCGGTCCGATCGACGGCCACATGATACTTCACATTGACGCTGTCTTGCTTCTCCGCCGCGGGTGCCCGCTTTTTTTCCTTCGCCTGCTCTTTCGCACGCGACTGTTCCGCCGACGCCCGCGCCTGCTCCATCGCCGCCATCATCTCAGCGAACGTCGTCGAGCTATAGGTCTTCTGTTTATGATCGATGTTGATGATGCGTTCCGCATCCAGATCGATCACCATTCCGGAAGCCGCCGTTTCGGTACGCAGGCGGTGGCCCTGTAGGTACGTCGTGGTGGCAATGTCGTGCATGCTCGTGCCGCTCATGCGGGCGGCCATGTTCATGAGGGTGCCGAGCCCGCCCTGAAAGCGCATATCGACCACGCTCTGGACGGTGAGACCCTGCGCGGAGAGCAGCGAGGGTGAGAGCACAATTGCAGCGGCAAGCGCGCGACGGGCGAGTGTTCGCATGGGGGTCTCAGGTTGGCGTGAACGGACGGACCGCGAAAACAATTCCCTCTCTAATTAGCACTATCGCAACGTCGGCCGCACGTAGTAGAGACAAGGCTGTTTCGGAGGTACTGAAGCAAGCGGCGTGATCTGTCTCAATATGTACCGACCAACTCTTTGATGGACACGCGATAGATTGCAATTTCCGGTGAGAGCTTCTCACCAGAGTGCGTCCGCGGGTACGTCACCTCGCTGATGAGCTCCCTGCTGTCGCAGGGCAGTCGCAGGATGGATAATCCGGAGACCGAGTCTGACCAGTACAGGAACCATTGAAGTGCATGTCCCGTGTCCGCAGGCGGCGTGAATGCGTTGGCATGAATCGGCCATCCGCCGCGTGACTGACTTCGTCCGCTTCGCGCGGCTCCGGGTCATGAGATCGCGCGTGGAGCAATTGCGCGCGGAAGCGTCAGAGGAACTGCTCGTCGGTCCCATCCATGGTGACCTCCTCGGCGTCGACCACCTCGCGGCGCGCGCGCGCCAGGTTGCGCGTGCGCAGCGGCTGAAGGCCGGTCGAAGATCGCTGCGTCCAGCGCGTCCACTCGCGCGCCTCGCGGACACCAGACGCATCCTCGCCGACGCCCACGCACGCCTGCTCGCGGCCGGCGCCGATGGCGTCGACGCCGGGCCGGCCGCCGAATGGCTGCTCGACAACTATCACGTGGTGCAGGAGCACCTGCAACAAGTTCGCGCCAGTTTGCCGGCAAGCTACTATCGCGAGCTTCCCGAACTTGCCACTGGCCCACTCACAGGCTACCCACGCGTCTACGAGATCGCGATTTCGCTGATCTCCCACAGCGAAGCGCGCATTCATCTCGGCAACGTCGATCAGTACGTCGAAGCGTTTCAGAGTGTCACGCCGTTGTCGATTGGAGAACTGTGGGCGATGCCGGCGATGCTTCGTCTCGGACTCATCGAGAGCATTCGTCGCATGACGCTGCGAACCGTGCAGCGCTTGGACGAGATCGAACTGGCCGAGCATTGGGTGGGTCGCATCCTCGACGCCAACGCACGCGGAGGCGCGGACCTGCGCGCCGCGCTGCGGGACTTTGCTGACGCCGAGCACTCGCTCACACCGCATTTCGTCGCACAGTTCCTGCAATCCCTTCGGCATGCAGAAGGTGCCTCACCCGCGCTCGTGTGGCTCGAGCGATGGATGCGCGATGCCGGTGTATCACCGGAAAATGCCGTGGCCCTGTCGACGCAGCGGCTCGTGTTGACGCAACTCATGATGGCCAACGGCATCACGAGCCTGCGCGACATCGGACGGCACGACTGGCGAACGTTTGTCGAGCATCAGAGCGTCATGGAGACGACGCTTCGCGAGGATCCATCGGGTTTCTATCCCTTGATGTCGTTCGCGACGCGCGACCAGTACCGCCACGTCGTGGAACGTATCGCGAAACGCAGCGGACATCGTGAAGCATCGGTGGCGCAGTGGGCGGTGGATCTCGCGCGCCGCCATGCCGACTCGCGCCACGCCGACTCGCTGACGGCAGCCACCGATCCACGGTTCGCGCACGTGGGCTTCTATCTCGTCGATGATGGTCTGCCCGAACTGGAGCGCACGGCGGGCTACTCACTCGGGCTTGGTGAGCGCATCGATCGGTGGGTACGCGGCCATCCGAACAGCGTGTTCATCGGTGGGCTGGCGATTTGCACGGTATTCGCGACGCTTGCCGTCCTGCTCATGGTCGAGGCGGATGCTCGTGAAGCCGTGTGGTTGATACTGCTCGTCGCCTTCCTACCGGCGCTCGACATCTCGGTGAACGTGTTCAATCAGGTAGTGACGGCGTGGCTGCCGCCGCGGGTGTTGCCACGACTCGACCTGTACGAGCATGGCGTGTCGCCAGAGTATCGAACGGTGGTGGTGGTGCCGACGCTTTTCGGTAGCGTCGACGACGTCCATGAGGCCCTCGAAACGATCGAGGTGCAGTTTCTCGCCAACCGCGAAGTGAACCTGCACTTTGCGATTCTGAGCGATTTCACCGATGCGCCCGCCGAAACGGCACCCGGTGACGCGGAAATTGTCGCGGCGGCGATCCTCGGTATCGAGCTGCTCAACCAGCGGCACGCGGCCGCACCTGCCGCGCCCTTCAGCCTGTTGCACCGGCCACGTCGCTGGAACGCGCAGGAACGACAATGGATGGCGTGGGAGCGCAAGCGCGGCAAGCTATCGGACTTCAATCGATTTCTTCGCGGCGATGCCGCCGACCGATTCAGTGTGGTGACTGGCGACGCGATTTCGCTGCGCGACGTGAAGTACGTGATCACGCTCGATGCGGATACGGTACTGCCGCCCGATGCGGCCCCTTCACTCATCGGTGCGCTCGCGCATCCGCTCAATCGCGCGGTGTACGATCCTGCACTGAAGCGAATCGTTCGGGGCTACGGGATTCTGCAGCCGCGCGTTGGCGTGTCGCTGCCGAGTGCGCACCGTTCGCAATTCGCCTCGATTGCGTCCGGACATCCCGGCGTCGATCCGTATTCGACGGCCGTCTCCGACGTGTATCAGGACCTCTTTGGCGAGGGGAGCTTCACCGGAAAAGGCATCTACGATGTCGACGCGTTCCAGCTGGCCACGCACGGCCGGTTCCCTGAGAACACGCTGCTGTCGCATGATCTGATCGAAGGGAACTACGCCCGTGCGGGTCTTGCCACCGACGTACTCGTGTACGACGACTTTCCGTCGACATACGTGGCATACACGCGCCGCAAACACCGCTGGATCCGCGGTGACTGGCAATTGCTCCCGTGGCTTCGCCGCAAAGTGCCTGGCCCGGATGGGCCCGAGCCCAATCGTCTGTCGCTCCTTTCACACTGGAAGATTCTCGACAACTTGCGGCGGAGCACGGTGGAGATCGCCCAGCTGCTCTTTCTGCTTGCCGGCTGGACGGTGCTTCCCGGTTCGGTACTGCGTTGGACGTTGCTGGGGGTGGGTGCGATCGTCGCGCCATGGGCTTCAACCCTGTTGATTGCGCTCGTTCGTCCACCGATCGACCAGTCGTGGCGTGCGTACTATTCGGCCGTCGCGCAGGACGCGCTGGTGAGCGTGCAGCAAGCCGCCCTGGCGTTGACATTCCTGCCACATCAGGCGCTCATCTCGGCCGACGCCATTGCGCGGACGCTCTACCGGCTGCTGATCTCGCGGCACAACCTGCTCGAATGGCGCTCGGCGTCGCTCGTGGAGCGGAGCGTGGCCAACGTATCTGACGAGACGTGGCACGCCATGCGCGGGTCCGTGATGGCGACAGGCGCGAGCGCCGCCGCCGTGCTGTATCTCGGCGTGCGGAGACAATTGGACGCGGGGCTTCCACTTGGCGCGCTGCATGCGGGCGAGCTCTCAATCGCGATCATTGTGCTGATCTGGATACTGGCACCGCGGCTCGCGTCGCGACTGAGCCAGCCCGCCTCAGCGATCCGACGCGAGCTGTCGCCGGCTGCGCGTGATACCGCGAAACGATATGCCGCCCGGCATTGGCTCTTTTTTGATCGTTTCGTGACACCGGAGACGCACTGGCTCGCGCCGGACAACTTTCAGTCCGATCCGGAACCGGTGGTCGCGATGCGAACGTCGCCGACGAATATCGGGCTGCAGCTGCTCGCCACGGTGAGCGCGCACGATCTCGGCTTGATCACCGCGTCGGAGCTGACGCTTCGTCTCGAACGTACATTCTCCACCCTCCAGCTGCTCCGGCGCTACAAAGGGCACTTTTACAATTGGTACGACCTGCACGAACAGCGCGTGCTGGAACCGGCCTACATCAGCACCGTGGACAGCGGCAACGTGGCTGGCCACCTGATCGCGGTGAAGCAGGCGTGCCTGCAGCTAGGGTTGGCGAACCCAGAGCTGGCCGAGCGGCTGCAATCCATCGCCAACCAAGCATACGCGTTCGTGACGGACATGGACTTTACGTTTCTCTACGACGCATCCCGGAAGCTCTTCACCATCGGGTATCACCCCGACTTGTTCGCGCCCGACGCATCGTATTACGACCTGCTGGCGTCCGAGGCGCGACTGGCGAGCTTCCTGGCCATCGCGAAGAACGACGTGCCCGTCGAGCACTGGTTTCGCCTGGCGCGAACGCTCAATCGCTCTGCCGGGTCGACGGCGCTGGTCTCGTGGAGCGGCAGCATGTTCGAGTATCTCATGCCGTTGATGGTCATGCGCACGCTTCCCTTCACCATTCTTGACGAGACGTATCACGGTGTGCTCGACCGCCATATAGCCCATGGACGTTCGCGCGGTGTTCCGTGGGGAGTGAGCGAATGCGCCTACAACGTGCGCGATCGGCATCAGACGTATCAGTATCGCGCCTTCGGCGTGGCCGATCTCGCGCTCAAGCGCGGGCTTGATCGGGAGCTCGTGATCGCTCCCTATGCCGCCGGACTCGCCGCCCTAGTCGATCCGTCGCGGGCGATCGCCAATCTGCGGCGTCTCGAATCACTCGGCGCGCTGGGCGATTACGGATTCTACGATGCGCTCGACTACTCGCGACCGGAACCGGGACAACGGTTTGCGATAGTACGTACGCACATGGCGCATCATTTGGGCATGACACTGGTCTCGCTCACGAACGTGCTCGTCCGCGATATCTGGCAGGATCGATTCCACGCTGACCCGTTAGTGCAGTCCGCGCAGCTGCTGCTGCATGAGCGCGTACCGCGCCGGCTCATGCTGCAGGAAGCGCAGGACGCGCAGCCTGTGCACGTGCGGGTCGCGAGCGAGATTGACCGGCCGGTGGTGCGTGAGGTGAACACCTCCGAATCCACCGCGCCGCAAGTGGCGCTTCTTGGCGCACTGCCGTACACGGTCATGCTCAACCAGAACGGCGGCGGCTATAGTCGCTATGAATCGTTGGCGGTGACGCGGTGGCGTGCGGACAGCACGCGCGACGATCTGGGACAGTTCTGCTATGTGAAGGAGCTAACCGACGGCCGCGTCTGGTCAACATCGCACCAACCGGTGTGCGCCCGGGCCAGCCGCAGCAGTGCTTGGCTCGCATCCGATCGGGTCACCTTGCACCGGGTCGATGGTGACATCGAGACCCGAACCGAGATCACCGTGGTGCCCGCCGACTGCGCCGAAGTACGTCGCGTGACGCTCACCAATACGGGCTATGAAGCGCGGGATGTCGAGCTGACAAGCTACGGTGAGATCGTCATGGCGCCGCCAGACGCCGACCGGGCACATCCGGCCTTCTCGAATCTGTTTGTCGAGACCGAGTGGCATGCGTGGTGCACAGCCATCACGGCGACCAGGCGGCCGCGATCACCGGACGAGCCGCGGCTCTGGTGTGTGCATGTTGTAGACACCGGCCCAGAACGTATCGGGGACGTCTCGTGTGAAACCGACCGCGCGCGCTTTATTGGGCGCGGACGAAGTCTGCGGGATCCCGCCGCCATGGCGGCGGACAGCGCGCTGTCGGGCACGACCGGCGCCGTGCTGGATCCCATCTTTGCGCTTCGTACCCGCGTGCGCGTGTCGCCCGGTCACGCCGTTAGCGTTGCATTCACGACGCTCGTCGCCACCAGCCGCAATGCGGCGTTCGAGCTGGCCGGTCGGTATCACGATGCGCACGCGTCACAGCGCGCACTCGACTTCACATGGACGTCGACACAGCTCGAGCTCCGCGAGCTGGGGATCACGCCTGCCAGCGCCGCGACCTTTCAAGAGATCGCCACGCAACTGCTCTATCGTGGCGGTACGTTGGGCGCGCCCCTTGATGAGCTGCGCCGCAATCGCGGCTCGCAGGCGCGGCTCTGGTCGTACGGGATCTCGGGTGATCTTCCCATCGTTCTCGCCACGATCGATTCAATGGACGGCCTCCCCACGCTGTGTGACCTACTGTCCGCCCATCGGTACTGGAGACGGCGTGGACTGTCGGTAGACCTCGTCGTCATCAATGGCTCGCCGCACGACTATCTGCAGGAGCTGCGCGACGCCATCAGCGAGGCCATCGTGTCCAAGAACGACGTCGCCTTGGTGGATAAGGCCGGCGGCGTCTTCGTCAGACCGCGTGACGGGTTCCAGCCCGATGACTACCTCATGCTTTCCGCCACGGCGCGCGTTCATCTCTCGTGCGACGGCCGCACACTGACGCGACTCCTCGAAAGTGCGCAAGCGACTCGGGGTGAATCCAACGACCCGCTCCCCGCGGAGACCGTGACGAGAACACTCGAACGGAGTACACCGCGCTCAATCCCGTTACTGGCATCGCCCGTCGAACGCGGCGCGTTGCGGTCCATCGTTTCGGCGCTCCGGCCCCTGTTGTCGCCGCTGATACCTCGCATACTTCGCGCGCGTGCGGGGCCCGTGGATGTCGCTCAGAAGCAGAAGCCGCTGCAATTCGACAACGGCATTGGCGGTTTCGACGAGCACGGCAACTACCAAATGCAGGTGGGCGACGGTCAGCTGCCACCGGCACCGTGGGCGAACGTTATCGGCAACCCGTTCGGAGGGTTTCTCGTCACCGAGCGAGGAGCGGGATGTACGTGGGCGGAAAATGCCTATTTCTACCGGCTCACGCCGTGGCACAACGATCCCGTTTCCGATCCCACGAGCGATGTCATCTATCTCAGGGATCTGGACAGTGGAGCGGTCTGGAGTGCGACGCCCGCACCAAAGAACGACGGTGTCTATCGTGTGCGACATGGAGCGGGGACTTCCTCATTTGAGCATGAACGGGATGGCATTCGAACGGTGCTGCACTTGGGCATGCCCGACGATGCCGCGGCGAAGCTGTCGCTGCTCACGATCACCAACCGACGGAACGGACCGCGCCGGCTCTCGATCACGGCGTTCGTCGAGTGGACGCTCGGCGCGCGGCGGGAGGACACACAGTACCAAGTACGCACCCGGTTCATTTCGGAGCACAACGCGATCATCGCGCAGAATCACTTCGACGCGCAGTTCACCGAATGGGTCGCCTTCCTGACCACGAGCGAGCCTGTCACTTCCTATTCTGGCGATCGCCAATCATTCATCGGGCGCAACGGCAGCATTGCCGATCCTGCTGCGCTCACCGATGCGGGTCTCGATGGTGCAACCGGGGTCGCGCTCGATCCATGCGCGGCGCTGCAAATGACGCTCGTGCTTGCGCCGGGCGAAACACGAGAGATCACCGTGGTGCTTGGCGCCGCGCCCAACGAGTCTGACGCCCGGAAATTGATGGATCGGCTGCGTGCAACGCCTCGCGCGAACGATGCGTTGGCGCGTTCGCTGACGGCGTGGGACGCACGACTCGGCCTGCTCTCGGTGCGCACGCCGGACCCAGCGTTCGACATCATGGTGAACAGGTGGTCGCTGTATCAGGCGCTGTCCTGCCGCATGTGGGCGCGCACGGGGCTGTACCAAAGCAGCGGTGCCTACGGCTTTCGTGACCAGTTGCAGGATGTCATGGCGTTCGTGTATGCAGAGCCGGGTATCGCTCGCGCGCACATTCTTCGCGCGGCCGCTCGGCAATTCCTCGAGGGGGACGTGCAGCATTGGTGGCACGCACACAGCGGCCGTGGCGTGCGCACGCGTTTTTCCGACGACCTCGCGTGGCTCCCGTATGTCGTCGATCACTTTGTGCGCGTGACCGGTGACGCGACGGTGCTCGACGAGTATGTGCCGTTTCTGAAACTGCGCGCACTGCGGCCGGATGAGCATGAACTGTATGACCTTCCGGTGGTCACGGACGAACATGGCAGCGTGTACGAGCACTGCCTGCGCGCGCTGCGCCGGGCATGCACGACCGGCGCGCACGGGTTGCCCTTGATCGGTACCGGCGACTGGAACGATGGCATGAGCCGCGTCGGTGCCGACGGCAAAGGCGAGAGCGTGTGGCTGGCGTGGTTCCTCGTCTCGACCCTGCGCGCGTTTGCGCTCCATGCCGACGCTCGCGGCGACCGTGCCGATGCGCTCGAGATGCGTCGCAAGGCTGACGCCTACGTGGTCGCGGTGGAGGCGAGCGGGTGGGATGGCGAGTGGTACCGGCGCGCCTACTACGACGATGGCACGCCAATGGGTTCGGCGAGCAGTCTGGAGTGCCGCATCGATTCCATCGCGCAAAGTTGGAGCGTCATCTCGCGCGCCGGAGACCCGGCGCGACAGCGCATGGCCATGCGCGCGCTCAACGAGCAACTCGTTCGCGAGGACGCCCGACTGATCATGTTGCTCACGCCACCGTTCAACGAAGGCACGCACGATCCCGGGTACATCAGCGGCTACCTACCCGGCGTGCGCGAGAACGGCGCGCAGTACACGCACGCCGCCTTGTGGGCCGTCATGGCGACGGCGATGCAAGGCGACGGCGATCGCGCGTTCGAGCTGTTCCAGATGATCAACCCGGTCACGCATGGCGGAACCGCCGAGGAAATCGCCCGCTACAAGGTCGAACCGTACGTGGTGGCCGCCGACGTGTATACGGCACCGTCGCAGCTTGGCCGTGGCGGGTGGACTTGGTACACAGGGTCAGCGAGCTGGATGTATCGCGTCGCGCTCGAGAATCTCCTCGGCTTCACCAAGATCGGCGACACGCTGCGCATCGAGCCGAACGTACCTCGGTCGTGGCCTGGGTTCGAGATCACGTACCGATTCGGCAGCAGCACCTACGCGATCGTGGTCGAGGATCCGTCGCTGGCACGCGAGCGTGGAGCCTGGATGAAGGTCGACGGAACCATTGTGGCGGATCAGACGATACGGCTCGTGGACGACGGCCGGCTCCATCGGGTCGTCATCGGGGCAACGGTCGCCGCCGCGCACGCCGTCCCCTTGTGAGTCGTTCAGGCGCCAACATGCGCGGCGCTAGGTGAAGTCTCGAAACGCCGCCGGATCTCCGGAGACTCGGTTACTGACGTGCCAGACCGCTGCAAACACCAGCGCGCCCGAACGCGGCGCGATCTTCGGAGAGTTTCCATGAAGGGATTTGTACGCAACATCGAGGAAATCGCCGTCGGCAACTGCGATGTCCGCCAAGTGCGCTACACCGTCTCGTGGAACCGGGCCGCGGCGTCGCCGTGCTGGATGGCGTGCGCACAGACATCGCTGCGGAATTCGCCATCCTGATTCCGGCCGGCACGAGGCACAACATCACCAATACGGGCGACGCGCCGATGAAGCTCTACACGCTGTACTCGCCACCCAATCAACGCGATGGGGTGGTGCATCACACGCGAGCAGCGGTTACGGCCGACATCGAGCACTTCGACGGCCAGACGATGGTGGATCGATACGGAACTCGCTTCAACGGACAATTGCCTGTGTCGCGCGCGGCACTGTTTGTGGAGGCTCAGCGTACATCGACCTGCTGAGCCGGGGCAATTTCATGAAAGCACTGATTTACGACGGCCCGCGCCGTGTGAAGTTCAATGATTGGGTGTGCATTTCATTCAATGTGGCGTGCGGCTCTTGCAAGAACTGCGAACGTAAACTGACTGGCGCATGCCTCGTGGCGAATCCTTGCGCGGCTGCGGAAGAGAAAACGAACGACTACGTGAGGCTCTCCGACATCGTCCCCACGGGATGGCATGCGACCCAACTCGCGGGACTGCGGCGAGGCGAGTCAGGTGATCGCCGTCGATTATTCAACCGGGCACGCGGTTGACGCCGTCCTTGAGCTGACGGCCGGTGAGGGAGCCGATCGCGCATGCGAGTGTGTTGGCCGGCGTTGTCGGTGTTTTCATCCTCCAGAGATCCTGGCAGCCCTGACGCACAGGCGAAAGACGGCAAGCTCATCTTCGATGTCGGGGGGTTCTGGTCGAAGCGGCAGCACATCGCGACTGGACAGGCCAACGTGAAATCGCACGGCCGATATTTGCGTGACCTGATAACGTCTGACAGAGCGCGCGAGAAAGGGTGGACGAAAGTGATCCTGCACCCGACATCGTAAGTCGCCGGCTCGACGCTGCCCTAGCCGAGATCCTGACCGTCCCCGTCGGCGGCATGTGATCGCGTGCGGACGACAGACGCCAGGTCTTCCGCCCTCGTTGTCTGTTGCAACACGGCTTCCGCCACCGCGACCTCCGCGCGCTCGTGCTTCACATCCAATCGCAGTCGGCCAAACAAACCCATGTAGACGTTGGCCATCCATACGAGAGAAAACCAAGCAACGACGACGCCACGCCAGTCTGCGTACAGCAGGTGATACCGGGTGAACACCAGCAGGATCGCGGTGATCCAGTGGCTCAGGCAGTACTCGCACGTGATCAGGTAGAACAGTTTGCGCAGCACGAGTGAGGACGCGGATTTGGCTCTCGCTGCGCAGGCATCATGCAGTTCTCTGAAGACCTCCTCGTGTGTGATCGTCCACGTCACGCATGCCACTGGCAGCGCCAACACGAAGAGGGCGAGCGTTGGTGGCGTCTCCGGATTCATGGCGGCGGTGTACGAGGGGAAGTGCAGCGGTCTCTCCGGCTACATGACCCTCATGACGTCAAACAGGTCCGCACGGTGAATGGATGTACCCGACAACGGCGGCGGCAGCCAAGTCTACGCAGAACGAGCTGGATCGGAATCGCCTCCTCGTCCTTTCGGGGGCGGCAATTTCCGGTCTCGTGAGCGATGGCGGCTGATGCGTGGACCGCACAGACTTGTCGCGGAAGCCGTTGTGCAGGTTCAGCACTCCGATGGTGTGCTCCGAGCACGTAGCCGTTGGTGGACCGATCCTCACTGGGGTGCACACCATGAAAGCTGGACAAGCCTTTCTAGCTGGAGCGGTCGGCGCCGCTGTCATGTCGTTGTTCCTGTGGATGGCGCGCACGATGATGGGCATCCCTGCCAACCTCGAGACGATGATGGGAACGATGGTCGCCGACCCTAGCACCACGGCGTGGCTGATCGGCTTCATGATACACCTGATGCTCTCGGGTGCGATTGCGTTGCGCTATGCGTGGGGACTCGAGAACGTGACGCATCGGTCGGGCTGGCTCACTGGCGTCAGTTTCTCGGTGATTCATATCGTCATCGCTGGCGTGTTCATGGGCGTGATACCGATGATGCACCCGCGAATGCCGAACCCGATTTCGCCGCCGGGAGCCTTCATGGCCAACCTCGGCACTATAGGAATCGCCGCATTCGTCATGTTGCACGTCGTCTATGGTGCGATCGTGGGCGCGATGTACGGCCCTGTGATGCATCCTCGTTCGCACTCGACTGTTGGCCGCCCGCTCGTGTCCGCCTCGGTGCGTCACCTGTCTGCGAGAACGGGTGTGATGTCCGTGCTCACCGCCGTGTCGCGACGCCGAGCCTGCGCAGTGGCGAGCAGCGCGGCGGGCTTGGCACTCGCGGCGTGTGGCAAGACGGCGGAGCTTCCGATCACTGCGGGTATCGGATACACCCCGACCCTTCCGGCGCCATCGCATGCGCTCATCCCCACGATCAACATCGCCAAGGCGGTGCGCTGGCCCGCGGGCCGGACGCCGGTGGTGGCGAGCGGCCTCGCGGTAGCCGCGTTCGCGTCGGGCCTCGACCATCCGCGGAATCTGTACGTGCTCCCGAACGGTGACGTGCTGGTCGCGGAAACGAACGGTCCACCGCGACCCGATGACAACACGGGCATCAAAGGATGGTTCTTCAAGTACTTCCAGAGGAAAGGCGGCGGCGCGGCGCCGAGTGCGAATCGGATCATACTGCTTCGTGACACGAACGCCGATGGCGTCGCCGACCAGCGCTTCACGTTCCTCGATGGATTGCGCTCACCGTACGGGATGGCGCTCGTCGGATCCGACCTCGTGGTCGCCAACACGGACGCCCTCGTCCGCTATAAGTATCATGAGGGCGACACTGTCATCACGGCCGCCGCGACGCAGATCGTGGCGCTGCCGGCCGGGACGATCAATCATCATTGGACCAAGAACGTCGTCGCATCCCCGGACGGATCGACCCTGTTCCTCGCCGTGGGCTCGAACAGCAACGCTGCCGAGAACGGAATGGCGGTCGAAGCAGAGCGCGCCGCGGTATGGGCGGTGGACATGCGCAGTGGCGCGCACCGAATCGTTGCCTCTGGACTGCGGAATCCGGTGGGTATGGCATGGGAGCCGGGGACGGGCGCGCTATGGGTTGCCGTGAACGAGCGCGACGAGTTGGGGAACAATCTCGTGCCCGACTACATGACCGCCATCCGCGACGGCGCGTTTTACGGATGGCCGTACAGCTACTTCGGTCAACATCTGGACGAGCGCGTGAAGCCAACACGTTCGGATCTGGTCTCGAATGCCATCACGCCCGATTACGCACTTGGTTCGCACACGGCGTCCCTGGGACTCGCGTGGTCAGACACCGACAGTCTCCTACCTATGTTTTCGGGCGGCATGTTCGTCGGCCAGCACGGTTCATGGAATCGTAAGCCGGCGAGTGGATACAAGGTGATCTACGTGCCATTCAGCGCGGGCCGTCCCTCGGGTTTACCGACGGACGTGCTGACGGGCTTCCTCGGTGCCGACGGGACAGCGATGGGACGACCAGTAGGAGTGGCGCTCGACAAACGGGGCGGTGTACTGGTGGCGGACGACGTCGGCAACACCGTATGGCGTGTTTCCTCGGCCGTCGCCCGGTAGCACACGCTCGCATATGGGTCTCGCGGCTCCGCGGCTTGGCCGCGCGCACGTCGCCGAATTACAGCGTGAACGGTTTCTTGACCGGCACAGCCGTTGAATCCTTCCTGAGAGCGTCGACTTTCCTGGACGGCGGGTTCGCCGCGGGCGCGAGATGCGCAGGAACGCACGGGGCCGTCGTCCGGTTGATGAACACGTCAGGTGCGGCCGTCGCCGCGGAGGACGCTCGAGTCTACGACCCGGCGCGCGTAGTGCAAACGCGCCTTCCGTTTGCCGTCTCGCTGGTGATCGGGGAAACCGACGCGCAACTATGGCGTCTCGACAACCTAGGAATGTACGTTGGCCGATTCCCGATCCCCCGCCATGTTGCGATTAGTCGGGCACGCGGTCCCGGCGGAAGTCACGTCATCAGGTATTGCCGGGTCGGAACCGGCGCTGTTACGGCGCACTGACTTTGGCGAGCGCAGTGAACGTTACCGCGGCGACACGCGGCCGCCACTCACTCGGTCAAAGGCGCGTGTCTCCGCGTGTTGGAAGGCTGTTGTCTGCGTATCCCATGTGTAGGTGTCGCATTCGATCGCGTCTCGATATACGCGAAAGGCAAAGAACGAGTTCGGTTCGTCGCGTGCACGTGTAGACACCGCGGTTCCCGCCACCAGCATCGGCGCGTCGTAACCAGCTACGTATTTGGCGGTGCTCGCACCGTGAATGAGATGCAAGTGACCGGACAGGAATAGGTCCACATCGCACCGTGCGAACGCCGTGATTGCACGCTGCGCGCCGCGAACGATCTTCACTCCCGACAATCCGACCGGGATGTCGAACGGGTGATGCGTCACCACGATGCGTGCGATATGCGGAGGAAGCACGTCAAAGGATGCGGTCGCGGCGGTAAGCTGGCTGACGCTGATCGTACCGCCCTTGAACGTCAAGGAACGCGCGGTATTGATGCCAACGACGGCGATCTCATCGTCGAGAAATACCGGGGCGAGGTCGTCGGTGATGTGCGTTCGATAACGCCCCAGTGGCGACAGAAACCGACGTGCGACATCGTACAGCGGGACATCGTGATTCCCGGGGATCACAAGCCGCGGTGTTGGCATGCAGTCGAGATAAGCGCGTGCCTCGATGAACTGCGAAGTCTTTGCACGCTGCGTCAGATCACCCGAGACGATCACGAGATCGGGCGCCAGCGTTCGGAGCAGCTGGATCAGGGGATCAAGCGTGGCTGCGATCGTCGTGCCAAAGTGCAGATCGGAGACCTGGACGATCGTGCGCATCGATCACGGTTGCGGCGCAAGGACAGGCAGCGCGCCCGCTCGAGACCGAAACAGCAGCGGTGTCTTCAACCGAACCAGTTCGCCGTCGATCGATACGCGGATAGATGGACGCCTCGTCTCGACGGTAAACTCGTTGCTCACGAGTCGTTCGAAGTCTTCGCTTTTGTCCACGCTGGCGACCAGCGCGGCGAGCGCGTCCCAGATCAATTGCCAACGGCCACGCGCGCGCGGGATATAGACCGACAGCATGCCGGCCGTGAGTGACGCTCTGCGCGGCTCGAGCGAGTCGAGATTCGTGTACGCATTGTTGCCGACGAGCAGTGCCGCTGTGCGTCGTCGCACCGCGATGTCGTCGGCCCGAATGCGCACGCGGAACTGCGAATAGCGAATCAGCGCCCGTATCGTCGCCGCGATCGCCGCGGGCCATTTGCCGATCCCGGCGCGTTGCGTCTTCTCGCGACGTTCGACGATCTCCGGGTACAATCCAAGTCCGACGTTGTTGAGAAAGATCCGGTCGTTCACCACGCCAACATCAACGTGTCGCACCACGCCATCGCGCAGCAGTACCACGGCATCAGCAATCGTCGTCGGGATGCCCAGATCGGCCGCAAAATGGTTCAGGGTACCGAGCGGCAGTATGCCAAGCACGGTGGACGTCCCCGCGAGTGCGGCGGCGACGGCGTTGATCGTGCCATCGCCACCGCCGGCAACCAGCACGTCGGGTGGGTGCTTCATCGCGTGGCCGATCAATGCGTCCATCGTTACGTGTGCATCCGTGCATCGTGTTTCGGCGTCCGGCACGGTCGCTGCAAGCAAGCTGAGCAGCGCGGCCCGATCGTGCTCAGCCTTCACTGAACCGGCGCCGCTGTTGATCAACACAAGGATAGTGGTTTTCACGAGCTTTGATGACTGACGGTGAGCGACGTGATCCGATTGCGCTGACTACACTCTACACCGCGGCAATGTTCGCCGTCGCTGCGTTCGCCGCGTTCGTCGTTATCACGTACGGTGTCACGCACGGTGACGAGTTCGGGAGAACGGGTTAATGTGATCGTTTCGCTCGCGGGCGCGCCAGCCTCCATGACAATACTCGCCGTACTGGGCGCACTGTGGCTTGGCTGGAAACGTCGTATGCTACCGTTCGTCTTCTGGCTTATCGCGTTTGCGGGCGCGAGTCTGGTTGATCATCTGCGTTCAAGCCACAGAGTTCGCCTACCGCTTTCGCGCGCGTCAACACGACTGAAACGCGTGCGTCGAATGTCGCTGCACGTGTCGACGTCACCGCGCGCTGTCGTACCTTCCAGCATCCCTCGTTCCCTCTCGCCAATTCTTGCCGCTTACCGTGACTCCCATGCGACCGATGTCAGCCCTCAAGAATCTCCCGCTGCACGCCCGCGTCGTGGTCGCGCTGCACGGCATTGCCGCAGCATTTGCGCGCGAGCGGAGTTTTCGTACGCAGGTCGGGCTGGCAACCGCGGCCGTCCTCGCGCTGATCATCCTCCGACCGGCGCTGCTCTGGTGGGCCGTCGTCGCGATGTGCAGTGCGCTGGTGCTCGGCCTCGAACTCATGAACTCGGCACTTGAGGCACTTGTCGATCATCTACACCCGGACGAGCACCCCGAAATCCGACTCGTCAAAGACATGGCGGCGGGCGGCGTTCTTATCGCAAGCATCGGGTCGCTGATCTGCGGTGTGTTGATGGTGCTGTCGCGTGGTCCATTTCACTCGCCATGGCCGTGACGGCGAACAGCGTCGGAGCCGCGTGATGCATGACACCATTGTGAGACTTGTCGCCACGTACGGCTACCTTGTGGTGTTCTTCGCGGTCGGGCTCGAGAGCCTCGGCATTCCCCTGCCGGGCGAGACGGCACTCGTCACTGCGGCGGCCTTCGCCGCGCAGGGCCACCTCTCCATTGGCGCCGTGATCGCCGTGGCGGCGATGGCCGCAATTCTTGGCGATAATGGCGGCTACTGGATCGGGCGGAGGGGCGGCATCGCCCTCGTGCGCCGCCACGGCCGCCTGCTGCACCTTGATGAACGCAAACTCGACCGAGTGCGCGCGTTCTTCGCACGGCATGGTCCCAAGACGGTGTTCATCGGCCGGTTCATCGCTCTCTTGCGCACGTGGGCCGCCTTCTTCGCGGGCGCCGGCGCGATGCCCTACGGAGAGTTCATGTTCTACAACGCGCTCGGCGGCGTCACCTGGGCGGTGCTCTTCGGCGCGCTCGGCTACGTGTTCGGGCGCAACCTCCCGACGCTCGAGCACTACGTCGGCCAAGCCAGCCTCGCGCTCGTGCTGCTCGCCGCGCTCATCGCGGTGCTCGTGCTCGTGTGGCGGCGCTGTGACCTGTCCGCGGCGGCGCTCTGGACCGGCGCCGAACGGGCGTGGGCCACCTGCCGCGATTCGGGGGTCGCCACGCGTCTGCATGCGCGCTACCCGCGAGCGTGGACGTTCGTCGTCGCGCGCTTCACGTCAGTCACTTTCCTTGGGCTGCATCTGACGGTCGGCCTGCTCGTGAGCCTCGCCGCGCTCTGGTTGTTCGCGGGGATCACGGAAGACGTGGTCCACCACGACCCGCTGACGGTGTTCGACGTCGCGCTGGCCCATCAGTTCCGCGCGCACGCCACGCCGCTCGGCGATCGGCTGTTCTACGCCATCACCCTGCTCGGAACACCCATCGCGTTGGGGGGGCTCTGCGCGGCGGTTGCCGGCACGCTCGCCTGGCGGCGACATTGGCTCGCGTTCTGGGGCTGGATCGCCGCGTTCGGCGGCGGCAGCGTGATCGACTGGACGCTCAAGCACGTCATTCGCCGCCCGCGCCCACCGTACGCTGAGGCGTACTACGTCGAGCACAGCTTCAGCTTCCCGAGCGGCCACGCGACGATGTCGCTCGTTGCTTTCGGCATGCTCGCCTATCTGCTGATCACCTTCTGGGCGCGCGGCGCGCGCGCCCAGGTCGCCGTCGCGCTGCTCGCGCTCGTGCTCATCGCGCTCGTCGGCTTCAGCCGCCTGTACTTGGGCGTGCACTACTTCAGCGACGTGGTGGGCGGCTACGCAGCCGCCACGGTGTGGGTCGCGGCCTGCGCCTCTGGCGTCGAGATCGCCCGTCGGTCGCGGAGTTAGACTGGCCGTGCTGCGTCCGGCATGAGCGGCTACCCTTCTTCGACAACTCCAACGCGCCATCAGCGGCTCCTGTCAGCCAGCTCCGTCTCAACTTCCGCTCTCCGAATTCCGTATGACCTGCGAGTTCGACCCGCGAGCGGAATCTCCGTGGTCGCGGAATCTCCGTGGTCGCGGAATCCCCGGGAGGAGTGACGCTGCCCGGCCGTTCGAGCGTGCCCATCACAGGCAATCGCACCACGTTCAGTGGCTTCCAGTTCAGGAATGGCGACATCGGCACGGGTGAGCTGATCGTCGTCGACAGCATCAGCAACACCATCACCGAGTGCAACATTGTCGGCGTTGTCGCGTCAAAGTATGTGCACGTAAATGGAGGCTTCCACGACAATGCGCTCACAAACTTCAACATCGAGGGCAGGCCGGGTACGATGAACGCGGGGCCCGCCGTGCACCTCTCCACGTCATCCAGGATCGTGAACCACACTACGGTGCGGCAGTGCACGTTCCTGAATGCCTTGGGCGCGGGTGGGGACTTCGGCAACGAGCCGATTCGCATTGGACTCGGGGCCGAGCAGAATAACGTCAGCGCCGCCGTTATCGAGGAGCACGACTTCGAAAATACCGATTGGGCGACAGTGAGGCCATTTCCGTGAAGAGCACGGGCAACGTCCTGTGCCAACCCGCCGCAGAACGTCGTGCTGGCGAACACCATCGCCTTCAAGACGGGGGGCGCCGTCCGACAACGCCGGACGCAGCACGAACAGGCGTCAGGGGGCGAGTGAGGCCGACCCTAGTCGGAGGCGCCCTTGGAAGTTGCTGTCGGGTCAGTGACACTCGCCGCCGCCGTCAATGCATGAATCGCCTGCGTCAGCTCGAGAATCTGCGCTGAGAGTTTGAGCAGCGCCCGATTCTGCTTCTCCTCGAGTTGAACCGTCACCCATTGATGATCGGCGATCACCTGCCGTTTGACGTCGGCGCGGTTCTGACTGATCATGACAAACGTCGCGAGAAAAATCGCCTCCAGCGATACGATCATCGTCAGCAATCCGAACGGATACGGTTCAGCGCGCAGGATGATCCACGCAGCGAACCACACGGCATGGATATACACAAACAGCATCGATCCGGCGAACGTCGTGATTTTATCTGCGATGCGATTCTGCATGCTTTCAGCGACGACCACTTCGTGCTGGATCAGCGCCGGATGCACTGAGGTATGTTGCCTAGTGTGGCCCATCTAGATTTTTCCCCGTGATAAGACGTGTCCTGTTCGTTGCCGACACGCAAAGCTATGCGGTGAGCGTTCCCTAAACACCGAGCGTGAACGGGGGATGCGTCAGACCATCATTTTCTTGCTGGTGCCACTCGACGGACCACGACCGAATCTCCGATCTCGACGGACATCAGATCCTCCCCGACCTCGAGGCGGCCCGCATACGTTCGGCGCGTTGCACGCACAATATCGTCGAGCGTCGGCGGCGGGATGTCGGGCTCGGTCGTCAGCGGTACGATGTGTGTGTACACGGCCACCGTCGGGCGCACCCGACTGAAGATGACTCCCGCCGCCTCTGGCGTCGTGTGATGACCGATGATGCGCCGAGCCGCCTCGGATCGCGCGAGCAGCGCGGGGACCGCGGCCGCGACTTCGTGGAACAGCACGTCCGTCCCCATGGCAACGCGGATCAGATTCTCATCGGGGCGTGTATCCCCCGACAGCACGACGGAATGGCCGCCGTAGTCGATGCGGTAACCGAATGCCGGCTTGATCAGATCGCCGTGATCGACGTCGAATGCGGTCACCTTCACGCCGTGCCGTTCATATATCACTCCCGGCTTGATGTCGACCGCCGCGATCCGCGCGCCTTCCGGTGAGGTGTGTTCGTCCGCCTGCCGAATGCGCACGTCCGCTTCGTACGCCAGCGCAAGATGCGCCATCATCGCCCGCGTGCCGATCGGCCCGTAGACGTGCATGCGCTCCGTGCGGTTCGCGAACGTCTTTGGCGGGAGCATCCCGGTGAGCCACAGATCCGGAAAGCCTGTGACATGGTCCGAGTGCAGGTGCGTGAAGAACACCGCCGTCACGTCACGCAGCGGCACGCCAGCTTGCCAGAGTCGGATCGTGGCTCCTCGGCCCACGTCGAACAGCAGCTTTTCGCCACCGGCAGCGACCAGAATGCTGGGACCGAATCGTTCAGGAATCAGCTGCGGAGACCCAGTGCCGAGCAGGGTGACAGTGATCGTCTGTGCGGATACACGAAACGACAGCGCGCCACAGAGCAGTGTGCCGATAAGCAGGAGCGCCGCGCGCCGGGAAATCACATTCCACCCGCCGAGCGTCGTGGTGGCGGTGTAGGCGCGAGCGGAGACACGTTTCTGGTGAATCACAGGAGTACTCGCGAATGGAGGATGGCCGCCCATCGTACCGCGAGGCGCTGGCACTCGGCGTTTGACGAATTCTACGAGTCGGGCCCACGCTCGCTATGCATTGTGCAATGTTCCGCTGAATTTGAACTTGCCCCGAAGCGGTGGAACGCGCATCACACCACGCTGTCGCTGACAAAGGGGTTGCTTGCAAAATCGTCTCTCCAGTCGAAATCGACGCGACCTTTTCGGCAGTGGTTCCGGAGACGCTTACAAACACCACGCCTCGACCAACTGTTCGAGGCTAAGTGCGTACGGCGTCGGATTTTTGTGAATCGGGACGGCGGGATTCGAACCCGCGACCCGCAGAATCCAATAAAGTAGAATTGCCTACCCGCCGATTCACGCCCGAGTGGTTCCGGCTTGGTTCCGGAACCACGTTTCTGATCCCTTGCCGGCAACTCGATTCCATGAGCCCACATCCCCGGACCCGCACCGCGATCCACATCACCAAGCGTTCGGTCGAAGCCGCGAAACCGGCGTCGACGGACTATTTCGTGTGGGATGACGAATTGCGGAGATTCGGCGTGCGCATGTACAGCACGGGCCGTCGAGTGTTCGTGCGCAAGTATCGCCTACAGGGCGATCTCCGCACGCCGCGCGCCCGTCTGGGTGCCTACCCTGACCTGACCGCCGAAGCGGCTCGTAAGGCGGCCTTGCTGCTGCTGGTAGGAGAAGCGCCGAAGGACGTTCGAACAGGTCTTTCCCGACGTCATCGCCGAACGTGGCCCCAAGCTCAAGCCACGAACGGTCGCCCAGTACGAGCGACTGTGGCGCGTGACGTTGGCCCCGACGTTCGGCAAGACCCTCGTGAGCGCGCTCTTCGACGACGCCGTCGTTGAAGGGCACGTCAAGCGCGCTAAGACGCCGATGGTCGCCAAGCGCGGCGTCGACCTGTTGGCATCGGTCTGTCAGTGGGCGGAGCGCAAGAAGTTCAGGCCGCGTTACAAATTCCAGCTAAACCGCTTCCCGACGATATCGGCCCGGCTGCGGAATTCGCACGCCGGGCTTTTTGCGTTGCGCACCGGCGTGCTTCCCCTCTCCGGCCAACTCGTCGACTTTCGCGGCCCAGTCGCAGGTCATCTCTCTTCGTCTTTAACAGGGAGATATGAAGTAGTCGACCGGCCTCTTAAACCACTTCAATTCAACGACGCCATCCGGTTCAGTCGAGGCGTCGAGCTGGGACGCGGCGCGCCCGGCGCGAGGGCATCGCTATAAACTCAAATTATCGCGTGTCGACAAGGCTGTTCACGCCCGGCGAGGTTCAACGCTGCTGCGCGAGCTGCTCACTCACATCCTCGCATGCCACGTTGAATCGTGTCGCATTCGTGGGGGACGCGTCGAACATGAAGTATCGAGCCTTGAATGCCTCAAAAAACGGTCGATGATCCGCGATACGTTTGCTGGCGTCGGCGGCGAGCGCGAACCGAAGGGTGAGCAGCACCTCAACATCTCGGCGTTCGCCGAGCCGGCACTCAAATAACGGCGTATGCGGAAAACACGGGGCGATTCAAACAACGTCCGGCGGCAGTGCCTGAGTCTAGTCGTTCGTCGACCCGAGCGAGCGAAATGGTATGATGTATTGGCCTTTCGTGAACGTCATGTCGCTTCCTGCTGGATCTAGGTAACTCAGGAATTCTTTCACGGCATCACGACTTAGGTTGCTACCTATTCCACGCGGAGGTGTGGTTTTTTCGCATCGCAGCACAGGCCCGTGCGTTTTGACCGTGTTGCGTAACGAGCGGGCGATATACTCCATCGCCAAGGTGTGGTCTTTTTTCATGGCACGCTGAAACTTGATAGGCGCGATGGAGCCCACGCGTGTGAGCACAAGATGTTTTAGTTCCAGCGCC
>JANLPE010000025.1:0-14812 GCA_031366985.1 Gemmatimonadaceae bacterium
GCCGGACTGTACGATGTCATCATACCCTTATCTACGTCCCCCATTGCTGTTGTTCAGAGTACCGATGACGGTGCACTGGACATGCGACAACTATTCTGACACAGGGGGGTTGTCTCGGACGGAGGCTGTTATGCCGGTGGAATCGGCTCATCGTCGTGCTCCGTGAATGTCGGCCTTGGGCCGTTTGGGGTTGGCTGCAGCATCAGCTGTAATCCAGGGCAATACGCATGTTGCTCGCTTGGCGGACTCTGTGACTGCAAAACTTGAAACTTGACTGAGGGCGAAGAGCACATCGAAGACGAATTGGCGTCGCGTGTTTCTGACTTCGTCAGCGCATGTTCTTCTGGCTCGAATCACACGCGCTGACTCCGACAGAATCGCACTCGAGGTTTGAGGCGTCCGTGCACTTGGTCGCCCTCGCCGGCGATGTGTCGCGCCAGAGCTTGGCGTCGTGATTCGAGGACGCGAGCACAAGGTCCCATTGTGAAATCAACATCTGGTCGCGCACTCGTCCACCCCAAACCAGCGCGCCGCGCTCTTCATGCAGACATCTCGATGACTTCGGACGCTCTCGCATTCAGGCGCCCGCACGGTCACTTCACGTGGCGTGTAAGTCCAATGACCGCGCAAGAAAATCATCCGCTATGCAATACACTGACCATCGTCATTCACACGACCAGTTCGTAGATTCTCCAGCACGCGATCTGGCTCCGACGGCGCGCGGCAAAATGCCTTTCCAGGATGGCCCGTGACTAATTCACCGAACGCCCGAGTGGCCTTGGTGTCGATCTGTTTGGTCGCGACGGCGACGCTCGGTCCCAGCGCCTGCAGTAACGCCGGCGCGAACGCGCGGGATTCTACGACGGCATCGTCGGCGCCGGCGGCAACAGGTGCCGCGTCCACTGCCGACACCGCCGCCAAAACCCCGCTCGCGCTCCCCGTCACCGCCGATGCCGCGCGCGACGGCGATTTGATCCTCCGTGTCAACACCACGGGCCAGCTGCGCTCCGATGCGAGCGTGAAGCTGCGCGCCGAGGTCGCCGGAACCGTCGCGCAGTTGCTCGTGAAGCCCGGCGATCGGATCGCCAAGGGCCAACTGCTCCTCCGGCTCGATCCGTATCCGTTCGACTTGGCCGTCCGCGAAGCACAAGCCGCGGCGGATGAAGCCGAACAGAAGTTCTTCGAAAGCTTCCTCCCCGATTCGATCATCACGGGACGCGGACCCACCGCGGCCCAGCGCAAGTCGCTAATGAACAAATCCGGACTGGCCGGCGCGCAGCTGCGATTGGAACGCGCACGCTTCGAGCAGACACGCGCCGCGATCACGAGCCCGGTCGAGGGCATGGTCGACGCGGTCGATGTCGCCACCGGCGAACGACTCGGCAGCGGCCAACAACTCATGACCGTCGTCGACACCCGCAATCTGCGCATCGAAGCCCAAGTGCTCGAACATGATCTCGCCCTCATCCGCGTCGGCGGCGAAGCGTTCGTCACGTCGGCCGGCGCACCTGGTCGCGCCATTCACGGGCGGATCGACGCGGTACTGCCGCTGGTCGATTCCGTCACGCGCGCCGGTCGCGCGATCGTGCGCATCGTCGGGGATGGCACGCTCCGACCGGGCATGTACGCCGACGTGCAACTCGAAGCGGCACGCCTCACCAAGCGACGGCTCGTGCCGGCGCGCGCGGTGATCGAGCGCGACGGGCGACCGCTGGTCTTCGTTGTCAAAGACGGTCGCGCGCAGTGGACATATATCAATCCCGGTCGTAGCAACGGCGTCGAGACGGAAGTGCTCCCCGATTCCGTCACCGGTCAGATTCCGGTCGCCGCCGGTGATCCGGTCATCGTGGATGGACACCTGACGCTCACGCACGACGCACCGGTGCGAATCGTGCAGTCGACAGCCGTTCAGTCGCCTCGTGATCAGTCGCGTCGTGATGCGGCGCCAGGCGCACGCGCGCCTGCGAAACGTCCGTAACGCGCGCGACTGACCGTCGAGTGTCTATCGCATCGTTCGCAGTCCGTCGCCCCGTCGCGACGGTCGCCGCTGTACTGGCGGTCGTGCTGCTCGGCTCCGTGTCGCTCACGCGCCTGCCGGTGTCGCTGCTGCCCGATGTCTCGCTCCCCGTGCTTACCGTTCGCACGGTGTACGCGGGTTCGGCGGCGCCAGAAGTGTCGCGTTTTGTCGCTGAGCCCATTGAAGAGGCCATCGCGGCCACGCCGGGGTTGGTCGAGCTGCGGTCGGTCAGTCGCAATGGCGAAGTCACCACAACCGCGCGCTTCGCCTGGGGCACCGACATGCGCGGCACCGTGCTTACCGTGCGCGAACGGCTCGACGCGGCGCGTGGCCGGCTTCCCGAGCGGGCCGAACGTCCGACGCTGCTGACGAGTGATCCGGGCGAGCGACCGATTGCGGTGCTAGCCGTGAAGAGTGATTCGGTGAATGCGCGCGATCTGCGCAGTCTCGCACGCACGGTGTCCGACGTGCACGCGCGGCGGCTGGAGCAGATCGAAGGCATTGCGAGTGTGGCCGTCGTCGGTGCGCCGGAAGACGAAGTTCGCGTTGATTTAGATGCCGACCGACTGCGCGCCCTCAACCTGACGCCGGAAGACGTCGCCTACGCGATTCGCGCGCAGAACGCGACCGGTGCCGGTGGCACGATTCGCAAAGGACAGTTTCGCTTTTCCGTGCGCGCGCTGACGGAGTTCCGCACGCCGGCCGAGATCCTCAACACGCCCCTCGGCCCCGTTGGCACCGGACTCACACTGCGCGATGTCGGTACGGTGACACTCGGACTGGCTGATCCGCATACCCTGACGCGTCTCGACGGCGCGACGGCGATCGGGCTGGTGGTCTACAAAGACGCCGGGGCGAATACGGTCGCCGTCACGAGTCGCATGACCGACGCCATCGCGCAGTTGCACACCGAGTTTCCGGGCATCGGCGTCAACGTCGTCGCTGCGCAAGCCGATTTCGTCGTCGATGCGCTCTCCAACCTCGGCCAGGAAATCGTCGCCGGTGGCATTCTGTCGCTCCTGGTAATTTTGATCTTTCTGCGCGATTGGCGTGTGTCGCTCGCGATCGCGCTCGTGGTGCCGCTGTCAGTGCTGATTGCGCTCGTCGCGCTGCAGGCGCTGCACGTGTCGATTAACGTGCTCTCGCTCGGTGGGCTGGCACTGGGTACCGGCCTGCTCGTCGACACCGCGATCGTGGTCGCCGAGGCCGTCGGCAGACGACGCGACGAGGGGATGTCGCTGATCGATGCGGCTATCGCCGGCACAGACGAAGTGGCCGCACCGCTCTTCGCGGGCACGCTGACCACGGTGCTCGTCTTCGGGCCCATCATCTTCGTGCGCGGCCTCGCCGCCGCACTCTTTCGCGATCTGTCGCTCAGCGTTGTCACTACTGTCGCGGCGTCGCTCTTGCTCGCGTTGACGCTGATGCCCGTGATGATTGTTGGTCGACGGCAGATGGCAACGTCGCGCGGGTCTGATGTCGAGCCCTCGGTTGTGCACCGAATGCGGGATGGCGCGATTCGGAACGGCCTGCTCGATCGATGGGGGGCGACGCTCACGCGCTGGTACGAGCAGGGAATGCTCTGGTCGCTGCGTCACGTGAAGACGGTCTTCGCGCTGTCGGCGCTACTGATGCTCATCACGGTCTGGTTGGTGCGCGTGCTGCCGAAGGAAATCCTCCCGCGCGTCGATGAAGGCGTGCTCGTCGCGCAGCTGCAACTACCCGAAGGCACGAGTATTGAAGCGACGGGCACGCAGGCCGGACGTGTGGCCACCGCCGCACGCACGCTTGGTGCGAGCGGCATATATGCGCGCATCGGCAAGGCCACCGACGAGGAGATCTTGGGCGGTGCCGATCCGGGCTCGTCGGCGACGGCGCAGCTCATCGTGCCGGTGCCAGCGCGTGCGAACGCCGCCGAGTTCGCGCAGCAGTTGCGTCGTGCACTGCCAGATCTGGCGAACGGCGCGCTGGCGATCGATCTCGCGGGGCAATCTGAATTTGGGTCGCTGATCGGTCGCGAAGGACGGCTCGTGCGCGTCGAGCTCTCGGCGCCGTCGTTACGCGAGTCGCAGCAGTGGGCCGATACCGTGCGACGCACACTCAAGGGACTGTCGTCGTTGAGTGATGTGCGCGACGCGTACGCCGCGACGCAGCCGATTGTCGAGATCACGTTGGAGCGCGCGCGACTGGCCGAGCGTGGGATCGCGCCGCAGCAAGTCGCGAGCGCGTTGGCGGGTGCGTTGGGTGGGGTGAATGCGAGTGAGCTGCGCGAGACCGACAAGCGCACGCCGATCATGGTGCGCTATGCGGGCGTGCGCAACGAACAGCTCGAGACCGCGCTGCAATCGCCGATGCGCGGCGTTCCGCTTGGGCAACTCGTGCAGGTGAAAGAAACGCGCGTGCCGCTGGAAGTCGTGCGGGTCGGTCAGCGTCCCGTGACGCTGGTGGAAGGTCTGGTCGAACGTGGTGGTACGGCGCAGGCGACCGATGATGTCGTCGCGCGCATGCAAGCGCTCGTGTTGCCGGCTGGCATCACGTGGCAGGTGGCTGGTGCCGACGCCGAGCGTGCGCGGACGAGCAATGAACTCGTACTGGTGGCGGTGTTGGCCGCGCTGCTGATGTTTCTCGTGCTCGCGGGCGAGTTTGCGAGCTTCACGATTCCGTTGGTCGTCATGCTGACCGTACCGTTGGCCAGTGCGGGCGCGGTGATTGTTTTGTGGATGACGGGGCAGTCGTTGAACGCGGTGTCGCTGATCGGCATCATCGTGATGATCGGTATGGCCGACAACGAAGCGGTCGTCAAGCTCGATGCGATCCGCCGTTTTCGCGAAGAAGGCCATTCGATTGAACAGGCGATTCTGCGCGGCGGGCATCAGCGATTGCGCGCGATTGCGATGACTTCGATCACGACGGTAACCGGTGTATTGCCGCTCGTCTTCGGATGGGGCAGTGGCGGCACGTTGTATCAACCGTTGGCGGCGGGGATCATTGGCGGGTCGGTGAGTGCGTTGCTGGTGACGTTTTTTCTATTGCCGACCGCTTACGCGGTACTCGAGCGACGTGCAGAAGCGAAGTTGCTGCGGCGCGGGTCTCGGGGATGATTCAGGCCGCAGCGCATCGGCCGGCCGTCGTGTGGGCGGCGTGCGTGGCGCTGCTGATGGCGGGCGCGATGGCATTTGCGCGCTTGCCGCTTGCGACGCGCACGACTGTCGAGTTGCCGAAGCTGCAGATCGGTGCCAGCTGGCCGGGCGCCGCGTCCGAGGTCATCGAAACGTATCTCACGTCGCCGATCGAGGCCGCGGTGCAGGGTGTGCGCGGGGTGCGGCGCGTGTCGAGTACGTCGTACGACAACTACATGTCGCTGTCCGTCGACCTCGAGCCGAACGCCGATGTGCAGATGACGCGTCTTGCGATGCTCGAGCGACTGGAGCTGCTGCGCAGCGAGTTGCCGTCTGGTGTCTCGCCGCCGTCCGTCGCGAACTACGTACCACAGGGACTCGAAGAGCCGCCGCTGATGTCGCTGACGGTCTTCGGGCCGTACACACCGGGCACACTGCAAAAGTTGCTCGACGAACGCGTCAGTCCGCGCCTCACGGCGGTGCCGGGCGTCGCGGGTGTGAATGTGCGCGGCGGCACGGACTTGGGCGTCTCGGTGCGTTACGACGCGACACAGTTACGCCGCATGGGGGTGTCGCCACTCGCGCTCAATGACGCCATAAACGGCGCGCGCGTGGTGCAATCGCTTGGGACTCAGCGGCGCGGCACGACCATTCGCAACGTTGTGCTGCGTGATCAGCCGAACGCGCTCGCCGATCTTGAGCAGTTGCCGGTACGTGGCCCCGGCGGACGTGTCTTTCGGGTTAGTGAACTGGCGACGGTGCGGGCCGAGGAAGATGCGCGCGGTGGGTTCTTTCGCATTGATGGCGTGCCGGCCGTCGCGATCGAGATCTCGCGTCGATCAGGCGCCGATGCGATCAAGACGGCCGCCGCATTGCGCGCCGCGATCCAGTCGCTCACACCATCGCTGCCGCTTGGTGTACGACTGCGTGTCGCCAATGATGAAAGTGAAGATCTGTCGCGCGAGCTGACGGATCTGACGCGACGCGGGGCACTGGCGTTCTTTGCGGTGCTCTGCGTGCTCGCGATCACCTTACGACGCTGGCGTGCCGTCGCGCTCGTGATGGGCAGCACGGCCGTTGCGATCTCGGCCACCGCACTCACGCTCTATCTGTTCAACGTCCCCGCGAACGTGCTCACCCTCGCGGGGCTGGGCATGGGCGTCGGCATTCTCGTGCAGGACGCACTGATCGTCGTCAACCGGTTGCGCGGTGCGCCCGATACGCCCGACGGCCGAGCGGGCGCGACGCGACGCATCATGCCGGCCGTCGTCGGCAGCACGCTGACCACCGCGGTGGTGCTCTTCCCATTTCTCTATCTGCAGGGGAACGCGCGCAGTGCGTTCGTGCCATTCGCCGCGGCATTCGTGATGGCGTTGGGATGGAGCCTTTGTACCGCGCTGCTGATGGTGCCGGCACTTGGTGCCAAATCGCATGGTGCGGATGCAGACGCCATCACTGTCGCGACGCGATCGCGCGCGGTCGGTCGTGCGCCATGGTCGCGCACGTCACGCCTGTATGTGCGTGTGCTGAGTCGCCTGCTACGCTGGCGCGCCGTCACGCTGGCGTTCACGACGGTCGTCCTCGCCGTCCTCGCATGGGGATTTGTCGCCAAAGTGCCGCGGTCGTCGTTCTCGGGCTTCGGCGAGCGACGCACGACGCTATCTGTCGGCCTGTCGTTCCCGCGCGGCTCGGAACCGGCCAGTCTCGATCGCGCGATGCGCGAGTTCGAATCGATCGTCGTCGGTCGCACCGAGGTCGAGCAGGTGCGCACCTATGCATCGGGAGGCACAAGCGCGCAGATGCAGGTGCGCTTCACACACGCCGGCGGCATGACATCGACACCAATGGAAATGCAGGAAGCGCTGACGCAACGCGCGGTGCTCATTGGAGGGGCGCAGGTGAGCGTCTTTGGCGACGGTCCGGGATTCTCCTCAGGCGGTGGTGGTGGCAGCTTCGCGTCGTTTCGCATTCGGGTACTCGGCTACTCATACGACGGCGTTGCGCGCATCGCCGACGATCTCAAGTCGCGACTCGAACGCATCACGCGCGTGCGCGACGTGCGCATCACCTCGGGCGGCTACTTCTCCGGCGAACGCGGGTCGATTGTCACCCTCACGCCCGATCGCGCGGCGCTCGCACGTTACGGCATATCGGCCACGCAGTTCACGCAGGCCGTCAGTCGCGAAATTCGCGGACCCGTCGGGCGACAATTGCTCGAGATCGGTGGCGACGAGTTGCCCGTGACCGTCAAGTCGACCGGCGCGCGCGACCGCTCGCTCGACGAACTGCAGGACGCGATGATCCCGAGTGCACGTGGCGCACTGGTGCCAACGGCACCAGTGCGCATCCGCGACGTGGCGCGTGTCGACGCGCAGGAAGCACTCAGCACCGTCGTGCGCGAAGACCAGCAATATCTGCGACAGGTCAGCTACGACTTCCGTGGGCCCAACAAGCTCGCGCGACGCACACACGACGCGTTCATGAAATCGCTCGCCGCCCCGGCCGGTTTCAGCATCGTCGACCTCACCGACGGCTCCCCCTTCGATAAGGACCAGAGCGAGCGCGGACTGTGGCTGGTCTTCGCGATCGGCATCGCATTGGTCGTACTCTCCGTCGCGTTGGTCTTCGACTCAGCGTGGGGCGCGGCGATCGTACTGGTCAGCCTGCCGCTGGCGTTGTCAGGGGTGGCCGCCGCCTTCTGGCTTTTCAAGGCGGCCTTCACGCGCGAGGCCGCGGTCGGCGTGATCCTCGTGGTCGGGCTCGCGGTCCATCAGGTGATTCTGGTGCTCGATGCCGCGCTGGTGCGGCGACGTGCGCGGTTTGCGCGAGGCATGAGCGTCCGGCTCGGCGCGGGGCAGGTGCTGCGCGCGGCGGCGGACCGCGGCGGAATGATCATGCAGATCACGCTAGCCTCACTCGCGTCGCTGGTACCGCTGTCGGTCGGGACCGACGCGGGAAGCTTGTTCGGGGCGATCGCGCTGGCGACCGCGGGGGGGACGGTGGCAGGGACCATAGGGGCGCTGCTCGTCGTGCCGCTCATGATGGTCGGGAGACTGCCGGGAAAAGCGCGCGATCAGAGCCCAGCAACCTTCCACCCCAGCCCAAGCCCAAGTACTCTTCCCGCAGTTCACTCGATCCCGACCCCGCGAGGCCCACTCATGCCGTTCTTCGACCATCCCGCTAACGCCGACTGGCTGCTCCCGATCATCAAGCTCCCGCTGATGCTGATTTCGCTCGTGTTTCAAGCGATTTTCGCCATGGGACCGATCGGCAACATCCTGTGCATCGCGCTGATCATCGGGCTCTTCGCACGCAACATGATGGGGCCCGCCCGCCCGTAAGATGTCCGCGTTGTCGACCATCGACCACTTCATCAACGGCGCCATCGTCGTCGGCACTAGCGGTCGTTGCCAGCCCGTCTACAATCCGTCGACCGGTGCGCACTCGCGCGATGTCCTGCTTGCGTCCGCCAGCGAGGTCGACGCGGCCATCGCCGCAGCCAAGGCCGCGTTCCCGTCGTGGGCCGGCACCTCGCCGCTCCGACGCGCGCGCATCATGAACGCGTTCCTCACGCTGCTCCAGCAAAATCGCGACACGCTCGCGGCCACCATCACGTCGGAGCACGGCAAGGTTTTCTCCGACGCGCAGGGCGAAGTCACGCGCGGCATCGAGATCGTCGAGTTCGCGTGCGGGGTCCCTCAGCTCCTCAAAGGTCAGTTCAGCGATCAGGCCTCTGATGGCATCGATAACTGGACGCTGCGTCAGCCGCTCGGTGTCTGCGCCGGCGTGACGCCGTTCAACTTTCCGGTGATGGTCCCGATGTGGATGTTCCCGGTGGCCATCGCCTGTGGGAACACGTTCGTACTCAAGCCAAGTGAGCGTGATCCGTCCGCGTCGCTGTTGCTCGCGCAGCTGCTGCAACAGGCTGGTTTACCTGACGGTGTGTTCAACGTCGTGCAAGGCGACAAGGTCGCGGTCGATGCGCTGATCGATCATCCCGATGTCAAAGCGCTCAGCTTCGTCGGGTCGACACCCGTGGCGCGCGCGATCTACGAGGGCGCTGCGAAGCGCGGCAAGCGCGTGCAGGCATTGGGCGGCGCGAAGAATCATCTCGTCGTCATGCCAGACGCCGACGTGCAGCAAGCCGTCGACGGTTTGATCGGTGCCGCGTATGGGTCCGCCGGCGAACGATGCATGGCGATCAGCGTCGCGGTGCTCGTCGGCGATGTCGCCGACACCGTCGTGCCGATGCTCGCGGACCGCGTACGCGCGCTCACGATCGGCGACGGCATGTCGCCCGCGACCGAGATGGGGCCGATCGTGACGCGTCAGGCGCTCGAGCGCATCGAGGGCTACATCGCACTGGGAGTCGAAGAAGGGGCAACGCTCGTTGTCGACGGCCGCGGGCATCGTGTCGCCGGACATGAAAACGGGTTCTTCACCGGCGGCACGCTGTTCGATTATGTCACGCCCGCCATGCGCATTCACCGCGAAGAAATCTTCGGGCCCGTGCTCTGCTGCGTGCGCGTGCCAGATGTCGCGAGCGCGATCGCGCTGATCAACGCGCACGAATTTGGCAACGGTGTCGCCTGCTACACGCGCGACGGACACACCGCGCGCGAGTTCGCTCGGCGCATCGAAGTAGGAATGGTGGGCATCAACGTGCCCATTCCCGTGCCGATGGCGTGGCACGGCTTCGGCGGATGGAAGGGCAGCCTATTCGGCGATATGCACGCCTACGGTGAAGAAGGCGTGCGCTACTACACTCGGCAAAAGTCCATCATGCAGCGCTGGCCGCAAGGGAATGCAAAAGGACCCGAGTTCATCATGCCGACGTCGAAATAGCGAGCGGATCGCCGCCAATCTTCACGGACGATCGACCCAATGAATCCGTAGTCCGGCGTACACCTGCCGCGCAAATGCCGGCGTCCACAGTGCCGGTTTCTGGTCGAGTGCGTTGTTCACGCCCGCCGACAGTTCCGTGATCGATGTCAACATCAGCCGCAGCTGCGCGTCCACGGAGAGCAACGCACCCTGACGGCCGATGATGCCCGACGCCGTCGAGAACGGTCCGGTGATTGGTGCCCCGCTCGGAATACCGATCAGCGGCGCATTGCCCGTGTATCGCACAGACAGGTCGGTGGACAAGCCGCGACGCACCGACCATTCGCGAGCCACCGTCAGGCGCCCGGTGTGCGTGGCGCGGCGGCTCAGTGGCAGGCCGGTTCCAAGGTCACGCGCGCGCAGGAAGTCGTAGCCCATCGCGAACTCTGCGCCACGCCAAGTCAGTCGCGCGGCCGTCTCGACACCCTGCGTACGCGCTCGCGCCACATTGACGTTGGCGTACACCTGATAGCCCGCCGCATTGTTTCCCTGAAAACGCCAGTCGATCAGTCCATCGACGTCATTGCGATAGGCTTCCACATCGAACGACAGCGCGTTGGACGTCGCCCACGTGCCGCCGACGGTGGAGCTCCACGATGTTTCCGGCTGCAAGCTGGGATTGCCGACCAGCGTGTAACCTCCCGCCGGATTGAAGAACGTGTAGCGGATCTCCTTGAATCCTGGTGCTCGGAAGCCGCGCGCTACGTTGCTGCGGAATCGCACGGCCGATGTGGCCTGCCACGTCGCGCCGATTGACGGATTCGTCGAGCTGCCCCACAGCGAGCTCGCGGAATGTCGCGCCCCCGCCGTCATCGACACCGGGCCGAGGGTCCATTGGTCGCGCACGAACACCTCGGACACGTTGTCGCGAGCGCTGTCGCCATCGACCTTACGGGGCGCCACGAGCGAGCGTGCAGAGCGCTGCACGCCGACATCGATCGCGTGCGACGCGACCGTGCGCGTATACGAGAGCAGGTATCGCCCTTGGCGTTCCTCCTGCCGTAGCGAATCGGCCGATCCGCGAATCGGCAGCGCGCCACGCGACTGCCGATACTCGTACACGAAGCGCTGCTCGAACGCACGGGCACGCAGGCTACCCCCGAGGAAGGCGCCAAACGCTTCGAGAAATCCCTGACCGCCGCGGTTGTCGATGAAGCCATTGAACTGTGCATCGATCGGGAACCGTTGACGCTCTTGGTTCGCCTGCGCGTCCAATCGAATGGTCCAGCGATTCCCAAGCGTGTAGCGCAAATCGCTGCGGAGATCGTAGAGTCGATTGAACGTCGAACCGATGGCGTTGTAGCCGGTGACCCGATCGGATTGCCGCCATCCGCCACTCACCCGATATCCGAACGCGCCAACCTGCTGGCTCACGCCCACGTTGGCTTCCTGCCGTCCCAGTTCGCCCGTACGCATCAGTCCATCGATCGTGAGACGCTTGGCGGGCGCCGCCTGAACGAGGTTGATCACGCCGCCCAACGCGTCGCTGCCAAACTCGACACTCGACGGCCCCTTCGTCACTTCGATGCGTTCCGTCGCCAGCGTCGATAACCGGCCGATATCGCGGCTCTCCACCAACGATCCGGCCACCGGCTCGCCGTCGACCAGCACCAACACACGCGAATTGTCGAAACCGCGAATGGAGATGGACGTCTTCGACGGTGGAGACGGAAGCTCCTGCAGCCCCGGGACCTGACGGAGGAGTTGATTGACGGCCACCGCCGCCGACGCCGCAATAGCGCGCTGATCGAGAACGGTCACGCTTCTCGGCGACTCACTGGCCCGAATCATCCGCTGCCCAACCGTGGTCGTGAAGACCGGGAGCACGGTGGGCAACGGCTCAAGGGCAACCGACACGGAGTCGCCGGTGACGATCACGCGGCGTTGACGGAATCCCAGTGCACGGACCGCGAGTGTATCACCCACACGCGCGGCGATGCGAAACTGTCCTACTTCGTCGGTGCGGGTTCTCGCAAGCGTTCGCAGATGCCGGACCTCGGCCGACAGCACACCGATACCGTCACCGCGACCGTAGACCAAGCCGCGAACCGTCGTGAGTACGGCGTCACGAGGAGCCGACGACGCGTCCGTCTGCGCGCACAACACGCCGGGGAAAGCCATCATGCCCCCCCCGACCACGATCGCCATCGAGCAAGCGAAGCTACGTCGCGCGCGCATGAGGGCTTACCGAATGCGCGCGTAACGTATCGTTGGAAAGCCGGCCACACCCGTGTTGCTGTAGTAGTCGGTGATCTGCAGCTTGTAGACCTTCACACCCGACTTGACGAGGAACGTGTTGAACGCCGCATGCAAGCGGTCGTTACCGGTGAGGTTGTAGCGGAACGGCGCGCTCTTGTCGGTCACCGAGTTCGGGATCGGTCCAACCAGCTGCGAGACATACGCCGCATACAAGGGTGCATCACCCGCGCTCGTGGCATTCGCGAACGTCGGCGACGCCGGTCCCGGATACGTACCGCCGTTGCAACCGGTGTTGACCGTGATCGCCAGCTGGCTTGCTGAAGGGTTGAACTGATAATCCCAATTACATCCCGTCGGCGCCGTCACGACCGCGTTGGACGCGATGTTTACCGACGTGATCTGGCCGCCAGGCGTCAGCGTGAGTGACTGGACCGGACCCAGCGTAGTCCCGTTCTGGACGCGCGTTTCGATCGTGAGTGAGGCGACCTGGAACTGCGGCGTGAACGCGATGGCAGTTGCGCGCAGCAGCGCGAATGACCCACTGGCCAGTCGGACCTTCCAATACACCGCGCTGTTGGCGGACGGGACACCGCTCAAGTTGAGATAGCCCTGCTTGTTCTCCGTCAGGCGATCGGTCTGGAACAGATCGTCGGTAGGAACCTGCGCCGCCCGCACCTGGTCGAACGCATCCAACGTATTCGCCGGGGTGAAGGCCAAGACCTGCGCGTCGGTCGCCGCTTTGTTGTTGTCGAATGCAAAGCCGAGCACGTTCTTGCTCGTCGCCCCGCCGATCGCGGGGCTGTTCAGGCGCAATTCGTAGCGGCGAAAGGCGAGGTCCCAGTCGGCGGACTTCGCCACGAGCCCGCCGGTCGCAAAGCTGAAATACACCAACGTGTCCGTGCTGCTGGCATTCAGCGGGCCGTACGTGACGATCTGGTTGACGGCGGGTTCGGGGGTTTGGCCATTGGGTCCCGTGGGATTCGCTTCCGATTCAGAACAGGCCGTGGCCACCACAAAAAGTACTGGTACGAACGCGTGAACAACGCGCATGGGGTCGAAAGAAATGAGACGCATAGTGACTCGCGCGGAGGTGAAACAGGACAGACCAGCGCAATTGCCGGCGCCCCAGTTGTAGTTATGCAGAGACTAGTGTCACGGGCGGCCGCGCACGATCCGTACTTGTGCCGAGAGAATGACGGTTGAATCCCCTACACGACTGTCACGTTTGACCTGATGGCGGCGAGATACGATAAGTGTGGCGGATGCTTCTGATTGCGAACGGCTCTGTCCGAGCGCGTCCGCGTACGCCGTCGGCTTCGCGCGGCTGACAGATCAGGCACGACAATATCCTTCCGGTCGTCGCTTCCCTCGGCCAGTCCGACTGCCTACTTGCCAACACGACACACGGCAGCTGTCATCCAGATCGATGTACGCTGGAACAATCATTGCCGAGATTAGGTGCCGCGCAGGCCAAGTTGGCCAGCGCCCTTCCACCGGGTCGGGTGGCGATTCGTCACCCCTGACAAACGGAGAGTGTCCGATGTTTTCACCAAGCTTCAACACGGTTCTCGACCGTCTGATGACGGCGACTCAGCTCCCGGACGAGACGGCGCAGAGCTCACCGGCTCCGACCGATGGACGGACGCGTGTACAGCTCTGGATGCCGTCGATTGATTTATATGAAACCGCGTCAGCCTTCGTGGTCGAGGCAGACTTGCCGGGCGTGCATCAGGGAAACGTCGATATTCAATTTGATCGACACACATCGACACACGTTGACTATTTGCGGGACACGCGCCGCGACGCTACCAACGCGCGAAAAGGCTGCGCAACTGCGCGTATTCTGCGCCGAGCGACTTAGCGGCGCGTTCTCGCGATCCATTCGCCTGCCGGAGCCGGTGGACGCCGACAAGGTCACGGCCGCCTTCGCCGAGGGGGTGCTGACGGTGACGGTGACGGTGCCGAAGTCGAGTCAGTTGATGCCGCGCCGCATCAGCATCAACGGCGGCCTAGCACAGACGTTGATCGATCGCTGACGTTTCGCGTCATCCTGCCGCCAGACGCGGCGCCGTCGCTCGGCCGGGTCGCGAGCGCGAAAAAGCCCAGCAGCGAGTCACCTCGTTGCTGGGCTTGAATTTTCGTCAGTCGGGGCGACTGGATTCGAACCAGCGACCTCCTGCTCCCGAAGCAGAGAACTTGCATTCCCGCCCGTACTTTCCTATACTCTGGAAGTCACGTTCTCAGAGGGGAAACGTACGCTGGAGCCACTTCGGTGCCACCCCTCGGTTCCCGTTCGATTGCTTCCGGTGTGCTTCCGGAAGCAGAACCCCCGAGCCAACCATGCCGGAACCCAAGAAGCTCACCAAGCGCAGTGTGGACGCCACCAAAGCCCCCGCCACGGGCGAAACGTTCGTCTGGGATAGTCAGGTGCCAGGGTTCGGGTTGCGCGTGTACGCGTCGGGGCGACGCCTCTTCGTGTTTCAGTACCGCACCACGGGACGCACGCGTCGCATGGTGTTGGGTGGCTCGCCGGCGATCACGGCCGAACAAGCGCGCGACCTCGCCATCGCGGCGTCGGCGAAGCTCGCGAAGG
>JANLPE010000040.1:0-3507 GCA_031366985.1 Gemmatimonadaceae bacterium
CGCGCCAATAAATTCGTCCATGAGGCGTCCTGGCCGAAAAGAGTGGTCCGACACGGGACAATAGTGCAGCGTTGCGACCGTACTAGCCAATCAGCCTTGGTGGCACTCGGCCGCGATTGCCCGAGGCGGCTGAGAGGCCTACCGCTTCAGGTTCTGTTGCAGCCGGCTCAAATAACGCGAGCGCAGCGAGCACACAATAGCTCGGCTGTCAACTGCAACCTGTTGTTCGGCCGCAGCGTCGCGCGCCGGAGCGAGGGTGAGTCACCCGCGTACTCGGATCCGTCGATGATCAACAATCCACAGTTGACCGACGAGGGATTCCTGATCAAGCAGCGCAATGGCAGACTTGAATAGCTGCACAACGGTCGCCTTGTCTTGACTCGATGGTCGAAGCACGATGATCCCTTGGTAGTCGCGCGGCGGATAGTTGCGGATGTCGCTAAATCCAAGGTCGAGCGTGACGAGACCTCGTCGTTCGCGTTGAATGATCGCACCGAGTTCCGGATCCGGCGTACCGGCCAGGGCCTCCTCGTAAACGGCGTGCGCATCATGGCCAGCATCGCGCAACGCCGCAGCGATTTCCACAGGCAGATTCTGATCGACTTTGAAGCGCACCAAATTCCGTAGTTGCGGCTCGATGCCGGTGAGGTGGAGCGTTACGCTGGCAGCGCCAGCACCCGTTCGGTCGCGAGCTCGGCCGCGTATGACAGCGCGGCGCGGATTCCCGTCTCCGTGAGCCCCGGATAGCTGGTGAGCATCTCCCCTGTGGGCACTCCCGCTGCAAGATTATCGAGAATCACGGAGGCCGTGATGCGCGTGCCACGGATGCAGGCCTGTCCGTGGCAGATCATCGGATCTACCGTGATATGTTCACGCCAATTCATGTCTCAGCCCTCGCATAGGTCTGCTTTGAAGGTAGCGCCGGGGTCGACCGTTGTCGAACGACTCTTCTGACGCCGGACCCGCACAACCGTGCCTCAGGAGCAGTCGTTGATGCGGCCGAACGACCTGGCGATCACTTGCGGACCGCGCAGCGGGCCGACAAGTGCATCGGCTTGTTATGCCACACGGTGAACAAGTAGTCGGGCACGGTCTGGCGCGCATGTCCTATCTGACATATAATACGTGCAATGACCGACGTGGACAAGCCGCTGGTGTGGCTGCGAGGCGAAGTGAAGACGCCACCCTTCTCGGCCAATGCGCGGCTCGAGGCGGGGACGCTGCTGCGGCGTCTGCAACGCGGGGAACGGCTGACGATGCCGCACTCGCGACCGATGCCGGCTATTGGATTCCGGTGCCATGAACTGCGCATCGTCGACGACCGAAAGACGTGGCGAATTGTCTACCGGGTCGACACGGATGCAGTGGTGATCGCGGACGTATTCCAGAAGACCACGCAGCAAACGCCGCCGCATACCATCGCGGACTGTCGGCGGCGCCTGCAACGGTTCGACCACACAGTAGCTCCGGAGGACTGAGATGGACGCACGAAAGCGGAAGCGGTTGGAGGCGGCGGGCTGGCAGGTTGGCAGCGCCACGGACTTCCTCGGTCTTTCGACTGAGGAGGCCGCCTTGGTCGAGACGCGCTTGGCCGTCTCCGGAGCCCTTCGGATGCGCCGCGAGGAGAGTGGCCTCACCCAAGGCGCGCTCGCCAAGAAGCTCCATTCGAGCCAATCGCGAGTGGCAAAGATGGAAGCGGGAGATCCGAGCGTCTCGCTCGATCTCTTGCTGCGTGCGTACTTTGCGACCGGCGCAACAAAGCGTGACTTGGCAAAAGTTCTTACGGCGCGTCGACGCCGGGTGGCGGTATAACGCTGACGATCTGCTGCAGTCCTCTAGTCAAATTGCGCGCGCAGCGCGCATTCCGAAATGGGCTGCCAGCAGCATCGTGAGGTTATACCGCGCGTTTACGACGTGTCGGTGGCGTGGCTGCGGCGACGTGGTCGACGTAGCTGCGCAATACCGCGTTGATCTGCGACTGATATCGTGGACCCGTGGCACGGAAGAACTCCAAGACGTCGCGGTCCAGCCGAATCGAGATCGCTTGCTTCGCCACCGGCGTCACGACGCGGGCGTTCTGCCAGAGTGTGTCCGGAAGGTCTCGCAGCTCCACAGGCGACGTACGCTGGATCTCCGCCTCCGTAACACGACGGAGCCGCGCGAGATCAGCGCGCCCCTTCATCGGGCTCGTTTTGCGCGCGGGTGGCTTCGAGGGCTTCGGCATACTGACGGCGCTCCTTGCGGTTGCTGAGTCGGGCACTGATGAGGCGACGCACCACGTCGCCAGTGGGCTCGACGCGATCGGTGAACACGACGGTGAGCGCAATGCCGTCGGCAGTGCCGAGCGCCACCATGCGCCGCTCACCATAGTCGCGGCGTGTGTCGTCGAACTCCACATACGTTCCCGCGAACACGAGCGACGCGAACTCAAAGTCAAATCCGCGCAGCCCGAGATTCCGCGTGCTCTTGGCGGCATCCCACTCAAAGATCACAAACAAACCTACATATGTATATACATATTCGCAAGGCCACCGCGAAGGCGGTCAAGCCGGTATAACGCTCGCGTTCTATATGCAGCGGCATATCAAAGGATGCCCAGCGACCGAGTTTCACGGCGCACCGATGCGCCGCTGTCAGCAGCAACGCAATGATATTCCCAACGAGGCCCGGCGGCGAGATACTCGTCGTCCTCCCATTCTCTCCGAGGCCCTCGACATGCGCTACTCCGGCATTGATCTGCACCAGCGGACGCTCGCCATCCACACCATCGATGCCGCCGGCCCTGTGGTGCGAAAGGCCGACCTGCCCACGCACCGCGCGGCCATCACCGCCGACGTCGCGACCCTCGACGGTCCGCCTCAGGCGGTCTGCGAGTGCACCAGCATGTGGTATTGGGTGCGGGATCTCGTGGTGCCGCAGGGGATTGACCTCCGCCTCGCGCACGCGAAATATCTCACGGCGATCAGCGACGCGAAGGTGAAGACCGAGGCCGGAGACGCCGCTACGATGGCGCAGCTCCTGCGCGTGCCGCGGATCCCGGAGGCGCACCTGATTCGGGAAGGGACCCGCGAGGTGCGCGACTTATTGCGCGCGCGCTTGCGGCTCGTGAGTCGACGGCTGCAATGCCAGCGCGCGATCGGCGCGATGCTCGAGAAGTACCACGTCGCGAGTGCCACCGCCTTGCCAGCGGTGCCGCGGCTGCCTGCGGAACGCCAGCTCGCCCAACACACGCGGCTCACGACGCAGATCCGGCGCGTCGAGCACGAGCGCCGTGATCGCGTGCTCGCCACGCCCGAGGCGCAGCGCTTGGTGTGGGTGCCCGGCATCGGTACGATGGTGGCCTACACGCGGCTGCTCGAGATTGATGACATCGCACGCTTTCCCACCGTCCGTCATGTCCACTCCTATCCACTCCTATTGCCGATTGGTGCCGGGCTCGCATGACTCGGGCGGCCAGACACGACACAAGCGCGCACGCGATGGGAATCGGTATCTCAAGATCGCGTT
>JANLPE010000056.1:0-10135 GCA_031366985.1 Gemmatimonadaceae bacterium
TTTATTACATATTCGGCATTGTTTCTGGCGCAGTGGCCGAAAAGAAGAGAGTGGAGTTTCACCGATCGCGTCGCTCGCGCTGGCCAGAATTGCGCGATGTTTAGAGGTGCCGCAGGAATCAGCGGTGAGGGCCGCGCTGACTGCAACAGTTGAGTGCCCGTGTGCACTCGTCGGCGGGGTGAAGGCTGCCCCCGTGGGAACCCAAATCCGCTTTTGGGATCAATGCCGCTGGCGCGCGCGATCACCCTCGCGCTATCGTAGCATGTCGCCGCCCGCCGTTTTCTCGGCCGGGCGCTCACCAGCCCGTCCGGTCCTTTCCGAGGTGTCCATGTCCGCTCCCGTGAATCGCCGTCAGTGGCTGGTGTCCACTGGTCTCGCTGCTGGCTCGTCCGTCCTGCTGCCGGGCATTCTGCCAGCGATGGAAAGCGTCTCGGGCTCGACGCGGAAATTCCGCGACCTGTCGGGCGCGTCGTACCATGCTGCCCTCGTCGACATGGAGCGCGAGGCGACCGAGATGCGCCGAGCGGCCGGCCCGGTGCGTCTGTCGTCGAATGAGAACCCGTTCGGCATGTCGCCCAAGGCCAAAGAAGCGATCTCGGCCGGGTGGTTCGAACACAGCCAGTATCAGCTGCAGTCGATCCCGCAGTTGAAGGCGGTGTACGCGAAGGCCGTTGGTGTCGACGTGTCGAACGTGCTGATCACGCAGGGCTCGAGCGAGACGCTGTCGATCGCGGATCTCGCGTTCAATCTGCGCGGCGGCGAAGTCGTCACGCCGTGGCCGACGTTCGAAGGCTTGCCACGCTACGCCGATACGATGGGGCTCACGGTACATCGCGTGCCGCTTGCGAAAGATCTGAGCCACGACTTCGCGGCGATGGAGAAGCAGATCACGAGCGCGGTCAACTTGGTATTCGTTTGCAATCCAAACAATCCGACGGGCATGCTCGAAGATTCCGCGAAAGTGCGCGAGTTCGTGCGCAGCGCGTCGAAGCGGGCACTCGTCGTCGTCGACGAAGCGTATCACGACTTTGTCGACGAGCCGACGTATCAGCCGATGATCGACATGGTGAAGGCGGGCGAGAACGTCATCGTGTCACGCACGGCGTCCAAGATTCATGGCATCGCGGGACTGCGCATCGGCTTCGTGATTGCGCGACCGGACATCATCGAGCGCATGAAAGGCTTCGCGACCGGCACGCCCAATGCGTTCGGCACGCAGGCCGCCATGGCATCGCTGCAAGACATCGACTACCAGAACTACGTCAAGCAGAACAATCGTGAAGGCCGCGCGCTGTTGACGAAGACGCTGCAAGCGATGGGCAAGAAAGTCGCGCCGTCCAGTACGAACTTCGTGTTCTTCGAAGCGGGCATCCCGGCTGACAAGGTCGCCGCCACGATGAAGGAGAAGGGTTTCCTGATCGGTCGCGCGTTCCCACCGTACACGAACTGGAGCCGAGTCAGCATCGGCACGGCGGATGAGATGAAGCGGTTCATCGCGGCGCTGCCAGAGGCGTTACGAGTCTGAGGAAATGCGCGCGGTGAGAACCCAGCACGGCATCGAGTTGAGATCTGAGATCTAGGCGGTGCTGGGTTCTGATCGCGCGCGGTTCCTTGCCGACGCGCGCCGTCAGGTCCCACTCGGTTTCGCCCTTCGTGTCGCGATCGCCGTCAGCGGATCCTCCGGCCACGGGTGCCGAGGGTACCGACCGCGCAGCGCTTTGCGCACCTCGAAGTACGAGCTGCGCCAGAACCCGGCCAGATCACGCGTGACCTGTACCGGTCGTTGTGCCGGTGACAGCAGGTGCATGGTCACCGGCACGCGCCCATCGCACAGCATCGGCGTCGATGTCCAGCCAAATACTTCCTGCAGTTTGACCGCGAGCACGGGCGCGTTCGCGTCGCTGTAGTCGAGTGCGATGCGTGATCCGCTCGGCACCTCCAGATGTGTCGGCGCGAGACGCTCGAGTGCACTGCGTTTGTCCCATGGCAGCGACGAGAGCAGTAGATCGCTCCAATCCAGCGATTCCAGCGCGCTCCATTTGCGCACGCCGTGCAGATGCGGCGCGAGCCACTCATGCAGCGTCGTGTGCAGCGCGTCGCTGCCGACATCGGGCCAGTTTTGATCGGGCGCGTACGCGTGCAGGAAGGCAAGCCGTTCGCGCGTGCGACGCCCCGCATCGCTAAACGGCAGCGCGTCGATGCCAACGCGTGTGATCTCCGTCAGCATGACCTCGCGCGCCTCAACCTCGTTGATCTGATGCGCGGGGCGTTCATCGAGCACGATCGCGCCAAGCAATTCGCGTCGATACGCGCGCACCGAACGTGAGGGCTCGTGCCATTCGACTTGCGTCGTCACAATGATCTGCGCGGCAAAGTCGTCGCGGATCTCGGCTATCGTAATCGGAGCGGCGCGCGCGACGCGATACTCAGGCGGCGCGCCATCAAGTTCGGCGATCGCGAGATATTCCGCGTCGGCCAACGAATCACCACGTGGCACGGCAGCGCCGGTACCCGAACGCAACAGGAAGCGCGGCTCGGTACCGGGGCGTCGTTGCGCCACGCGATCGGGATACGCGAGCGCCAGCAGCAGTCCGGCGTGCTCGGCGTCATCCTGCGGTCGCACATCGCGTGTGTTAGTCCGCGCAGTCGCGCGCGACGCGAGGTCGCGGGATACCTGCGTGACGAGCTCTCGCACGCGCCGCATCGCGTCCCGATCGACCGACGCCCCGTGCAGGCTGATCGCATCGTCCGGCGAGCTGGTGCGGCGCAGCGCTTCGAGTCGCAATCGCAAATCCGCGGGCGGCGGACCGTAGTCGCCACGCAAGACATCGCGCTCTTCGAGTAGCGCGACGATATCCGCGCCGAGTGGCCCAAGCTGACGGTGCTGCGCGCCGAGGAACAGATGCGCGAGGCGGGGCGCGAGCGGCAGCGATGCCATCTGCTGGCCGTGCGATGTGATGCGTCCGTTGGCATCGAGCGCGCCAAGTTGCGTGAGCAATTCGCGCGCTTGCGCGAATGCGCCGGATGGTGGCGCGTCCATCCAGCGCAGCGTCGCGGGATCGTGTACGCCGGCGTTCGCGAGGTCGAGCGCGAGCGCGGAGAGATCGGCGTCGAGGATCTCCGGTCGCGTGCGTGGCACGAGCGTGTGGTCTGCCGCCGCATCCCACAGACGATAGCAGATGCCAGGCGCGACTCGGCCGGCGCGACCGCGACGCTGGTCGGCCGATGCGCGACTGACGCGAATCGTGTCGAGTCGCGTCAGTCCGGCGCGCGCATCGAAGCGCGGTAATCGCGACCAACCGCTATCGATCACGACGCGCACGCCTTCGATGGTCAGACTGGTCTCGGCGATGCTCGTCGCCAGCACGACCTTGCGTTGACCGGGCGGTGCGGGCGCGATGGCGGCGTCTTGCTCGGCGAACGGCAGGCTGCCGTGCAATACGTGTACGGTCGCGCGTCGTGCCTCGACCACGACATCGCCGCGCAATCGGTCGGCGACACGACGCTGTTCGCTCATGCCAGGCAAGAACACCAACAGGTCGCCGGCGTCGCTGTCGAGCGCTTCACGAATCGTCCGCGCAACCGCTGCATCCAAGCGATCGTCGGCACGCGGCGGCCGGTGCCGCGTTTCGCTCGGGAACATGCGACCGTCACTGCGAACGACCGGCACCGATGGGCCGCTGTCGCCGAGCATGCGCGCGACCTGCTCGCCGTCAAGCGTCGCCGACATCACCAGCACGCGCAGCGATGGCCGTAACAGCTGCTGTGTTTCGAGCGTGAGCGCGAGACCCAGATCCGCGTGCAGCGAGCGCTCGTGGAACTCGTCGAAGAGTACCGCGCCGTAGGCGTCGAGTGATTGATCATCGGCGAGTAGTCGCGTCAGCACCCCTTCGGTAACGACTTCAATGCGCGTGCGCGACGACACCTTCGTATCGCCACGCACGCGATAGCCGATCGTTTCGCCGACTGGTTCGCCGAGCGTGCGCGCCATGAAATGCGCGGCGGCGCGGGTTGCCAGGCGGCGTGGTTCGAGCATGACGATACGCTTGCCCTCAAGCCACGGCGCATCGAGCAAGGCGAGTGGCACGCGCGTCGTCTTGCCGGCTCCTGGTGGGGCCTCCAGCACAGCGCTCGACGAGCGCGACAGTGCTTCGTGCAACGCCGGGAGCACGTCGTCGATCGGTAGCGTGAACGGGAACCGTTTCACGGTTCGCGCGGGTTCGCGAGCATCACTGCACGCTTATGGCCGCGGTGGACATCACCGGCGCTTGCGCGTCGACGACTCAAGCTGCTGCGTCAACCATTGCTGCGCACGTGCCAGAACCTCGTCGTCTCTGGCCCGCAAGCCGCGCGCGGTCGGATGGACCTCGACGATCGGATTGAGGCCCACGCGCTGCACCTGTCCGCCGTCGGTGCGCCGCAGCTCCTGTGTCGCGATCCCGACACTGAGGCCGCCGGGCAGCGAAAGCGGTGTGGTCCAGCTGATTGCCCCCGCACTCGCGCTGCCGATCATCGATACGCTGCTCATCTGTTCGAGCGTCAGCGCGAAGCGTTCCATCGCACCTTGCGTGCGCTCATCGATCAGCGCGACGAGGCGGGCCCCGACGACTTTCGAGGTGTCGACCTCGCGCAACCACGCACGCGACTCCCGCACATCCGGACACTCGATCGCTGCCTCACGCAGCGTGGCGAGACAGGGCGTCGTAAGTGTGCGCTGCACGAGCCGCGCCACCGAGGCGTGCGGCCGCGTGGCGAGATGTCGCAGCAGTCGCGTGTCATCGACGTGGAGCCGCCCTCGCAAATCGAGGACGAGTCCGCGTACAGTCGCGGCGGCGGCGAACACCGAATCGACATTCGCATTTGTGATTCGCTCGACGTCCACATACGCGAGGCCGTCGTCGAGCATGCGGAGGATCGCGCCGCCGGGCCGCTCGACGGATGGCAGCGCGTAGCGGTATGCGGCCTTGCGAGGAATCGAGATCGTCCGCTCGCGCTTGTTCAGATCGCGCACGCGCACGACAGCGTCGACCGCACGTCCGCGGGAAAACTGCGACAGCTGCGACTGCAATCGCGTCCAGTCGTTGGCGGCAGGCATAATGCGGCGATGATCTGACAGCCACGCGACGATCGGATAGCCGTCGAGCGTGAGGATCTCGGTGCCGGGCACGAGATTGAGCGCGGTCGTCATCGAGTCGCGCACGACATCGGTGATCCCCAGGCGTCCTTCGGCGCTGCGTACCCGAAACGGCAGCGACGCGGCACCAATCACGTTGTCCATCGACGCGCCCTGCAGCGCGGCCTCGGCGTCATCAGTCGATGTCGCGAGATCCGCGATCGCTTTCGCGTAGTCCTCGGCCGACTGCGCCGCTTCGAGTTTCGGAATCACGCGTTCGAAGACGGCGTCGAGATCATCGTCATACAGATCGCGATGCGCATGCCGCGCGCGCATCGCGCTCCACAGGCGAAATCCGCCGAGCACGCGCGCACCCATGAACGGATAGCTCGTCGTGTCGTAGAAGACGGGCGTCCGCGCGGGCGCGACGAGCGCAATTTCCGGCCGCGTCGCGAACGGTAGACGCGACGTGCCGCGCAGTACAGTCAAGGCCGACTGCTTCGCGAGAGCAAGCGCTTGACGATCGGTTGCTTCCGAACCGCGCCCGATTGTCGAGTCGGCGACGACGTCGAACGATCCGTCATCGTGCACCAGTTCACCAACGCGCACCGTGACCATCAGTCGGTCGGAGATCGGCACGCGAACGCGGGTCACGGGCGACGCATCGCGCAGTCCGCCGTCGGCGAACAGTGAGAGTCGCGAGGCATCGTGCAGCGCGAGCAGCACCGGCGGCAACACGGTGCCGGAATCTGCCAGCGCGATCATGCGTGGCGTGCTTGCCGCCAATCCGCGATACGAGCGCGCCGACGGCTGCTGCCATCCGTCGTGAAGCGTGCGCATGTCGGCGTCGTCATCTGTCGTAGGCCAGACACCGATGCGGCGCGTACGCTCGACCGGTGCCGTGATGGTGCCGACCATCGCCTGCTGCGCGAACTCCGTGCGCTGTAAAAACGCATCGAGGCGCGCCGCCTGCGCCACCGGATCGCGCACCGCCGCCCCGCGCAGGTCGAGCAGCAATCGGGCGGGCATGTGCGCGGCGACCTGCGCGATCATCGCCGAGTCGAGGGCATCGAGGGCGGCGGATGGCGCGATCCGAATGACGGTCGTGCTGTCTGGCGTCCGTTCGACGGAGACCGGAATCGGCGTCGGATCGGCGAACGTCAACGGTTCGACGCGCGTGACCGGGTCGTGTAGCAATCCCACCAGCTTGGTGTACGCAATCTGCAAGGCGTCGGGATCCTTCGCAGCGCGCACGCGCGTCACCGCGATGATCAACGCCGAATCCCAGGGGACCCCGCGTGTCGCGATCCACGGATGATGCAGCGCCACGGTGTGCCAAAGCTGCGCCAACCGAACGAGACGCGCGACGCCGGCCGAGTCGGAGGCGGCCGGCGTTGGCTCGGTTTCCGGCGGATCCGCCGCGATCGACTCGGCGACCAATCGCGTGCTCGGCGTGGTGGGCGTCGGTGCAGCGCGTCGTGGGGCGCGGGCGGCCGCTGGTTGCGCGATCGGTGCCGGTGCGCGTCGCCCTGTAAAATTCAACAGACCCGTGCAGCCGGTCAGCGCGATGGCGATCGAGATCGCGGCGGCGACCATGGCCGACGAGCGACGATCACGCGATTGGGAATCGCGCGGCATATTGCTCTCAGTCGTTGCGGCCGGTCGGCACGTCATACGGATGAAGTCATACCGACAAGATACGCCGCCGCAACCTCTGCCACATAGCGCGTGTTGCACGCCCACTTAGTGCAACTCGCGACCCCACTCTGACCACGTTGTACTCATGACCGAACGGCTGTACTACACGGATGCTCGACTCATCACCTTCGCGGCCACGGTTGTGGCGCTGGAAGTGGACGGTCGACATGTGGTGCTCGACCGGACCGCGTTCTATCCCACCTCCGGCGGCCAGTTGCATGATCTGGGACAGCTCGACAGCGTGCCGGTGATCGATGTCATCGACGAGGAGACGCGCATCGTACACGTGTGCGCCGAGCCGGTGCCGTTCGCAGTCGGTGACGTGGTGACGGGGACGATCGACGGGGTCCGCCGATTCGATCACATGCAGCAGCATTCGGGACAGCACCTGTTGTCGGCGTTGCTGACCGATGGCTACGGATGGCCGACGGTGAGCGTGCATTTCGGTGACGAGACAAACACGGTCGATGTCGCGGCGGCCGCGATTGCACCCGCCGCGTTGATCGAGATCGAGTCGCAGTTGAATCGCATGGCCGCATCGAACCGCGCCATCACGGTGTCGTTCGAAGAGGCATCAACCGCGACGGGGCTTCGCAAGCCCAGTGATCGCGACGGCGTGCTCCGCATCGTGACCATCGAGGGGATCGATCGCGGCGCGTGCGGTGGCACTCATTGCGATCGCACCGGTGAAATCGGTTCAATCCTGCTGCGTCGCGTCGAGAAGACCAAGGGCAATACGCGCATCGAGTTCGTCTGTGGACTGCGGGCGGTCCAGCGCGCGCGACTTGACGCGACCTTGTTGTCGACGGCAGCGCGGATGTTCACCGCGGCGCCCGAAGACGTGCCGGCGCTGCTCGATGCACAGCAGCGCCGCGTCACCACCCTCGAACGCGAACGCAAGCAGTTCATCGCGGAGCTGGCGGCGCACGATGCGCGCGCCCGGTGGAGTGCGGCACCGCTCGATGCCGCCGGCATGCGTCGTATCCTCATCGAGGCGTACGACGGACCCGTGAAGGACGCCGAGCCGCTGCTGCAGGCCATCGTGGCGATGGGCCCGTGCGTGGTGCTCGTGCTCAGTCCGTCCTCCAACGGTGCGATGCTCGGCGCCGGCGAACTGAGCGGCGTCGACGCGGGCAAGGCGTTGCGTGAGGCACTGCAGACGATCGGCGGACGTGGTGGCGGATCGCCGAAACTCGCGCAGGGGAGCGCGCCGGATAAGTTGCAGTTGGCGTCGTTGATCGACGCGCTTGGGTTTCGCCAGTAGCGAGTCGCTGGATACGCGGGTTCCTCTCCCCTCAACCCTTCCGATCATGCGCCGCACACTGACCGCGATGTGCACGATGTTCTCTGCGCTCACGACGATCGCCGGTGCGCAGTCCGCCAAGTCGCCGACCGTTGGCCTGCTCGCCGGCGCGTCCATCTTCCAGCTGAGTGATCTTGACCTGCGATCGACTTCACTGTTTAACGGCACATCCACGTCGAAGAGCAAGGTTGGGCTACAGCTGGGCGCGTTCGTGCGCCTGCCGGTAAATGCAACGTGGGCCGTGCAACCTGAACTGCACTACGTTCAGAAGGGCACAACCCTCGACTTCGGTGGCGCAGGACAGGCAGCCGGTTCGCTGAATGCGACGCTCTCATACGTCGAAGTGCCGCTGCTCGTTCGCGCCGCATTTTCGACCACGAGCGCGTGGCGGCCTTTTGTCGTCGCGGGACCGTCGTTTGCGTATCGCTCGGGCTGCAAGATGACACTGACGAGCGGTACGACCAGCCTGTCCGTAAACTGTGATGCCATTAACGGCAGTCCGGATCCGTTCAAGACGAGCGACGTTGGCGCGATCCTCGGCGGCGGCGTCGAGTATGTCATCGGCTCCCGCTTCATCGGCGCGCAGGGACGGTACAGCCGCGGTCTGGTGACGGTCGCCACCCAGAACACCTCGTCCTCCGGACAGTCGCCCAAGAATAGCGGCTTCTCCCTGCTCTTCAGCATCGGGATGTAACGAGTGCCACACCTGAATATCCGACCGGCGCCAACCGAGCACGCCCCGTATGCTTTGACCTATGTGGACGCCGCGGCGAAGGCCATGTCGCACGCAATTCACCCAACAATTCAAGACGTTCTGCACAGCCAGGTGAAGGCGCTTCACGTCTTGGTGGACGGCATTGATCAAGCGACGGCGTTGCGCGCCTATGCCCCCGGCAAATGGTCGCTGCTGGAGTCGCTGCTGCATGTCGCTGATACCGAACGCGTCTTTGCGTACCGGTTGTTGCGTATCGCGCGCGGCGACCAGACGCCGCTTCCGGGGTTCGACCAAGATGCGTGGGTGCCCCAGAGCGATGCGAATAGGCGGTCGCTCGCGGACATCTTGACCGAAATCAAGGCAGTGCGGAGCGCGACGCTGGCACTTATCGAATCGCTCGACGAACTGTCGGCGGCGCGGACGGGCATGTCCGGCGGGAGTCCGGTGTCGGCGCGCGCCCTTGCGTGGATGATCGCCGGCCACTTCGCGCATCATCTCGAAATCACCGAGTCGCGGTACCTCAGCGGGGTCTGACGGCTGTATTTTTCCGGTCTGCGAGCGTCCGCCTTCACAGGGCGCTCGCATTGACCGCCCCGTCTGGAGTGTCCGTGACCGCTGCAACGCTCGCCGTTCCGTCGTCCATGTCCGAGACTCAGCGTCTCGCGATCGATACTGTTCGCACGCTGGCCATGGATGCCGTGCAAGCGGCCGATTCAGGTCATCCCGGCACGCCGATGGCGCTCGCGCCGCTCGCGTACGCGTTGTACGCGAAGCATCTGCGCCACGATCCCGCTGCACCGCATTGGGTCGATCGCGATCGATTTATTCTGTCGATCGGTCACGCGTCGATGCTGCTGTATGGCACGCTGCACATGTCGGGCTACGATCTGCCGCTCAGCGAGATCAAGAACTTCCGGCAGTGGGGGAGCAAGACACCAGGCCATCCGGAAGTGCATCACACCGTCGGTGTCGAAACGACGACGGGTCCGTTGGGTCAGGGCGTGGCCAATGCAGTGGGGTTCGCCGTCGCCGCAGCGCATCTCGCGGCGGAGTTCAATCGAGACGGCTTCGCGATCGTCGATCACTACACGTACTTCATCGCCGGCGACGGCTGCCTGATGGAAGGCATCTCGCACGAAGCGGCGTCGTATGCCGGCCATTTCGGACTCGGCAAATTGATCGGCTTTTTCGACGACAATCGCATCACGATCGACGGTGCGACCGATCTGTCGTGTAGCGATGATGCCGCAAAACGCTTCGAAGCGTATGGCTGGCAGGTGCTCCACATTGCCGATGTTAACAATCT
>JANLPE010000062.1:0-76327 GCA_031366985.1 Gemmatimonadaceae bacterium
GACCAACGCGACTACTACGGGAGACGCAGTCAATATGACCGATTCACGTATGTACTGTCAAGCCCTCTTCGCCTGTCATCACGTAACCGCTTCTACCCCAATCACTTGCGACCCGTTGCAGGAAACACGGGCGCGAACATCGGCGGTACGTGCGAAGGTGCCAACCCGAGGGGCCACAACGGCGCGAAACGTCGCCGTTTGCTTCCGGTGTGCTTCCGGCGCCACCACAACGCACAAAGCCCCGGCGCGAGGCCGAGGCTAAGTGATTGCTCCGTATGTGTTTCGTCAGTCGGGGCGACTGGATTCGAACCAGCGACCTCCTGCTCCCGAAGCAGGCGCTCTACCGGGCTAAGCTACGCCCCGTGTGACGACCGCAGTTGCAAAACGCGCCTAGAAGGACTCGAACCTCCAACCTTCTGATCCGTAGTCAGATGCTCTATCCAATTGAGCTATAGGCGCACTGAGAACCGCTCTGCCGGTACTCTGGCAGCCCCACACCCTGCAGACCCGCAACGTAGTCAGTAGCCGAAGCCCCCGCCACGTCTCCCTACTCCACCCGTCTCCCAACTCATCGTCTCCCTACTCACTACTCAAACATGGGTCGTACAAGATTCGAACTTGTGACCTCCACGATGTCAACGTGGCGCTCTAACCAACTGAGCTAACGACCCGTACCGCATCCACCGTTGCCGGTGGCGACATCGTCTGCACCTACCCCACAACAGACCCACAACAGAGCGGGAAACGGGACTCGAACCCGCGACCCCAACCTTGGCAAGGTTGTGCTCTACCAACTGAGCTATTCCCGCAGACCACTGGTTGACGGCTGTGGCTTTCGCCGAAACCGCCGGAACCGGACCGTTGTCGAACGCCTTATACCTCTACGACGAACAGCAACCGCACCGGGATGGAGGCGAGGGGAATCGAACCCCTGACCTCTTGAATGCCATTCAAGCGCTCTCCCAACTGAGCTACGCCCCCGGGCGCAACGCCCACGCCAGGGAGACCCTCGAAAGGGCCCGCCGGCGAGGGCGTTAGGAACCGCGCAGTCTAGTCGGGTGTATGTCCCTCGTCAAGCAGAAGGCTCCTGGTTGGGCTAGCGGTTTTCCGTATACGGCGTAATCTTGCATGGCTCCCCGGCGCTGGGGATCTACGCGCCGTGCAGTACTCCGGGTTGTCGTTCGTCATCTCGCCAGAAGCTCTCTCGTTACTTGTTCGTGGACGATGTCCCGTCCCGAGGACCAATAGAATCTCATGACCGACGTCAAGCGGAAGCGCCGTCGCGCAGCCCCCGCAGGCATCGCGCCCAGCGAGCCTGAGCGCGACATCCTCGATCAGTACCTGTACGAAGTCAGTACGTATCCGCTGCTCAAAGCCGCGGAAGAAATCGAATTGGCGAAGAAAATCCGTGCCGGTGATCAGGACGCGTTGCAGGAGCTCGTGAAACGCAATCTTCGCTTCGTCATCTCCGTCGCGAAAAAATATCAAAACCGCGGTCTGCCGCTCATCGATCTGATCGGTGAAGGCAACGTGGGTTTGCTGACCGCCGCACGCAAGTTCGATCCGGATCAGGGCGTCAAGTTCATTTCGTACGCCGTGTGGTGGATCCGTCAGGCGATCCTCTCGTCGCTCGCTCGGCAGGGACGCACGGTACGCGTTCCGCTCAATCGTACCGCCGATCTCTCACGCATCATCAAAGCGTCGGAAATTCTGCGACAGAAGCTGCGTCGTGAGCCGTCGCCCGAAGAGCTGGCGCAGGTCACGGGCCTCTCGGTCGACGTCGTGCAGTCGCTCGCGGCGCTCAATACCGGCGACGTCCGTCTCGATGCGCCAATGGATCCCGATGGCGATCGGTCGCTGATTGAACGCTTCGTCGCGGACGAAATGCCGGACACGGAAGAAGAAGCGATGAATCGCTTCCTCACCGATGAGATCGAACAGGCGTTGGCGACGCTGCCGCCGCGTGACGCGAAGGTGCTGCGACTGTACTTCGGACTCGAGGGCGGACGCGAGCATACGCTTGAAGAGATCGGTTCGATGCTGGGCGTCACGCGTGAGCGGGTGCGTCAGCTGCGTGACCGTGCGCTCAAGCGCCTCCGCGAAGGTGATGTGGGGCGCGCACTGTCGAGCTTCGCTGCATAACGGCGGGGGAACTGCGGGAACTGGAACGGGGCGCCTCGGATGGCGCCCCGTTTCTTGTTGGGAACCGCGCGCGATCAGCGCCCAACACCGCATAGATCTCAGATCTGAGTTCTGGGCGGTGCTGGGTTCTCACCGCGCGCTGTTCCCCCTCGCGTTCCCCCGCATCATATTCGTGATGTCATGATCGAACTCAAAGACGTCTACAAAGCGTTTGGCCCCAAGAAGGTCCTCGAGGGCTTCTCCCTCGTCGTACCCGAAGGCGAAACGATGGTCATCATCGGCTACTCCGGCACCGGAAAGTCGGTGGCGATCAAGCACATCGTCGGACTGCTCGAACCGGACGCCGGCGAAGTGTGGGTCGATGGACAGCGTGTCGACACGCTGCCGCGCAAGCAGCTGTACGAACTGCGACGCCGCATCGGCTATGTCTTTCAGTTCGCCGCGCTCTTCGACTCCATGACCATCGGCGAGAATGTCGCGATGGGGCTGCGCAAGCAGGGCGAGCTGTCCGAGGAGGAGATCACCGTGCGCGTGGACGAAGCGCTGCGCTTGGTCGACCTGCCCGACGTAAGAAATCGCATGCCCGCGGAGATGTCGGGCGGCATGCGCAAGCGCGTTGGCATTGCGCGCGCGATCGCACTGCGCCCAAAGTACATCCTCTACGATGAGCCGACGACGGGGCTCGACCCGGTCACGGCCGCGACGATCGACGCGTTGATGGTGCGCATGCGCGAGAAGCTCGGCGTCACGGGCCTCGTCATTACGCACGACATGCGCAGCGCGTACACGGTCGGCACGCGCATTGCGATGCTCTACGAAGGCACCGTGCGCGCCGTCGGTACGATCGATGAGATCCAGCATTCGACCGATCCCATCGTGCGCCAGTTCATCGAAGGACGCGCGACGCTCGAAGGCTCAGCGAAACTCATCGGGACGTGAGCGACGCCGCGAACGACGAGGGCTCACCGCCGCACGAGCGCAAACGCTCCGGGCGCGCGCGCCTGGAAACGTCAGCGGGGGGCGTCGTCTATCGCGTGCAGGATGGGGAGCCATTCTTCCTGTTGATTCGCGACAGCTACCGCAACTGGGGCTTTCCCAAAGGGCATCTGGAAGTCGATGAGCTGCCTGATGCCGCGGCGCTGCGTGAAGTGCGTGAGGAGACCGGCTTGGACGCGCTCGAGATGGACGGCGAGATCGAGACCATCGACTGGTTCTTCCGATTTCGCGGTCGGCTCGTACACAAGGTCTGTCATTTCTACCTCATGCATACCGACAGTGCGCACACGAAGCCGCAACGCGCCGAGGGCATCACGGCCTGCCGCTGGGCGCGCTTCGACGAGGCTGCACAGCTGGTCTCGTACGCCAACGCGCGTGATGTGCTGACGCGCGCCCACGCGATGGTTCGCGGTGACAGGAGAGCGACCTCGTCGACGGATGTCGTGAGCGTGCAACCGTGACGCCAACCGCCCGCGCCGCTGCCGAGAGTGCGACCGGGGTGTTGTGCGTACTCGCGCTCCTGAAGCGCGAACGTGCGCGCGCACTGGTGCGCACCGCCTTCCCGCGTCGCCGCGCCCATGTGCTGCTGCTCAAGTCACCAGCGGAGCTGGATGAGCAGATCACGCGACAGCTCGTCGATGCGGTGATCATCGACGCAGGTGCCGGTGAGGACGCGGCACGCATGGTGGTGCGCGCGGAAGACTTTCAGAGCGTGCCGTTCGTGCTGATGACGACGCTGCTGCCGGCCGATGCGCCGCTCCTTGCGAAGGCGGCCGAGCATGGTCTGACGGATGTGCTCATCGATGGCGTCGATGACTCGGTGGCCCGCGACATTGTGCTGCGACGCGCTTTCTCCACGCGCTTTGAGCGGGCGCTCCTCGACGCGCCACCGATTCTGCATCTCGAGACCCCGCTGCAACTCGCCGTGTGGCGCAGTGTGGTGCGTCGCGCGGGCCGACCCGTGCGCACGGATCAACTGGCGCGTGAACTGAGTGTGTCGCGTGAACACCTGTCGCGCAGCTTTGCGGTGGGGCAGGCACCGACGCTCAAACGGGTCATCGACCTCGTGCGCGTGCTGGCGGCGGCCGAACTGGCGAAGAACACGGGGTTTGACGTGCGCGATGTCGCGCAGATCCTGGGGTTCGCGAGTTCGTCGCACTTGTCGAGTACGACGCAGCGGCTGGTCGGGGCGAGGGCGAGTTCGCTGACGAGACTCCGGGCGATTGACCTGTTGGAGAGGTTTCAGCACCAATGGGAAGAGACGGCCGAACTGCGGGTTTAGCTGCGGGTGGAACTGCGGGTTTACCGATGACCTGCGGGTCGGGGTTAGCTGCTACCTGCGGCGGTGGGTTTAACCGAAGCACTGCGGGTGGGGGAACTGCGGGGGACTGCTACTCCGGGTTACTTTAGGCGGCGCTTCACCGCGCGCTCTAGGGCTAGGAGCATGCGACGAATTGTCGTGAGTTCGTCGAGGACGTCGGCGGTGAGCTCCGGGGGCCACGCCTGTCGATCCCGCAGGCGAACCAGCTGGCTATCGCATTCGGCGGCGGAGCCGAGCGCGATTGCGATGTGGCGCAGGTAGACGCCTTTGGTGCGGCCCGCGTGGCCTTCCGCGATGTTGTCGGCGATCGACTCCGACGACCGCCGGACCTGATCGACGAGCGCCCGCGACTCATCGGCAACCGCCCGCCCGTAAGTCGAAAAACCCGACTCCCCAGCGAGTGCGCCCGGCGCCAAACCTCCAGATCGCGATGTGAGCTCATAACCCACGATATCGAGACCCGTCCTCCGCCCCTTCACCGTTTCCCCGCACCTGCCGTGAAAACCCCGCAGTGGTAGTCCCCCGTAGTTCCCCCACCCGCAGTACTGCGGTTAAACCCACCCCCGCAGGTAGCCGTTAACCTCACCCCGCAGGTTATCGGTAAACCCGCGATTGAACCCGCAGCTAAACCCGCAGCTACCCCCGGCGGTCAACTGCCGGTCAAGTGCAGGTATTGCCGTTCCCCCGCCGTTTGTGATAATTTTCACAAGCTATAGCCGAAACGGCCCACCCCGCCGTTCCCGCCCCGTTTTCTCCCGCTTTCATCGCCCTCGTCTCATGGCTACGCAGACCGCCCTTCGCCCCGGCGAAATCAAGGACATCCTCCTCCGCGAAATCGAAGCAGCCGATCTCGCTGATCTCAACGTCGAGGAAGTCGGTACGGTCCTCGAAGTGAAGGACGGTATTGCTCGCATCTACGGACTCGGCCGAGCCATGGCCGGCGAAATGCTCGAGTTCACCGCCTCCGAGACCAAGCAGGTCATCACCGGCCTCGCGCTCAACCTCGAAGAAGACAACATCGGCGCCGTCGTACTCGGCGACTATTTGCAGCTCAAGGAAGGCGACGAAGTCCGCCGCACCAGCCGCGTGCTCGAAGTGCCCGTCGGCCCCGAGATGATCGGTCGCGTCGTTGACGCGCTCGGTCGTCCCATCGATGGCCTCGGCGAAATTCACACGTCGCACACGCGGAAGGTCGAATCGATGGCGCCCGGCATCATCGTGCGTCAGCCCGTCAAAGAGCCGCTCCAGACCGGCATCAAGTCCATCGACGCCATGATCCCGATCGGTCGCGGTCAGCGCGAACTGATCATCGGCGATCGCGGCACGGGCAAGACGGCCGTCGCGATCGATACGATCATCAATCAGAAGGGACAGGGCGTCATCTGCGTGTATGTCGCCATTGGCCAGAAGGCGTCCACCATCGCCTCCGTCGTCGAGCGCCTGCGCTTGACCGGCGCACTCGAGTACACCATCATCGTCGCCGCGTCCGCATCCGATCCCGCGCCGATGCTTTACATCGCGCCGTACTCGGGCTGTGCGATGGCCGAGTACTTCATGTACAACGAAGGCAAGCCGACGTTGTGCGTCTACGACGACTTGTCGAAGCAGGCCGCCGCGTATCGTCAGCTGTCGCTCGTGCTGCGTCGTCCGCCGGGTCGCGAAGCGTATCCGGGTGACGTCTTCTACTTGCATAGCCGTCTGCTCGAGCGCGCCGCCAAGCTACGCGAAGACGAAGGCGTGGTTGATGGCAAGAACATCCTCAAGCCCGGTGGATCGCTCACCGCGCTGCCGATCATCGAAACGCAGGCCGGTGACGTGTCCGCGTACATCCCGACGAACGTCATCTCGATCACCGACGGGCAGATCTTCCTCGAGACCGACCTGTTCAACGCCGGCGTGCGTCCCGCCGTCAACGTCGGTATCTCCGTCTCCCGCGTCGGTGGTGCCGCGCAGACGAAGGCGATGAAAGGCGTCGCTGGGCGCCTTCGCCTCGACCTCGCGCAGTATCGCGAACTCGAAGCGTTCGCGGCCTTCGCATCGGATCTCGATCCGGCCACCAAGCGTCAGCTCGATCGTGGCGCGCGCACCGTCGAAATCCTCAAGCAGGGGCAGTACGCCCCGCTCGGTTTCGAGGAGCAGGTCATGGTCATCTACGCCGTGTCGAACGGATTGCTCGATGCGCTGCCAACGAACCAGATCCGCGCGTGGGAGAAGGGCTTCCTCGAGTTCGTGAAGGCGCAGTTCCCGCAGGTCCCCGACGCGATCCGCACCAGCAAGGCGCTGGCCAAGGACACCGAGGCGGATCTCACGCGCGCGATCGAGCAGTTCGGCAAGCAGTTCAACCACTGAGTGGTCTAGCCGATGGCGAAGGGTAGAGAACTCAAAGGACGCATCAAATCCGTCGAGAACACGCGCAAGATCACGCGCACGCTGGAGATGGTGGCGACTTCGAAAATGAAGCGCGCGACCGATCGCGTCGCCGCGGCGCGTCCGTTCGCGCTCGCGCTCGGCGACATGCTCACTCATGTCTATTCGCCGGATCTCGCGCAGCAGTTTCCGCTGTTGCGTCGCCCGATCCAGACGAAGACCGTCGCGTTGTTGCTGATCACGTCGAACCGCGGTCTCTGCGGCGGATTCAACTCGAATCTGATCAAAGAAGCGCGCGCGCGCATCGCCGAGTGGGAAGCGCAGGGCATCACCGTCGAGATGCATATCGTCGGCAAGAAGGGCATCGGCTTCTTCAAGTACCTCGGCAAGAACCTCGCGTCGCAGCACACCGATATCACCGACAGGCCGACGGCAGCCAATGCCGCGGCGCTGGTCGACGGATTGATGGCGCGCTTCGCGGCCGGGGAACTCGACGCGGTGTACGTGACGGCAACGAAGTACAAGTCGGCGCTCACCGCACCGCCGGGCACCGAGGCCGTGTTGCCGGTGACGCCGCCGTCGGGTGCTGGCGGTCAGCGGGATTTTCTGCTCGCGCCGTCTGGCGGCGAGATTCTGGAGGCCCTGCTGCCGACCTACGTCCGCAACGCGGTGTATCGCTCGCTCGCCGAGGCCGAAGCCGGCTTCCAGAGCGCGCAGCGTACCGCTATGAAGAACGCCACCGACAACGCCACCGATTTGCTGCAGGTGTACAAGCGGACGTACAACACGGCCCGCCAAGCTCAGATCACGCAGGAAATCGCCGAAATCGTCGGCGGCGCCGCCGCGCTGTAACCGAGTCGTAGCCCGCTCGCACCACACTCTTTAACGCATTCGTCTCATGGCAACTGCTGCCGTCCCCAATACGATCGGCAAGATCATTCAGGTTATCGGACCCGTCATCGACGTCGAGTTCGAGACGGGCAACCTGCCTGAGCTTTACAACGCGCTGACCATCAAGGCCGTCGCGCCGAGTGGTCAGTCCATCTCGGTTGTCGTCGAAGTGCAGCAGCACATCGGCCGCAATCAGGTGCGTACCGTCGCCATGTCCAGCACGGACGGCGTGACGCGCGGCATGGAAGTCGTCGATACGGGCGCCGCGATCGCGGTGCCGGTCGGCGCGCCCGCGCTCGGTCGCATACTCAACGTGCTGGGCGAGCCCGTCGATGACGGCGCGCCGATCCCGGCTGATGCACTCCGCTGGCCGATTCACCGAAAGCGCCCGGACTTTGTGAATCTCGAACCGAAGACGGAAGTCTTCGAAACGGGCATCAAGGTCGTCGATCTCGTCGCCCCGTTCGTGAAGGGTGGTAAGATCGGACTCTTCGGCGGCGCCGGTGTCGGTAAGACGGTCATCATTCAGGAGCTCATCAACAACGTCGCGAAGGGCCACGGCGGAAAGTCCGTGTTCTGCGGCGTCGGTGAGCGCACGCGCGAAGGCAACGACTTGTATCTCGAATTCCAGGAAGCTGGAATTCTCGATAAGGTCGCGCTGATCTATGGGCAGATGAACGAGCCGCCAGGAGCGCGTTTGCGCGTGGCGTTGTCGGGCCTCACGGTGGCGGAGTATTTCCGCGACGTCGAGAACGCCGATGTGCTCGTGTTCATCGATAACATCTTCCGTTTCACGCAGGCTGGTTCGGAAGTGTCCGCACTGTTGGGCCGCATGCCCAGCGCCGTCGGATACCAGCCGACGCTGGCGTCGGAAATGGGCGATCTGCAGGAACGTATTACGTCGACGCGCAACGGATCGATCACGTCGGTCCAAGCCATTTACGTACCGGCCGACGACTTGACGGATCCGGCGCCGGCCGCCGCGTTCGCGCACTTGGACGCCACCGTCGTGCTGAATCGGAAGATCACCGAGCTCGGTATTTACCCGGCCGTTGATCCGCTCGATTCCACGTCGCGCATTCTCGACGCCCAGTATATCGGCGAACGGCACTACAACGCGGCGACGACGACGCAGCGCATTCTGCAGCGCTACAAGGAGCTGCAGGACATCATCGCGATTCTCGGTATGGACGAACTGTCGGAAGACGACAAGAAGATCGTCGGCCGCGCGCGCCGTCTGCAACGCTTCATGTCGCAGCCGTTCGCCGTCGCTGAGCAGTTCACCGGTATCCCGGGCAAGTACGTGAAGCTCGAAGAGACGATCTCGTCGTTCGAACGGATCTGTGCCGGCGAGTTCGACGCATTGCCGGAACAGGCGTTCTTCATGGCCGGCGGCGTCGACGACGTCGTCGCGAACGCGAAGAAATTTCAGGCTTGATCGTGAGCGATGCGCTGAAGGTTTCGGTGATCTCGCCCGAGCGTGTGCTGTACGAGGGCGCGGCGCGCGGCATCGTTGCGCCCGCCTTCGACGGCGAGGTTGGCATTTTGCCGAGCCACGCGCCGATGATGACGCTGTTGGGGCGTGGCACGCTGCGCATCGACACGGCCGAGGGGGAACACAAGTTCGGGATTGACGGCGGATTCCTGCAGGTCGTCGACAATCACGTGCGGGTGGTGACGGAGAAGGCGCAGCACATCGGAACGGCGGGTTGAACGAGTAACGCCGGGTTGATCGCGCGCTTTTCCCATCGGTCCGCCCCGCCCCCAACGTCCCGCCCAACCTGGCCGTACCTCACGTGACGACATGCATGGTGCATGTGGTTCGGCGCCGAAGCTGCGGCGCCGTTCGTCTGGCGCGTCTCTGAGAGAATCATGCCCGTTCGCGTCGTGTTGCTCGGCGAACCATCCGCAGCCGTCGGTGAGCGCATCGCATCGCTGCCGGCTGCGCTCGACCTTTGTGTGACCGGCAGCTATGTCGACGGCGCATCGTCGAGGCATGCGCTGCTCAACACCGCTCCCGACGTCGCGGTCGTGTCGGCGGCGTTGCAGGATGGCTCCGGCTTCGATCTGATCGCCTCACTCGCACCGGCCGATCGCCCCGCGGCGATCGTGTTCCTGTCGAGCCGGGAAGGGGACGCCGTGCGCGCGTTCGAACTGCACGTTACGGACTTCGTGCCGCTGCCGCTGAATCCATCGCGGTTACGTGAGGCGATGATTCGCGCGCGGCATCAGGTGCTGCAGGCGGCGCTGCTGCGAACCGCTGACGAGCTACAACGCCTGCTTGGCGAAGTCGTCAGTGTCGAGGAACTCGGCGGGATGTCGCCCGCGCGCCCGCGCCGTCCGTCGGAAACGGCCAATGGTGACGCTGAGCGTCTCGCCAAGCGCGCGTCAGCCGGTATCGGAGTGCGGGAGGCTGGCTTCGAATCGTCTTGGCAGTCGCGCGGCGGTGTCGCGGTCGCACCGGAACGCACCAAGCGCGAAACCGAGGAGACGGTGCTCGACCTGTCCGCCGTGCCGCACCGTGCGACGGCGGGAACCGATGGCGCCGGTGGCCGTCCACTGCGGGTGCTCGTCCGAGAGGGTCGCCGGACGCGCTTCGTGCCCCTCGGCGAAGTCGATTGGTTCGAGGCGGACGGCAATTACATCGTGGTGCACGCCGCCGACCAGACCTACCGCACCCGCGGCACGATCTCCGCGATCGAAGGCGTGCTCGACCCGAGGCAGTTCGTCCGCATTCACCGCCGCATGGTGGTCAACATGGACCGCGTGCGCGAACTGTCGCCGCTTCCCGGCGGCGACGGACTACTGATGCTCGGCGACGGCTCGACACTGCGGCTCTCGCGGACATATCGGGCGCGCCTCCGGTAGCGGAAACTCTCCGCCGTCCCCGTGCATTAGGCCCGAAGGGCGTCCACGGCACGATTCTCTACAGTACAGGTGGGAATTGGTGACGGCACGCCCGATGATGCTGTTCTTCCGTATGTGGCGGGGGTGTGTTGATCGTCCGGACACTGTGCACGAATCCATCGCAGAAGTGCCGGTCATTCCAGATGATGCGAAGATTCGTGACCGTACTACTACGTATCTGGTAAGCAGTGATTGACACGCTCCGCCCAGACGCTAGCTTGGCGCGCAGCGTGCGATCGGTAGTCATCGGTCTCGCGCACGTCCGGTTATGTTGATCGTCTACGATTTTTTGGTGCTCGAGTTTCTGAAAATCGGGATTCAACAAGCGCCGCAAGCTCTGAGTTTCGCGCCGAGGCGCTCACGCGTAATCGGTTTTCCCCTGCCGCATGAGTACCCCGGTCAAGCCAAACGGTTTCCGAGGGTATTTGTGCGGCGTTGCAAGCGTTTGGACAGTCGATGCACCGCGTGGTGCCGAACACCGAACGTCCGTCCCGTGGCACTACCCTCCCGGAGGAGCAGATGAGGTTTCTCGGACGTCGTTGGCTTGTTGCGACGGTCCTAGGTGCGGCGTTGGCTGCACCGATCACCGTAGCGCACGCCCAAACCGGCAAGTTGACCGGCGTGGTGACCGACGCTGAAACTGGCAAGCCGATTGAAGGCGTGGCCATTGTCATTCAGGGGACCACGCTCGGCTCGAACACGAACGCCGCCGGCAAGTTCTTCATCATCCAAGTGCCGCCGAGCACCTACTCCGTGCAGGCACGCCGCCTCGGCTATCAAAGCGTCATCACGGCGAACGTGACGATCACGATCGACGCGACGCGCGAAGTCAACTTCAAGCTGAAGGCGTCGAACACGACGCTGGCGGCGGTGACGGTGCAGGCCGAGCAGGCGCCGCTGATCGAACGCAATCAGGTGGGTTCGTCTTCAGTGGTAACCGCGGAACAGATCCAGTCCCTACCTGTGACGAGCATCGCCGGTGTGCTAGCGCTGCAGCAGGGGTTCACCGAAGTGCCGAACAACACGTCTGTGTTGTCGCTGGCGGAAGAGCAGCGCAGCACCACGCAGCCGATCCGCGTGCGTGGCGGTCGCGGCGGCTCGACGCTCTCGATGATCGATGGTATTCCGATCAATAACCCGCTCTTCGGCGGCGACGTCGTCAGCCTGAACACGCTGTCCGTCCAGCAGGTGAACTTTCAGCGCGGCGGCATGGATCCGCAGTACGGCAACGCGCTCTCGGGCGTGATCAATCAGGCCGTGCGCGAGGGTGGTTCGGAAGTCTCCGGCTCGATCAACTTCCAGAATTCCACGCTTCCGGGCGCGCTGTTCGGGAACCAGCAGGACAAGCTCTCCGGGCAGAATCTGCTCGTCGGCTATCTCTCGGGCCCGGTCCCGGGCACGAACAGCAAGCTGCGCTACTCGGTCTCTGGCCAGGTCCAGAGTGAAGCGGCGCGCGTGCTCAAGTTCGACAACGACGTGTTCACGGTGAATCAACCGAACACGGTGCTTGGATTCGGCGATGCCTTGCCGCCATCGGCGCGCGACTTGAGCGGCGGCTGGCAGGGATACGGCGGGAACCAGAATTCGCAGGTCGTCGGCAAGCTGACGTTCCTGCCGTTCAACAACACGACGATCAAGCTGACGGGCATCGGATCGCAGCGCGCGACGCGCCGCTATGATCGTCGCCTGTATTACAACTATCGTGGCGATCCGCTCAAACTGGTGAACAACCGCGCCGACTCACTGTTCGTGCTGACGGACGGTGGAAATCGTTTGTCGCAGGACATCATGCAGCCGTCGGTGAGCGATCAGGGCCAGGTCTATGTCGTGTCGCTTGAACAGCGCTTCGGTCGCAGCAACATCCAGATCCGTGTCGGTCAGACGGATTTTGAGCGCACGACCTGCCCGTACTTCCTCGGCACGTGCATTCCGGGTCCGTTCTTCCGTCCGAACTTCGATCAGAACTTCCTCAGCCCGTCACCCGGTGTGGCCGGCGGCGATCGCATCCCGGACGCTGGTATCGTTGATGGCGTATACGGCGGTGAAAAGTTCACGACGCGCACGTTCAAGGCGGACGTGCAGTCGCAGGTCACCGACCATAACAACTTGCAGTTCGGTGCGCAGTTCGTGCAGCACGACCTCAAGTACAAGGACGTCGGCGCGTTCGGCTCGAATTCCGGCATTCAGCCGCTCGTCGCGCAGGTCTATCGCGCGAAGCCGATCGAAGCCGCCGGCTACATCCAGAGCACGATCGAATACGACTTCATCACGATCAAGCTCGGTGGCCGCTTCGACTACGGTAACGCGAAAGGCCTCGGCTTTACGGACCCGTTCAATCCGACCAACGGCACCAGCGCGCGCGAAGTGTGCGAGGGCGCCTCGGTTGGTGGTCGTAAGCTTGTGAATGGCGCCGGTCAGTCGTACGGGGTCGCCGGATGCGCCGCCGGTGCGATCAATCCGAAGTCGCAGCGTTCGATTTTGCTCGACAGCGCGGCCGCGATTGCGCAACTCGATGACTTCAGCGCGGCGAAGGCGCGCACGGCGTTCAGCCCGCGTGTTGCCGTCGCGTTTCCGCTCACGGAGAAGTCGCAGATCTTCTTCAATGCAGGTCGCTACACGATGGTGCCGCTCTACGGCAACGGCTATCGCAACACGGGTATCGGCACGGTCGCCGGCGCCGGTGACAACTATTGCGCCTCATCGCAGGTGAAGCCGGGTACGAACGAGTGCGTGCCAAACATCACGACGAATAACCCGGCCTTCGTGGGCAACCCGAGCTTGCTCCTTGAGCAGGCCAAGCAGTACGAAGTCGGTTACCAGACGGAACTGAGCCGCAACTACTCGGTGCAGGTCGCCGTGTACAACCGTTCGGAAACCGGCCTGTCGGGCCTGCGCCAGAGCCGCTCGACGCAGGACATTGGCTCGACCTACGACGGCTCACTGCCGACGTACACCGTGCTCGTGAACGGTGACTTCCTGACGTCGCGCGGCATGGAAGTGCAGTTCCGTCGTCGTCTGGCCGATCGATGGGGCTACGACGTCAACTTCGGTCTCGCGCGCGCCACGACGAATTCGCGTCCGCCCGACAAGGCGAACGAAATTCAGCGTACGGACGAAGCGAACCGTCAGCAGCTTGTCGAGACCGTTGCCGATATCGATCAGACCTATCGCGTCAACACGTCGTTCTTCCTGCAGGTGCGTGAAGACATCCCGACGCTGCCGATGAACGCGGGCAAGTTGCTGCGCAATGCGCGGGCGACGGTCACGTTCAATCGCACCGCCGGCATTCCATACACGCCGGTGCGCGCCAACTCGTTCGGTAACGTCGGCACAACGGCGAACGCGTCGGACATCAATGCCGGCCGTCAGCCCGCGACGTCGCAGATCGATCTGCTCGTCGATAAGGGCTTCCGCATCGGTGCGGTCCGCTACTCGGGTTTCCTCCGCGTCTCGAACCTGTTTGATCGCATCAACTGCGTGCAGGTGTATGTGAACACGGGCACGTGCGACGCCGGCTTGCGCGACTTCAACAACCGTCGCGTCGGAAACACCGGTGACGCCACCACGTCGACCGCGTTCGATCAGCCCGAGTACATCGGAACCCGCCGTAGCCTGTCCACGGGCATCACGATCAACTTCTAAGGCTCACTGCTTTCATGACTTCGCACTCACGGACCTTCCGAGCCAGCGCGGCAGCCGCCACAGCGGGAATCGCGCTGGCCTGGGTCTCGATCGCGGTCGCGCCCGGGCGGCTTCTTGCCCAGCGGCAGTCCCCGAATCCGGTGACCACCATTGATAGCGTCATGGCTGACGGCACGGTGAAAGCCGTACCGATCCGCCGTGGCAACGCGTTTGACCTCTTCGCCGCAGAAGATCTCGCGGCCGGCTCGCTCCGCATGACGGCGGGCTACCGCTCCGGTGTCACCAATCAAGGTGGCCCGGTGTCGGAAAATCAGGGCAACAACTTCGTCAACATGGCCGTTGTGAACAACAACGGAAACTTTCAGTTCTTCGAGATGGGCTTCGTCATGGGTGCGCCCCCATCGGAGTTCCGGAAGATCCGCGCGATCAACCCCGCCATCAATAACATGGCGGGATCGCTCGGCTATTCCTCGCAGTACTGGCAGGTGCTGGTGCCGCCCCAGATCAAGAAGATCGGCTCGGCCGACGGTCAGTTCGGCAAGGCGTTCGCTGGCGTGACGTCGATCTTCAACAGCTCGTGCCGAGACGATCCGACGTTCCGCGCCGCCGGCTTTTCGCTGCTGGCGATGAAGGACTGTCCGGAGACGTGGGGCTCACAGGGATTCGATGGCAAGCGCGCCATCGCGGACTCGGTGTGGTTGAACACGTTCAACGGCAACAAGGCCAGCTTCCGCTGGGATGATTGGAAGATTTCGAAGACGCGTGTCGATGCGACGAACTATCTCGCGACGCAAAGCGTCTACGGTTTCATGTCAGACTACTACCGCGAGCAGAAGCTTCGGTACGGCGCGATTGTGCCGGGTGGTTCCGGGCCGCCGGCTGATCCGGGCTATCCGCTCGGCATCGAGATTCGGGTCGACAGCTGGCAGTTTGCGGCGCCATCAACGCGCAACACGCAGTTCTATCAGGCGCAGTTGGTCAACAAGTCGGCCGACGTGTACGGCACCGGCATTGACTACGATTCGCTGTATTTCGGCCTTGGCCCGGGCTTCATTCCCAATGGGCAGGTTGAAACAGTCTACTACGACATGGCGCGCAGCACGATCTTTACGACGGGCGGCGGTGTGTCCGGGTTGTGCACGACGACGTATCCGCGCGGACATTTGAACGCGGCGCGCCAAGGCTGCACGGCGGGTGGGTTCAGCGTTGGTGTCTACACGATGACGTGGCTCAAGTCACCGTTGGGCGACCTGCGCAACAAGATGTTCAGCGATCCGACCAGCCCGTACTACAATCCGACCAGCCCGCTGGCGGATGACACGATCATGTTCAACCACGCCAAGCGCAATTCGTTTGGCCAGACGAGCCAGAACATCAATCGCTCGATGAAATCGGGCTTCGGCATGATCTCGTCGACCGAACTGAACTACATGGACGGCCGCAATCCGTCCGACTTCACGATCGACAACTTCGTGCAGTTGATTTCGCCCGAGAACTGGTCTGGTTCGTTCCCAGCGCTGGCCGATGTGAAGTTCCCGAAATTCGTCCCGGGCAGCACGACCAACCCGCAGACGGGACTGCCGTTCGGTAAGTGGGACTGGAACAACGACGGCATCCAAGACACGATCGCCGTTCCCGGATGCGCCAGCCAAGGCTGCGCGGCACTCTGGAGCGACACCATGCCCGGCGGCTACACGTCGCGCATGGGCAACATCCTGAACACGGTGTCGGCCGGTCCGTTCAAGCTCAAGTCCCGCGACACCACGCAGTTCTTGTGGGCCTTCTCGTGGAACACCGACTCGACGACGATCCGGCAGACGATGGATGGTGTCGTCACGGCGTACATGACGAACTACTCGGGTCCGCAGCCCTACACGTTCCCGAAGGTCGTTGCCGGCAAGACCTACACGCTGCAGTCTGCCGAATTGGTCGACTCGACCCGCTTTGGCATCGCCGACGCCAGCGTCGGCGCGCTGGTCTCCATTCAATACCCGCAGATCAATCCAGTCGATCCCTTCATGGTTGGACTGGTGAATAAAGTGCGTACGGACTCGATCGCCGGTGTGGTGGCGACGCGCCGCATTCTGCGCTTGAACCCCGGGTTGCTGGACCGACTGCAGTCACGCGCCCGAGACAACCTCGCGGCCGTGTACGTGTTCAAGTCGTGCGACGGCGGAGCGTCTTTCACGACCACGTCGGGCAATTCCGGCACCTGCACGCAGGCGCCGACTCGAACGGTCGACAACGGGCAACCCGCCTTTCCGTGGCGCCCGTGGGCGACGGTCGGCTACTTGCTTGGCGTGCCCGCCGCGGGTTCCGTGACGGAATTCGTGCAGGCCGGACGCAACTACACCTATTCGTTCGTGACGCGTTCCCGCGGATTCTCCGACTTCAAAATCGTAGACTCCACGGCATCAGGCTTCATCGTGACGGATGTGCAGAACACGCTGGGTTTCCCGAACGACACGATCAACTCGGCGCTCTCGACCGCTGGACCATCAGTGATTCAGATCTATGCGCCGATCACCAACGTCGCCGGGCGCAATTTTGCCCGCGTCGATACGGCGACGATTGCTGGCAACGCAACGCAGTCGCTGGTCTACGGCGCGGTATCGAATGACGTCAGCGGCACATCGCGACTTGTATTTGGCAATCAGTTCATCATCCGCAAGACGGTGGACACGGTGACGAGCGCGACGACGACCACGGTGAACGTGAGATACGTGCTGCCCAATGCGTCGACGTCACCGGCCGGTCCGGCGGTTGCAAACTTTGTTGCCAAGGATCAGTCGTTCACCGGCAACGTGAACACGCCGTTCCGCTTTGGCACGGCGCTCGTGTTGCAGACGACGCCACGCTTCACGTCGGGATCGGCGCGTGTGTACATCGATACCGTCTCGTCGCCAGCGGCGACGCCGGGCTTCGTCTGGGTGACTGGCGACAACAAGCCAATTTTCATCCTCAACGACATGTACGCGGCCAACCGAGAACGTGATCAGCAGCTTTCTCCGCTGTATCCGGGCTACACCGTCGTGCCGAGTGACTCGGCGAACGCCGCGAGCGGTCTCGTGCAGGAGTTAACACCTTTCGGCGCGTTGCGTGATCGCAATTTCGTACTCCGCGGTGTGAACGACACCGTCAGCACGAACGCCCGACAGTTCCTGCCGCAGGTGCAGCCGCTCAGCGCCACCGCCAAGCGCGTCAAGGGCGGACAGTACACCATCACGTGGCAGACCGACCCGTTTGGACCAAAGGCACCGTTCCTCCTCGATCCGGTGGCGAATCTGCAGCCGACCGTCGTGGGCTCCATCGTCGAAGGCTCGGCGAAGTCGACCACGATTACGGAAACGTCTGCCGCGACCGCGACGCTGGTTGGTGCGACCGCAGCACGTCCGCTGCAGCGTGTCCGCGTGCCGTTCACGATGAGCTTCAAGGATGTGGATGGTCGGTCGGAAAACGTTCGCTTCGCCATGCTCGCGCGCAGCACCAACACGCGTCTGCTTGGATCGGGCAACGACACCGTTCGCATCGCGGTGCCAGACAGCATCTGGTTGCCGGGCGATACGCTGATCGCGCTGCAGAAGGTCGAGCGTGACAGCTCAGTCGGTTCAGGCGCTGGCCGTTACGTCGTGGTTGGTGCCGATGCCAATAACGGCTTCCGCCCGATTCCGGTGCTGGTCGACTCGATCGGCCTCAACCGCTTCCTTGTGGCATGCGGTACGGGTACTACGGCATCGGGCGTTCGTCCGACGGCTGACGCCAGTACCTGTAATCCGCTCGCGCTCACGTCACGCGGTACGGCGCCGACCTCGCTCGGTGGCGCATCCGGTGGCTATTTGCCGGTGCAAACAGGCTGGACGCAATTCTTCGAAATTGCGCGCACCTTCGACTCGCGTTCAGTGGTGCAGCTCGTCGCGACGCCGTTCTCGACGAAGACGGTCATCTCGAAGGCTGACCTGAATCGTGTCTCGGTCGTGCCGAATCCGTACGTCGCTCGAGCGGACATCGATCAGATGACGGGTCGTACGCCGACCTCGCGCGTCTACTTCACTGGCGTGCCAGAGCAAGGCGTGCTGCGCGTGTACTCGGTCTCTGGCCAGCTCTTGCAGGAACTGACGTGGACCAAGGCGGATCTGCTCAATCAGGGCAACAACGCGCCGTCCGGTGACTTGCCGTTCAACCTGCGCACGCGTGAAGGACTCGACATGGCCTCAGGACTTTACCTCTACGTTCTTACCGCGACCGGCACGAGTGGCAATAGCCAGGTGCAGCGCGGCAAGTTCGTGATCATCCGATAACGGAGTGGCGATGAACATCCTTCGCACCATTGGCACTGTGGGTGCCGCCACCGTCCTCCTGAGCGCGTCCGCACGCGCTCAGGGGCCGGGAGGTATTCTCCCCACGCCGCAGGACACCCCGAATCGACAGGGTACCCGCGGCGCGAACTATCTGCATATCGGTATCGGTGCGCGCTCCGGCGCGATGGGCGGCGCGGTCGGCAGCTCGATTACCGGACCAACCGCGTGGTATTTGAATCCGGCCGGCGCGGCGACCTCCGAGTCGTTCTCGCTCTCCGCCGGTCGTCAGAATCTCTATGACGATCTCGGTATCAATCAGACGTACGCCGCGGCATCGATCCCGCTCATCGGTGGCGTCATCGGCATCAATCTGAATACGCTCGGCTCGGGACCGATCAAGCGCACCACCGAACTGAACCCGTTCGGTGAGCGACTTGGCGGCAACTCATTCGAGTGGACCTCGACCACCGTGGGAATTGGTTACGCCAAGCGGTTGACGGATCGCCTCTCGGTCGGTGGCCAGCTGAAATACATCAGCGAAGGCATTCCCGATGCGAGTACCAGCTGGACGGCGTTTGATATCGGGACGCAGTTCAACACAGGCCTGTACGGGCTGGTGCTGGGCGGTGCGATTCAGAACGTCGGCGGAACGTCGCGTGCCAACGGTGCGCTCATTCAGCGACTGATCACGACGACGGACGGTTCGCAATTGCCGGAATCGCGCCGCGTGCAGTTCTTCACGAACAATACGGAGCTGCCGGTCGTCTTCCAGCTGTCGCTGGGCACCGATCTCCTCGGCAGCGCGAATTCGATCTTGGGTGGCGCGGGCGGCAAGCACACGCTTGGCGCTGAAGTCAACGTCGCCGACGGTACGGACATCAGCACGCAGTACGCGATCGGTGCTGAGTACGGCTACCGTAACATGTTCTTCGTGCGCGGTGGCAAGCGCCTGTACAACGACGACCGCGACAAGGGCACGACGACGTCGGTCGGTATGTCAGGCGGCTTCGGACTTCGACTTCCGGTCTTGGGTCGCAATGTACGTTTCGATTACTCCTATGAAACGGCCGGCGCACTCAAGAACATTCAAATATTCTCGTTCGAGGTGGGCAAATGAGACGCGTAATTCGCGCCCTCTCGCTGCTGGCCATTTCCGCCAGCGCCCTCTCCGCGCAGGTTCAGACGAGGCAATTCTCGGTCGTCACGCGCGTCGGCTCTGTCAGTCCCGAACGCGCGTCGAGCTTGAACAGCGGCGCCATGATCGGACTTGATACCGAGTACGCACTGAACAAGTGGTTCGGTATCGGAACGAGCGTCGATGTGTTGCGTACCTACACGCACGGTGAGGACTTCATCACCCGCCTGCGCTACGGCAATGGCGGCGTCGGCGGCGGCGATTCGATTTACTACCAAAGGGTCACGCAACCGATCAACACGATCAACATCGGCGCGTTCGGCCTGTTACGCGTACCGAACAAGACCGTGAGCCCGTTCGTGCTGGCCGGCGTCGGTACGTATACGATGATTGCCGACGTTCAGGTCAATGGAATCGCGACCCGCAAGAACGAGTTGTCCTACTTCGGCGGGGCCGGTGTGTGGGTCAAACTCGGCGACAAGGTGGGCGTGCAGCTCGACGTACGCGCCTTGCAGATGCAAAACTACAGCCGCGATTTCCTGAATCCGGCGCGTGGTCGCCCGGAGTTGAGCAACCCGTTCCCTGAGGACTTCCCGCCACCACCAGCGGCGAGGACGACTGCGCTCAGCACGATGTTCACGCTCGGGTTCCGCTACGTCCCCGGCGGCATCGGCGGGGGCAACTAACGATGCCATCCATGCGTCTTTTGCTTACCAGCGCGTTAAGCGCCGCCCTCGTTGTCACCGCCGCGTGCAGCGACAACCGTTCCATCACGTCCGAGCCGTACGGCGCGCTGGGTTTCGGCGCCAACTTCGCGAAGACGTCGTCGAATCTTCCGCGCGGCACCGTAACCTTCCCCGTCGCAATCGTGGCGTCGGCCACACCAGCGACGGATTCCGTCATCGTCACGCTGGCCGGTCTCGATTCGCTGACCACCGGCACGTACACGCTGTGGTTCGGCAACGACTCGGCCACAAAGTGGGTCCGTGCGACCAACTTCAACATGACAATTACCCGCGTCGACTCCACGCTGAATTCGGCGGGCGATCCGGTGTTCACGGCCACGACCACACCGCGTCTCGGGGTGAGCGGCTTCAAGACCGGCGGTTCCAACTTCGCGTTCCGTGTGGCTACGGCGCGTGATGCGGCAACCGCTATTGGGGCGACGGATTCGCTGAACGTGGTGCTGCTCAGCATCGAAACGGCGGCAACGCCCGGCGCTGCGCCGGGTGAAGTGCGTTCGTTGTGGGGACGTCGGAGTCAGGCGAATGCGTCGCGGGTCGCGAGCATTCGTTTCGGCAATTTCGCCCGAGGCATTCCGGCGATCGTCGGCGCGCCTGCGGCGAATCAGGAGTTCGTCGTCGCGACGAACGGCGTGATGACCATCGTGCCGCGCGGACGCGTCGAAGTACGTGCCAAAATCATGGTCGCGAACGACTCGAACTACTTCCGTGCGCCGATCGGGTACTACTACAACGCCTACGCGGTGAAGTTCGACAGCACGGGGCGATTCAATGACACGTTGTACATCGGCCGCCGCACGTCGCCGTACCCGGCGCGTACGTCGTTGTACGATGCGGACAAGTCGAACCCGTCGCCTGACGTCGTTTTCGATTCGCCACTCGTCATCTTTGCGATGGCGACGCGCGTGTCGACCGATTCGCTGCCGAAAGCGAACACCGACAAGAACAAGCTCGGCGTGGTGCAGCCGTGGCTGAACTTCGGCTCGGTGCGCGTCAACCTGCAGTCGAAGTACTCGGTCGAAGGCAAGATGGGACCGAATACGGTGCTCGCCGCCACGCTGCCATCATCGGTGCGCGGTCGCTAGGCGAACAGTCGGTCTGAAGTGCAATCGCCCGTCCGGAGAGATCCGGGCGGGCGATTTGTCGTTGCAAAGCGGTTCGTTGTTACGGCGTCACGCGCACGACGCTCTTGCGATTCCGATCGCCGACCCAGAGCACGCCATTCGCTGCGCGAACGGTCGTGGCGAATTGCAGCTGACGCGACGACCCGACCACGCGCGCGGTTGGTGTGAGCGACAGCTGAAAGAGTCCGTCGACGCCACCGGCGACGTAGAGCGCGCCGCCCAGAAATGCGAGATCGTAGGCGAAGCGTGGCTCGCGCGTGATGCGTGCCGGCGTGATTACCCCGCCGCTCAGTGCATCGCGTCGCCAGGCGATCACTCCCTCGTCGCCGAGCGCGGCAGCGATCCACTCGCTGTTCGTGGCGATCGAGCGCGCGGCAGCCGGGAGCGCGAGCACAATCGTGGTCGTCGCAAGCTTGCCATTGTTGCTGGTCACCTGTACGACTTGCGAATCCGTCGCCACCCACCACGCGCCTGCCACCGAATCGTAGGCGATCGCCGACACGGACTGTGTCATCTCGAGACTGTCGACACGCAGTGCGTCGCCGGATCCAGTGCGATACCGAATGCGGCGCCCTGACGCGCTCAACATCGCGTCGGATGATGCGGCAAGCGCATCGACTGGCCCGTCGGCGAGCCGCGAGGCGGGACCACTAATCAGATTCGCCTCCCAGAGCGCGTTGCCCGTGCCGAGGATGAGCGAACTGCGCGCGGGAATGATCGCGATCTGTCGGAGTGAACTGAGACCGTTGGCCCGTCGTCGCAATGCCTTCGGCGCCGTCGACGCGGTCAATAGTTGCGCACCGCTGTCGCTGACGACCGCAATCAGCGAGTCGCGCACATCCAGGTACCACGGTTGGGCCAGCACGATGCCCTCAGCGAACCCGAATTCAATCGACTCACCGGCGCGCGGCGCAAACGCGCGACGTTGCGCGTCCAGTTCGCGACCGATGAACAGGCCCGCGATTGCGCCGCTTCCGGCAAGAAACGGCAGTGCGCAGTTCAGCGGCTGGCAGCCGCTGGCGCGATGGCCTTTCTCGCTGAGATAGTAGAAGCCCGTCGCAAGGACACTGCCGGACAGCGCGCCGAAGAGACTCGACCGCAACAGTGTTCCACCACTCGCGCGTGGTGCGGCTGCAGGCCCACCGGGTGCGCTCGGCAATCGACCGGTCGATTGGGCGCGCAACGCGACCGTCGACGTCACTATCGACGCGATCGGCGAGGACGCCAGCAGGAATCCGACGGTAAAAAGTGCGCGTGCATTGGCCATGTTCATGGTCGCTTAAGATGAAAAATGCGGTGCGTCTGCGTCGTCTGGCCCGACGCATGATCGGTTGTGATGAGATCCAGACGATAGCGGCCGGCAGGGGCGCTGCCCAGTCCGAGTGTGACCAACTCAGGCACACGATCGCGGCCAGCCAGCGCTTCGGTGCGTTCGAAACGCAATCCCAACTGTTCGTCGCCGACGGCGCTCAAGCCGAACGCATCAGACAAACTGCCGAACAGTCGTCGTACGTTATTTGGTCCGCGGTCCATCTCTTCGAGCGTGACGACCAGCCGCACTTCGTACTTGACGCGTCCCTGCGCGTCGGGCTGCAGTCCGTAGTTCTCCCAGTACACGGAGAACGTGTCACGCTGGGCGAATCGAAGGTCAGCGCGTGGCGCGAGGTTGATCGTGTTCCAGCGTCCAACAACGGCGCCGGTGGAGCGATAGCGATCGGCGAACAGAATGTCACTGCTGGCGAGCGATGCCGTCGCCCCTTCCAGCATCGTCAGTTCTGCCTGCGCACGCGCCATCGCAGTCGTGAGGGCGGCGTCGCGCACTTCGACGCGCACGCGATAGTTCGCGCCCGCCTCGAGCGTGTCGACCCACTGTCGAGCGGTCTGCGCGGCGGCGGGCAAGGCAATCGCGAGCGTATCCTGTCGCACGACCTTCAACGCTGCGAGCGGGCCGATGCGCAACGATGTTTCGAGTGAGCCCCGATCGATCTCGGCCGCCTTGTATAGCCGCGCCGTCGGAATGCTGGCGACGATCAGGAGTTCGCCCTGTGCTGCCGTCGATCCGCGGAAGCGTGACATTTGCATCGGGATCGAATCGATGGCCATCGCCATCGGCACGTTGTCGAGGAGGAAGGGTGCTTCCTGCCGTTGTTCCTCCGCGAAGCCACGATGGTTCCCCGCAAAGAACGCGATGTTCATGGCGGGTGGCCCCGTGAACACGAACTCGACTTCGGTTCGCGGATAGTACCAGACGGTGATCACGCGACCGACGGCGTCCTTGGCATCCGCATCGCTACTGGGCGGAAAGGTCGCGACGATTGGTGGCTCGCCGTATCGTGCGATGATCAATCCGCGATCCGTGCGCCAGCCCACCTGCCGCATGTCGTTGTCGGTGAAGCGCAGGTCGGAGTACGCCATACGCGCCAGGAACTCGAGTCGCGCTTCGTTCTGAGGCGTCGAGAGCATCGGGTCCGCCGCCTCCCAGAACGCGCTGTCGGTCCGCGCGCGGTCGGCGGCGCTCAGACCATCGATGCGCACCGAATCGTCCTTCTTTGTGATGCGTCCGATGTGCGTGATCTCGTCGCGGTCCGCGGGTCCGAATCGCGCCAGGGCTCGTGTGAACAGCGTATCCGCACGTCCCAACATGCCCAACCGGTACATCGCGAGTCCAGTCGCCATGAGCACGCGTGCCGGTGCGCTGTCCGTCGCGAGCACCGGTGCGGCGATACGCTGCATCTCGTCGAAGCGACGCTGGTCGTACAACAAGCCCATCAACGCGAGTGCGCTGGGCGTATGCGTGGGTGTCGACTTCAACGCGCGCCGGAAGTAGTCCTCGGCCTCCTGCCGATCGACCCGTCCGGAGTTCTCAATCGGTTGCGACAGGTGCTCGAGAAATTCGCGCGTGTAGTGCAGGCGGGCGCGTGACGCAATCGGATCGAAGATGACGTTGGTGGTCGTGTACATCCAACGGTCACGACCAGTGAAGTAGCGGCGCTCTTTGATCTCGCCGAGCTCGTATGCAACGTCGGCGATCTGCAGGGGATCACTCGATGTTTCGGCGACTTCGAGCGCATGCCGGAACAGCCGCTCTGCCTCAACGCGCAAGAGCGGCGTCTTGAGGCGGATCCGCCCCATCTCGATGAGATAGCGCGCATTGGTCGGATCGATGTTGTTGGCGCGGTTGAGCAGGAAACCCGCGAGCAGACGACGCGGGGTATCGCCAATGGTCAGCGCGGTGGTACGCGACAGCATCAGCGCGCGCCAGTACAAGGCTTCGGGATTGCGAGGCGACTGATCGGTCGCACGTTCCAGCAGATCGAGCGCTGATGCGGTGTCGCCGAGGCTGGCCTTTTCGAGCGCCTCGCGCACGAGCCAGTCTGTGGACGGTCGTACGCGCGAGGTGGCCTGGGCCGTCGCGCTTGCGGGTGCGCCGAGCATCAAGAGGCTCAGAAGCAGGCTGGCCACAACAATGCGCATCGAGACTGGGCGCGAAACGACTGGGCGGAGGCGGGACACCGTACGTCGGCGTGCGAGGAGACGGACTCTGAGCTACCCGTGAAATGTGATATCCGTCAGGCAGGGATGGAACTGCACAGCAGCGTATACCGTAGAATGCCCTCGTGTGTAACCACGAGTGCTCTGCTCGCGCCACATCTCACCCTTGGAGCCATCTGATGTCTGTGATTTCGTCGCTGCGGGTTCTGCGTCATTCTGCCGTCAAGATGTCCGCTGTGATGTCTGCCGCGGTCGTCGCCTCGCTGCTGTCGTCGAGCGTCGAGGCGCAGGCGTTTCAGTATCCGTCGCTGCAATTGCCGCGGGTCTCGACCCGTGACTACACTGCCGCGTTGGTGGGCGGTGCCGGCAGCACCGCGCTCTTTCAGTGGCGCGAAGGGTGGACATCGACGCGACACGTGGAGCTCGACGCCGGTCTTGCCGACCGCAAGGGCGGCGCCTCGCTGGTCGCGTTTGTCGGAGGGTCGGTGGGACAGGAACTCACGCGGGCGACGAAGGAGCAGCCGCTGGACCTGCTGCTGACCGGCGGTGCGGGCCTCGCGTTCGGCAGCGGCCTCACGGTGCTACGCGTGCCGATCGGTGTCAGCCTTGGCCACACCTTCGAATTGGATCAGGAAATGACTCTGACGCCGTATGTGCATCCGCGCGCGTCGATCGATCTGTGCAGCAGCTGTGGGACCGAGAAGCGTAGCCGGTCCGAAGTGAGCCTAAATTTCGATCTCGGCGCGAATTTTCAGGTCAGTCAGCAGTTCGGGATCCGGGTGGCGGGGTCATTTACCGGCTCGGACCTAGCGGGTGGGAGGGATACGTTTGCGGTGGGGTTAGTCTGGACGCCGGCGGCGTTGGCGAAGCCGTAGGACCGCAGAACCACGATAACAACGATATCCGATCTCGTTTTTCGGATATCGTTGTTGCCTTAGATCCCGCAGTCGCGTCCCGATCCAGCCGAACTCATCTATAGTGACGCATCGCGCGGTCCGCTGTTATGCTTTCTGTCGTCCTGAACCGCTTCATAACGGACCGGCCCATCCGTTAAGCCCGCATTAATGTGCCGGTCATCAATGCCGCCAGTCTTGCGGCAGGGATGGTCGCTCCGTAGCATGGCCCGTCTGCGGGCACCGCAAAGAACACACAGAAATGACGTGGCGGAGAAGACACGCCGTGCCAGTTTGGTGTTTTGCGCTCCACCGTCACATCCTCCCCGCCGTGCGGAGCCGCCCTTTCGCAGTGCATCGTTGTCGCGGCGCGTATGATCGGCGCCACCGGTTAAGACACGCGGTCCACGAAAAGGTTCGCTCCTCTCCAAAATAAGAAGTTGTTGCATTTGCCGTGTCGTAGGTCCCTCCAGCGGGCAGGTCCCGACTTGGGCGTAGTGTCCATGCAGCCCGCGCAGTGCGTTACCCCCTTCTTCTTCACCAAGGGAGAGAGATGTTCAACGAGTCCATCAGGCATCGTGCTCGAGTCGTCGCCGGAGCATTGTTCGGCGTACTGCTCACCGCTTCGGCGGCGAGAGCACAAAACGCGGTCATCAGCGGCAAAGTGGTGAATGAGGGCGGGCAAGTCCTCGAGTTCGCCAACGTGTACATCAACGAACTGACGTTGTCGGTTCCGACGAATGCGCAGGGCGCATACTCCCTGACGATTCCTGCTGCCCGCGTTCTGGGTCAGGCGGTCAATCTTCGCGTGCGCGCGGTCGGTTACCAGCCGGGTGCCATCGCCATCCGCATCACCGCCGGCGCGCAGACACAGAATTTCGAACTGAAGAAGGACATCAATCGACTGAGCGAAGTCATCGTGACGGGCTCGATCGAAGGCACGGAACGCGCCAAGGTTCCGTTCTCGGTGGGTCGTCTGACGGCCGAAGACATTCCCGTGCCGGCGCTCAACCCCTTGACGGCGTTGCAGGGCAAGGTGGCCGGTATGCGAGTGGCGTCGACGGGCGGCGCGCCCGGTAACGACCCGGCGATCTTGCTGCGTGGTCCGACTTCAATCAATGCGAGTGGCCGCAACACCGGCCCGCTGCTCATCGTCGACGGCACGATTCTGCGTAACCAAAGCCTTGGTGAAATCGGCGGTCTCGATATCGAGTCGGTCGAAGTCGTGAAGGGCGCCGCTGGCGCCTCGCTGTACGGCTCCTCCGCGGCGAACGGCGTGATCGTCATCAAGACCAAGCGCGGGGCCTCGCGCGATGGCGTGAAGTTCAACTTCCGCTCTGAGTACGGCATCTCCGACCTGAACAGCACGTCGTATGGCCAGCCGATCAACCACCCGCTTCAGCTGGACGAAACCGGCCAGCGTTTCTGCGTGGTCGGCGCGGGCAACACATCGCCGTGTTCGAAGACGTTCAATTGGATGCAGGAAATTCTCCGCATCAACAACGTGAATGCCGACACGATCCGTACGCAGCAGTCGGGGCAGTTCAGCTCGCCGTCGTCCTCCACGGGCGAGCTGCTGAACGTCTATCAGGCGAATCCGTGGCCAGGCCAGCGCTACAACACCTTCGCGCAGATGGCCACGCAGAATCCGGTGACGCTCAACTCGCTCGACGCGAGCGGCCGTGCGGCGAACGTGCGCTACTTTGTGAGCGGCGCCTACACCAGCGACGCCGGTGCGATCTATGGGCTCACGGGGCAGCAGCAGCGGCGCGCCCGCGTCAACCTCGACTACGACGTGCGTCCGAACTGGACGGTGTCGGTCAGCACCTTGTATGACAAAGCGTTCACCGATCAGCGTTCGTCGTTTTTTGGTGGGCTCTTACGCGGTGCACCGCCGGGCACGAACTACCTTGCCCGCGACACCCTCGGCCGTGGACTGATCAAGGGCGGCGGCACGGGCTTCCGTCCTACTGGCAACGGCGGTGGGACGTTCCTGTACGCGACCGAGAATTCGACTGCGTTTCAGAACTCCGCGCGCTACCTCGCCAGTGTGACCTCCACGTACACACCGGCCGAATGGGCGTCGTTCGACGTGCTGTACAGCTATGACTATCGCGGCCGCTACAACAACTCGTACCAGGTGAAGGGCTACCGTACGGACGGTATCTCAGCGGCAACAAACAACGGTAATCAGCAGCTAGGATTTTCGAACAGAGAATCAATGAACGCGCAGGTGTCGGCCACGTTCCGCAAGCAGCTGACGAGCGATCTAAATGCCAAGGTCAACTTTCGCGGTCTGATCGATCGCGACTACCAGCTGCGAGATAGCACCTCGGGGCAAGTCTACGTTGTGAAGGACGTGTACACGCTGAGCAACACCACGACCAATTTCACGACGGGTTCGAGCTCTTTCTTGATCAAGAACCTGGGTGCCATCGCCGGCGCCAATGTCGACTACAAGGGCCGCTACATCCTCGACGGCACGTATCGCTACGACGGCAGCTCGTTGTTCGGCGCGGGAAATCGCTGGGCGCCGTTCGGACGCGTGTCGGCCGTCTGGCGTGTCTCTGAAGAGAAGTTCTGGGGTCTCTCGTCAATATCGGACTTCCGCGTGCGCGCCTCGCGCGGCTCGGCCGGTAACACGCCGAGTTTTGCGGCGCAGTACGAGACGTATAGCTGCTCGGCCAGCGGTTGCTCGCTCGGTCAGGCCGGCAATTCCCAGCTCAAGCCGGAGACAACGACCGAGAATGAGTTCGGCGCGGACTTTACGCTCTTCAACCGTCTCGGGGTCGAGTTCACGTACGCCAAGTCGGATACGCGCAATCAGATTTTGAACGTCCCGACACCGGCCGCGCTGGGCTTCTCGAGCAAGTGGCAGAACGCCGGTACGCTGCAGAATAAAACGATGGAACTGGCGCTCAACCTGCCGGTGATCACGAAGAAGGACTTCCAGTGGAGCATGCGCGGTACGTGGGATCGCAACCGCACGTACATCACTGATTTGTTCTTGCCGGAGTACTTCACCTCCGCTGGAACGGGTCAGGGCACGGGTTCGCTGTTCCTAATCACGGCGCGTACGGACAAGCAGGATGGTGTGCCGGTCAATCGGTACGGCAACATCTGGGGCCGCAAGTTCTACAAGACCTGTGGCGACATGCCGTCGTCGGTGCAGACGCAGTGCGGCGAAGGCAAGGCCTACCAGGTCAACGATCAGGGGTGGGTGGTTTGGACTGGCGACGGCAACAGCTACAAGGATGGCATCACGAAGAACCTGTGGCAGACGAAGCTCTCGGCGGCCAACTCGCCGTGGAACTATCCCTTGGCATTTGGCCATCCGATCATTGACCGTCCGTTGCGCGGCGAGAAGGGCGAAGGCGTGGGAACCAACCACGTTATCGGCAATACGCTGCCGAGCTTCCGCTTTGGCTTCAACAACACGGTCACCTATAAAAAGCTGTCGCTATACGCGCTGCTCGACGGCACGATCGGTCACAATATTCAGAACCAAGGCGAAGGGTGGGGACTGTTGGATCTGTCGTCCAGCTACTTCGATCAAGGCGCCAGGTCGGTTGAGAACGCGAAGCCCCTCGGCTATGGCTGGCGCGTGGGCGGACCCGAGGGCGCAGGATCCGGAGGGTTCTACGACCAGCTCGGTCCGAACAACTACAATACCGAGAAGGGTTCATACGCGAAGCTGCGCGAAGTCAGCCTAACGTATCAGCTCGGCAAGTTGGGAAGCCTCGGCAATTGGACCATCTCGGCTATTGGTCGCAATCTGCTCACGTTCACGAAGTACAGCGGCTACGATCCAGAAGTCGGTGTGTCCGGCGGACAGGCGGGCTCCGGCCTGATCAATCAGGTCGATGCCTTCGATTTCCCGACGCTCCGCACGTACACGCTCTCCATTTCCACGCGCTTCTAGGACATGGCCGACATGACCAAATCAATCCTCCGAGGGGCCGCCATCACGGCAGCCCTGATCGGTGCCGTTGCGTGCAACGATACCAAGCTCGATGTCGTAAATCCGAACTCCGGTGAATCGGCCCGTGTCCTTGGCACGCCCAACGATGCCGAAGCGCTGTTGGGCACGTACTACAAACGTTGGTCGAGTGGTGTGTACGGCAGCACAAGTGATCTGCAAGGTATGGCGAGCATGCTGTCGCTGATGAACTACTCAAGCCTAGCCAACAACGGACTGAATGCCCGCACGCCGTTCACTGGTGCGACGAACTCCAACGCGCCCGGAAACGTCGTGGCCGGTGAGCAGTACCGTTTGTACTCGTACATGGGCGAGGTAAATCGCGTTGCCTCGACGTTCCTGACGCAGCTCGATGCCGGCCTGAACCTCGGTTCACCGGCTCGTACGGCGCGTGACAAGGCGTTCGCCGAATTCCTGCGCGGAGTTTCGATCGGCTACACCGCACTGATGCACGACTCGGTTTCGATCGTGAGCGTCGGGCAGTCGCCACAGGACGCCGGAGTGCTGGTCGGCTACAAGGCCGCCGCCGATTCGGCGTACGCGGCGCTGCAGCGATCAGTCGATCAGGCGAACGTTACGGCCACAGGCGATCAGGGTTTCCCGCTACCGACGGCATGGATTCCCTCACCGACGAGCTGGACAAAACCGAACTTTATCCAGCTGGTTCGCTCGTATCGCGCGCGTCTTCGGGCGAACATGGCGCGGACGCCCGCGGAACGCGCGGCCGCCGACTGGACGGCGATTGTTGCCGATGCGCAGAACGGCTTTACGGCTGATCATCTGATCACGACGAACGTGACCACGGGACCGACGAATTCGTGGCGCTCGCAATTCCTGTCGTTCGTGACGTGGCATCAGATGCCGCCGTTTTTCATCGGCATGGCTGACGTCTCCGGCAGCTATGCGGCTTGGATCGCGCAACCGCTCGGTGACCGCAACGGCTTTACCATGGTGACGCCGGATCTTCGCTTCCCGCAGGGCGCGAGCCGAGCGGAACAGCAGGCGGATTTTGCGATCACCTCCTGCACATCGGCAAACACTGCGTGCAAGCGGTACTTCGTAAATCGTCCGAGCGGGAACGATGTGAGTTCGGGTAACGGCTTCGGTTTCTCGAACTACGACCACGTCCGATTCTATTCGTGGGCTTCGAACGGCGACGGCTCCGGTGCTCGCAATGGACCGACGCCGCACATGGTGAAGACCGAGCTCGACATGCTGCAGGCCGAGGGACTGTATCGGCAGGGCAGCTATGCGGCGGTGGCGGCACTTGTAAACGTCACCCGTACGCGAAACGGGTTGCCGGCGATCACGGATTTCGACGCCACGTCGCCAGTGCCCGGCGGCACGCAGTGCGTGCCCAAGGTTCCGGTCGCGCCGTTCAACGTAGTCGCGTGCGGCAAGCTATGGGACGCGCTCAAGTACGAAAAGCGCATCGAAACCGCTTATACGCATTACGCGCCGTGGTTCCTTGACGGCCGTGGTTGGGGCGAGCTGCCGAAGGATACGCCGCTGTTCTGGGCGGTGCCGTATCAGGATCTGCAGGCGCGCGGTGCGGCACTCACGGCGATCTACGGCACCGGGCTCGGCACCGGCAACGCTGCAAACTCCGTCGCCGCGCCGAGCGTCTACGGTTGGTAGGAGTGGGAGGTTGGTTGCGTCGATTGGTCGCGTTGACGCCGCTGTTTTCGGCGATGGGCTGTTATACGCTGCAGCCCGTCGTCGGTCAGCCCTTGCCCTTGGGGTCGCAGGTCGCGTTGGCCATCAACGACGCCGGTCGTGCATCACTGGGCGGTCAGATGGGTCCCGAGATCGCCGAGATCCAAGGTCGCCTGCTGCAGAAGGAGAGTACCGAGTACGTGTTGGCCGTTTCGCAGATTTCGCTGGTGCGCGGCGGCGAGCAGGTCTGGTCCGGCGAGCGCATTCGCGTCAAGACGGAGTTCGTGACGGGTGTCAGCGAACGGAAGTTTTCGCGGGGTAAGACGGCGGTGATCAGTGCGGCTGCTATCGGACTCGTCGCGATAATCTTCTCGCAAGGCATTCTGGGCAGCATCGCCGGTGACGAGGGGAAGGTTCCCGTCGACACTGGCAAATCCATCAGGTATCCGCGTTTCAAACGATAGCAGGGCTCGTCTCCACCTCCACGGAGTGTTACATGCATCGCTTTTTTCGTCTCTCGGTGACGTGTCTGGTCGCAGGCGCCGCCATGACCGCCTGCAAGCCAGAGACAGTCATCACGACGCCGGTCACGCCTACGGCTGGCTTGCGTTTCATCAACGCCGTTCCTGACTCCGCCGGTGCGTTCGGACTTGATTTCCGCGCCGTCGACATCGTCGAGAACAGCTCGCAGTTCCGCGTCGGGTTTCGGAACAGCCCGACGACGACCAGCGGCGTGACCGCGTCGGCGACGGTGCAATTCAAGCCGACGCAGGCCGGCGCGCGTCGCTTCGTGATCTTTCTCGACGATACGATTCAGGCGATCGCGTCTACGAAGCTCAAGGATTCGACGCTCGCGCTAACGGACGGGAAGAACTACACCGCGATCTTGTGGGGACCCGCGCGCACTGGCAACATGAAGTTCAAGGTGTTCGAAGAGGTCATCGCGGATCCGGGGACCACCAAGGTTGGTCTGCGCGTGATTAATGCGACGGACGCGCCGGTCGACGTGCGCACGTATCCGACGGGTGGCACGCTTCCGGTGATGCCGACGTGGTCGAGCGTCGCCCCGTACTCCGCATCGACGTTCGTCAACGCCGATACGGGTTCAATCAGCTACAACGTGCAACCCGCCGGCGGCGGAGTTCAACTTTTCAATGATATGACCGCGCTACTCGGCGCTGTAGCCACGTCTTCTGCAGGCGGCGCGGGAAAGCTCGATATCGAGCCACTGCCGGGTACGCGTGTTGCGGGTTCCGCGGTGACGCTCGTTGTGTACCCGCGTTCGACCGTTGGCGCACGGACGCCGCAGACGGCGGCATTCCAGGTGCCGGCCGGCTCGTTCATCTGGGATCGTCGTCCGCCCAGAGGCTTTTAAGCGTCCGCGATGGTTTTTTCGATGTCTCAAAGGGCCGCCAGTTCGTCTGGCGGCCCTTTGCATTTGTGGTGATTGCGTCGCTAATTCCGCAACATGGCCCGACCGCAGAAGCAGGACGACGTAACGCGCGCACCAGCAGCGGCAGCGACGATGATCCGTGGTTCCATCATCTCGCCGGTCGTGGACTTCCTCTGTGTCGGTGGTTTGTCGCTGGTGGTGATGATTCCGCTGCTGTTGAGCGGGCGTACGGACCTCGTGCTGATCGGCGCCGGCGCGCAGGCGTGGATCGCTACGGCGATCAACATGCCGCACTTTATGGCGTCGTACCGACTGGTGTATGGCAGTCGGACGATGATTCTGCGGCATAAATGGGCCTCGATCTACGTGCCGCTGATCATGCTGCTCTACATGGGCGTGGCGATCTGGCAGGCGCAGGAATCGCAGGCGATGGTCATCGTGTTCATCACGATCTCGAGCCTCTACCTAGCGTGGCACTACACCGGCCAGGTATGGGGCATGATGGTCTCGTTTGCGTTTCTCGGTGGCACGTCGTTCGACAAGACCGAGCGCACGCTCATTCGGACCAGCCTGCGCATTCTGCTGACGTGGCACCTGTCCTGGTTCCTGTACACGCAGCTGCGCGATCCGTCGCGTGTTGCGTGGATCTACACCGTCGCCAGTGCCGCGACGGTCGTGGCCTTCGTGATGGGTGCGTACGGCCTCATGCGTATGAAGTCGCGGACCGGTCAGACACCGCCGACGCTCGCGATCGTCGCGTGGATCAGTATCTTCGTCTGGTACGCCGTGATGGCGCGTGATCCGAAGGCGCTTTTCTGGGTGCAGATCGCGCACTCCATTCAGTACCTCGCCTTCCCAGTGCGCATGGAGCTGAATAAGGCGCACGTAGAAAAGCGGACATCGGCGACCACGAGTGCCGTCCATATGGCGCTGTACGCGGTCGGACTGCTCGTCGTCAGCGTTCTGCTCGGGCAGGTCGTACCCAAGGCCGTGATGGGAGTGGTCGGCGACCTATTTGGTGAGGAGCCGGCCAAGGCGGCGCCGATCGTGATCCTGATGTTCATCAACATCCATCACTACTTCACCGACGGTGTGTTGTGGAAGATCAGCAACCCCGACGTACGGAAGGAACTCTTCGCGCACGTTCAACCCATCGCTTCCTCACGAGGGAAATCCTGATGACGCGACTCCGTGTGGCGCTGACCGCGTTCTTGCTCGTTCCCTCACTCGCGCTCGCACAGCGTGGCGGCGGCGGCGGCGGCGGCGGCGGCGGCGGCGGCGGTAGCCGAGGCACGGGAAAGGCCGCTGACTGGAATGCCGTTGGTGCGAAGGGAGGGCCCGCAGGCCCGACGATCTCGCCGAAAGACTTCCAGGAGAAGAGCATCTTTCAGCTCTACCTTGACAAGAAGAAAGACTTGAAGCTGTCCGACGCGCAGGTCGTGGCACTTAAGGACGCCGATGCACAACTCAAGGACGCGAATGCCGATCGCTTCAAGCTGCTCGATTCGCTGAAGCAGGACGCGAAGCCGCGCACGTCTGGCGATCCGTCAGTCCAAGAAATGGCGCGTCTGGCGATCGCCAAGGATGCGTTGCAGGGCGTGATCCGTGACATCCGTTCGAGCTACGATGACGCGGCGGCGAGTAGTCCCACTCAGACGTTACCGGGCGCTGCTACCGGCGGAAGGCATTCTTGGTCCACACGGCAATGACGCCGCATTTTGGATCGGTCCGCATCAGTTCCGCCGGTACCGTGAGTCGCTGCTGAAAGACTTCGATCGCCGCGATCTCCGACGGACGCATGGTATTCAGGAACTCGGAGTCGAGCTGCTGCGTGCCGTCGATCAGCAGCGTGGCGAGGCACGGACCCGTGCCGGTCGACTGCACGAACAGGTTAAAGCGTCGGCCGTTGGCGGATCTATTTTCGACGATTACGCCAGGGATACCGGCAAACGCTGCGGAGAGCGTCGCGCGGCGCGCGATCGTCGTGGAGTCCAGCACCGAACCAAAGCCCAAACGTCGTCGCTCTTCGAACGCCTTGGCGCTGCGGCTCATCGAACCTGACGCGATCGTACGCATGGCTTCGAGATTGGTCACCGTGCGCAGCGTCACCGTAACTAACGCCGTGTCGCCGGACATCACGTCAACGCTGGCTGAAAACGGTGTCATGCCGATCGCGGCGAAATCCAGCTGGCGTGATCCCGTGGGCACGCTGCGCAGCATGAATCGTCCTGCGGAGTCGCTGCGCGATTCCGACACGTCGTCCACGATGACGCGCACGCCAGCGATCGGCCTGCCCGCCGGATTCGTGATCGTTCCAGTGACCGCCCCTCGGAGCGCCGAATCGGCCGCGAGCGTTCCGGCGATGACCAGATCGCGGCGTCGCACCTGATCGGCGCTACCGGCCAGATCGATCGAGCCGGTAACGTTGGTGAGATAGCTCGCGCGCACACGCAGTTGCGTATTGAGCGGCACACCGCAAACGGCGTATCCACCGCGCGCATCCGCTTGCGTTTCGTTGCGCCAGCGCCGTTGCGTGACGCCGCCCGTCGCTTTGTTGGTGCCGAGGTTCACGAGATCGAGCCACGACACCTCGACGGATGCCTGCGCTACAGCCTTCTGCGCTTTGGCATCGCGGACGGAACCATAGACCAAGCCGCTGTCTTTCGCCGGCACCGGGATATCCCCGCAGACGGCACGCCACAGCGTCGGGAATGACGGCACGGCGAGCGTGACCGGGGCTCGTCCGTCGGTGATAACAACGCGCGTCGTCGCGCCGCTGAGCCCAAGGCTATCGAACACCGCGTGCTGCATCGCGAAGGTGTACGTCCCGGGCGGCAAGGTGTCGAAGGTGAATTTGCCTTTCGCATCGCTCGTGGTGCTGCGCGAGCGTTCGGCGATCGCGACGAACGCATCGGCGAGGGGGACACCGTGCAGACTGTCGAAGGCGAGCCCTGTCACCGTGACGCGCTTGACCGGCGCCCCCTGGGCGCGCGTGTTGGGGGCGGCCATCAACACCGCGCTGATCAACAACGCGCCGCGCAGCCTACGACGCGTGACGCGACCGGACCGCATTCCGTCGTGACGAGCGTGCCTCAATGCGCCAACCGCGCCTTGACGAGGTCCGAAATGCGGATCTCGATACCGCCCTTCGATGAACAGTGCGAGTACGCCTGGTTATACGTGACGGGCTTGGCCTGCGCATCGACCGTGGTGCTGAGCACAGCGCCCGTGGGACCTTCGGGGCTGACGGTGGTCATCACGGTCAGCATCACGTCATACGAATCGGCGTTCGGACCGATTTGCGTATTACCGCAATCGAGGTAGCGGCTGAGCGGTGCCTTGCCGAGTCGAGCGCGGATTTTGAATCCGCTGTTGCCGATCTGCTTCCGCGATGGATCGATGGTGTTGACCGGAATGCTCACCGAATCGAAGACCGATGGGAGAATGCGGAACACCGCGTCTGGTGTGTTCGTCACGTGCGTGACGTCGGCGGTGGTGCTGTTGGTCATCGTGATCGATCCGACATGAGCGCCGCCGATCGTCGAGGTAGCCGGACGAGCGCTCGGCGTCGATGAACTGCTGGATGATGCGCAGGCAGGCAGCAGGATCACACACACGATCAACAGACAACGCATCGCAAACTCCGGCAGTGAGGGGGCAGGCGAGAAAACTAGCGGCCTCGGTTAGCTGCGTCGGGTCCAGACGAGGACGACGCCGCACTTAGTATTGAGGTTGGAGTACCGGCCCGGCGTCTGCGCGACGCCGGCATACAGTTCGATCGCGGCAATTTCGGCGATTGGCAACGTGTTGATGTCGAACGGCTCCGTGGGGACGCCGGGATTCATCAGCCGATCATCGAGGTAGATCTGCGCGTAGCAGGCGCAGTCGATGCCCTGTGACGCCTCGGCGGCCGTCGGACAATACACGCCCTGCGCGGCGAGGTTGGCGAAGGCCAGTTCATTGCTCGCGTTCGGGCTGGCGATGTGTCCGGGCGCGCGCTTGCCATAGACAAAGGCGTGCCCGCCGCGTGCCGAGACCGACGAGAAGCCCGGGACTCGGGTCAGCACGTCGGAGAGTCGGCGCATTTCCTGGCCCTTCAGCTCGACATGCGAGATGAAGCTGCCGACGCCAAGCTTGCGGCGCGCCTCGAAATCGGCGGGCACGCCGTTGGCCGTGACGTCGACCGTGGTCAGCGCGGTGCTGCGCGGCAGCAAGACCTTGTGCTCGATGGTCCGGTTGGCCTCGAACGACATGCTGGTGTTCATTGGCGCGTAGCCCACGCGTCGCACGCTGACGAGATGCGGTCCGACCGGCACATCGATCATACGAAACGCCCCGCGCGCATCGGAGAAGACGGTGCGATTAATGTCTTTGAGGGTGACTTCGGCATTCACGATCGGCGTGCCGGTGCTGTCGGAGAGGATCGTGCCGGTGAATGTCGGGAGCACGACGACCGCGCTGTCGAGCAGCAAGTCCGCCCGCGCGAAACGGCGCGCGGTCGTGATCTGCAGCTCGAGCGGCTTGGCCGTGAGGACCACGCTGCTGTCCGCTTCGGTGCGCATGACGACGGGGCGTCCCATTGGCACGCCGCACAACCGGAACGTGCCACTTGTCTCGACAGGTGCTCGCGTCCACGATAGGCGCTGCACGGTTGATTTTCCCATCGCGGGCATCGAGTCGCTGGGCCACTCCGCGATGACGCGGAGACCTAGCGGCAGGTCGGCGTTCGCGCGCGTCGCGACGCGACCGACGATGACGCCGCCCACATCCTCGGCACCACACGCCGCGGCGAGAATCTCCGCGAGGTTCGGCGCGAAGAGAATGAGTGGTGCCGTGCTGTCGGCGATCGCGATGGTCCGACGTGTTACCGCACCGATCGAGTCGAGCCACGGCGTGCTGACTTCGACGGTGTAGGCGCCACGCGTCAGGCCACCGACGGTGAACCGCCCGGTCGAGTCGCTGGCCCCTTCGAACGGCGTACCGAGGAATGTCACGCGGGCGTCGGGCACGGGTGCGCCGCTTGCCGAATCGGTGACGACACCGACGACGGTCTGGCCGTCGGTCCCGTTCAGGCGCGACGCCGCGACGGTGACTGCAACCGGCAGTGGGATTCGGATCACCGTCAGTTGGTCGTTGAGCGTTCGGCGGACACGCGATGCGTCCGACGGGTCGCGCCACGCGGCGAGTTCGACGCTTGCTCCGCGGCGTAGACCCCGGCAGGCCTGCAGTAGCCCCGTGGCGCCCGTCACGCCGCCGTCCGAGGCAATGTGCCACCGTCCACCATCGGACACGCTCAATCGCCATTTGGCGCCAATGGCGGGCTGCCCATCCGGCGCGACCACGCGAGCGACGATCCATGCCGCGTCCGGTTCGTTATCAACGCGTCCACAGACGCTGGCAACGTACTCCTCGGCCGTCAACGCATCGACACGCACCAACGCGGCGGACGAGCGTTGCGCACGAAAGGCGCGGTTGGTCGGGATCTGCACGCCGAGAACGCGCAGCTTCGGATCGTCGACAACCAGTGAGAAGGGGCCGGGTACGAGGTGATCGATGGTCGCGCGACCGAGCGAATCGGTGATGGCGCGATAGTCGGTACCGGCCAGTACGAGGGCGACGCGAGCCGCCGGTTCACCGGTGCGACGCACGGCGGTCACGTGCACACTGCTGAGCGGTGCACGCCACAGTTGTTCGTCGGGCCACCGCACTTCGGCCAGTTCACCGCCGACTTCATGCACCGAGTACATCTGCGCATGTACACCTTCGTTGGTCACCAGTGTGTCCGGTGCTCCGACGATCCGCATCGACCAGCGATCGATAACGGGCATGCCGTTGGGGAGCGTGCGAAAACCGACACGACCGCCGGCGCCGAGTCCGGCCGCCAGCTCCTCGACGCCGATGTATCGGTACTCAATCTCGCGCAGGTCACGCGCGACGGTGTCGATCCAGACGGTGCCATCGATGTCGACGCGGCCGTTGCGGCGGGTCGCGGCCGCAAAATGCAGACCGGTCTGCGTGGGTCGTGCGGAATCGCGCGTGGCGACCGTGAAGCAGTAGCCGCGTTGAAAGCGTTCATCGAGCAACACGTCGGCGTCGGGGCCGAAGTAGGTGTATTGATTCGGTCGTCCGTCGCGAAAGCCCTGCGCGACGAAATCGACCGCGTTGCGAACGGCGTTGAACGAGGTCGTGGCATTGCGTGAGGAATCGATGCGCACCGACTGCGACACGGTTTCGAGGCCATCCAGATCGAGTCGCCGATCGAAGCGCAGCACGCGCATGAGGGCCGGCTGTCGCTCGCGGGCGACGATCGTCGCCAGCAATCCGGCGCGGGCCTGGTCGAGCAGGGCGAGTGCCTCGTTGCGGTCGCTTCGTACGGGACAGCCGCGCGCGGCGACCACATCGACCGTTTGGAGCGAGCGGGGGACGAGGACGAGCTGGATATCCAACGTGGTGAGCACGGCGCCGCTCGCGGTGCCACCCGCGACGGCCGGTAGCGCGATGGTGGCCGGACGGAATCCGAGTCGCACGATATGCAGTTGTCGCCCGCTCGCCGGTCGTGCCAGCCGAAACTGCCCGTTCGCGCGCGTGACCGCGCGGGCCACGGCGTCGCCCCGCGCGTCAAGTTGCATCACGACAGCGCCAGCGACCGGCGATCCGGACGCGCTGTCGCGCACGATCCCGCGGATCTCCAAGGACTGCGCCGAGGCTGACGACCACGCCACCGCGATGGAGGCGCTCAGGGCGGCAGCGAGGCACAGTGCGAAGACGCGGGAGGCGGACATGGGGCAGGTCGCTCTGCTGCGGAAGGGGAGCGCGGTCCTCTTATCGAAACTCCTACGGTACTCCAGGCTGGCGCTTCGTCGTCGGTCCAGTGGAAGCTACGACCGGGCTGTGAGCCGGGCCAGACGAAGGCCGCGGTAATTTCGGACCTTCTTCTGCGGGAGCTGGACAGCGTTGTTCGCTACGGCAACGTGCGCTAGGTTCGCGCACTGCGCTCCCCGCCCGCCACACTGTGCTATCCTCGTGGTCTCCCTCCTGATGTTCCTGCGTTCGATCGTCCCGTCGCGTCTCCGGTTGCTCACCGTGCTGGCGATCGCGTGTCTGGGAGCGACTCCGCTCGCCTGCACCCGTCATGCGTCCTCGGACGACCCGCGCATGCTCTCGGCGTGGACGCACGCGTTGTACGGGGCCATCCGTGTCGAGCGTCTGTCGCCGCCAGTGGCGTCGCGACTGTCGGCGTATGCGATGGTCACGCTGTACGCGGGCCTGTCGGCGGTGCATCCGGAGCTGCCGGCACTGCAGGGGTCGCTGCACGGTATGCCGACCTTGCCGATCGCTCAGGCGGCGCGCACCGCCGACGTTGACGGCACACTGATCGCCATCGCGGCCGAGCGGATCGTACTCGATTCGCTGCTTCGCGAGGCACTGCCGACAACGACCGCGCAGTTGCATCGCCTCGCGGATTCGCTCACGACGGCACGTATGGCATCGGGCGTGAGCAGCGCGCAGCGCGCGGGTTCGGACTCGCTCGCGCGCGTGATCGCGTTGGCGATGTTGGCGTGGTCGCGCGCGGACGGCTTCGACGGCACGCGCGGCCGTGCCTTCGTGCCGCTGGTTGCCGAGGCGCTGTGGCTCAACGACTCGCCGGCGACGAACTACACGACGCAGAATCTGTCCGCCGCCAGCGAACTGGTGACGCTGGATAATCCGGCGAATCAGGCACGGGCATCGAACATGAGCGATCGCGGTTTGATCCTCAGTCGACCGAAATCGCCAGAGGCGAAGACTGTGCCTGCTGTCAACATGGCAGGAGCGACGGAGCCGTACTGGCACGAAGTCCGGCCGTTCGTGCTGACGGCGTGGAACAGCTGCGCGATCCCGGAGCCACCAGCGTATTCGCGCGACGCGGCGTCGGCGATGTATCGGGCCGCGCGGGAGGTGTTCGATACACGCGCGTCGTTGACGCCCGAGCAGCGCACGATCGCCTACTACTGGGCCGACAACGCCGGCGAGTCCGGCACGCCGGTGGGACACTGGCTTTCGATTGCGAGTCAGATGCTGAGCGAAAGGCAGCTGTCAGCCGTCGACGCGGTGCGCCTGCTCGCCGCGACCGCCGTATCACAAGCGGACGCGTACATCGCTGCGTGGGGGTACAAGTATCAGTACAACCTCCTGCGCCCGCGCACGTATCTGCGTCGCGTCGTCGATTCGACGTGGGAGCCGCTCATTCCGACGCCGCCGTTTCCCGAACATCCGGCGGGTCACTCGACGCAATCAGCCGCGGCCGCAGCGGTGTTGACGTCGATGCTGGGCGAGACGCCGTTCACTGACAGCACCAGCATTTCATTGGGACATTCCGTGCGGCATTTCGCGTCGTTTCGCGCCGCCAGCGACGAAGCAGGCATGTCGCGGATTTATGGCGGTATTCACTATCCGACGGGCAACGAGACCGGGGGAGCGCTTGGCCGCTGCATCGGCGCGCAGGTGGCGACGGCTTTTGGCTTGAGCACTGTGACGGCCCGACCGTGAGTCGCGCGCCTCTGACGTTGGCGTCGTTGCTTGCAGTCAGCGTCATCGCACTGTTCGCCGCATGCGACCGCACCGCCGCGCCGACGTGGCACGACGAAGACGGCTATCGGTGGCGCGACGTGCAGGTGCCCCGCGGCACGCCGGGCTTCACGCGTATGGACGCGGGCGCGACCGGTATTCGTTTTCAGAATGTCGCGAGTGAGAAGATCCTCAGCGGAAACCGCATGCTTGGTCAGGGTGGCGGGGTGTCGTTGGGCGATATCGACGGCGATGGTCAGCCAGACATCTTTCTCGCGCGTACCGAGGGGTGTAGCGCCCTCTATCGCAATTTGGGGAACTGGAAGTTCGAAGACATCACGACGCGCGCGGGAGTGGGTGCGTGTGATCGCCACGCGACCGGTTCGGCATTTGCCGATGTCGATGGCGATGGCGATCTCGATCTGATTCTGCTGACGACAACGGGCCCGAATGCGATCTTCCTGAACGACGGCCATGGGCGATTTACCGAGCGGCGCGATCTCGGGCTCGACACCGTCGGTCGCGGGGCCACGACCGTCACCATGGCGGACGTGGACGGCAGCGGGCGGTTGGCGATGTACATTGCGAACTACAAACCGTACAGCGTCGACGACACGATCCCGCCGCAGCAGCGCGCTTTCAGCCAGATGGTGCGCGAGATCGGTCCGACGCAGTACGAGATTCTGCCGGAACATCGCCGTGACTATAAGCTCGTGGTCCGTCCTGACGTGGGCGGGCTGCGCATGACGCAGCGCGCCGAGCCGGATGAGTTCTACGTCAACGACGGGACCGGGCATTTCACGCGCGTGCCCATGACATCGTCCCGATTTCGTGATGCAGCCGGCAAGCCTATCGCCGAAGAGTTCGAGTCGTTCGGTCTGACGGCCAAGTTCATCGATCTGAATGGCGATGGGGCGCCGGATCTGTACGTCGCGAACGACTTCGAAGATCTCGATCAGATCTGGTTCAACGATGGCTTCGGGAATTTTCGCCTCGCGAACTGGATGTCGCAGCGCACCACGAGCAGTTCGGCGATGGGCATCGACGTCGCCGACGTGAACGGCGATGGTCGACCGGATCTGTTTCAGACCGACATGATGGCGAACGATCCGCGGCGCGAAAAAACGCAGATTCCGACGCACACGTCGCTACCGAAGCATCCGGGCGAGATGCAGCTGACCCTGCAACAGCAGCGCAATTCGCTTTTTCTCAATCGTGGTGACGGCACCTTCACCGAAGTGGCCGCGGCCGCCGGTGTGCAGGCGAGTGGCTGGTCGTGGGGCACGGTCTTCCTGGACGTCGATCTCGACGGCTGGCAGGACATCCTGATCGCCAACGGACATCTGTGGGACCTCATGGATGCCGACGTGCAGGAGGGGTTGCAGAATCGACTGAACGACGTGCCTTGGCAGAAAATCAAATGGCAGTTCCCAGCGCTCTCGCTCAAGAATGTCGCGTTTCGTAATCGCGGCGACATGACGTTCGAGGACGTCAGCGCGGCCTGGCGTTTTGGTGTCGAGGCTGACGTCTCGAACGGCATCGCCGTCGCCGATCTCGACGGCGATGGCGACCTGGATGTCATTATCAATCGCCTCGGCGCGCCGGCGCTCGTGATGCGCAACGACGCCACGGCGCCGCGCGTCGAGGTGCGTCTCAAAGGCGTCGCCCCGAACACGCAGGCCGTTGGCGCGAAGGTGCAGCTGACCAACGGCGCGACGCCGCTGCAGTCGCATGAGGTGGTCGTGGGCGGATTGTATCTGTCGCACAGCGACTACGCGATGTCGTTTGCGATGGGAAAATCAGACTCCGCGCGGTTACTGGTCACGTGGCGCGACGGACGCACGACGGTGATTCCACGAGTCCGCGCGAATCGCGTGTATGAGATCACGCAATCTCCTGCGGGTACCGCGCCCGCACAAAACGTAGCGCCCGCGTCTTCGACACCAGACTCCGCGTTGTTCATCGACGCCACCGCGCGGCTGGGCGGACATCGGCACACCGAGGATGTCTTCGATGATTGGGATCGTCAGTATTTGTTGCCCAACGCACTGTCGCAGCTTGGGCCAAGTGTGTCGTGGTACGATATCGATCGCGACGGCGCGGAGGATTTGATTATCGGGACCGGCAAGGGCGGCCACGTGGCAGTCTTTCGCAACGTACGCGGGTCGCTCGTTCCGCAGGCGCCGGTGGGTCCCATTGCCAATGCCGACTTTACGTCCGTGCTCGGCATGACGGACGCCCGCGGCACTCGTTTGCTCGCCGGTGTCGCGACCTGGCAATTTCGCAGCGACGCCGACATGATCGCACAGCCCGCGGCGATTGCGCTCGCCATCGCGCGCGGCGCGCTGGGCGGCGTGACCACGCCGGCGGTTGGATCACATGCGTCGTCGACTGGGCCACTCGCGCTTGGTGATTACGACGGCGACGGATCGCTCGATCTGTTCGTCGGCTCGCGCGCGATTCCGCAGCAGTATCCGCTCCCGCCGTCGTCGGGGTTATTCCGCAATGTGCATGGGACGTTCGTGGTCGACACGGTGAATGTCGCCGTGCTGCGCAACATCGGCATGGTCACATCGGCGATGTTCGCCGATATGAATGGTGACGGCCACGCGGATCTTGTGCTGACGCGCGACTGGGGATCGATCGTCCTGTTGCTCAACGATGGTCACGGACGATTCATGCCCGCACCGGCGTCGTGGGGACTCGATCGTTGGACCAGCGAGTGGAACGGCGCGGCGGCGGGTGATCTCAACGGCGACGGGAAGTTGGATCTGGTTGCGACGAGCTGGGGGCGCAATACGGGACTCACCGCAGACAGTGCGCGTCCGCTGGTGCTCACGTACGGACCGTTCGGCGCAGGAGGCGAAGTAGAGATGCTGTTGGGCCGACAGGATGTCCGTGTGCACGGCCTGTCGCCTCTTAATAGTTACGCGCGCGTACGACTCGCCGTGAAAGACGTGGTCGGTCGCGTCAACAATTTCGCGTCGTACGCGGACGCGTCGGTCGAAACGGTGCTCGGCAGTGCGATGGCGGCGACGCAGCATGTCGAGGCACGCACGCTCGATCACATGGCGTTCATCAATCGTGGCGATCACTTTGATGCGGTCGCGTTGCCGTTCGAAGCGCAGTGGGCACCAGCCTTCGCCGCATCGATCGCTGACTTTGACGGCGATGGCTTCGAGGACGTGTTCCTGAGCCAGAATTTCTTTCCGAGCATTATTGGCATGCCGCGCTACGACGAAGGGCGAGGACTGCTGATGAAAGGTGACGGGAAAGGCGGCCTGATTCCGCAGAGCAGTCAGCAGTCGGGGCTCACCATCTTCGGTGACCAGCGCGGCGCAGCATACGCGGACTTCAACGGCGACGGGCGACTGGACCTAGCTGTGTCGCAGAACGGTGATGCCACGCGACTATTCGTCAATCGTGGTGCAAAACCGGGGCTTCGGGTGCGCGTGCAGGGACCGGCGAACAATCCTGATGGTGTCGGCGTGCAGCTGCGCATCGTGTACGGCACCACGATGGGACCAGTGCGCGAAGTGCAGACGAGTTCGGGCTACTTGTCGCAGAATGGCGCGGTGCAGGTCTTCGGTCTCTCTGGTACGCCGACGGCGGTGTGGGTGCGCTGGCCGGGGGGAAGTGAATCGCGCGTGCCCGTGGCGGTCGGTGCGCGCGAGGTGATAGTCTCGCGCTAGGCTGACGGGAACCGCAGGACGAGATAGCGCTCGGCGAGCGCACGCGCGCCGTGCGAATTATCGGGATCGGGCGCTTGGTGGTCGCGCGCCGACATTGGCTGCTAGCGCCTTGCGACGCGTTCGCGGCAGCCGGTCTCGAGGCCGCGTTCTGGTCAATCTCGAACCGCTGCATCGACATCGTCAACTGCTCAGGTGTCGCGCGCTTGCCGATGGAGTGACCCACATCGACCACTCCGATCTCGCGAACGGGAACGACCGCGAGCTCCACGCTGTACCCAGCGGTCTTCGTCGATGCCATTGCCAGTTCCTGCACGCGACCGAATGTCAGGATCCGCGGGGCGAACGTCGCCGAGTCGCCGACGCCGAGTTCGACGACGGCTTGAGCCGAGGAGCAGGAGCAAAACGGTGACGACGCGACCGACGCGTCAACCACGCGCGGCGACGTCACTTCGCTTTACCATTTGGAATCCTCGACCACACGACGATCGTGCCGCACGGTGTGCTGTTGGCACCCATGGGCTGGAAATCGACCGGAATCGTCGAGAGATAGGGATACAATTCGATCGCTTCGACCGTGCTCGGTAAAAGCTCGTCGATCTCCATGCCCTGCGACCGCGTGCCGTCCAGCCAGATGTCTGGTTGGCAGAGCTGACTGCGACCGCCGGTGCCGGCGTAGGCGACGAATCGGACCTTCCCGCGAATCACGTTGACGCCGCGCTTCATGCGAAGCACATCGCTCAGTCGCGACGAGCCGCGTTCGACAATGTCCGCGCGCGTGACGAACTGCCCGATGCCGCGCGCACGACGCTCTTCGAAGCTGCGGAGGCCGAGCGCCGCTCGCGTACGGGTCTCGTTGACGTTCACCCGCTCGAGGCGCGGCACCACGGGCTCCATCTGCACGATCACCGTGTCCCAGAGCCGATTGCGCGCGGTCAGGAGCGCGTCGATCGGTTCGAACCCGATGCGGCGCAGGGCGATCGTCACCGTGTCGACGTCATTCGTTACCAGTTCGAACGCCCCGCGTGCGTCCGTGCGTCCTTGTGCGCCGGGAATCACGACGGCGACGCCGTCCATGGCGGCCCCGGCCCCGTCGCGCACGACGCCGACCAGTTGCCGCTTTCCCGCCGGGACTCGGCTCACGACCGTGCCCGAGGCGGGCGCGCCAGATGTCGTCTGCGCGTGGGCCGACGACGGCGGCGCGGCCAGTACAGCGAGCGCGATCCAGCACGGTAAAACGCGATGCGGGGAGCGCACAGGGGCCTTCAATCGGGAGGTCCAACTGACCGACGCATAGTCATGACGTTTCATCGGTTCGGAGAGGAAAGGTGGGGCGCATACGAAATGTGTGATACATCGCGGTGGTCGTCCAGCGCCACCGACGTTGGCGATCTCTTGGAAGACGGCGCAAGTTACCAAATGCCTCCCTTTCGCTTTCGTACGGCCCTCCGTGCGCTGTGCTCCAGCGCGGTCCTGCATGTCGCCGGCGCATCACTCGCATTGGCCCAGACACCGCCCAGCGGCGCTGACCCGTCGCGCATGCCGCCGCTGGGCTGGGTGTCGTCGCCCAAGCCATTCGAGGCCATCAAGATCGCGACCGATCTGATGATCCCCACGCGAGACGGCAAGCGTATGGCGACCGATATATATCGTCCCGGTCGCAGCGGCACGCCGGTCGACCAGCGATTTCCGGTGTTGCTCAATCGCACGCCGTACAATAAGACCGCGTTGGCCGAACAGGCGGAATTCTTTGCAGAGCGCGGCTACGTTGTCGCGCTGCAGGACACCCGCGGCCGCTACAAGTCCGAAGGCGTGTTCTCGAAGGTGCAGCCAATCGACGCGACCGATGGCTATGACGTCATCGAATGGCTGGCGAAGCAACCGTACAGCAGTGGCACGGTCGGCATGTGGGGTACATCGTTCTCCGCTCACATGGAAGCCGGCGCCGCGCAGTATCATCCGCCGGCGCTCAAGTCGCTCGTGCTGAACATGGGCGGCATGTCGAATGGTTGGGATCACGGCGTGCGCTATCGCGGCACCTACGAAATGGGCCGGCAGCTCACGTGGGCGTGGAGCCAACTGCTCGCTGATGCGCGATCGGACGACGTGAAGGCGTTGCTGACGAAAGAAAAGGTTGAAGACTGGTATTCGGTGCAGCCGATGCGTCGCGGCCTCAATCCGCTGTCGGTCGATTCGCAGTACGAAGGATGGTACTTCGATTTCTTCGAGCACGCGGACTACGACGCGTACTGGAAGGACCCGATGCTCGCGTGGGATGAGCACTATCCGCAGACGTCGGACATTCCGATGATGCAAGTCGGTGGATGGTTCGACATCTTCCTTGCCGGCACGTTCAAGAATTTCTCGGCGTTGCGCACACTCAAGAAGTCACCGCAGTACGTCATGGTTGGCCCGTGGAAGCACGGCGGTAACAATTTGCCGTACGCGGGCGATGTGTCGTTCGGTGACAGCGCGGCGATTCAGGATTTCTTGACGGACTTTCACGTAAAGTGGTTCGACCATCAGCTGAAGGGCGCGACGAACGGCGTCGAAACAATCGCGCCGGTCCGGCTCTTCGTGATGGGCACGGGCGACGGACACAAGGACAAAAACGGACGCCTCGTGCACGGTGGATACTGGCGAGACTCGGATGCCTGGCCGCTCGCGGGCACCAAGATGGTGCCGTACTACTTCCACGCCGACGGTTCGCTCTCGCCGACCAAGCCGCTCAAGCCGACGGCGCAGACGACGTATACGTTCGATCCGCGTCATCCGGTGCCGACGATCGGCGGCGGCGCGTCGGCGCGACTCAAGGACGGCGCGTTCAATCAGCGTGAGGACCCGCGCTTCCCGCCGTCGCAGGCACCGTGGTTGCCGCTGCGATCGCGCGCTGATGTCGTGGTGTTCCAGACCGAGCCGTTGAAAGAAGACGTGACGGTCGTTGGACCAATTACCGTGAAACTGTTCGCATCGGCGACGACCGTTGATGCTGACTTCACCGCGAAGCTGGTCGACGTGTATCCCTCGAGCGTCGATTGGCCGGGCGGCTTCGACATGAACCTGACCGACGCAATTGTGCGCGGCCGCTATCGCGCCACGCGTGATCATGCCGTGATGCTCAAGCCCGGCCAGATCTATGACTTCACGATCGAACCCTTCCCGACGGCGAACGTCTTCAAGAAGGGACATCGCATTCGCGTCGACATTTCGAGCAGCAACTTCCCGCGCTTCGACGTGAACCCCAACACGGGCGAACCGTTGGGCCGGAATCGCCGGATGGTGACCACCGACATCTCGATCCAGCACAACGCCATCTTTCCGTCGCACATCGTGTTGCCGCTCGCCCCCGCACGTCCGTAGCGGCGCGCGATGCTGACGTTCCTCGCGTATGGCATGGTGATCGTCTTCATGACGCTCATCATGACGAAGAAATTGTCACCGCTCACGGCCCTGATCCTCATCCCAATCGTCTTCGGCGTGCTGGGCGGCTTCGCCCCGAAGCTCGGCGAGATGATGGTTAGCGGCATCACCAAGCTGGCGCCGACCGGCGTCATGCTGATGTTTGCGATTCTGTACTTCGCGGTGATGATCGACGCCGGACTGTTCGAGCCGTTCGTGCAGCGGCTCGTGCGCCTGGTGCACGGTGATCCGATGAAGGTCGTCGTGGGGACGGCGGCGCTTGCCCTGCTCGTCTCGCTCGATGGCGACGGTTCGACGACGTACATGATCACGACGGCTGCGATGCTGCCCCTCTACCGCAAATTGGGAATCCGACCGCTCATTCTCGCCTGTGTGACGATGCTGGCGGGCGGCATCATGAACATTCTGCCGTGGGGTGGGCCCACCGCGCGCGCCGCTTCCGCGCTCACGCTCGATGTCAACACGGTCTTCGTGCCGCTCATTCCGTCGATGATCGCTGGCGCGCTCTGGGTCCTTTACGTTGCCTACCGACTCGGCATGAGCGAGCGCGCGCGGCTGGCGGTGATCGGTGCGCACTCGGCCGCCAACGAGCACCTGCTCGACGACGAGCTGGCGAATCCCGAGTTTCACGAGGATACGACGCACCGTCGTCCCGATCGCCTGACCATCAACGCGATCCTCACCATCGTGTTGCTCGTCGCGCTGATCAAAGGCGTGTTGCCACTGCCCGTGCTGTTCATGATCGGATTCTCGATCGCGATACTGCTCAACTATCCGAGCATCGAACAGCAAAAAGCGCTCATCGCGCGACACGCCGGGAACGTGCTCGCGGTCGTCGGCCTGATCTTCGCGGCGGGCGTGTTCACGGGGATTCTGTCGGGCACCAGAATGGTCGACGCGATGGCGGACAGCGTCGTGCGGTTGGTGCCGACCGCGCTCGGACCGTATCTCGCGGTCGTCACAGGCATTTTGAGTATTCCATTCACGTTCCTGATTTCCAACGACGCCTTTTACTTTGGCGTGCTGCCGATACTGGCGAAAGCCGGCGAAGCGTACGGCATCACCGCCGCCGAGATGGCGCGCGCGTCGCTGATCGGGCAGCCGGTGCATTTGCTGAGTCCACTCGTGCCGTCGACGTTTCTGCTCGTCGGATTGGCCGGCGTGGACTTCGACGACCATCAGCGATTCACGCTCAAGTGGGCGTTGGTGTCGGCGCTGGTGCTGCTGGGTGTTGGGTTGGTCACGATGGTTGTGCCGCTGGTGGGACACGGCAAGTAACGGCGCGCGGTCACAGCCCACGCTTTACCAGCAGCTGCTCAATCAGCCGCACCGACCGTACCGTCGCGCCGCGTTCATGTTGCACCACGGCCCGCGCCAGTGCCCCCTCGGCCTTCCGGTGCGCGCCATCAGCGATCCAACCGCGGAGCCGTCCGGCCAGGTCACCCGCATCCTCAACGCTGTGCGCGCCACCGGCGGCAATGAGCAGCCCTGCCTCGCGGCTCATGTCGTGTCGGGGCCCGAACAGCACCGGCACGCCGAACGCGGCCGGTTCGATGACCGAGTGCAAGCCCGACGCGTGAAATCCACCGCCGACGAACGCCGCGTCGGCCAGCGCGTACAACTCACCGAGGGCGCCGACGCGATCGACGAGTATGACGTCCGCGTCGTCCACAACACCCGATGTCGATCTCTCGATCTCAGACAGACGCCCCAGTGTGAGTCGCGCACGGCGAGCCCACGCCTCGATCGGGACGCAATGCGCCAACGTCGGTTCGTGTGGGGCGATGATGAGTCTCGGCCGTCCGATCGTGTTATCCGGCGCGGTCACCGCACCAACTGATGCCCACGCATTCAGCAGCACCGCCTCGTCCGCCGGCCACGTGCTGCCAGCGACCACAGTCAAGCGCGACGACGTCAGCGCACGAAGCAGCGGCCTCGCGCGATCGACCTGTGCGGCGCGTTCCGACACTTGATCGAATCGCGTATCACCCGTCGCGGAAAGAGCTGAACGTCGCACGCCAAGCTCCACAAGCCGATCCGCGTGCTCGACGTCAATCGCGCCCACCGCACTGAGCGTCGCGTACGCATCGCGCAATAATTGGCGCGACCACCACCCGCGCCGACCTGAGCGCGCCGCCAGCGTGCCGCTGATCATCGCGACCGGGATGCCGCGCGCGCTCGCACGTTCCACGAGCACTGGCCACACGTCGAGTTTCGCGAAGACCAACGCGGACGGCTTGAGCGCGTTGAGCAGTGCCTCGGCGTTTCCTGCCCGATCGAACGGCAGATAGTCGCTAATATCGGCGCCGATCGATGTCGCGAACTGCGCAGCACTCGGCGAAAAGAACGTATATGCGATCTGCCACTCCGGATGCATCGCGCGAAGCGCTTGCACCACGGGACGGGCCTGCAGACCCTCGCCCACGGACGGCGCATGAAACCAGATGAGCGGTCGGCTCGGATCGCGCGTTGCGCGGGCGTGTTGCTCGAGCCGAACCAGCAGTCCGCGTCGCGCGCGCAACGAGCGTGACACTTTGCTGTCGCCCGGAGGTGTCAGCTGCGCGACAACGCTCGCCAGCGTCGTCGCCACGGCGTAGGCCGCTCGAACGGCTGTGTTCAGCGCGACCTCTTGGCCTTCTGTGCCAGCACGAGGGCGGTATCGATGGCTTTGCGAAAGTCCGCATACGGGACCGCGCCTTCGACCAGGAAGTCGCCGACCAGGAACGACGGTGTCGATCGCACGCCCGCGCGGCCCGCCTGCTGCGCGTCCGATTCTACAAGCGCGCGAATGGCCTCGCGCTTCTGGCATTTGCCGAATTCCGGCATGTTGAGTGACAGGCTGCGGGCCAGCGTGTCGAGCATGGGCTGGATTGCGGCGATCTTCGACAACGCGCCCTGACGCTGAAACAGCCCTGACGCAAACGGCCAGAACTGGTTTTGCACGGCGGCGCACATGGAGGCTTCGGCTTCGGCGCGCGCGAACTTGTGTTGCGGGAGCGGCAGGTTCAGGTATGCCAAACGAACGCGTCCGGTATTCACGTAATCCCGCTTGACGCTTTCCATTGAGGCATCGTGCCACTGTCTGCAGTACGGGCACTGAAAATCGCTGATCATGACGACCCAGATCGCGCCTGAGTCGCGCCCCATCAGTCGGCCGCGGTCCGCTTTCGCGATCAACAGCGAGTCGCCGAGTGAATCCGCCGCGTTAGTGCCGCCGCCGGCCAACGCGGCCGGCGGTGCCGCGACCGGCGCCGCGACCGTCGCCGCGACCGTCGCCGCGACTGTTGCCGGCGCTCCAGCGCCCTGCAGCGGCGTGGACGCGGCGGGCGTTGATGCCTTATCAGACGCGGCGTCCGCCCTGTTGCAGGCGGACGCGAGCAACGGGGCACAGGTGCCGACGAGAATCCAGAAGGTGGAGCGGAAGCAGCGCATGACAGTGGGGTATGCCTGGAGTGGAACGGGGCGTCCGGAGAAGGCTAGCGCGGTCCCGAGGCGGACGGAACAGGGGGCGTTCCTTCCAGAGATCAGACTCCAGATCATACTCCAGTCAGGCAGACACGTTTCCGGCGCGTCGCCGTACGGGCAGATATACTGTGAACAACGTGCGCATGACTTTTCGCTCAACTACATCGCGGTTCGTCGCCCCCCTCGTGGCGGCGTTTGTGGCGTGTGCGGTGCTGGTGGCCCCAGTTGGGCGTCTTGCCGCACAGCCGCCGACTCCGTTGCCGGCGCCGGTCGGCTACGTGAACGATTTCGCGAACGTGCTGCCTCAAGACGCGCGCGCGCGTCTTGAGGCGCTGGCGCAAAAGCTGAATACGGCGACTCGCGGCGACATGGTCATCGTCACGCTGCCGGACCTCGGCGGGCGACCGAAAGAAGACGTCGCCCGCGAACTTGGTCGCCAGTGGAAGATCGGCGCCAATGCGCCGGTCGGAGCGAAGGCCCGCAACGCGGGCATCGTGATTCTGGTCGTGCCGAAGGAAACGTCCTCCGACGGCGGGCACTGCCGGATCGAAACGGGGCAGGGTGCTGAAGGGTTCATTACGGACGCAACGTCCGGCACGCTCTGCCGCGATGCGACCACGCAATTCAAGGCGCGCGACTACGCCGGTGGCATCGCATACCTCGCGGCGTCCGTCGCCGACCGATTCGCGGCAGAATTCGGCGTTACGCTCGATGGTGAGCCACGAACGGAGCGCCCCGTCGTGCGGCGCGAGCTGCAGCCGAGTACTGGGTTGTCGCCGAAATTTGTCTTCTTTCTGGTCATCATCATCATCGTGATGGTGCTGAACTCGCGTGCCGGCGGGCGCCGTGGCTGCGCGGGATGCATCCCGATTCCGTTTCCGATGTCCGGCGGCGGTGGCAGCTTCGGTGGCTTCAGCAGCGGCGGTGGTTTCGGTGGCGGCGGCGGTGGTGGTTTCGGCGGCTTCGGTGGCGGCTGTGGCTTCAGCGGAGGTGGCGGTGGTTCCGACTGGTAAAGTAGGTTCGAAAGCAGGTTCCACGATGCATCTCGATGATCTGGTGGCGCAGCTGCGCGCGGCGCACGGCGAGTCGCTGGTTGGCATCGTGTTGTATGGGTCGGCTGCGCGCGGCGAACATGTGGTCGGACACTCCGACCAAAATGTGCTTGTCATCGTCGACCAGATCGACATCGCGACGCTGCGAGCGCTTGGACAGACCGCCCGCGCGTGGCAGGATGCCGGTAACCCGCCGCCGTTGCTGCTGACGCGACGGGAATGGCTCGGGTCCGCGGACGTGTTCCCGATGGAGTACGCGGATATTCTCGAGCGACATCGCGTCCTCGCTGGCACGATGCCAATGGACGGACTCGCGGTGCGGACCTCTGACCTGCGCCTGCAGGTAGAACAGGAGTCGCTCGGCAAGCTGCTTCGGCTCCGGCGTGCGACGATTGTTGCCGGCACGGACAGGGCACGCCAACGCGAAGTATTGCGTGCGAGTCTGAGCGCGTTTCTGGTGGTGTTCCGCGGGGTATTGCGCTTGCACGGCGACACCCCGCCAACGGACTCGGCCGACGTCATCGTACAGACCGCGATGCGCTGCGGATTTGATGCGACGCCGTTCTCACAGATCCATCGCCTAGTGCACGGCGGCGTGCTCGCCGACCGTGAGGTCGATGGCACCATGATGGGCTATGTGCATGGCGCTGAAGCACTCGTGGCATACCTCGATCAATTCACCCCGCTTACCTAGAGAGGACATATGATGCTGACCCCGCAGTCGTTGCGTGCGCCGCAGCGCGCGCGATCCTTCGCTGCTACGCTGTCACTCGCGCTGCCACTCCTGCTCGGCGGATGCGGTTACAACACCATCCAGTCGTACGATGAACAGGCGGCGCAAGCCAAGCAGAACATCGATGCGCAGCTGCAGCGTCGCGCCGACCTGATACCCAATCTCGTCAGTACGGTCAAAGGCTTTGCGCAGCAGGAGAGTGATGTATTCATCGGTGTGACGAAGGCGCGCGCCGGCCTCATTGGCGCGCTCCAGAAGCCCGGTGGGTCCGATCCGGTCGAAACGGCCAACGCGAACCAGCAGCTGACCTCAGCACTCGGCCGTATGAACGTCGTCATCGAGGCGTATCCGCAGCTCAAGTCAGACCAGAACTTCCTCAAGCTGCAGGATGAGCTGACCGGTACCGAGAATCGTATTGCGGTGTCGCGGACGGACTACAATTCCGCCGTCAAGACGTACAACGAGTACATCCGCAAGTTCCCGCAGGTGCTCACCGCCAAGGCGACGAGTGCGAAGCCGCGTGTGTACTTCGAAGTGACAGATGCCGCGTCACGGGCGGCGCCGACGGTGGATTTCGGCAAGCCGAAGACGCCGTAAGCACAACGGACGCAAAAACAAAACGGCAGCACCCTGACGGCCCCTCCGCCGCTCCGGTGCTGCCGCTCTGTTTCCCACCACTCCTCAGCGATTCTTTTCGTAGAGCAGATTGCGTGGTGAGACCTTCCACTCGTACCAGCGCACGACCGGCAGTCCGCCATTGACGGCGGGATCCGTACGGTCGCTCTGCAACTGCGCGCGAATGCGCGTCCCCAGAATGTCGTTCGCGTCGTTCAGCGTATCGGTGTCGGCGCCATTGTACGCCGCGAACTCCTGCCCGCTGGTGAAGAGCAGCGTGGTCTTGAACCCGAGGACATTGTTCGCCATCAACTGACCTTGCGGCTTGCCGCCGGCATCCACGGTCGTGGCGCGCATCAGCGAGTTCGTCGACGCATCTCGCCAGTACACGACCGCGTTGAGCTTCTGAATCGTGGCGCCGGATCGCGTCAGCAGCAAACTGTCGAGTCCGGACGGTCGGCCGATCAGCGTCTTCACGTTCAGGAACTCGACGCGAAAACGTCCATTGCCCTGATTCGCCACCGACGACAGCAGAAGCAGGCGCCGTGAGCTGCCGACTTGCAAACGCGTCACGTCGCCCGCGGACAGCCCCAGCGTCGATCCCTGCGTCAGAAATTCGATGCACGTCGAACCGCAGTTGCCGCCTGCCGGATAGGTCGGCGAGGCACCACCATCGTTGTAGATCGTGTACACCGGTGCTTCGTTCGGTGTGTACGGGACCGACAGCGCCGAAATCGTATCGTTGAACGTCGCGAGCGTGCCGAACAGCGCGATGTCGTCGATCGCGACGCCCGCCTCCTGCATGTCGCGAGCCAGTGACAGTCCGACGAAGCGCGCGTTGCGATCGATGCTTTCTCGTACCGTCCAGCCGCGACGCGTCTTCCAGCTCGATGTCGCAAACGCCGTGGCCGCCACGATGATCGTCAAACCGACCGTCATCGACAGCAGCACCTCGGCGATCGTGAATCCGTTTCGTTGGCGCATGCTCATGGGGCTCCCGACAGTCCGTTTCCACGGAAGAGAGAAGTCGTCAGCTGCACCGGCTTCGTGCCACGGGGGAACGTGACTGCGATGACGATCTGCACGAGGTTGTTTCGCGTGGTCGTGACCGTCATCGTGCGCGAGAACGCGCCCGAAGCCGCCGCCGTGCCATCGCTGGCGAGGTTCACCGGCGATTCCGACACGACCGTCCACGGATCACGCGTACGAACCTGCTCCAGGTACGCGCGCGCGATCGCGATGGCGCTCGTGCGATTCTGCGCGAGCGTTTGCATCGTGATGGTCTGCGCGTTGGCGCCGGCGAGCGACGACAGTCCGACGGCCAGCAAAATCATCGCCACCAGCATCGACACGATCGTGAATCCGCGTCGTGGGGCACGCCCACTGAAGGTGCTCATCGGGCGCGCGCGCTGTCGGATATGACGGCATTGGATCGCGCTCATTTCCATCCTCCGTTTCGCCAAGTCCACAGCCGCATATTGCCGGCAGGAGAGACCGCAACCGCCGTGACTGCGGTTGGATCCGTCATGTCTTGGAGGTATACGACACCTCCCGCAGCGATGGGCGTGACAAGTCCTCGTGAATCGAAGTTGACTTTCGCGCTGGCGAACGTGATAGCCGTCGACGTTCCGTCGCCCGGCACGGCCGTCGCGCTACCTCGACCGAAATTGACATTCGCGGGCAATTCGCGCGTGGCGAACCCACGCAGCGCGTCACGTTCGGCAATCGTTTCGCCGATGGTGCCGTCCGCGTTGTCATCCAGATAGCCCGTGTAATTGCGCGAGCCGGACGCGAACGCGACACGCGAACTGCTCCGAGTGGATAGTGCCCGGGTACGGGCCAGATCAAGGTCTTGGGCGAGTTGCATGCCAGCCAGCTGCACGCGCGTGCTTCCGGAAATGCGAAGCTGCGGCAGCGCGATCGCCATCATCGTCGCGACCATGGTCACGACCACCAGCATCTCGACGAGCGTGTAGCCCAGACGATGCGGCACGACGGCGTCGCGGTAGTTAGTGAATGTCATCGATCAGTACAGCGGACGGAATGCCGTTTGCAGCACCGTTCCAACCGAGGGCGTGCCAGGCGGCAGGCGATCGGGGAAACGGAAGTTCACGTCGAATGCCCAGTTGCGCATCGGTGGCGTGTAATAGCCGCCCGCCGCATACCCAACGTTCGTCGTGTTGCCCCACAGTCCTGTCGAATAGCGATTGGTGTAGAGCGACACCAGCGAGCCAGTGTATGTGAAGGTCACGCCGCCCCAGTTCTCGAGGAACCGCGGGAAATTTTCGAGACCGCCGCCATATGCTGGCGATGCACAGCCGGCGCGCGCGTAGTCACATGGCGTCGCTGAGTTTCCCGCCAAGATCGCGGCGTTGACGGTCGTTGGTTTGGCCGTGCGTTGCGCCATAACCTGCTGCATGACATCACACCAACCCGTGACGCCGGCCGTGCCGCATCGAACGGCCGACGCTGCCGGTAATGCGTTCAGCATCGCGGGGTTCGGCGGATTGCTGAGAAACGAGATGGCATCCGCCATCAACGCGGCGGGACGCCACACGGTCGTGTTGTAGTCGCCGAGCACGTAGAGCGGCCGCTCCGTGACGATGGAAATCCCGCCGGTGTCGGCTGCGGATCGCGACTTGGGCAACTGCGCGCCGCCGCGGAGTCGCACGGACAAATAGTCGTTGCTGGCGTTCGAAGTACTGGGCGCGCTAAAGGCGACATACAGAATGCGGGGCGACCGGGTCGTCGGTGCACTGTCGGACCAGATGCGTAACGAGTCCATGTGCACGTCGATCAGATCCGGGCGCAGGTCTTCGCGGCCTTCGTAGAACGCATTCACGCGCGGCTTGAAGATTCGACGGCATGCACCCATCGACGGCACGTCGAGGCCTGCCGAACGTTCGATCACCAGCGAATCGCAGAACGCCGTCTTCATCGTATTCGTGTCCGCGATCTGAAACACGCCGGTCTTCACCGTCACGTAGAAGTCCGACCTCCAGGCCATTTTCACGTCCTGCACCATCTGTACGTCGGCAGGATCCTTCGGCAGCACGAGCGTAACCGGCGCCATGTTGGTCGGCAGCGGCAGCTTCAGTGGTTTCACGCCGAAGGCGTGCGTCATCAAGCGACTGCTGAACTTCGAAACACTCTGGGTCCTGAAGGCGGCTTCGGACAGACTGCGCGAGTCGAACGTGAGATTCACCGCGGTGCCCGCGGAATTATTGATAAAGATGCCGGCCAAGCGATTGTTGCTGTCCTTGCGATTCCAGAACACGCTGTCCGGTGTCGTGATCTGACTTTGGTACGTCGTGCTGTTCGACGACAGGTATAGATTGCCGTTCGTGTGCACCCAGCCTGCAAAGGTCATGGCCGGTCCATTTAGGATCTCGAGGTCATTCTCGTAGAACACGCCGAACTGAAACAGCGGAATGGTCTGCGCGTTGACCGAGAGAATCGCGGTCGCCCGGCTTCCTGACGAGTCGCGCGCCGACACCGTGATGTCGATCGGCTGGTTCAGCGAATACAAGCCGGAGAACGGGCCGGAGCTGATCGTCCGCGAGACCGGTACGCCGGTGGCGGCGGTCGTCTGCGTCATGCGATAGCCGCTCAACGCGGGCGTCTGCAACGACGCGATGTCGGACCCGTTGATGATGCCGTCCTGCATCTTCGCATCGAGCTGCGACATGATATCATCAGCCGCGCCTTCTGCAGCGTACGACGCCCGCGCCCCCCGATAATCGGCATCCGAACTGCGGGCCAGTGAGGTCACGGCCGACAGCCCGGCAAGTACGATGATCGTGAACATCACGAGCAGGAGCAGCGTCGCTTCCAATGCGAACCCTGCCCGCTTCGAACGGCCACTCCCTGCAACCTTCACCAATGGTACTGCGTGCATGGCGGATTCCTCCTGGCGGAAAGCGTCTGACAGAAGGAATACGCTTCGCCCACTCGTGCGTCACTATCGTCGCCGGATCACTATGCGCCAATAAAACAGAGGCTATCGTCCACGTAACGATAGCCTCTGTTGGTGTGACACAATTGCCGGCATGGTGATGGGTGCTACGCCGCCGCGATCGGTCGTGGAAACAGCCCCTCGCCTTTGTGCACGGTCCAGCTGGCGGCATCCAATGCCGCGAGGGTCGTAAATCGCTGCGCGTCGACGCGTCCGCTACCACCGAGCTGCTCCCACAGTGCCTGCGCCTTGTTCGGCATGAAGGGCGAGAGTAACACGGCCTGTCGCGCGAGGCGCCGAATCAATGATGCCAGGCATTGCTCGAGCTCAAGGCGACGATCTGGGTCCTTTGCCATCTGCCATGGCGCGGACGCTTGCGTGTACTCGTTGGCGCGCGCGGTCATGCGCGCCACGGCGGACAACCCGTCGTGTAGCAACCAGCCGCGCGCGCCGTCCATCGCCGCGTGATACGCGGCGAGGTCCTGCATGTCATCCGCGTCGGCATCGGGCACCGCGGCAGTCGGCACCACCGCGGCACAGTATTTCTCGACCATCGCGATGGCGCGGCTCGCCAGGTTGCCGAGGGCGTTTGCCAGATCGCTGGTGTAGCGCTCTTCGAATCGCTCCCATGAAAAATTTCCGTCTCCATCGAACGGCACTTCTCGCAACAGCACATAACGGAACGCATCGACACCAAAACGATCGATCGCCTCGCCCAAGTCCAGCTTCACGCCGGCGCTCTTTGAAAACCGCTCACCGCCCAACTGCACGAAACCATGCGCCCACACTTGTTTCGGCAACGGGAGTCCCGCCGCGTGCAGCATCGCCGGCCAGATGACGACGTGAAACCGCGTGATATCCTTGCCGATCACATGCAAATCGGCCGGCCAGCGCGTCTCGTAGCCCGCCTCCGGAAATCCGGTCGCCGTCAGATAGTTCGGTAGCGCATCGAACCAGACGTACGTGCCCTGTGTTTCGCCATTCGACAGCGGCAACGGAAACGGCACGGCCCAATCGAGTCGCGAACGCGAAGCCGAGATGTCGTCAAGTCCCTGCGCGAGCAGGCCAAGAATCTCGTTCCGGCGACTTTCTGGCTCGATGTACGACGGATTTTCGCGCAGTAGCGTTTGCAAGAAGGACTGATACTTGGAGAGTCGGAAGAACCAGTTGCGTTCTTCCACTTCTTCCAGTGTCCGTGTGGGATGCAGTACACACTTCCCGTCGATGATATCGGCGTCCTGTTTGAACGCCTCGCACCCGACGCAATACCAGCCTTTGTATGACCGCTCGTAGAAGTCGTCGGGATTGCGTTCGACGATGCGTCGGATCAGCGCCTGCACACCGGCCTTGTGGTGCGCGTCCGTCGTGCGAATAAATTGATCGTAGCGGACGTCAAGTCGCGCCCATATGGCCAGAAAGGTCGCCGCGATCTCGTCGGTAAAGGCCTGCGGCGCGACGCCGCGCGCTGCGGCCGTCTGCTGCACCTTCTGGCCGTGTTCATCCATGCCCATGAGTAGATGGACGTCATCGCCGCGCAACCGGTGATATCGGGCGATCACATCGGCCCCGATCTTCTCGAGCGCATGGCCCAGATGTGGATCGCCGTTGGCGTAGTCGATCGCGGTCGTGAGAAAGAAACGGGGCACGTCAGTTACTCAGTGGAGTGTCGGTCGACGCGGCATCGTCGATGTCGTCATCACCGTCGACGTCGACGGTGCCGCCTTCGGCGTCTTGATCGTTGGCGTCACCGGTCGCTTCGGTGTCCTGGCGACGCTGTTCGGCCGCCCGCAGTCGTCGACCGCCGCGACGACCGCGACGTCGCTTCCGTCGCGCTTCGCCTTCCGTCTCCGCGGTCGGTGCGTCAGTGCCGGAGGTCACGTCTGCCGCCACGACTGGCTCGGGCATCGCGACCGCGATCGGCGACGCGATCGGCGACGCGATCGGTGATTCCGGCTCCGGCAATGCCGGCGGCGGTGCCGGCGAGTCGTCACGATGATCCAGTTCGTGATCGAGGACGGCATCCGCGCCGTCGTCGTCGTGATCTGTTGCGGTCGAGGCCCGCTCAACGTGGGCCGACTCGCCAAAGCCGCCCACCATCTCACGCAACTCCGCCAGCGGTACGACCCGCGTGTCGCCCTCCGACGAGCGCAATGTCACGCGATCGTTGAAGATGTCGTTCGCGATGACCTTCTCTTCGCCGATCGACGTGGCAAGTATGCGCCCCTCTTTCGGAAAGCGGCGACGGCTCTGCACATAGAACTCATGCTCATAGCGCAGGCAGCACATCAGGCGTCCACAGGCGCCGGAAATCTGCTGTGGGTTGAGCGACAGTTTCTGATCCTTCGCGACCCCGAGATTAACCGGACGCAGGTCCGGCAGCCACGACGCGGAGCAGTATTCGCGACCGCAGCGCCCGATGCCGGACAATCGCTTGGCTTCATCGCGCACGCCGATCTGTTTGAGCTCGATCCGCGCGCGGAACATCGCCGCAAGATCCCGTACCAGCGCGCGGAAATCGACGCGACGCTCGGCGGTGAAGTAGAAGGTCAGTTTGCGACGATCCCACTGCCACTCGGCGTCCGTCAGCTTCATGACGAGGTGATTGGCGCGCACGCGCTCCATCGCGCGCGTACGCGCGCTCTCGTTCTCCGCCACGAGGTCATCGTCGCGCGCGATTTCCTCCGCCGTCGCAAGGCGTAGTGCCTGTCGCGGCGGCGGGGTCGTGCCGCACCCGTGCGCACAGCCTTTGCAACGGATCTCGGCGAGCTCGCCCGTCGAATGCACGCGACCGAGATCCTCGCCACGATCTGCTTCGACAATCACGCCGGCGCGTAAAGCCGGGGCGGTCTCGGCATCCCATTGGAAGAACTCTTTGCGATTGCCGCGAAACGCGACTTCGATCAGATGCGCCACGTCGACCGCCTCGCTCGATTACTCGGCAAACTGCCCCATGCGCAGAAACTTCTCGCGACGCCGACGTACCAGCTTGTCCGGCTTCAGGCGACGTAGCTCTTCAAGGTTGCGTATCAGCACTTCTTTGAGGTTCGCGGCCGTGACATCATGATTGGAATGCGCGCCACCCACCGGCTCGGGCACGATTTCATCGATCACGCGCAGTTCAACGAGATCGCCCGCCGTGATCCGCAACGCGGTCGCGGCTTTCTCGCGCATCTCAGGGCTCTTGCCGTCCTTCCACAGAATGGCCGCGCAGCCTTCGACGGTGATGACGGAATAGACCGCGTTTTCGAGCATCAGAATGCGATCAGCGACGCCAAGCGCGAGCGCGCCGCCCGAGCCGCCTTCGCCAATCACCGTCGCGATGATCGGCACCTGCAATTGGCTCATCTCGAACAGATTGCGCGCAATGGCTTCGCTCTGTCCGCGCTCTTCGGCACCGAGCCCCGCCCACGCGCCCGGTGTGTCGATGAAGGTCAGCACCGGCACTTGGAATTTCTCGGCCAGCTTCATAAGACGCAGTGCCTTCCGATAGCCCTCCGGATGCGGCATGCCGAAGTTGCGCTTGAGATTCTCCTTCGTGTCCCGACCCCGCTGATGACCGATGACCATCACGGTCTCGCCGTCCAAACGCGCCCAGCCACCGATGATGGCGGCGTCATCACGAAATGCCCGGTCACCGTGCAACTCGATGAAGTCGTTGAACGCCAGACGCAGGTAATCCGCCGTGAACGGACGACGCGCGATGCGCGCCACCTGCACGCGCTGCAGCGGCGTGAGGTTGCGATAGATCTGCACACGCAGCTCCGTGAGCTTCCGTTCGAGCGGCGCGAGATCGGCGATCAGGTCCAGCGACTGATCACTGGCGAGCTTCTTCAGCTCCTCGATCTGCTTTTCGAGATCCGCAATCGGACGCTCGAATTCGAGAACCGGGGCAGCAGCCATGAAAGTGCGGGATTAGAGGGACACGACAGCTCGTCAGCCGTCGGCGCGCACGAGGCGCACACGATCAGCGCCAAGCAGCGCGCGAAGATCGGCCAAGACGACCGGTGACGCGGCTACCGTAATGCTCCGCGACCGGAACCGGACCGACGTACCATCACCGTCCTGCCAGCGAAGCTCAAGCGGCGCCGAGCCCTGGTGGGCCTCGACTGCCACCCGAACGTCTTCCATCACCGACAGCGCCAAGTCTGCACCGCGGCTCAAATCGATGGCCACCGCAAGATCGCCGCTTGCCCGGATCTCGGCGAATCTGGTGACCGCTTCGACGATGAAGGTCGGACTCTCCCCATTCTGATCTTTCCGCGAGTACCCGCCCGTCACCAGGAGGGGCACATCGGGCCGGACACGTTCGGCGATCACCGCCCACGCCTCCGGAAAGACCAGAATTTCTGAAGAGCCGGAGAAATCCTCGACTGTCAACCGGGCAAATTCGGCCCCGGACCGCTTCGATATCTGTTTCTTGATTGCCGTCACCACAACCCCAATGGTGACCCCTTCTGGGGTCCAGGACCCCAACTGAGCGACCGTATGTGAGGCAAATAGCTCGCATTCCGTCCGAAACGGCTCGAGCGGGTGCCCCGAGATATAGAACCCAAGGAGCTCCTTTTCGCGCTGCAGGCGCTCGCTTTCGCCCCAGACGGGGACGTTCGGCAGGGTCGGTGGCGGGGCATGGCGGGAATCCGCGGTACCCTCGGTATCGCCAAAATCGCCAAAGAGCGAGACCTGACCCTTCTCGTTTTCTTCCTGCCGCAGCGACGCTTCGTTGATCGCGTGGTCAAGCGCAGCCAGCAGCTGTGCGCGGTGTCCGCCCAGCCCATCGCACGCTCCTGCGGCCACCAGCGCCTCAAAGACGCGCTTGTTGCACAGGCGAAGGTCAACGCGCGAGCAGAGGTCGTATAGCGATGTGAAGGGCCCGTCGCGGCGTGCCGTAAGCATCGAGTCGATGGCACCGCGTCCGACATTGCGGATCGCGCCCATGCCGAAGCGGATGCGCTTGTCGCCAACCACCGTGAAGCGCCATCCGGACTCGTTCACGTCCGGCGCGAGCACTTCGATGCCCATTTCGCGCGCTTCAGCGATGTACTTGATGACCTCTTCGGTCTTGCCGATGTTCGAGGACAACAGCGCGGCCATGAATTCGGCCGGGTAGTGCGCTTTGAGCCACGCCGTGTGGTACGCGACGACGGAATACGCGACCGAATGGGATTTGTTGAAACCATACCGGCCGAACGTCTCAATCTGGCCTGAGAGTTCGTCGATGATCTTCGGGTCGTAGCCGCGTGCGACCGCTTTCGTGACGAACTTGCCCAGCTCCTTCTTGATGAGCTCCGAATCCTTCTTGCCGACGGCTTTTCGCAGGACGTCGGCTTCGGCGAGGGAGATGCCAGCCAACACCTGCGCGATACGCATCACCTGTTCCTGATACGTGATGACGCCGTACGTGTTCGACAGGATCGGTTCCAACTCGGGCAGCGCGTACACGGTGACTTCTTCGCCGCGTTTGCGCTTGATGTACACGTTGTGCATGCCCGCATCGAGTGGGCCCGGACGCAGCAGCGCGTTCGACGCGACCAAGTCGTCGAATCGGTCGCAGCGCATGCGCTTGAGCACGTCCGTCGCGAGCGGTGATTCGAACTGAAAGACGCCGGCAGTTCGCCCGGCGCGTAGCAGACGGTACGTGTCTTCGTCGGTGAATCCGCGATCTTCAAGCACGACCTCCTTTCCGTGCCGCTCCTTGATCAGCGCGAGCGAATCGCTGATCACCGTGAGCGTCGTCAGGCCAAGGAAGTCCATCTTCAGCATGCCGGCCTTTTCGAGCGCCGTCATGTCGTACTGCGTCACGATCACGCGTTCGTCATCACCGCTGCCAGCGCCCTTCGATGCCTGCGTACAGATCGGTACGAATTCATCGAGTGGTCCCGGCGCGATGACCACGCCGGCGGCATGCACACCCGTATGACGCGACAGCCCTTCCAGCGAGATCGCGAAGTCGAGCAGCTGCTTGTAGCGCGGGTCGTTCTTGTAAAACGCCTTGACTTCGGGCACCTGCTCGATCGCTTCCTTGACGGTCAGCGAAAAATTCGGCGCATTCGGAATCAACTTCGCGAGCGCGTCGGTCTCCGCCGGCGTAAAGCCCAGCGTCCGGCCGACGTCCTTGACGGCGGCGCGCGACTTCATCGTCCCGAACGTGACGATCTGCCCGACCGATTCCTTGCCGTACTTCTGTCGCACGTACTCGATCACTTCGCCGCGCCGTTCGAAACAGAAGTCGACGTCGACATCGGGCATCGAGACGCGTTCCGGATTCAGAAAACGTTCGAAGAGCAGATCGAACTCAAGTGGACAGACATCTGTGATGCGCAGTGCGTAGGACACGAGCGAGCCAGCCGCCGACCCGCGTCCGGGCCCCACGGGAATGCCGCGATCGCGCGCCGCCTTGATGAAATCGGCGGTGATCAAGAAGTAGCCGGCGTAGCCGGTCTTCGTAATGACGCCGAGTTCATACTCGAGTCGATCCTTGACCTCGTCGCGGAACGGATCGCCGTACCGCATCTTCGCGCCGTCGGTCGCAAGCTTGACGAGCAACTCGTTCTCGGTCGCCACGCCTTCGGGCAACGGGAACGACGGCACGTAGTACTTCTTCTCGAACTGCACGGCCACCGATTCGGCGATGGCGAGCGTGTTGGTGAGCACATCGTCCCGTCCTGGGAAGAACGGACGGATCTCGTCGGCAGATTTGAAGTACAACCCGTCATCGTACTTCATCCGATCGCGATCGTTGCGATCCTTGCCGAGACCGATACAGAGCAGGACGTCGTGCGCGTCATGGTCTTCGTGCCGCAGGAAGTGCGCGTCGTTCGTGGCGACCACGGGCAGACCCAGATCGTCGGCGAGCGAGAGCACCTTGGCGTTCAGCGTCGACTGTCCTTCGCTCGTGTGCGCCTGCACCTCGAGGTAGTAGCGATCCTTGAACAGTTCGGCGTACCACGCGGCGGCCTCGCGCGCTTCGGCGACTCGATCGTGCATCAGGTGGGTTGCCACCTCGCCGGCCAGGCAGGCCGACGAGACGATCAGCCCTTCACTGTACTGTGCGAGCAACTCGCGGTCGATACGCGGCTTGGTGTAGAAGCCTTCGGTGTACCCGAGCGACGAGAGCTTGACCAGATTACGGTAGCCCTGCAAATCGCGGGCGAGCAGGACAAGGTGGTAGTACGGCTTGACCCCCGGCGCCGGTCGTCCACGGGTGCGGCGATCACCCGGGGCCACATAGGCTTCCATCCCCATGATCGGCTTCACGCCGGCCTTGCGTGCCTTTTCCTGAAAATCCCAGGCGGCGTGCATGTTCCCGTGATCCGTAATCGCCAGCGCGGGCTGCTCGTACAGCTGCGCGCGCTTGATCAGATCATCGATACGGTTCGCCCCATCAAGGAGCGAATACTCGGAGTGGCAATGCAGGTGGACAAACGACATGGACCGCGGAAGATAATCGTTGGGGCGCTGTCGGTGTTAGTTGCCGTGATCCTGGGACTGTCCCCGGTCGGCTGCTACATCTCGCGGGCCGCCTTCGAAGAAGCTCGCATTCTCGCGCGCCGCCGGCCGATCGCGCAGCTGGTGGCCGACTCGGGACTGTCTCGGACGACCACGGTCACAACACTCGACGTCAACGGACTCGACGCGGCGACGTTGGCCAAGCTACAACTCGTCACCGAGGCCCGTAGGTTCGCAGTCGATTCGCTCGGACTCAGGGCGGGGGACAGCTTCACCCAATTCAGCCGTCTTGATCGCGACACGCTGGTACTCGTTCTCTCGGCGGCCTACCGTGATCGCCTGCAGCGCAAGACCTGGTGGTTCCCGGTTGTCGGGACCTTTCCGTACAAGGGGTTCTTCGACTTCGAGGAAGCGAAACGCACCCGCGCGCAACTCGACCGGGACGGCTTCGACGTTACGCTCGGCGCGTCGTCAGCGTTCAGCACGCTCGGCTGGTTCAACGACCCACTGGTCAGCACAACTGTGAAGCAGGACTCGATCTCACTGGTCAACACCGTGTTGCACGAGTTACTGCACAACACGTACTTCGCGAAGAGTCGCGTAGCGTTCAACGAGTCCTTCGCGTCGTTCGTCGGCGGCCGCGGGGCGGAAGAGTTCTTTCGCGCACGTGGTGATACGGCCTCGTTGCGCCGAGCCGAAGCGGACTGGCAGAATGATCGGCGTCTCGGGGCCTTCTGGGCGCGGCTCTCGCACGAGGTGGACTCCGCGTTCAAGGCGCTGCCCGATTCTGCACGCACCGAACGACTCGCGGCGCGTGACGTGATTTACAGCGCCGCCCGCCGCCGCTTGGTGGATTCGGTCGCCCCGCTGCTGTTCGGCTATCCCGCTGGGTGGGCGCAGCGCATTGCCTTGAACAACGCCGTGTTGCTCTCGCGGCGCGTGTACGCCGAGGGGTTGGATGCGTTTGATTCGGTGTACGTAGCGGGGGGGAACAAACTGCGGGCGGCGGTGCAGTCGGTGATTGCGCAGCAGCGTCGGTGAGGAAACGCGCGCGATGAGAGCCGTTCCTCACGGCTTCTTCGCTTCCGGCAGCAGTACGAACCGCGCCCGATTTGTCTCGTCTAGGTATTTCTTGGTTACCGCCGCCAGCTTCTCGGGCGTCAGAGAGGCGATCAGAGCGTCATCAGCGAAGACCGTCGTCACATCATCGCCGTTATCAAGTCGCGCCTGCAGCGTGCCGAGCCACCAGTTGTTCTGTTTGCGCGCGACTTCGCGTTCGCGTCGCTGCTGCTCGCGAACTCGCTCGATCTCCGCCGCCGACGGCGGAACGCGGCGCAATGAATCGAGCTCCTGCTGCACCGCGGCGAACATCGTATCGGCTCGCTCCGGCGCGGAGCCGTAGCTGATGACGACTTGCCATTCCTGACGAGGCCGACGCGAAAACGCCGTGTTGACACTCACAGAGTACGTGCCGCCCAGCGCTTCGCGCAGCCGGTCGAGCAACCGCATCTCGAGCACTTCGCCAACGGACGACAATAGATACGCTTCCTCACGCGACCACGGCGCGCTACCCGCCATCAGCACGGCCGTCTGACTCTGCGGGGCCAGTCCTTTGCGCACCGTCCTGTCGATCCGGCCGCTAAATAGCTTCGGGCCGACGTCACGGAAATTTTCCGTGCGGCCCGCCGCCGGCAGGGAGGCGATCCACTGCTCGACCTGTGGCTTGAGAACCGCCAAATCGACGTTGCCGACAAAGAGAAACGAGAAGTCACCGGCATCGCCGAAACGGTCCTTGTAAAACGCCGTCATCTGCGCGAGGTCGAGCTCCTTCAGCATCGCTACGGACAACGGTCGTACCCGTGGATGCCCACCGGCCAACGTCACCTGCACGGTGTCGCTGAAAACGGCAGCGGGATTCGCGTCCTTGTTCTTGAGCACGGCGTCAAACTGCTGCGTGAGTGCCTGCAGAGCGGTCGCGTCGGGCCGCGGCGATGTCATGCGCAACCAGATCAGCTGCATCATCGTCTCGAGATCCTTGGGTGACGCGCGACCACTCAGTCCCTCGCTCAGATCACCGATGAAGGCGGAGACCGACGCGACTTTGCCCGTCAGCTTCTTGTTCAGATCGATCAGCGAGAACGCGCCAACACCACCGCGCTCGAGCGCCGTCGTGGTAAAGGCACCGCGAAATACGGCGCTGTCCGGCAACAGGCTGGTACCGCCCGGACTCCACGCAGTGAGCAGCACCTGATCCGCGTTGAAATCCGTCGGCTTCACGTACACATGCGCGCCGTTCGACAGTGTCCACTCGGTCATCCCGATCGCGTCATACTTTTTCTCGGCCACCACGCGGCCGGCCGTCGGAGACTTCGTCACGAGGGCGCCTTCAGCGATCGTTTCCGTCCACGGCGTTATCGTTAGCGCCGCGACCTTGGTGAACACGTCACGGATGTGCGCTTCGGACGGCGGGATCAAGCCGTCCTTCTTGGGCAACGTGACCGTCACCACGCGATTCGCTGCGCTGCTGTGTTCGGCGCCAAGCGTGTTCACCTCGGCGAGCGTGACGGCGGGAAGTAGCTTCTTCGCCGCGTCGTACTCGAATGCCACACCCGGAATACCATCGCCTGAGAGAAAATGATCGACGTATTCACCGACGAACGACGACGAGGGCGTCTTGTCGCGTTCGAGGTAGGCGCGTTCGAGCGCGCGCAGCAAGTTGGTGCGACCGCGATCCAACTCACTCTGCAGAAACCCGTGACGCTGTACGCGCTCTGATTCCGTCAGCACCAATTGCAGCGACTCGAGCAGTTTGCCTTCTTTCGCGTCTGCATTCAACGAGTAGTAGTCGCTGCCGCGCACGAAATTGCCGCCGCCGGCACCGGCGCCGACGAACGGCGCATCCGGCTTCTGCGACAGTTCGCTGAAGCGCTGGTTGAGCATGCTGTTGTAGAGGCGCCGCATCATCATCCGGCGCAGATCACCGACGGTCCGTGTTTCGCTTGGCGGCAACTTCCAGAGTACCCCGACCGCGGAGGAGGTGACCTCCGGATCCGTCGCAATGGTCACCAGCGTCGAGTCATGCTTCGGCACCGTCGCGACCATGCGCTTGCGCGGACTCACACGGCGCGGAATGGGTCCGAACGTCGATTTGATCAACGCTTCGAGCTTGGCCGGGTCCGCGTCACCGACCGCGACCACCGCCATCAGATCGGGGCGATACCAGTCGTGCCAGAATCGACGGATCGGTGCCGGGTTGGCCTTCGCCAATACCGCCGGCAAGCCGATGGGCAGGCGATCGGCGTATCGCGATCCGCGGAAAATGACTGGAAACTGCTGGTTGCGGATGCGTTCACCAGCTCCGAGGCCGTCGCGCCATTCCGAGAGTACCACACCACGCTCCGCCACGACGTCGGTCGAGTCGAACAGCACGCCACTTGCGACATCGCCGAGAAAGCGAAAGCTCTTCTCGAGGATGCTAGCGCTGTCCGTCGGCACCGGCAGGATATAGACTGTTTCGTCGAATCCGGTTTCCGCGTTCAGATCCGCGCCGAAGCGCACGCCGATGGATTCGAGATACTTGACGATGTCGTTCTTCTTGAAGCTTTTCGTGCCGTTGAACGCCATGTGCTCGACGAAGTGCGCGAGCCCGCGCTGATCTTCGTCCTCCAGGATCGACCCAGCGTTCACCACGAGGCGCAGTTCCGCGCGCTGCTCGGGTTTGACGTTCTTGCGCACGTAATAGCGCAGTCCGTTGGGCAGCGTGCCCAGACGCACCGCCGGATCGATCGGCAGCGGGGCCGAGACCCGAAACGAATCCGCAACTGTCGGCGCGGATCGCTTCGGCGCCCGGGCTTTCTGTTTGACGACGCCCTGCGCATGGAGTGATGCGCCAGTGAGTAGCGCGACGAATGCAATAGCGAGACGCATTGGGTGTGTTGGCAAGAGTAGTGTCGTTGGTAGGCGCGATCGCAACAAAAATCTATTGGAGTTCCTACGACGTGCCGAACCGCCCGCGCAGCAGCGCGCGTAAATCGATCGACGGGTCCAGTTCCCGCGGCGCCGGCAGCGCTGGTGGCATATCCACGCCGATGGTGACGCGTTGCATTGTACCCCGCACACCCGGATCGAGAAATCGCGACATCTGACCGTACGCAAAGTCGGCGCCGGTCCGCGTCGGATAGCTGTGCAGCGGATATGTCACGTAGAGCTGATCCCGCGCGCGGGTCATCGCCACGTACAGCAATCGTCGTTCCTCGTCGACCTCGTCTTCTTTGTCGGCAGTGCGCGCCATCGGGAAGACGCCGTCGGCGGCCCAGATGACAAATACCACATCAAACTCCTTGCCCTTGGCCGAATGCGCGGTCGAGAGAATCAGCGCATCCGATTCATCGTCACTGCCGACGGCCAGGTCCTGCGTGTTCGCGGGCGGCTCGAGTGCGAGCGCCGCGAGGAACGTCGTGCGGTCGGCATACCCGGCGGCGATCACCTCGAGCTGACCAAGATCCGCAAGTCGCGGCGGGGCGTCGTCATACGTGGCCGTGAGAATCGGATCGTAGAGCTGGCGCACCAGTCGAATCGCTTCCGACGGCGACGTCACGTTGACCCGCCGCATACCGTCGAGCAAGGCGGACAGTGCGTGGAGTCCCGGCCGCGCCCGCGCCGGGGCGCGCACCGCACCAATCGCCATCGGCTGCCACTCGTGCGCCGTCAGCAGTTCCACGGCGGCGCGCGCCGTTGCATCACCGACACCCGGCAACAGCCGCAGCAGGCGATACCAGCTGACTTCATCGCGCGGATTTTCGAGCACACGGAGAAACGCCAGGATGTCCTTGATGTGCGCGGCCTCGAGGAATTTCAGGCCGCCCCATTTCTCGTACGGAATGCGGCGATTGGCGAGTTCGATTTCGAGATCGGCCGAGAGATAGCCGGCACGAAAGAGCACCGCGATCTCGCGAAGCGGAATGCCTTCGTCGTGCAACTCCAGCAGCCGATCGACGACGAAGCGCGTTTGCTCATGCTCGTCGCGCACCGTCACCAGCCACGGCGCCTCGCCGCCCGAACGCTCTGTCCAGAGCTGTTTCGAGTACCGTTCCCGGCTGCGTGCGATGAGTGCGTTCGTGGTCTCGAGAATCGGCGCGACCGAGCGATAGTTTCGTTCGAGCGTGACAATGTGGGTGCCCGGAAACTGACGCGGAAAATCCAGAATATTGCGAATGGTGGCGCCGCGAAACGCGTAAATGCTCTGGGCATCGTCGCCGACGACGGTGATGCGTCCGTGGCTGCACAATCCGCGCAGGATGCGCGACTGCAGTGGATTGGTGTCTTGGTACTCGTCGACGAGGACGTGCTCGTAGAGTGCCCGAATTTGCTCCGCAATCGTCGGCGCCTGCTCGAGCAGCAGCGCCCACGACAGCAGGAGATCGTCGTAGTCGAGCAGATTGCGTTCGGCTTTGCGCTGCACGTAGTTGCCGAACAGCTTTTCGATATCGCCGGTCCACGACAGGAAATGCGGCCACTGTTGGCCGATCAGTTCGGCGATCGGCCGATCGGTATTGATGTGGCGGGAATAGATCGCGAGCAGGGTCTCGGCCCGCGGAAAGCGCGGCGCGGACTTGGGGAGCTTCTGCGAGTCGGCGTAGCCGAGGGCGGCCCGGGCGAGCCCCATGAGATCCGCCGCATCGCCCTGGTCGAGGATGCTGAAATCGGCCGGGAGGCCGGCGGTCGGGCCAAATCGCCGGAGCAGGCGGTGTGCGATACCATGGAAGGTGCCGCCCTGGACCTGCTGCGAGGCCGATCCAACGAGGCGTTGGCACCGGTCGAGCATCTCTTGCGAGGCTCGACGCGTGAACGTCAGGAGGAGGATCCGGCTGGCGGGCACCCCTTTGTTAATGAGGTGGGCGACGCGATGAATCAGCGTGCGGGTCTTTCCCGAGCCCGCGCCGGCCACAATAAGGAGTGGAGTATCGCCATGGGCGGCCGCTTCGGCCTGCGCGGCGTTCAGTGCCGGCCCGAGCGCCTCGCTCGGTGGGGCGGGAATTTCCCGGTGGGCGGGAAGGTGAATCCGGGGCAGATCGGCCATACGGATAAGTATAGAGTAAGTGTAGATCGGGAGATGTTCGGGCGTGGCCAGAGCGGTGTGGCGAAATTGCCCGGCCTGTGACGTTTCCGCGCGGCTCTCCGTCCTTTTTGTGGTCCATCCTCCGGGAAGAGGAGCTGCCCTCCGTGTGGACAAATGGGGGTTCCCGGCCGAAGGTTACAGAACTGTGATGGCGCCAAACTTGGATGTGGTGATTTCTCGCCTTGACCAGCGGGGAAAAGGTTCCTAGGTTTGCCCCGTGCTATCGATGCCTGAGTTCTATCCGGAGGTGTGTCCGGGTGGTGCAGGCCCGCGTGCCGTCGGTATGAGTGGTTCACGCGGAGCAGGTGTGGTGATGCAGTAGGCACGCGCACCTGAGTGTGTTGTAGGTGAAGAAGCAGGTGTTCGAAGAAGTTCGGGCGTCATGCGCTCACTGCGGTATGAGTACTGACCGGCCGCTCCCCGGAACGTGTTCATTCACGAGTGAGATGCGTGATGAAGATCGAGTCGCATCGACGCGATTTTTAACCAGAAGTTTTGTTTGTGGCGGGCTACCCATCCCGACGCATTCAGCTACCTCCACGACCTCGTAAGAGGGGGATTAATGCAACTCTTTTCTCGGAAGACGGCGCTCTTCGCCCTGAGCCTTGGCGCGATGACCGCGCTGGGTGCTTGCGGTGATGACGTCACGGTGACCCCAGCGCCGGACGCACCGGTGGTCGTTTCGATCACCCCGCCCAGCGCCACCATGAACATCGGCGAGACCATCTCGTTCGCGGTTCAAATCACGGGTGGCAGCACAACTGCCGCGCCGACCCTGTCGAGCTGCTCGTCGAGCAACGCGGCAGTGGCCACGGCGGCTGCAGCGAGTGGCAAGTGTAACGTGACGGCCGTTGCCTCCGGCAACGTGACGGTCACGGCGGTTTCATCGACGGGCGGCCAAGCCGCGGCATCGGTGACGGTCAACGCGGCTACGGCCGCGATCAAGGACCTGTCGGCCTCGCCGACCACCGCATCAATCGCGGTCGGTCAGTCGATCACGATCGTTCCGAACGTCACGCGCGGCTCGGCGGCGATCACCCCGGCGTACACGTATGCGACGAGCAGCGCCTCGATCGCGTCGGTGTCCGGCGCCGTTGTGACCGCGGTTGCGCCGGGTACGGCGACGATCACGGTAACGGCGACTGGTTCGGGCACGGGCTTCACGACGACAACCCTGACGACTGGCGTGACGATCACCGTCACGGCGGCTCCGGCGGCCATCACGTCGTTGACGGTTCAGCCGACGTCGTTGGCCAATCCGGCCATGGCGCTTGGTTCGACGGCGCAGCTGACGTCTTCGACGACCGCAGCGGCTGGTGTCACCCCGACGATCACGTACACGACGCAGACGGCCTCGGTTGCGACCGTGTCCGCCGCGGGTCTCGTGACGGCAGTTGGACCGGGCACGTCGGCGATCACCGTCGTGGCGTCCGCGCCGGGTACGGCGACGTTGGCGGCCGCGAGCTTGACGGTTGTGGTCCCGGTGATTGTGTCGCCGGCCGCGAACGTGACGATCGCGTCGGTCACGCAGGGTCCGGTGACGTCCTCCGGCTCGGCGAACAACGACGGCATCGTGTTCGCCGCGAACGCACAGGTCAACCAGCCGGTCGACATCGCCAACACGCGCGATCAGATCCAGGTGACGTTGAACCTGCAGCCGAACGGTCAGTCGCTCAGCTCCGTCCGCGTCTACATCTGCGACGCAGCCGGCAACAACTGCGGCGATCCGGCGGCCGAGCAGACGTATGCCGGTTCCGCGGCCAACGCGAGCATGGTGCAGCTGTCGATCAACACGGCTGACTTCACGTCGAACTTCACGGCGGGCACGGCGACAACGAAGTACGCCAACGGCCAGCACGTGATCAAGGCGTCGGTCCGCACGACGGTCGGCACGGAAAGCTTCAACGCCACGAACAACCAGGGCGTGCTCAACTTCACGAACGTTGACGGGTGGGCGGCGCAATTCGTTGCTCCGTCGGCGACCGCGACGCGCACGACCGCTGGTGTCAGCTACAACTACTTCGGTGGCCCGGGCGCCACGGGTACCGGCACGATCCGTCCGGTGGCGGTGTTTTACACTCCGTTACGCACGATCCAGTCGGCCTCGGTCGGTCTGACCACGTGCGGCACGCCCAAGCAGTACACGGCCACGCCGTTCACGACGACGTACAGCAACGCGACGGTTGCGGCGGCGACGAACCTGACCTGCGGTGGCTACGAGCAGGCGAACAACTTGAATGCGCAGTCGCTGCCGACCATCACGGCCGCGCAGGATAACTCGAACAACAGCGCGCCGACCGTTTCGACGGGCATTGGCTATCGCACGTCGGCGTCGGTCACGGCCCCGGTCGCGATCCGCCTCGACTACGCTGGTCCGACGTTCGCGGTCGCGAACCCGGCCCTGAAGTGGGCGTCTGGCGTGCTGAACAACTTCAACTGGCGTACCAACACGTCGGCTCCGGCTGACGGTGGCGTCGGCCCGAACACCACGGCCACGTTCTCCTACACGTACTCGGGTTGCGGCGCGACGGCAGTGGCTATGCCGACGGCAGGCGCAGCGGACATTCCGGAGTGCGCGACGGACTTCACGGCCGACGTCTACACGGTCGCGGGAACGGGTCTGGATCTCCTGGCTAACTCCACGACCGTCTCGACCGCTGCTACGCCGAATCGCTTCGCGATCGACAACGTGGCGCCGCTCATTCGCTACACGGTTGCCGCCTCCGGCTCGGGCTCGTCGGCAGTTGCCGCGACGCCGGGTCAGGGTCCGGGATCGTTCGCCGATACCACGACGTTTTCGGCTTCGACGCTTGCTTTAACTGGCTTTGCGGTCACGGCGGTCCCCGCCGCGACGGATACCATCTGGGGTACGGACGCGCTTGACGAGCGTTCGGGTCTGACCACGGCGCTGAACATCCTGGCCCGTGCAAACCAGGCCAACTCCACGGGCGTATGCCAGCGTGGCGCCGCATTCCCGACGGGTGGCACGATCGGTTCGGCGTTCATCACCAACCCGGCTTGCGTCTTCACCGGTTTGAGCCCGTTCCTCCAGTTCGGCACCGCGATGTCGGACGGTTACCGCCCGTTGCAGGCACGTATTCTCGGCTCGGACTTCGGCATCGGCGGCACGCCGGTCGAAGGCTACTACTCGTATGCGGCTCGCGTGGGTGACCGCGCCGGCAACATCGCGACGACGCCGGTTCGCCGCGTGCTGTTCAACAACTCGACGCCCGCGATGACTGGTCTCGGAATCCCGAGCACGGTCACGGCGGCTGGCCCGAATACGTTCACGCCGAACTTCACGGAAGTCGTGGAAGCTTGGGTGACGAACTTGGCCATCGGCTACGGCGCAGCATCTGCCTCGGCGCTACTGGATCCGACGGGCGCGACCCGTGCGACCCTGACGTTCCCGGCAACGCTGTACAACGCCCGCTTCAACGACGCGATCGGTCTGAACGGTAACTTCACGACCGCCACGCCGTTCACGTCGGGCGTCAACATCTACACGAACCTCGAGTACGCGGCGACGAGCGGCGCGGTTAACAACGCCTCGCAGTCACGTCCGGACTCGGCCTACGCTCGCGTGATCAACGCTGGCGGCAACGTTTCGTTGGGTAATGCAGGCGCAGGCGGCTTCTTCGGCGTCGCGCTTCTGTCCGGCAACGTTGGAAACGATGCGACCTCGTGGAACACGTTCAACGTGAACGTCCTCACGTGGGGCCTCGGCACCATCGCGTCGCAGTGGAACGCGCCGGCGAACGGTGTGAAGGCGATCGTTTCGGCGACGACGAACCAGATCAACTCGCCGTTCACGCGCGTTGACTTCTACGAGTACCAGACGGCGGCCCCGACTGTGATCGGTGCAGCCGCCGGTCAGTGGGTGTTCATTGGTATGGTTGATGCCACGTCCTCACCTTGCGTGAGCGCGGCCGCGACCTGCCCGGTGTACATCGCGGACAACGGCACGACGCGTGTCTGGACGTACCGTCTTACGACGCGTACGAACGGCGTCAACGGCCTGGCCGCTGGCACCGGCTTGACCACCCTGACGGCCGTCGGCACGACGCGCTTCATGGCGATCGCGTCGAACGGCACGAAGGGTCGCGGACTGGCCACGAACCCGGCCGCTGCGATGTCGCAGATTCAGTAATTCAGGGTCTCCTCTGAATTGCCGGTGGGGGGGAGGCCTTCGGGCCTCCCCCCCACTGTTATTTTGTACAAGCGCAATACCAACTCTCACTTCGATCACCCGCTCATGAACCGTTCTATTGTCCGAGTATTCGTACGAACCATCGCCGCGGCCGCCGC